>CASPWD010000029.1 GCA_949425635.1 uncultured Bacilli bacterium | reverse complement strand
TTGTTTCCTACTTTTAACTCTAGTTTGGCATCTACATTCTTTATTGCTTCATTCTTTGCATTATTTGCTTTTGTAGTTGCTCCCTCTTTTGTTTCATAGGTATTTGAAACTTCCATAGCAATTTTATTCTCTGTTGCTTCTTGACTTTGCGTAATAGCATTATTCATTTGTGTAGTTGTAGAGTAATCTTTTAATTTGTTATTAAAAGTACTTGTTAAAGAACTTGTTGTCTTGTTCTCGCTATCAGTAATGCTTTGCTTTATTTGATTAGTCATCTCTGTTGCTGTTGGCCTATCTTTGACTTTGTTGTCTGTATAGTCTTTTGATGTCTTGATAGCATCATCTTTAGTTCTTGTTATTAGTGATTCTGTACTTGCTTCGGAATCGGTTATCTTTTGCTCAAAAGTATTATTGACTTCTTCAATAGTTGTTTTGAAGTTGTCTGTTGATACTTTTTTGCTAAGATCTAGTCTTATTGATTCTTCCGTCATCTCTAATTCGCTCTTTTTAGCATATTGTGCGTTCAAAGATGAATCAGTCAAATACTCTATTTCCATATTAGAATATAGTTCATCGTTTAATGTAATATAATTATATCCTTTATGAAGTTTTAGACGTTCATAAGGTAATTCATATATTTGTGATTCTTTTAGTCTATAGTACAAAACTGCGTCATCTAATTTAGTTTTCATTTCATCAAGAGTTGTTCCCTTTGGGAATCCTATCCAATACTCATTTGAAGATGCATTTGAGCTTATAACTCCTATCATTTCTAAAGTATCCCATGACGACCAAGTTTTAACTTTAAAAGTTGCATGAGTAAACAGCACTGATGTATTAGAGTAATTTCCGTAGTTCGCACTATTTATTGGCTTTGGAATTGTCGCGTAAGTAACATTTGTGTATGTATCTTGAATTCCAATAACATTAGAAGATACAACATATTTTTCAATATTCTTAGTTAATTTTCCATTATCAAATATGTCTTTCACTTCGTCTATTTGAGCAAATTCATAATATCGATCTATTCCTTCATAAATTTCAATCAAAGAATTTTCGAACAAAGATTTATCATCGCCATAACATCTAAATCTTAAGAACTCGGCATTTGACATAGAATTAATTATTCCCTTAGTTTCTAATCCAACTGCACTTGTATTAATATAATTTTTATCTTTATCGTAAAAACTTATCAATACTCTATGCAATTTCTTATTTAAATAAAAAGAATAAATTGTATTAGGTTTTATTTTTAAATAATTTTTGCTTCTATATGTGTTTGTTGCGTTTAGATTTATTCCATTATCAATATTCCCTATTTCTAATTCTTCATCGAATTTATTATCTTTATTCATATCAATAAGAGCTGAATTCTTTTCATATTTAACATAACTAGAATCTTCTATTTCTTTTTTTCTTACCATTAAATTATTTAATTGAAATTCTTTTCCAGTTGTACTACTATTCGCGAATACTCCTAAAACATAAGTTCCTACATTCGAAAACGTAATTTCTTGCTCTTTTCCTGTATATACCCACTTAACGAGATTTCCCCACAAAGCATCAGTATAGACATATAATTGATGTTGAACGTTAGATTCACTGGAAATTATGTAATCTCCTGCTTCTCTAATATCTAACTTATACTGAGCATAAAAAGTCCCGCCTGTACCATTCTTTACAAC
>CASPWD010000028.1 GCA_949425635.1 uncultured Bacilli bacterium | reverse complement strand
TGTAAAATAAAATATTAAATTCTCGATTCTAAAGATTTAGAGAATTTAGTTTTGTAAACATAATATATACTCATATACTAATTAGTTCAAATTAACGCTTGAAATAATGGTAATATATAATATAATAGATTTGTTGCTTGGGGGATATGGCAATGCTGAGGAGCAACCAGAGCACTAAGTAATAGTATACGAAAAGGAAGTTGATATACTTCTTTTTTTCATAGCTTTCTTTTCGGAACTCAAAAGCGATAAACCTTGGGGTTTGGGGCAGAGCCCCAAAAAACAATTTACTATTAAAGTAAAATAATATATAATAAGCCAGTTTCATTTGTCATGAAAGGAAGGTTTATTACAATGAAACAAAAGCATTTAACTCTTGATGAAAGAGAAACAATTGAACAAATGATAAAAGAAGGATATAGCTTTACTCAAATAGGAGAAAAAATTGGAAAACATAGAACTACAATTTCCAAAGAAATTTTAAATCATAGATTTTTAAAAGAAAGTATTCAATATAATTCATATTTTGCTAACTGCATTCATTCTGAAACTTGTGAAAATAATGGATACAAGGGATGCAACAAATCTTGTAAAAATTTTGTTGAAAGAGAATGTCTAATTTTAAAAAATACTCCTTATGTATGTAATGGATGTAGTAAGAAATCTAATTGTAGATTTTCTAAATATTATTATAGAGCTAAAGATGCAAATAACGAATATGAATCTTTTAAGTCAGAATCAAGAATTGGCGTAAGAATATCGCAAGAAGATATCTATCAAATAAATAGTATCATTACGCCTTTAATTAGAGATAAACATCAAAGTATAAATCATGTATTTATTAATCATCCAGATTTATTATGGTTTTCAAAGCCAACGTTTTACTCTTATGTTAACAGTAGTTTATTTTCTTTTAGAAACATTGATTTAGTACGAAAAGTAAAGTACAAGCCAAGAAAAGACAATGAAAAAAGAAGAACTAGAACAGAGTCTATCATTAGAATCGGAAGAACCTATCAGGATTTTTTAGATTACACATCGTTACATCCTGATTCATCTATTGTTGAAATGGATACTGTTGAAGGCATTAAAGGCGGGAAAGTTTTTCTTACTCTTTTATTTAGACAATCTAATTTTATGCTCATATTCTTAATGGAAAACAAAACTATGGAATGTGTTGAAAAAGTTTTTGTTACTATAAGAAAATTAATTGGTAATAAAGAATTTAAAAGGATATTTGAAATAATCTTAACCGACAATGGAAGTGAGTTTTTCAATCCTATTAGTATTGAAACTGATTATCAAACTGGCGAAGAATTATCTCATATCTTTTACTGTGATCCATCTGCTTCCTATCAAAAAGGAAGTATCGAAAAAAATCATGAATATATCAGATATGTAATTCCTAAAAGTAATTCTTTTAATCATTTAACTCAGGAAAGTTGCAATCTTCTTGCTTCTCATATTAACTCAACAAGCAGAATTATATTACGTAATAAGACACCTTATGAAGCTGTACAAACCCTATTGGATAAAGAAATAATAGATAAATTTAATATTCAATACATTCAACCAGATAATGTAGATTTATCTCCAACTTTATTGAAAGGAGAAAGTAAAAATGATTGATGAAAATATTATTAACTTACAAGATATAAAAATATACTCTAAAGAATTATTAGAGTATATTCAACGTAATTTCTTTATGACACTTGAACTTAAAGAAATTTTAGCCTATTTCAAAGCATCAATATCAGAAATAGACAATATCAATAATTATATTTTAGAATTAGAATCTAAAATAAGTGAATTAGAACAATATATTTGTTATTAATGTTCTAAATTAAATTACAAATTACAAATGACAAATGAAACATAAATATCACTTATAATTTTAACTATATAATGACGAGAATTTAGTTATATAATCTTTAAAAAAATGATATTTTCGTCACTTTTTTGCATGAAATTAAAAACTTAATTTCTCTTCATTACTTATAGATTAACACTATTTTTGATAATTTTCAATAAATTTAAATATAAAAATACACATTATTTTCAGAAAATAACGTGCATTTACTTATAAAATTCATATTACCAATCTTTACGTGAATTTAGTTTTTAATTCAACG
>CASPWD010000027.1 GCA_949425635.1 uncultured Bacilli bacterium | reverse complement strand
CACGTATAATCAATCTTATAGAAATATTAATTAATTTCTTATTGATTGATCCCTTTCTATTATATTTTTGATTTATTTTACTTCTAGAAGTAAAATAAATTTCGCACTGTGGATTTGTCCCTATAAATTTACAGCCATTTAATGGACTGGTTGGAGATGACTCAAACCACAGATTTTTAATTTTATTGTTAATTAGTTAGTTAACACGTTAGTTTTTTTACTAATCGATGTTTTATTAGATTACGTGATTACATAATTAGAAGTTCTGTGTCAAACATTCAGTGCAAACAAACTAATTTAAGGAGGTGCTTATAAAATGATATATTATGTTGGTATTGATATATCAAAATATAAACACAATTTCTGTATTATCTCTAATACAGGTGAAGTTATTGTAGAAAATTTTTCTTTTGAAAACAACAAAAAAGGATTTCAACAATTATTGGACCAATTGAAATCCTATAATAAATCCGAAGTCCATATTGCTTTCGAAGCAACTGGACATTATTCTTTGAACTTGGAATTGTTTTTAAACAATCAAGGTTACTCATTTATGAAAATGAATCCCCTTGTTGTACATCAATTTTTAAAAGCTCGAAGTTTACGCAGAACTAAGACTGATAAAGCAGATAGTTTAACTATAGCTAATTATCTTATGTCTATTCCTTACATTCCAAATTCGGATTTATTATACAACATTTACACATTAAAGTCACTATGCAGAAGTAGAGAACAATTCATTAAAGAACGAAGTAAATTTGAAGTATTGTTAACCAATGAGTTAGACAAGTCTTTTCCTGAATTAAAGCCTTTTTTTAATAATAAAATTTCAGGGACTTTACTTTATATTTTAGATAAATATAAAAATACTACTCACATATCTTTAATGAAAGATTATGATTCTATTAGAAGTTACTCTCACGGCAAATTTTCTTATGCTAAATTTGCTAAGTTAAAAGAACTTGCTAAAGAATCAGTTGGTTATCATGATGATAATTCTGATTTACTTATTTCTACTTATGTCTCTATCATTCATGTTTTTAATGATAAAATTGCTCCAATAGATAAACAAATTTCTACAATTATCAAAGATCTTAATCCTAGAATGCTATCCATTCCAGGATTAGGTGAAATTTCTGCTGCTACCATTTTATCTGAATATGGAGATATTAAAAATTTCTCCTCTCCCAATAAAATGTTAGCTTTTGCTGGACTTGAACCAAGTATTATCCAATCAGGTACATTAGAAACTAATGGTAAGATGGTGAAACATGGTTCTGGTCATCTTAGATATGCAATTATGAATACTGCAATGATTATTCTAAGATATTCACCTCAATTTTATGATTATTACCTTAAGAAACGTTCTGAAGGTAAATGTCATAGAGTTGCTTTATCTCATGTTTGTAAAAAACTGATTAGAGTTATTTACTGTTTAGAGAAAAACGATATTGATTTTGATCCGTCTTTATTGAAATAAATTTACTATTTGCAATTTTTTCAAAATTTCACTTTTGTGAAATCTTTTTGGCATGGGTTTCTTTCCAATTTATAACAAACTATCAAAAAGCCCTTGACTTCTAATAGTTAGTCATCTCTTTTTTATCTTACTATAAGTCGTCTTTAAAAACAATTGTATTTTCCATCATTTTTTGTTAAAATATAATTACTAATAGAAGGAGTAAGATAATATGGATGAATTAGAAAAAAATAGTTTAAGAACTTCCAACGAAGCATTATTTGCTTCTTACAAACCAAGTTATCCTACCCTATCTCAAGTATACACCGAAAATGGTTTTTTAATTTTTCCCAATGGCAAAAGAATAGACTTAGCAAGCTTTGACTTAAGCCAGCTTCCACCAGATATCTTATGGATGAACACTAATGATTTATATATATATTTAAGTAATAATTTCTTTCATCATGATGAAGCATTCTATCAAAATGAAATAAACCGAATAAATGCTTTATTCTCTAAACTAATAATTACTGAAGAAGACGAAGACCGAATAAAAAGATTTACATTAGATTTTTGGTTACGATTAAAAATATTTAACAGTGAAACCGCTTTAGAAAATGATGAAGCATATGTAAGAGAACTCATGGCTCGCCGGAACATTATTCTAAAAAGTCAAAATGAACCATCTTTAGTAGGTAACATGATTATGAACTCATTTAACTCTTACTTCAATGAATCAACT
>CASPWD010000026.1 GCA_949425635.1 uncultured Bacilli bacterium | reverse complement strand
TGATAATGTCAATATTTTTTTGTAGGTTTTGGCTAAAATATTTTTGTAGGAAAACCTACAATTTTATTTTAGCATTTTTTAATAAAATGATAGTAAATTAAACTTCATCATTTTCTGGTTGTAATTCTAAAATTTCTTTGGTTCGATATGATTTTCCATTTATTGTAAAAACATGAGAATGATGTAATAATCTATCTAAGATAGCATTCGCAAGTACAGCATCTCCAAAGACATCTGCCCATTTGCTAAATGGCTGATTGGTAGTTATTATTGTAGTGCTTTTTTCATATCTTTTATTAATAAGTTGAAATAACATATTAGCTCCTTGCTTATCAATAGGAAGAAAACCCACCTCATCAATAATTAATACTTTATATTTAGAATATAATCTTAATCTATCTTCTAATCTATTTTCAAGATATGCTTTTTTCAAATTAGAAATTAAATCATTACAATTAATAAAATAAGTTATTTGTCTATTTTTAGCTGCTTCCATACCTATTGCAGTAGCAAGGTGAGTTTTACCTACGCCTGGGCTACCAACAAATAATATGTTCTCATGATTTTCTAAAAATCTTAAATTTTTAAATTCCAGAATCACATCTTTGTTTATGGATGGTTGAAATGAAAAGTCATAATCTTCTAAAGTTTTTTGATATGGGAAATTGGCTGTTCTAACACATCCATATATTGCCATATCCTTTAAGTGTTCAATTTCAAAATTGGTAAGTTCATATAATGATTCGACTATATCTTTTTTCTTATTATTAATTAAATCAATATATAAATCTAAATTATCTTTAAATTTATTTAATTTTAAAGTTTCTAAATTATTTAACAATCTATTGTAGTTGTTCATCTTCGTATAGTTCCTCCAATCTTTCTATTAATTTATCAATTGTTTCTATGATTTCTGGGACACTTTCTAAACAAGTTAGTATTTCTTCTTTATCAGTAATCATAGGATTACCAATCATATAGTTATATGCACCCTTGGAATAGTTTTTCAAATCAGATAAGTAATTACTGATTTGAATTTCGATATTTAATTCATATAATTTTCATTCATTTTTATTTCCTTCTTTCTTAGTATTTTTCTCTAATAATTCTAGATTCTTTTTAGCTAAAGCTTCAATGTCTTTTTCATCCTTATATGGCATTGAAGATAATAGTAATTCCTTATAATCAGAATCGTTATAGTTTATTTTTTGATTAGTTAAATAATGTGTTTGAACCAAAGTTGTGCTATCATAAATGTAAAGTTTATTATTATCAACTTTAATTTTTAAAGTTTTATTAATATACTTTGGTGAAACAGAGTATTGTGAACCTTTATAATAAATAAGAGAAGCACTATTCACTTTAACTGGTATATTGAGATTTAAATAGTTTTCAATTATTTGATTTGTAGGTAAAGGATCTAAATATTCTTTTTCTTTTTGATATAACATTATTGGTTTAACATTAGTTGTTGAATTTATTCTAGTATTAACTTTATTAGTAATTTTTTCAATGACTTTAATAATATCTTTTTCAGTTTCAAAGCTATTATTAAAGGGGATTAGCCATTTAATAAATTTATTTCTAACTTCTACTTTTCCCTTAGTATTTGGACTTCTAATTTTACATCTTTTACCATCAATATTAAAATCCTTCAAGAATGCTTTGAATTCATCACAAAAACTGTCTTTTGAATTATTAATTATACTAGACATATTATCTGTTAATATTTCTTTACTAACACCACCAAAGAATTTAAAACTATTAATTAAACATCTTATTACGTCTTCTCTAGTTTTGGTTACACTATAGTAAAAGTAATGCATACGACTATAGCTTAATTCTGCAGAAAAAACATTAAATTCAAATATTTCTCCATACTTATTAACCATAGTTATACTTTCAACCCAATCAAATTGAATTTGTTCTCCAATTTTTGTTTCAAACCTAGGAGTTCCTTTACTTTTTTTCTTAGGCTTTTTACCAGTCTTTCTAATATAATAAGTTAAGTTACTATAACTTCCTTTATAGTCATATTCTTCTTGTAAGAAGAAATACAATGAACTCACTTTTGCACCTTTTAAATTCATTTTTTCTTCTATAACACTGTCGAGTTCTAATAATTTGGATTTTTTGTTATGATGAACAGGCTTTCCATCATAACCATTATAGTAACGTTTAACCGTTCTATAATCTAAATTATATTCTTCTGCTAAAGCTGAAAAGTTAGGCTTAATACTCATGGTTTTCATAATTGTAATTTCCTTTCTTAATTCACAAATTACTTCTTTCATATTAAAATTCACCTCCTTAACTAGACCATTTTAGTCAAGAAATTATTATAAGCAAATTCTAATTGAAAGCATATAAAAATGCTAAAATATTTTTGTAGGTTTTACGACATTTTTATTTAATTCATTTCCTACAAAAATATTTTAGCATTATCATAGAGTAAACATAAGAATGGTGAATTTAGATTTAACAAACATATAGTCAAAAGAAATGTGAACATTTTTGTCAGAATGAGAAAGTTTAAATCTAGAAAGA
>CASPWD010000025.1 GCA_949425635.1 uncultured Bacilli bacterium | reverse complement strand
TTATGCTGCGAGATTTGCTGCAAAAGAAGCGATGTTTAAAGCATTAAACAAAATTTCTGGTGAAAAGACGATTGACTGGAAGGGAATAGAAGTTATTAATAATATTGATGGAAAACCTGAAATTTTGATAAAAAATGATAGGATAGAAAGTATTGACATTAGTATATCTCATTGCAGGGAATATGCGATTGCTAATGTGGTGATATTATATAGTGAATAAAAAATAAATGTGAATACTTTTTGAGTATTCACATTTATTTTTATTTTATTCATCTAATATACTCATGTCATATCCAGTATCGTTTATAATGTCTTGACTGATTTGTTTTACTGTGTCTGAAGGAATATAGTTTTCTTCATTGAATAGTTGTTTATGTAATTCAGATACATTATTTTCTAATGTTATTGGAATGCCATACCATGCTTTTCCTTCGAAACCTGCAACTCTATAAGGCCATCCGAAAGTTTCTGTTACATCGTAGTTTATTATTTTAGGTAAAAGATTAATAATTTCATTTTTATTTATGTTTGTAGATATATGTGGGAATATGATATCTGTTAATTTATTTAATTCCATAACATTAATTGATTTAGCTTTATCAAATGCTTTTGTTAATACTTCTCTCATACGTTCAGTACGTTTGTAATCGCCACCAGCAGTGTAACGAATTCGTGAATATGCTAATGCTTGGACTCCATCTAAATTGTATGTTCCTGGAACCGTTATATTAGCAGAATTAGTTCCGAATTGCTTGTTTAAAGCGTTTATGTAAGAATTAATGTATTTTACTTCTTGGTCATCTACATTTATTGTAACTCCGCCAATACTGTTTACAGCAACACGAACAGTATCAAAGTTAACAGCGACAAATTCAGAAATATTTAAGTCTAAATTTTTATTTAAAGTGCTTAAAGAAAGTTGAGGACCACCATAAGCGTATGCATGGGTGATTTTATCTCGTCCATATCCTTCAACATCCATATATATATCACGATAAACAGATGCAATTTTTACTTTGTTAGTTTTTTGATTTATACTTATAATCATTATACAATCGCTTCTGTAGCCTAAATCAAATGTATCTGCTCTAGCGTCAATTCCTAAAAGGGCGATATTTCTATATTCTTCTAAATCTTCTTCGACTTTTTCGTCTATGTATATTTGTTCTTTAGATAAGTCTACATAGTTAAGTTTGTCTAATTTGCTATGTAACAAATATAGTTGCTACAAGTACTAATATTATTATGACTATTATGATTGCTATTTTTAATGCAAGGTTAATTTTCTTTTTTGGTTTATCTTCAGAATGTTTTTCTTTTTTTGACAAATTAATCACTTCTTTCCATAAAACATACCATATATTTTATAGCAGAAATGATAGGATGTAAATACTTTTGGGGAATTTTTGTTGAGTAATAAAAATAGAAGAGAAAGGATTTTTGGAAAATTAAATATGGAAGTTCTTTTTTGTGTGCTAATACATATATTCTAGTATGATAGTGATTGATAGAAAAAAGATAAGTTTATTTATTGTTGGAATATGCTGTTTTTCAGCTATTTTATGTACAAATGTTAAAAATGTTGAGGAATCTGTTTTAACTTCATCTACGCCTGCTACAAATAAAGTTGTGATTTTGGACGCAGGGCATGGAAAGCCAGACGAGGGTGCTGTTCGGAGTTAATGGGATGACAGAAGCGGAGACTAATTTGAATATTACTTTAAAGGTACAAAAATTGTTAGAAGAAAGTGGTGCTACAGTTCTTTTAACTAGGTCAGACGAAAATGCGATATATGACGTGGATAAGACTACTTTAAGGGAGCAAAAGGTTTCTGATATAAAGAATAGGGCTAAGATTGGTAATGAGGAACATGCAGATATTTTTGTGTCTATTCATTTAAATAAGGGGGATAGTGCGTCTTATAATGGTTGGCAGACTTTTTATAGGGGTGATGATGAGAAAGGAAAAAGGCTTGCCGAATGTGTTCAAGATGCAATTTATGAGAGTACTAAAGTGGATAATCATAGGAAAGCCCATGATATAAGTGGTGTGTATTTGATTGAACATGTGGAAATTCCGATAACTATTGTTGAGTGTGGCTTTTTGTCTAATCCACAGGAGGGGCAGAAATTGTTAACAGATGAGTATCAGAATGAACTTGCATGGGGAATTTATAATGGGATTTTAAACTATTTTAATGAAGTATAAAGAAAATTAGATTTTTATTGGTAAAAAGTAATACTGGAAAAACAAGGCAATTAATGTAGTTCCCTAAAGAAAATGGAAAAATGTAAAAAAAAAGAAAAGAAAAAAATGGGTAATATGTATTGACTAATTGGAAGAAATATCTAAATTATATATTAAAGATATTGAATATGTGAGGAAATGCGTATGAAGAGAAAAGAAACGAACCGTCAAAGCCTTGACGCTGTAGAGAGAGAGAGAGAGAGAGAGAGAGAGAGAGGTTCTTTAAGTGATAAATTAATTGGAAAGAAGTTATTGCATAAGAAGAACGTAGTAATATTAGGAATGATAGTAGTATGTGTAATTACAATACTACTATTTGTCGTGCGTGGAATGAATGTAGATGTATTTTCAAAGAAGATGGAACATAATGATGGTATACCACTGGCTATTAGTAGTGTTGGAGAAACTTCGGTAGGAACAAATGTAAAAGCTACATTTAATGGTGAGACAGGAGAAGTTAGAATCTATAGTACATCGGGGATTGGAACTATAGATAGGTGGTCATTGATTTCTTTTTATGACAAATGTGGAAAGGCAAATATTATAAGTATTACTTTTCAGAATAAAGTATATGCACCAACTAATTCAAATGAGTTGTTTAGGGATTTAACAAAACTTCAGGTTATTAATAATGCTAACAACCTGAATGTAAGTAAAGTAATTAATATGTGGGCTATGTTTTGTAATTGCGGTACCTTAAAGAATATTGTAGGCTTGAGTGATTGGGATGTTAGTAGTGTAACTACTATGCAAGAGATGTTTGTTAATTGTAGAAGTTTGGCTAGTATAGAAGATTTAAGCAACTGGAATGTTAGTAATGTAACTAGAATGTCTACTATGTTTAATGGATGT
>CASPWD010000024.1 GCA_949425635.1 uncultured Bacilli bacterium | reverse complement strand
AATCTTGAGTTTTACAGTAAAAATGAGCAAACCTAGATAAACAAAGGGATTGCTCATTTTAAAGTTGTTGTATATTGAAATGTATTTTTAAAAATTTTTAAAAATTTTATTAATTTTGGAAATAGTCAAATATTTTTTAGATAAATCGATGTTAAAAATATTTTGAAAGTCTAGTAAAATGGTATCAATATAGGTTTGTATATTTATGTCATGATCTAATGGAGTAGAAACAAATTTTTTCATACTTTCAATCATTTCTGCTATAGAATATTTTTTGTTTGTTTTTTGTTCTAAAAGTCTTAATATAACTAATGCGACAAAGCAAGTAAGAAAGTGAGACTCAATATGTTCTTTTGTCCAAACATAAATAGGTCTGCTTTCTAAATCAGTTTTAGTAATTTTAAAAGTGTCTTCGATTCTAGAAAGACCCCGATATTTTTTTCTTAATTCATAATCATTCATTTTAAGTTCACTAGTTACGATAGAATAATAACCATCATACTTTTCTTCTTCAGCTATTTTATCAAGTTTTAAAGATAAATCTAAACCTTCGGCAATTTCACCAGTATCTTTAACAAATTTAATATTATTAATATAGCTTTTAGCACCTTTAGCAGTGATTTTATCATATTTTTTAGGATTAGCAATAATATCTTTAGCTCTTTCAATCATTTGGTCTCTGTCTCTTTTTTGCTTGTCAGCATATTTTTGAGAAAAATAAACCATTTGTTTTTGATCCGTTCTAACTTTGACTTTCCTTTTTCCGTCGCGTTTAATAGTTATTTCTTTAGGATAAATTCTAGATTTATGTTTGAAGAATTCTTGTCTCTTTTCATAACCAGTAAAGCGACCTTCTTTATTAAAAATCATTTGTCTAAACATTTCGGGTTTGCCGTCGTCTTTGTAAATAGGCTCATTTACATATCCTTCTTGATTTAAAATCCATTCTTTAAACTCTCTGTCAGCACCACGAACAGATTGGCCATATATATAACCATCTAGATTTTCTTTATCGTTTTTACCAGCAAGATAAAATATGTTGTCAGAGGTATTAAGCCCACGATCAGCAACAACTATAGTTCTTCCCAAGTTAAATTTGGATTTTGTTCTAGTGTGAATTGGTCTTAAAGATAATTTTTCAGATTCGTTACCTGGAAACAAATCATAAGCAAGAGGAATATCATTAGAATCCATAAGAAGCCCCATTTCAATAATAGGGTCGGGTCTATGATTTTTTTCGGGACCTCTTTTACGATAATTCTTTTTTAAAATATTTCCTTCTTCATCAACAAGATCCTCATCATTATAGTTTATTTCAAAATAATAATTAGTACAGTCATAATAAGTGTGACTAGTATCTCGATTATAAGCATCTTTGGTAGAATCCCAAAGTAATGTTTCAATATCTTCTTTGTAACTATTAAAATAATCAAGAGAACGATATACATCTTCTAATTCAAAATTTTCAAATGTTTCAAAAAAATTGCTTCTTCCTTCAAAAGTTTCCTTTTTAGAACCTGGATAAAGTATTCTAGAAAAGACTAATAAAGAAAAAATTTGATTTAAATCATAAGTAATTTTTAGATTTTTTTGTTTGGAATTAAAATACTTTTTTAAACCTAATTCTTCATATATTTTCTTTAAAAAAATATAACCTAAGTTTTTTGATGAATAATTGGAATCAATAAGTGCTGAATTAATATTTTTAATAGTAATTTCATTAATTTCATCATTATTCTTTTCTTTAGCTAAAGATTTAAAATGAGCAATAGGATCATCATATATCTTCTTTAAATCATCTAGATATCCAATTGTTTCAATGTTTTTATGTTTTACTTTACCATTTTCTCTATAACCTATTGTATAAGTAAGAAGGATACCTTTATGAGATTTATTTTGTTTTACAAACATATAATCACTACCTTACAAGATAATCATACCACAATATACAATGATATACAACAGTAAAACGAAGGCTTCTTGACAAAAGAAAACCTAGATAAAATCTAAGTGAATTATATGTTTGAGGTAATATCAACTGTAAAACTCGGGAAAATAGGCAATTTTCTTTCATTTTAAATTCACATCCTTCTTCATCATTATACATAACTATATGGGTTTTGTCTATAAAAGGTATTAGAGTTGGAAATCAATTTTTTTAAAATTTATGATGACAAACTAGAGATAATATTGTATAATCTACTTATAGAATAGTAGTGATTTTATGAGAGTAGAATTAAACAAAAAATGTTTATTATTATTTTATAGATTAATGGGAATGTTAATTCTTTTTTGTATTTTTGTATTTCCGGTTAAAGCTGATAGTGATTCTAGTATTTTAAAATGGGCGATGAATGATGATTTAACAACAGGGAATTATTCTTTAACAGTTAATGATGAAACTTATGCTATTGAGCTATATGTAAATGAAGGTGATGTTACTTATTCATCTAGTCCAACTTTATGTTCTGCAACAGCTGATAATGCAATGTGTATTGTAAAATATAAAGGGAATTTAACTATAGATGCTGGAGTGACATTAACTCCTAGAACTAGAATAATGGTTCTATTACGATGACAGGAAAAGGTTCTAATGCAGCTAGTCAAAATGTTTATTTGTGGCAAAATGCAGATGGGACTTATGAATATGTGCCTAAAGTAGGGGCAAGTGGAGCTAGAGGAACTGCTAGTAACGGCGACAGAGGTGTAAATGGTAATGTAGGTGGAACTGGAACAAATAGAGGTACCGGCGGCGGTGGCGGTGGCGGAAACTCTTATTCGTCATACAGTGGCGGTGGGGCTATCGGTGGTGCTGGTAGTGCAGGAACGTCATATTCTGGTGGTGCCGGGGGTGGTGGCGGAAACCATTCGTGGGGGCCTTCAACTGGTAATGCTGTCGGCCTTCAAGGTGGTGCTTGTTATGGTGTCAATTCTGATAATAGATGTCAAACTGGGGTTGGTATTAATACTGGTATAGTTTCAGGTTATGGATGGCAACAAACAAATCTAGGGACTGGCGGTCTTTTGATCGTGTATGCTAGTATTCTAAATAATAATGGTTCTATCACAGCAAATGGGGTTTCTCCGGCAGCTCGTCCGGGAGCTTCAGCTTATTCGTTTGCTCATGGTGGGGCATCTGGTGGTGGATCAGTAAATATATTTTCATCTAGTTATACTGGTACGGGAGCTGTTAGTGCATCTGGG
>CASPWD010000023.1 GCA_949425635.1 uncultured Bacilli bacterium | reverse complement strand
TAATATAACTTACTACCTCATCACATTTTTTCTTTTCTGCTTCCCCACACCACGCTAAATCATCCTTATAATTTTGTTTTAACAAGCCTTCTTTATCTAAATATGCTTTATCCATTATTACATAGTCTGGTCCTTCAATTTCTACGCCATCTTCATTTTTGGTTTTTATATTCTGCCCATAAAAATAATATGTTCCATCTCTGACAGCTTCTACTGCCCCATCATAAGTAACAAATACTGGATTAAAGTTTGTTTTAACATTATCCTTATTTACTGAAAACTTCAAAGCATTATTACAATTAATTACTGGTGCATAACATGACGCCTTTCCACCTGTTTCTGTTCGTAATTTATAAGTTTTCTTATCAGCATCTAACCAATAATTGTTTGGTACATTTTTATAAGCTTTATCTATTGTATATTTATTTCCAGACGCGTCCTCAAATTCAAATAGTTTTCCATCAGAACCTTTATAGGTTGGTCCATTCCAAATAGCAGCGATTGCTTCATCATAGGCAGCACTTCCTACTGGATACTTCGTCGCATTAGCGTGTACTACTTTTAACATTTGATAACAATCTAAGCCTTGTTTTTTATTCCACTCATTTAAATAAATAAAACTAACAGCTGTACCAGTTACTTTTCCGCCTTGAGAGTCTGTAATATTACTTTTATTATATGAACTCACCCCTCCTATGAAAACTGAAGGTTTCTCATGAGAATCATTGACATAAGTTCCAACTATTGTAGAAATTGCATAACCCGGATTTACAGTATCTTGATCAAATGATACATATTCTGTTATTGTACCAGTAAAAAAGTAAGCTTTAACAAGTTTTCCAGCTCTATAAGTGGTAACAAGTGGCTCCACCTGTATAAAATATTTATGCTCTTCATCCATATCTTTTAAATCTTCTAATGTTAATCCTAATTTTCCTAACATAGCAATTAAAGTAGGACTATCTTCTAAAGTACCATCTGATTTTGATTCTATCTCTTTTTTTATTTTAGTATATAATTCATGTCGGAAAGTATCTGAAATGGTGTTAAACCTTTTTCCTTTTGAAGCAGATTCAGTAAAACCAGCATTGGAAAAAAGGTTTGCTCTTCCAGAACTCCAGTAATTTGCACTGGTTAAATTCACTGTACCATTTACAACATTCTGTCTTATAGATGTTCCATAATATTCAGACGAAGGAGCCGGTTTCAAATTAGTAACTGGTTTTTTGTCTCTATTCCAATAATCTACTGTAGTACTACCAACTTGATTACCATTTTCGTCTACTAGAGAAACACGTGCTCCATAATCCCAACTATAAATACTGCAGTTTAGTTTACAATCATTAGAATAGGAAGGAGAACCTCCAGGAAGTCCAGATTCTCCTACACCTGTACCACCATTTACTATCATTATCCCATTAAACCCAACAAGGATGATTAATAGAAATAGTGATAACAGTAATTTTTTATTTTTTTTCTTATTCACGTACACTCACCTACACTTTAAAATCAAATTCATTTTTATTTGTAGCCCATGTTTTTAAAGCTGTTAACAATAATACCATAAGTGCTACTCCACCAATTAAATAAATATAATAATCACCTATAAAAGCTAAAATTTTATCTTTCATAGTAGGTTCCGATGGAGTATATGGTTTATTTGTCTGTTGTTGTTTCTTTATTTTATATTCATTTACTTTAGAAACAAAGTCATTGTATCCTGTTGATACAGAACCCCATCTTTGACATAATGAATATTCTTCCGCTCCTTTGCATACTTCATCAGAAGAGTATTCATTATAATTTGGTAAATTTGCATAAATAGTAGTCAATTTTTGTCCATAACAACCTCCGATATTCATGTAAATGTCAAAGTTTAATTTTTGATTTTCTCTGTAATCTTTTAAAATTAATTCAGTTTCTGTTGTAAAATCACTATATTGATAATATTTATTATTAACAGTATCCAAAACATAAACATCTTTAGGAAGGTTTGTTATTATAACATCAAATATTGCTTGATTATCAACAATACGATAATCTGTATATACCTTAATGTTACTTGCTAATTCCCTATAATCTGCCATTGTTCTATTATCACAAAGGCCAACTGCAAATACATTCTTTGGTATAAGAAATACAATAAAAATAATTGCCACATATTTGAAAATTCTTTTCATGCCTACTCTATCCTTTCTAAATTATAACACATATTTTCTTATTTTGATAGATATTTTTGCTATCTTAAATAATATCTATAGGTATTATTTCTGATTTGAAAAACCAAGGTTATTTTTTCTGCATCTTTTATTTCCTTTAATACTTCAATATAATAAGTATTTTTATTTGCTCTTTTACTTTTAACCTCTCCTAGATAAAAAGATTGTATTTTTCTATAACCATCTAATTCATATTCAATTTTCATAAATGCGTTCATTAAGTCATATACTGAACTAATAGAATCTGACCTAAATTTTTCATTTAAATTGAAATCCATATCTAATTTCAATAATGCTTTATCATAATTAGAATTATATTTTGCTGGCATTAAATATTCGACAGAATCTACGCAGGTTTTTGTTCTATTAGTACATTTACGATATCTATTTTCAAATTGATTTTTAATATCAAAAGAATTAATTTTTAAAGTAGTATTTCCTAATGGAGTCTTTTCAAAATTCAAAGTATCTCCTACTGTATATTCTTCCGTTGAAGTTTCTTCTTCATTCATATTTTTAGGATTTAATCTTACATAAGCAATTTCTCCTGAAAAGTTATTATGAAATCCTAATTTTAATTTACTTTTTACTCTATTTGCTGGTATTTCATAAACCAATAAATAATGCATAAATTCTTGTTTTAATTCTTGTCCTTTATAGACAACGCCTAAATCTAATAGAGCACTATCATATTGTTCTACATGATGATAATTAATTCCACCAATATTAAGTTCTATATTTCCTGTTGCAATAGATGCAGGTGTAACAGAATTATTTTTCACATTCAACTCAACTACTACTAAAAATTTACTTCCATCACCAATATATGATCCAAAAGAATTTTGATTCAATACATAACTTTTAGAAACTCCCATGGTAAAACCATTCATACTAAAGTTTGTTCCCTCTGCACTAACTTTTCCATAAATATTAAAATTAGAATATATATAAAACAATAAAGCAGCAGCTATTACTCCCATTCCAATATGGGCAATAAATTTATGCTCTTTATATTTATATTTTAAAAATCTTAAAGTGCGTTTCCATTTCCTTTTTTTATCGCTAATATCAAAATCTATATCTAATTCAAACTCTTCGTTATCTTCGTCAGATAGCTCAAGCATATCTAAATCTGATCCAAAATCAAATTTTTTAACATCAAAACCAACACCTCTTATAAGAGTAGCTATTGCAAATACTCCTTGTAAAATAATGCAATAATAAAGAATATCCCTTAAAGCACTAATAGTTCTTAAATCAACAATTGTTTTTTGTAATTTATCAAATACAGTATATCCATAAAAATAAGCAGCAACCAATATGACATGAACCACAATCATTAAAGTATAATAAAGTCTTGGCTTATCTTTTATTTTCATAGTAACCAATAATATAATAGATAATATCAATATTAATGCAGGTAATAAAACTACCCAAGTATTATATAAAGAAGCTACGATTGGTTGTCCAATAACTGAGGTAAAAGAATTAATATACTCATTTAAAAAACTAATCATCATCTCAGTTCTAAAAATTAAATAAACCATACAAGCTGTTAAAATAAGATGAATATGTTTAAAATGTTTAATTAAAAATGCATACGGTTTTCTTAATATCATATATATTCCCCTTTACTATCTAATACTTATAGTATATCTTAATTTTCAAAAAAAAAAAAGTAATTTTTCTAAAATAAAAAAGTTTAGAATTTTCATTCTAAACTTTTTCATTATCTCACCCAACTAAAATCTGGATATGTATATGTTCCATTACATCCATTATTTAATATCTCTTCTGCTCTCGCTTCTGTATCTGTTACTGGTATACATGTTCCCATTAATACCGTTCCTCCTTGTTGTCCATAATCACTACTTGCCAAATCACTTATAAAGTCACTCGCACAATATTTATGTTCTCCATTTGAGCCTGTACTCTTACAAATTACATTATCAAAACTTGTATACGGATCTTTTCCACTTGAGAAATATTTCTCATTGTCTTTTCTGATATATTGGATTGTTCCTACATCTAATAATATCTCATACATTGCTTCACTTTCATAGATGTCTGAACGTAATATTTCTTTTATAGATTCATCCATTGAAATTAAATATCCTTCTTCCTCTGAGCTCCAGTTATCACCACCCCAGTTTTCGCCAATAGGTCTTCCTTCTCCGCCAATTCCTGGAAACGCTTTCTCTATCTCATCTCCTGCTTGTAATAAACTTACTAATCTATACGCTACAT
>CASPWD010000022.1 GCA_949425635.1 uncultured Bacilli bacterium | reverse complement strand
ATAAAGCAGATTTATCCAATGAAAACGTAACCGTTTCAGGAACAGGAATAAAGTATAAAGATCTATATTTAAAAATGATGCTATCTTTATCACTTACCCATGCTGGTTCTGTTGGATTATGGACAGATATAAGACAACAATCTAATGCATTGAATCGTTATGAAATATATAAAGAGATGCATTTGAATGGATTGCTCGCTTCAAATGCTATGTTTGAAAGCTATACAATAGATGAAATGCGTGGAGTTATGGCTAATAACATAGATGATGAAGAAATATTATGGTTACATGATTATTCAAAAAAATATTCATCCCAAGGACAAGTAGGAGATCGATTCAATCCTTATAAGTATATTAAGTACACATTAGGCTATGGTTATTATAGACCAAAATACTATAGTCAAGAAAATTATGCTATGTGGGATAAAAAATACAATTTGTCAAAGTATAATGTTCCTTATCAATCTGGAAAACCAAAATTATGGATTGTATTTGAAGAAGGTGCTGTTTGTGGAGGTTTATCAAAAACGGCAGCCAATCTACAAGGTGTTTGGGGATATCCAGCACGTGTTGTAGGTCAACCAGGTCATGCTGCTTATGTTTATCTTTATAATGCAGGTGGCGGAAAATACGCTTGGCAGTTATCCAATAGTGTGTCTACAACAGGATGGACTAACACTACTGGTGGAGGCTATAATGGTTGGGGAAGTAGATATAGTTTTAATAATAATACTATCTCAACAGGTTCTTATTTATTACTTTCACAAGATGCCCAAAATGAATATGAAAAATATGAACAATCACAATTAATTATGCTACTAGAAGATGTTTATAAAAATGATAGAAAAAAATTAGAGAAAATCTATCGTGATGCATTAAAAGAAGAAATTATTAATTTAGATGCATGGATTGGATTAGTAAATTTATATATTACAGATACTGAAAAAACAGAAGCAGAATTGGTAGGATTAGCAGAAGAAATAGCAAGTGTTTATACTTATTATCCACTTCCAATGTATGATTTAACAAGAAGAATTGGTACTAAAGTTGCGTCGGCAGAATATCGTAGCAAATTGATGATGATTCAGGATGAGACATTAAGAAAAGCTACAAAAGCAACTGATAAAGATACATTATATTACAAAGAAGTTCCAGTAATTGCTAATGCTCTTTTAGGAGTAGTAGACAATAGAATCGCCACTTTCTCATTTGATGGAGCAAATGCTGGTAAAATAGTATTATCTAAACAATTACAAAGTGCTCAAGTAGCATGGACTTATAGTTTAGATGGTGGAAAAACATGGAAAGATTGTTTTGAGCATTCTGCACAATTAACTCAAGAAGAAATTAACAGTATCAATACTACTAATGATATTAAGATTCATATTACAGGATTACCAATGACAGATGCCAATATCTATACGATTGATATAACGAAAGCATCTAAACCATCTGGTGTAACAATTAACGATTTTGAAGATCGTATGTATGGTACAAATTCCTCAATGGAATGGACATTAGATCCTAATGGTGAATGGACTTCTTTTGCAAATTCTAATCCATTATTTAGTGGTAATAAAAAAGTATATGTAAGAACGATTGCTAATGGCACAAATATTGCAAGTGATTCAGTATACTTTACATTTACTGATAATGTTGGACAAGAAGAAAAAAGATATATTCCAAGTAGATTCTTGAGTGTACCGATGGTTTCATCTACTCAACAAGGAAATATGAATAATATTGTAGATGGTAACCCTAAAACATATTGGAGATCAAAACGTAATAGTGGATTTAATCCAAAGTATATTAAAGCATGGGTAGTTATAGAACTTAATGAGCCAAGATTTGTAACTGCGCTTGATTACATTCATGATAGTAGTTCCATAGATAATACATTTTCTAATCAGTCAATTCGTTATGGCTATGCTAAAAATGTTACAATAGAAGTTAGTATGGACGGAACAAATTGGACAAAAGTGGCTTCTAAAACACTTGCAAATAATAATGATAGTGCACAACAAATAGTATTTGATGAAGCTTTCCAAGCTAAATATGTTAGATTTACAGCAGATACTGTATATGATACGATTTTAAGCACTAGTTTAACAATAGGTGAAATTTATTTATATGAAGATACAACACAAGATCCTACTCCAAGAGCAGAAGTAAATTATAATATTACAAATAAAACTAATAAAAACGTAGTAGCAGAATTAGTAAACCCAACAAGATCTATTACAGTTACAAATAATGATGGAAAAATGACTCACACTTTTGATAAAAATGGAGATTTTACATTTGAGTTTGTTGATAAAGCAGGAAATAAAGGAACAGCAACTGCCCATGTTGATTGGATTGATAAAAAAGCACCTACTGCTCAGGTTCAATTCAGTACTACTGAATTAACAAATGAAAATGTAGTTGCCACACTTTCATTTGATAAGAATAATATAACAATCTTATCAACTGATGTTGATTTAGCAACTAATCCAGTAGATGGTAGTAAAACACTTACTTTCTTGGAAAATGGTACATTTGAATTAAAATTTGCTGACGAGTTAGGAAATGTTGGTACTAAAACAATCACTGTAGATTGGATTGATACAGAGGCTCCAACAGCAGAATTTGAATTTAATACTGTTCATTTAACAGAAGGGGAAGTAATAGCAACATTAAAACCAAGTGAGGAAGTAACTATTACAAATAATAATGGTAGTGATACTTATACGTTTACAAAAAATGGAGAGTTTACGTTTGAATTTGTGGATAGGGCAGGTAATGCAGGGGAAGCAACTGTAACAGTAGATTGGATATCAAAACCACCAAAGTATGAGATTAAATATTCTACTGAATCATTAACTAATCAAAATGTTAAGGTTACATTAGAATTAGAAAATGGATATAGAATATTTAATAATAATGCAAGTAATGAATATGTTTTTGAAAATAATGGTACATTTGATTTTCAATACAAAGATGAAAATGGATATGATGGATTGATTCCAGTAACAGTAGATTGGATTGATAAAGAGGACCCAACAGCAGAATTTGAATTTAGTACTAGAAAATGGACTAATCAAAATGTTGTAGTTACTTTAAAACCAAGTGAAGAGGTCACTGTTAAAAATAATGGTGGTAAAAAGTCTTATACATTTACAAAGAATGGTTCGTTTACATTTGAATTTGTAGATAGGGCAGGTAATTCAGGAGAAGCAACTGTAAGAGTAGATTGGATTGATAAAACTAAACCAACAGCGACTATTGAATATAGTACAACAGATAAAACAGAAGGACCTGTAGTAGCAACTTTAAAACCAAGTGAAGAAGTTACTGTTAAGAATAATAGTGGTAAATTATCTTATACATTCCGTGAGAATGCTGAATTCACATTTGAGTTTGTGGATAGAGCAGGAAATGTTGGATATGCAACAGCCAAAGTTACTTGGATAGAGAAAAAACAAGCTGAAAATCCTGATGTAAAGCCAGATGACAAACCTACTAATAAACCAACAAACAGTAATACAAATGGTAATACAAAACCAGGAGAAAATACGGGAACGAAACCAAACGATAAACCAACAATACCTGAAGAAACATATAAAAATATGTCTAGTGGTAATGTAACTGTTAAAGTTCCAAATTCAATTTTATCAAAATATGAAGATGCGACATTAGATTATCAAAAACTTACATTAAGCGATGCACAGAAAAATCGTTATGGAAAAGATAGTGAAATCTATAGAGTAACTTTAGAAACAAAAGATAATAAAGAAATAAATTTATCTACTACAAAATTAACGCAAACAGTAAAATTAGATTCTAATAAAGAATTTGATGCTATTTATGTGGTAAGAGATGATGGAAGTGTTGTAAAACTAAATTCAAAAGTAACTAATAATGAAGTTGAATTTGAAGATAGTGGATTAGGAAAATACATCATTGCTTACAAAACTGATAGTGAAGAGAAGCCAAATACTAATACTAATAGTAATAATACAAACGTAATAGAAAATAAGGATACAGAAAATTCTGTTAATTATCTTCCATATATAATAGGTGGAGTAGCAATTTTATTAGTAGGCGGAGTTATTTACTTTGTAGTAAGAAAAAAGAAAGATAATTAGAATGAAACCACATTTAGTAATGTGGTTTTTTTGAAAAAATAGAGAAAAGTACCTGTCAAATAATTGTTAGAAAAGTCTTTAAAAAATAGATAATTTGCGGTTTCTTTTTTACATTTGATGCATAAATTAAAAGGAAACATATTGAATGGAAAATAGGAATATGATAGAATATTTATGTAAAGTCTATAGTATTTTTTTTAATAGATTTTATCAATATTTAGTATTTCTTTTTCATTTTGACAAAAGAACAAAAATGAGGTATTATCTTATATTGAAAAAAGCACTAAATAGTAGAAAAAAACAATAGTAAAATGATGCTTTGAGAGAGTGTGAGGGAGAGTTGTATATGAAAAAAAGAAGAAAATTAAAAAAGTCATTTGTAATCATTCTTTTCGCTTTGATTTTGGGAAGCACTATTTTTTCAGGTGCTACCTATTGCTTTAACAAACAAAATACAGATATGAAATTGACAGTTGAAAAGTATGAAACCCTTTCTTATAATGCTAGAAAAGGGGAAGATACGTTATATTTATCTGATATAGATTATATGTCTAATCAGTCTTATACAGAATGGGATAAGATTAGATATGATGAAGTAAATGGTGGAGGAAAAATAACTCTTAAAATTGAGAATAATGCATTTACATTTGAAAAAGGAATTTGGGCACATGCTAATTCTCAAGTTACTTATGATATCAGCAATTATAATTATAGATATTTTACTGCATTTGTAGGGTTAAATACAACGTCTACAAGAGGAGATGGAGTAAGATTTTATATTTATACTTCAGAAGATGGTAAAACTTGGGGAGAAGCTAAATTTAATGAAACAAAACTTCCAGGTCAAGAAGCTACTCGTGTTGAAATTGAGTTAGGGAACGCTAATTATATTAGATTAGTAGCAGACCAACTTCAAAATAATGCATCTGATCATGTTGTTTATGCTGATGCTAAACTAGTAAATGATTTATCAGAGAATTCTGCATTTAAATCATTAGAAGAATATGATGAAATTATTAAGTCACAATATCATGGTCAATCTGATTTAACTGATGAAATAGAATTTAATTTATTAAAAAGACAACTTGTTAGCAATGTTGGGCAGTTTACAATTAATTCTTTCTATAATGAAAGTGAAGATAATAAGATTGCTATTGACTTTTTAATGAGTAACCAAAAAGCATTAAAATATTACATCTTAGGAGGTAAGCCAGCAGGAAATAATTATTATAAATCATTAACACAATATTCTAGATTATATAGAAACTATAAGAATGATTTTAACAATACAACAGTTACAAAGTATGGTACAGTACTTGGGGATTTATATTTAAGAATGGCGACTTCTTTATCATTAACCCATGCTAGTGTTGTTGGACTATGGATGAATAATGCTTCTACTCCAGAAAATCAATCAGATTCTGTTAGAAGATATGCCATTATTAAATATATGCATCAAAATAATCTATTTGAAGGCCCAGACGGTATGGATTATAATAAATGGTTTGAAAATTATACTGTAGAAGAAATGCGTTATGTTATGGCAAACAATATAGATGACCAGTCAATGCTATGGTTAAATGCATACGTTCGAGAGTTAATAAGAAAAGAGGGTAGTTCCCGTTTATGGCCACATAAATATATAGAATATGTCTGGCCAAACTATGGAAATCCAGTTTACTATGCAGAAGAAAATAAAGAATATTTTAATCAATTATTCTCTGTACCAGATGAGGAACATGAAGGACAAAGAATAGGATTATGGGACGTAGTTTATAAAATTCCAGGCGGAGTAGATGAGAAAGAATATATTTTACAAATACCAAGAGGGACATCAAATAATAAAATTTATAAAGTATGGATGAACATGCGAAATAAATTTGGAACTGGCGCAGTTTGTGGGGGTATTTCTAAGACAGGCTCAAATATTAGAGGAGTGCTTGGACTACCAGATGCAGTCGTAGGACAACCAGGTCATGCAGCTCATATCAATTATTTTCAAAATAGTAATGGAGAAGGATTCTGGGGTATTGATAATGATGTTAGTGGATGGGCATACACAGGGTCATCAGGACTTTTAGGATGGGCAAATGGTCCATATGCAAGTGGATATACAGGAACATATATACATTTAGCACAAGAAGTTATTAACCATGAAGATACCTATGAACAAAGCCAAAAGTTTGTTTATCTTGCAGATTCTTATCAAGATTTAGCAAAAAAAGAAGAGATGTATAGAAAAGCATTAGAAGTTCAACCTTTAAACTTAAATGCGTGGTATGGATTAATACTAACATATAATGCTTCTGAAAATAAAACAGAAGAACAATATTTTGAACTTGCAAAAGAAATTGCAGAGAATTTAAAATATTATCCACTTCCTATGTATCAAATGACAAATCAAATTAAACCAAAATTAACAAGTCAACAAGAATCATATAAATTTACTTTACTTCAAACAAGAATATTGAAGGAAGGAAGTGTACTGCCAAATAGTTCAACTGCAGTACTACAACCAAATATTACTAGATTAATGGCAAATTATATTTTAGGGCAAATGGATACTACGATTGCAACCTTCTCATTTGATGGAGAAGATGCTGGAAAAATAGTATTATCAAGTAGATTTGATGGAAATGGAGTACGATGGGATTATAGTTTGGATGGAAAGAATACTTGGAAGGAAGTAAGCTTTTCTGCAGAAGAAGAACACAAATTACAATTAACAGCTGATGAAATAGCATCTATTACTTCTGAAAATGATTTATATGTCCATATAGTTGGAGTAAACTATTCAGAAGAAAATCTTTATAAGATTGATATTCAAGAATCGGTTGGATTACCTTCTACTTTATTTGCAAGTGATTTAGAAAATAAAATATTAGGAGCAGTTGATTCAGTACAATGGAAATATAAAGAGTCTGATGAGTGGAAGTTTTATGGAGAATCCCAACCAGATTTAACTGGTGATAAAACAGTTATTTTAAAAATGGGAGCAACAGGAACGTATCTTGCATCTAATACTAGTACAACTTACACATTTACAGAAGATGTAATTGATAAGAAAAGAAAATATATTTCAGTAGATCATTTAAGTATACATGCTGTATCATCGGAGGCTACTGGCAGTGGTCAAAATGGAAATGCTATCTATGCACTTGATGGAAATTATAATACAAGATGGCACTCTGATTGGATTGGTGGAGATACAAAGCGTTTCATCACTGTTAAATTAGATCACCCTTACAATATATCTGCTGTTGAGTTTGTACCAGCAGGTGGAGGTAATGGTAAGATTTATGATGGTACTGTCTGGGGAAGTATGGACGGAGAAAACTGGTTTGTTTTATCTCAACAAAAAGGATTAACATACACAAATCAAGCAGATACCCTTCAACAATTAACCAATAATATCAAGAGTTTTGAGGTAGACATTCCACAAAGAGTTCAATATGTTAAGATTGTTGCTGATAGAACAAATGGTAATTGGTTTGCCGCAAGAGCATTTAATTTCTACGAAGATACTACAATCAAAAATGTTGCAACTTTCTCATTTGATGGAGCCAATGCTGGAGTGATATCTTTATATGATGAATATAAAGGAACAAAGTGGAAATATAGTCTTGATAGTGGAAAAACATGGCATTCTACAGAGGGAGATAGTCATCAATTAACACAATCAGAAATTGAACAAATTGATATTAATAGTATGATTAAAGTTAAATTCGATAACGATAACGAAATTTATACAATTACTATTAAACAATTTGATATTCCAGAAGCAGGATTCCTAAATGATTTTGAAAATATCATAATTGATCAACCTAATAAAAGTGTTCTTGAATGGAAGTTTGCGGATGAAAATGAGTGGAGCCCTTATCAAGAAGAGGGACCAGGAATAGTAGATGGAAATAAGACTGTATTAGTACGAAGAAAAGCATCTGGAATTTCTATGGCTAGTAAGCCACTCGAATATAAATTCACAGATAATAATACCAAAGAAGAGACTTATATCCCTATTAAGCATTTAAGCATTCATGGATTTTCATCACAATCTCAAGATTCAAAAAGACCATATTATGCAGTTAATGCAATAGATGGAAACATTAATACTCAGTGGCATACGAATTTTAAAGTTGCTGAAAAAACTTCTTATATTTCTATTAAATTAGATAAACCAAGATATATATCTGCGGTTGATTATTTTCATATCGCTGCTGAAAAAGAATCATTTGGTTATATGAAAAATGCAATTGTTTCTGTTAGTGAAGATGGAGAAAGTTGGATTGAAGTTGCAAGTGTACAAAATCATCCACAAGAAGATTTCTCTAGACATATTAGTTTTGATGAATCTGTGTATGGACAGTATGTAAAAATTACTATGCAATCATATGATAATATTTTTGCAACTGCTGCAATGATTAATATTTATGAGGATTTAACGAAAGCTCCTATTGTAGAACCTGAAGTAGAAATTAAATACTCTACAACAAAATGGACTAACAAGAATGTAGTTGCTACTTTAATAACAGAGGATGACATTGAGATTACTAATAATAATGGATCTAAAACACATACATTTACAAAAAATGGAGAATTTACATTTGAATATAAAGATAAAGTGACAAATAGAAATTATTCTATTAAAGCTACTGTAAAAAACATTGATAAAGAAGCACCTACTGCAAAAATTCAGTATAGTACAACTGAAAAAACAGAAGGTCCTGTAGTAGCAACTTTAAAACCAAGTGAAGAAGTTACTGTTACAAATAATGGTGGAAAGGCTTCTTATACATTTACAAAAAATGGAACGTTTACATTTGAATTTATCGATAAGGCTGGAAATAAAGGAACTGCAAAAGCTAGTGTTACTTGGATAGAGAAAAAACAAGCTGAAAATCCTGATGTAAAGCCAGATGACAAACCTACTAATAAACCAACAAACAGTAATACAAA
>CASPWD010000021.1 GCA_949425635.1 uncultured Bacilli bacterium | reverse complement strand
TAATATCTAACTTATACTGAGCATAAAAAGTCCCGCCTGTACCATTCTTTACAACTGATATATCATCCGCTTCAAATTCATTGTAAGTGTATGTACTATTTTTATATGAATCATCAAATATAGCATTATTTTTGTTGTAAGTTACTTGTTCTAGCCATTTTCCTTTTTTACCTTCAAATTCTTTTCCTTGTACAGTCTTTATCTCATCATTTACTTTGACACTTTTTCCTTCAATAGCAATTGATTCTAAATAATACTCCCCTGCATCATCTATCTCTATAGGATTGCCAAAAGCGTTTTTCTTTGATGTTATCTCTTTGTCGAATTTGTTGTTTGTTTCTTCTACTGATAGTTTTATACCATCAAGAGATTCTTCAAATTCAACTACTTTCGATACTGCTTCGTTTACTTCATTAACTACACCGTTTATTTTTTTTTCTTGTTTTTTAACTATTAGAAACACCTGAGATAAACCTTTGTCTGATTTATCTGCTGATGAATAATCTGTTGTACTTTCATCAGGCATTTCACTATATATAACTTCTTTGTATCCATTTGTAAATTCAATTTCGTTATTAAAAACATAGGAATAATATTCTTTATTTCCAGTTTCAAATTTCACTTTTTGTAGAGGCGTAAATCCACCATAGCCAACTAATTCTGTATCAAATATATCGTATTCTATTCCATTTAATTTTGATAGTAAGCCTGGTAAAAACTCACTTCTATTATTATCGTTCATTAATTGATTATCTTTTATTTTAAGCTCATTTAGTCCATTCTTAGAAACACTTTCTTCATCTTGAATAAATACATTATCGCTTTCTGCACTACGGCTTAACACAATTGAATTTATTGGTCCATAATGTTCTCCAAAATCAATATTAGTATTCTTTAAAATATCATCATTAATTGTTGCAAGGTTAGCATCACTGCCAAATTCTGCGGCTTTTACATCATTATCATCAACATACAATAATACACCATTAGCAATTGCTATGTCTTCTAGTACTGTTCTATAAGTATAATTTATCCCATCATAGATGTCAGAATCCATTATAAGATTTCCATTAATTAAAGAAACACTAGAAGTAAATCCCAGTGTTTCAATTAATTTGTCATAATATTGTTGAATAGTACATGGATAATTAATATCTAACGCAATATAATCGACCATAGTTTTCAACATTCTATCGTATAAAATATGACTATATGTTTTTTCACTTGCATTATAAGTCGGTAATTCTTTCAAATAATATGGACCATATATTTTTGTATCCATATTATCTTTATCTAAAAAGGCTGTAACTTCAAGGTAGGTAGATGCATCTTTGTTATTTAATGGAGACTTCAAATCTAGTTCTAACCCTAGCATTAATGTTCCAATCAAAGAAGCATTAAACTTAACTTTTGCTTTTACAAAATCTTCAACATCCAAATCATATTTTTGGTTGTTAAGAATATAATAAACTTTTTTCTTTTTAAATCTACGACCTTCAGTTTGAATTATGTCACAATACTTCATCTCTTAAGTCAACTCCTGTCAATGTTAAACTAAATGGCTTGTATTTGCCATAAATATAATCTTTTTTTGCTGGAATTGTTGTTCCATAAAATTTTTCCGTTATCCATTCACCATTATCACTACTTTGATATCTAACCCTAAATATTGACCTTTGAACATACCTTTTTAGTTCTGTTATTTGTGATTGTGTCAATTCTCCAAATTCTATGGTTAATTGAGTTACATATCCAATAAAAGTGCCTCCCCATTTTGCACTATTAGAATTTCTACCAGCATCACTTGCCCAATTATCTTGTGGTTGATCTTGCCAAGAGAGAATAGGTATCTTTTGACTTAATTTTTCTAAATCACATATCATACACTATCCTCCATTCTTAGCAAATTCATCATTTACAATTATTTTCTTTAATACACGTAAAACAGCTCGACCATCCATTTCTCCAGTCAAGTTAATATACAAGGTTATCCATTTTCCTATTTCTTTTCCAAGTTCTGCCATTGCTTGTGCATCTGTTAAAGGTAAAACTCCTTCTCTTCCAGCTTCACCACCAATTGCTCCTCCTACTGGAACACCTTTGCCAGGATTATTAATAATACCTCCAACTTTTAATTTTTTAATTGTTGGAATATTAAATCCAAATTTCTTACCACCTAATCCAGGTACCCAATCAGGAACATCAAAACTTATTTTATTTGCTCCTTTAATTAATGAATTTAAACCACCTATTATTAAATTAAGAGGAGCTTTAGCTATAGACCAAAGAGAATCCATAAGACCAGAAAACATTGTTTTAAAGCCTTTAAATACGCCTTTTATATCTCCGTTAAATATAGACTTTATTACTTGTACAAATCCTTTAAAGAACGTCTTTATACCATTAAATACACCTATTATTGTATCTTTTGCTACAACAAATGGAGTTGCTACCAAATTAACAACAGTAGTAAATATTGCTTGTATACCAGATATAAATAATTTTATTACACTTAATAAAGTATCAAAACAAGCTTTAAAGAAATGTCCTATAGGGGTTAATACATTTTCATAAATCCAAGAGGCAACAATACCTAAAATTTCTTTAATTTTATCCCAATTAGTGATGACTAATCCTACAATAATAGCAATAATAGCTGCTACTGCTAGAGGAATAGAACCTATTATTAAAGCCAGTCCAGCTAAAATAATTCCTATATCTGTTAATATTTTTCCAAAACCTTCCCATGTAGGATCATTTAGAAAACCAATGATATCTTTAATTAGCAAGACTATACCACCAATAACTACTGCTATACCTACTAATTGTAAAGAGCTAAGTCCTTCACCAATTTTGCCAATAAAATCAAATACAATTCCTAATTTTTCTCCTAAACTAAATAAATTAGATATTAATTCAATTATTTTCCATGTCGCAAAGGCTATTCCAATTCCTAATATAATATTTTTTAACAATTCTCCATTTTCTGCTAACCACTTTATCCAAGGTGGAATTTCATCTTCACCTAATTGTTTGCTTAAATCAACACTTGGAGTTGATACTCCTCCACCTCCACCAGAACTATCACTTAATACGTTTGCCGTATCATAACTTCCCATCGACTTTTTTAATTCTTTCGCACTCTTATTAGCTTTATTCATTGCACTTGCTGTTGCATTTGCAAATAGATTAACCCCAAACCATGCTTGAGCTAAATAATTTATATATTGTAAAGCTTTATAAGCGAGACCTACTATTCTACTTATAACAGGTTCTAAGGTGCTAGCTAAAGCAAATTGAATATATGATATATCGTCACTTAATCCTTTATTATATTGCGAAAGTGTTCCTACTGCTCGCGTTATAAGATTATATGCACTGCTTACCCCAATAACAGCTAAACTCCACTTTCCTATCTTCTTAATTATATCAGTCATACTCTTAGAAACATTTGATAAATCAAATTTCGAGCCATTGTCTTTAAGATTCTCTATTTTATCATTTATATTTTGAATTTTACTTGTTGTTTTTTGATATTTTATATTTTGAGAATCTATTTGACTATTTATTTTTGAATTTGCATCATATAATTTTTCCAAAGCTTTATTTTGTTTGTTGTATTCCTCAGTTGCTTTTTCTAAATCGGCATATTCACTTCCACTAAGTCCTTTACCAATTTGTTTTTTACTTAAAGAATCAATAGTATTTTTTAATTCTTTCATTGAATTATTAACTTTTTTTATCTCTTCCTTGTTAGCAACTATCTTTGAATTATATTCTTCACTTTTCTTACTAATTGCATTTTGTTCTTTTTCGGCAATTTCTAGTTGCTTAACTAATTCTGAATATTTTTTATCAAAATCGGAGTTATCCATTCTGGTCTTTATTACTAATGTTTTCGCCATTATTTCACTCCTTTTCTTTTATTCCTGCTAACTCACAGAATTTATTTCTTGCTTCTCTTTGAGCGTCAGACATTACTATCTCTTTCTCTCTTAAAGCAAATCTCTTTTTAAGCTTTTGAATCTTATTTTTTTCCTTAATACTTTTTATTTGTGATGTATCATAAGTTCTTAATTCTCTAATACGATTTAATACACATTTATCAGTAAGACCATTTAAATACATATAAAAGTCCCACCAGTGCATATATTCATCTCCTAGGGTTATTCCATAATCGGACTTGAAACTTGCTTCAATTAGCCTAATATCTTGCTCTAGGTCCATATCTGGCTTTTCATTTAAATCATTATTTTCTTCTAATCCACATTTTAGATAGCGTAACCCTAGTTCAATTAATTTGTTATAATCTCTTGGATTGCTTAATCCGTCATCACCAAATAATAAGTATATAATCGCTAAAGTTCGTTCTGTATCACTTATTGAAGAATCAGTAGCCACATTTTCACATCTTATAGCTACTCTAAAATCTGTATTGATTTTATATTTTTTGTCTTTAATTTTGACATACTCTGGATTCTTCATTATTCAAGTACATTTTCTTCTTTGCTTGATTGACCATATTTATTTTTTATTTTGTTTTCAATAAATGACATTGTTAGGTCTAACTCTTTTATTACTGGTTTTAAGTCTTCAATTATATCACTGAACATTTCCCAATAAGGTTTTCTTCCATTAAGCATTTTTTTACATCCACCTTTTCCAAGAAATGAATCTATAGTGTTCATTTCTCTTTCGTAGAATTCCTTCATTTTTAACATCTTTTCTTCTTCATTTTTGCTTAACATTTTTTTACCTTTAACATCTTTTTTTCTATCGATAATAACAAATTGATTCTTTAACCAATTTCTATTTCTTTTATCTTCTTCTATTATTTGGTGGTATTTCAATGGTAGTTCTATATCTTCCAAATCAAATTGGAGTGTTTCTCCAGTATCATTCCCATCTTTATCATGGATATTAACAATTAATATACTATCTGTATTATCTCCCAAATTTATATTTAAATTTTTTGCCATTTTTTTCTCTCCTTTTTTGTTAAATAAAAAGAGCAGGAATTATTATTCCCACTCACATTTATTGTTTATAAATTAATTACCTTCAGATTCACCAGTCTCAACAGTTTCGACAAACGTTGGTACTTTATCTGCGAATGTAACTGTCCCTATTTTAGGATCCCCATTATAATAAATGGAATATTCAATTGCAGGATTTTCTCCTTTTGCATAAGAAGTAACAGCAATCATACAATCAAATAATGTTGCTGCATAAGCACCATCTTTCTCATCATACATGTCAACATCTAGAATTTGGGTATTAACTTTTGAACCTACAGCCAATGTTCTTCTTAAATGATTAACATAGTCATAAACTGGATCACCATAATAACATGTTTGTGCAACATCTCCTTGAATCTGATATGAGTCTAACGAACTTGTTGCATTTTTATGAATAATCCATTTTTCCGTTGAAACTTGAGGATTATAATCTAGTCCATAATCCGTAACACCAATACCAATAACTTTAAAATCCTTTAAGTTTTCAAGAGGTTTAACATTCAAAAAGGATGCTATTTGATCTCTTGTAACTTTTGTATATTGTACACCTTCCATATTTACTATTCTCCTTTTCTTTTTGATTTTGATTTAATAAAAAAAGAACCATCGGCAATTTGCTTCAGTTCTTTTTGATTTAGAGGGTCAATAAATCCTCTCTCGTTCAATTTTCTTATATCTATTATATCTTCTTTTGAACATTTTTTTAATTCGTCGCCAACATCGTAAATCTTACCTTTAAATCGACATTTTCTTTTAAATATTATTTTGTTCATCTTATACCTCCTTGTAGTATAAAATTTGCATCAATATTGAATATCTAGCCGTATTTGGAGTAGCACTTTGAATTGCTCCATTATCCAAACATTTTATTTTATCTATTCCTTTAATATTAGGCAATGTTCTTTCTTTATTTAACTTTTCTATTTTTTCATACAATTCACCATAAAAAGAACTATTTGACAAGTTCGTCATAACATCAGAGCCGTACTCTTGACAGCTAAGTAATTGAAACTGATATTGTCTATATGAAATACCATTTATATAAGTTTCAACAATTGGATCAACTGGAACAGGCACAATAGAGAATTCTGTTGGTTCTTCGCCTAAAAAATCAACATTTATCTTATTCTTTTCATCAATAATTTTATTATCATATAAATACTCTCTTATTGCTTTTAAATCATCATTATTCAAATAGATCACTCCTTATCCATCTTTTTTTGAACTTCGCTAATTATTTTTTCTCCCTTAGAATTCCACATTTTCTCATCCCAATGTGCCCCTGTTCCAGGAGTATGATATTCTAATGCTTTTCCTGTAGAAATTTTAGTTTGTCCTTTTCTAGCCCAACTACTTCCTGTTTCTGGATCTACATACAATATTCCGGTATGTAAATAATGAGCAAATGGAGAGTTATAAGCTATTTCGTCAGTACTTAATTCTGCTGATTCATTAATTTCCCCACTTACTCCTCCTGGAATAAATGGTCCCATATAAACGTGACATCGTTCCGTGAAATACTTATGAGTTGAACCTCCATTTTCTATATTTAAATCTGCTTTTATAGTAGTTGCTGATGGATATTTCATTATTTCGCTCCTAAAAAGATGTGTTTCATTTCTTCGCTACAATAATCATTAACAATCAATGTAGTAATATTGAAATTTTCTAATTGCAAATCTTTTTGAACTTCGATTTCTTCATCAGTTTCACTAAAAACAATAATATCTTCTTTTGCAAGTTCAATTACTTCGTTTGATTTTGTAGTAATAAGTATTTTGTTTTTTAAATTATCAATAGAATTAATATTATTTTCTACAAATGGTATCCAAATACTAATATCATTAGCTTTGTCATAACCTTTATTAATACTTGCTCCTCTTCCACCTTGAACCATTGCTTTAAGTGATATCTGCCTTTGCCATTTGTCTAGTTTCGTATCTGCATTAAAACACTTATGATAAATTGTAATTGTTTTATTAGTCTTCATCTGCACCTATATAAAGAACTGGAATATTATTAATAGACACTTCAGATAAATAATCATTAATTATTTCCGATATATCCTTTTCAAGTTCTTTTTTGGTCTTCTTAGTTACAGAATAATTGCCTATACTCTCGCTAACAATATTACTATTGTTATCATTTGTCATTAAAGGAATTAAATCATAAACACACATCTTTAATTCAGTTGGATAATTATCTATCTTTCTAAATCTTTTAAATGTGTACTTATCGATTTTCTTCTCAGCACGATATTCTAATAAATTATAAAGAGCTTCTTGGATTGCTCCTCCAAGCTCTTTATATTCTTCATAAGACAGATATTTATTTTCTATCTTCATAAATATCCTCCTAATCTATTATATTTTTTCGTTTGATGTATTATCATTTGAATCATTAGGATTTTTCTTTGGTTCTTTTTTCTTTGGTTCTTTATCATCAATTTTTTCTTCTTTTTTCTTATATGGAACATACCCCATATCTTTAAAGGTTGTTTCGTATCTTTCAGGAGTTGTTGAAATAATTTTATTACCTAGAATATATTCTTTCATTTTTATACCTCCTAAGCAGTAAACTCTGCTAATACTACTTTTGATTCATCAGTTAAAGCAGCAACATAATGTTTATCAGCTGAAATTAAAGTTTTCTTTCCTTTAACAATTCTGTCTTTTTCAACATTTGTGTCTCTCTTTAGATAAATTGTCAATGCTGGAACTTCATCATCAGTCATTGATTCAGGATTTAATTGAACAATAGGACAAGAATATTTTCCGTCATTCAATTTAATTTTTCTTGAAGGAACAATTCTTGTATTTGCTATCATACCAATTTCGCCACGCATGATAACATTGTTATTATATTTATCGTTACTAATGAAATTAGGATCCTTTCTTAAAGTTGTCACTTGAGCTGGAGCAATAAACATTGCCTTATCAACGTTTTCTTCTTCGTTAAATAAGTCGATTCCCTCTACTATACCTTCATATGAAATTTTCGCATCTGCATTATACTTTAGTGTTGCAGTTTGTAAAGCTTCCATACAATCTGCATCAACTTTACTTGCAATTGCTTTTGCTAATTGAGAATTTACTTCTCCGACTGGATTGCCATATCCACTTAGTACAGCTTCGTCAGTTAATTCAACATCTTTTACTGCTTTCTTAACTGTATATTTGTCTGTACTTGTTGTTAAAGTTGTTGTTCCTTGTGCTACACCTTCAGCAACATCTTCAGCATCTCCTATATATATATATCTTGGTACTGTAATAGTATCTCCTGGTTGTCCTTCTAGTGTAGTATCAATTTTTGCAAATGGTGTAACTACAATAGCAGAATCAATTTTTGCACTAATCATTGGTGCCATAACCTCTGGGTCAATTAAATTTTCTAATTTTGTTGTTGTATCCATTATATTTTCCTTCTTTCCTATTTATTAAATTCTTTAAATTGTTCTGGATTTTCTTGTTTGAATTTTATTCTCTCTTTATAACTCATCTTGTCAAAGGCTTCTTTTGTAATTTCGTTAGTTACTTCTCCCATACCTGGCATATCGGCTGGCTTATTTGGATTAACAAATATTCCGTCCTTGTCTTTAGTTAAGCTTTCAACTAACTCTTTTACACCTTTGCCTTTGTTTTCAGGCTTTGAAAGTTCTTTTCTTACATCCTCCAGAATTCCATTTTGTACATATTCACTAGCAAATTTTTTGTCGCCTATAGCTTCTAATATACTAGTCGATAGTACTTTTCTTTCTTTAGCATCCTCTTCGTCTGCTTTTTGTCTAGCTTCTCGATCTTTATAATCTTGAAGTTCCTTTTTGATGCCTTCAACATCTAAATCTTTGAATGAATTAATTGTTTTATTCGCAGCATCAAGTTTTCCTCTTAAGTCAGTAATTTCTTCTTTATCTTTGGTTACTAACTTACCGTGTTCAGCCATAATTGTATCAATTGTTTCTTGATCTAAATCTAAGCCTTTTAAAAATTCACGCATATATTTCTCCTCCTTCGATTTTTTTCGTGGTCTCGTCCACGTGTGAATTAAAATATTGTTAGTCCTATCGTTGCTATACCACACGAAAAAAAGACATATCTCTATGTCCTTAAAAATTGGCACATCAAGTAAGAATCGAACCTACGTCTACAGTTTTGGAGACTGTTGTGTTGCCATTACACCATTGACGCATAATAAAAGCACTCTATTCTTGAGTGCTTTTTTCGTATAATTCTATAAATCTATTTTTATAGGCTTCAGGAAGTGAATTAAGTTCATGCTCATAAGAAGTCAAATTCATCTTTATTCTATTAATTATCGTTAATAAAAAATTATCGTCAATTTTCTTGTTTTTTCGATTGCGTTTCATTATATCTTCCCATTTTTTTTCAACATTAGTATCGTCAAAACCATTAATCTTTGTTTCTTTCTTCTCTTCCATATTCCCATCCCATTTCTTCAAAAACTTCTTTAAATGCCATATGATATAGTTGATTATTGCTATACATTGGGTATTTACTCAATAATCTATCATTTGCATCGCCTAATTTTGATTCAAAATTTGAATAATAGCCTTTTGAATCTCTTTCTAATAAACTTTTACTAAAATCAGGCTTAAGTGAATATATATAATCTTCCGTTACAACCATTATACCACCAATTTTAGTATCTTCAATACAAGTATATATATCTTGTAAAGAAAAAGTACCATTTCCTGGATGATTATGAATAGCTATTAAACTTCTTTCAGAAGCGTTTTTTATAATCTCTTCTTGTTCTTTAGAATAACCAACCGAAGAATGTTTATTGGATGTTGAAATATCTCCCTTTCTTTCAAATATGTTTATATCTATTATTGAAAGATTTTCATTGTTATTCTTTTTAAATTCTTCTAGAACTTCATTGCAAGCAAGATGCTCTTTCTCAGACAATTTAATAGGCTTTACTATCTCATCAACTTCTTTTTCTTTTTTCTTTCTTATTTCATCGTACTTTTGATTATTAGCCTTAATTATTTCATTGAATTTCCCACTTTCTCTCATAGCTGTTGATAAGTCTTGCCCATTCTTTATAAATATTCTACGACCTCCAACAGTTCGCCATACACCACCTATATCATTATCGACCACATTATTCACCTTCTAACTTTTCTTTACTTTTTTATATCCATCTACTTTTAGACTTTCTACTCTGCTAGGCAATCCACTTACCTTACACAATTTATTATATTTTCTGGTTAATTGTGTTATTTTTTCTTGATAAATATATATATCGGTATAGTCATTATCAATCGCTACCATTTCTTTAGAACTTATCTGCATATCTTTATATTGCCTTATTTTTGTTTCTAGTTGCCTTTGTAGCTGCGTTCCTTCATAATTGGTATAATGCTGACCTTCAAATTCAAAACCTTTTAAATTGGCTTTTTTATCACATTCTAACTCTTCCTTTGTATAAATTGGTTCACTTACACCTAAGATTATGGGAATATAATGATGATAACAATTTAATGTGCTTACTTGTCTATTTAATTTACTATTAATCAAATTAAATTCCTCTATACTAAATTGCATACCATCTATATCATGCCAACCATCTTCTAAATTACTTGAATGATCAGGAGCAGGATTCTTATGATGGACTACTTCAAATCCATCAGCACCAAATTCTCTACCAAATTGTTCTTGTAATGTATTTTGAAGCGTTCTAACGCCATCTTTAATATTCATTCTTACTGAACTGTCTGTTCTTCTATGATAACCATTAGCATAACTTATATTTTGAATACCTTGTTTAGATAATTCTTTCATTGCTCTCTTCATATTTTGTTGGAATGTTTCTCTTCCTGTGGCTATGCTTGCAATTGCCTCGTCAGTTATTTTTTGATATATATCGCTTAATGGAGAATACTGAATATTTCCTGATTTATCTAAAAAAGCAAAAGCACTTGTTTTACTAATATTAATATAATTATTAACAGTTATTTCAGCTAATCCTTTTACTAGTGATTGTAATTGAATATTACTTTCATATGGTATAAAATCAATGTTTCTGTATTCATAAAATTGTTTTGCATATACTTGATTTTTCTTAGCAACTTCTTCAAAGATGTCGTAAATATCTTTAACATTCTTATCAGTTATTTCAGCTATCTTGTTAATTATTTCAGTTAGATTATTACCATACTTAATAGATTGAAACACTTCTCTTAATTGTGTTGGTGTCAAAGTTCCTATATCGACAATTTGATTAGCTAATTTTCTAATCATAAAAACGTTTAATTCTTCGATTCGGCTAACTAATCTTTCACTTAATCGTTCTATAGCTTGTTCACTTAGCATAAAGTGTTACTCTCCCATCAAGTCTTTTACAGTTGGTTCATCATCTTCTATTTCGTCAATTACAGACTGAGCTTCTTCAAGGGTTTCTTCTGGTTTAATATATTGCCTTAATTCAGCTTTCTTAATTACTCCTCTTGATTCACCTTGCAATAATTGATTCCATTGAGTTGAACTGTCTTCTATAAATGTATAGTCCCAATCTTCTTTTATTTCATAATTTCCCATTGGAGTTAAATTAAAATAATTTGCCAGTATTTCACACGCATATAGAAAGTCCTCTAATCCTTCACTTATCCCATTTCTTATATCGTCTACTATGCTGAAAGTGTCATATAATGATCTCCTTGTTTCATCAACATTTTGATATGAAGATAAAGGATCGGTTAAAATTCCTCTACTAGTACCAATTTGTTTTTCTAGCATTGCACATTGATTCATTAATTTATTGTAATAAGATGTATCTCTAAAGGCTGGATCAAATACTTCCCAAAAGTCGTCATCTCCACCATTAATTCTCTTATACAAGCCATTTGTTGGCAAAGCATTTTCACCCTTAAACATTTTTGCGTCTGCACCAACAAAAGCTTCTTTTAAATCATATTCTCTCAAGATTTGTCTTAATGTCTCTTTTATTTCTCTTATTTGCTTATCACATCCATAAGTTATTGGTACACCATAATCATCACATTCATGTCTATTGTCTATTGGTGATTTCAAATACATAAATGGCATTCTATCAACATTAGGAATAACCAAATCTTCTATATTGGACCACTCTGGAATAAAAGATAATGGAATAGCTTCAGTATCTGATGTTGCTCTATATCTTATATACAGTAATCCATTTTCCAAAGTATAATCTACCCATCTATAGTAATGGTTTTTATTTTTAACAATTTGTTCTGCCATAATAGTACAATCTACTATGTCGTCTCCTAGTTTTTTGTTTATACATAATCGGTTTTGAGAAACTATATCAAAATATATTTTACCATTAGCAACATAAGGAATAATTACAACTCCTCCTGTTCCTAATTCTCTAGCAACTATTTTCTTTAACTTTTTCCTTAAACTTTTTAAAGTTCTTTTTAATAATATAGTTCTCTTATCATCTCCTATAAGATCTATATTGGAATCATTTACAACGTAATTAGCTAACTTGTTAGAAAAAATTGAAGTAAAATTTATATCTCTTGTATTTTCATAATTTATTGCGAATTTCTCATTTTCCTCGATTATGTAATCATCACTATTTTGTTTTTTTCCAAACAAAGCTAATACTTTGCCCCATAACAATTTAAACATTCAAATCATCTCCTATTACATCAGTTATTTGTTTTAAATCTCTTTCGAAGGTATATTCAAAAGCATCCATTGTATCAATATCGCTAGTACCATCATCAAGTCTTTCATCTTTCATTGTATTCTTCTTATCATTCCACAAAGCACTTTCTATTGCTGCCACTAATGAATCACATTCTTCTTCTATATAATAAAAAATACCAAATGCTAACATTCGGTTTAATCCTTTTATACGATTGTTAATTTCTATCTTTTTAGCTCCTCTAACTATAACGTCTAGTCCATCATGTTCGCATCGATTGCTCAAACTTCTTATATGAACTGATTCTTCGTTATCTGGATATACAAAATCAACTTTACCATATTTGTAAATAATTTTTTTTATAAATTCTACTTGTGCATCTTCTAGTTCTTTACTATCTAACTCTCTTTCTATCCTTTCACTAGCTAAAACTATTAATGTTCTATAGTCATTAGATATTAAAGTTGCAACAAAAGCTTGTGCAGATTTTGTTGCACCATAATCTATTCCTATAATAATTTGTCCGTCTGGAAATATATAATTTCCTTTTTCATCTTTTTTGCTCCATATATATCTTTTAGGATTATCAGCAAACTTTCTATATATCAGACCTTCGGCATTGCACCATTGACCTAAAATTAATCTTTTATAATAAACCGTTCCTTTATATTCCTTACATAAGTTATCAACAAATTCTTTGGTTAAAAATGGATTGTCAAAAATAGTGTAATATTGAACATATACATCTAATTTTTCTTTTTCAATTTTATCTAAGAAATTTTTCTTTAACCAATGATTATTGTTTTCTGGATTTAATGCTCCATCTAAACATGAATAAGGTTTATCTAATGAAGCTTTTAACATTTCAAATACTTCTTCATTGAACTTGGCTAATTCGTCGCAATAACAATACTTAATACTAGAACCTTGAATTTTAGAAACCTGATTGACTTTTTCAGCACCTAAACAATAAACTTCTTCACCAAATAATATTGCTATATTCTGTGAATTGATTGTTGATACTAAATCACTACCATATATTTCTCTTAAAGGTTTTAATACATTTCTTTCAATGGTTCCTTTTGAAACTCCTAAGATAACATTTAAGCCATCTTTTCCTTGTCTTTCTATTATTCTTCTTGGAATCAAATACAAAGCATCAAGATACGTTTTGCCACATCGTCTAGCTCCAACTTTCAAATTATATCTATGGTGAGCATTTCTAATATATTCTTTTTGCTTATCACTAAGTATCATTAGCTTCACCTTCTAATGCACTAAGCAATTCATTAACCTTTTGCATTTTATCTTGATTTGGATCTGGATTTTTTTCTTCCAATATATCATCGATATCTTTTAATGCTGATGCTAAACTCTTTAAACCTGCTTTATCAATTATGGAACTCAATTCGTTCAATTCTTCTTTTTCAGTTACTATCTCTTCTTTGGCTTTACCAACTTTATAATCATACTTAACTGCTTTGGTCTTAACTTTAGATTTAACAATGTACTTATTTAACTCTTCTATTGATTCGTTTATCTTAATAAGTAACTGCTTTGCTGTGTCTTTTGTATTGACTATTTGTTCAGAATCTCTTTCAGCTTCTTTCTCGATAACTTTCTCAATTGTTTTGGTACTCTTTTGGTACTCTTTTTGTACCTTTTTTTCTTTCCACCCTTTTGTACTCTTTTTAGTACTTCCGTTGTTTGGTATTCCTTTATTCTTTAAGAATGCACTTACTGATTTATAATCACTTAGTATGTATTCTTTTTCTAAGTTGCTCCAATCATATTTTGCCACTCTCCTCACCATCTTCTATTTATAATTACTTCTTGCAATCAAGTAATTCTTTTTACATTGTCTTTATCTTATTTATTACATCTGTATTAAGATAATTGGATAATTCA
>CASPWD010000020.1 GCA_949425635.1 uncultured Bacilli bacterium | reverse complement strand
TAACTATTACTAAAGAATGCCCAAGTAACACCAATAAGAAGAATGAATGAAAGAGGAAGAATAAATATTAAAGATTTTTTATTTTTAAGTTTTTTTAATTTATTCATTATTATCCTCCTTACAATTAATCATCAATTAATGCAAAATAAGTATAAGTTATCACAATATCACTATCACTTTCACGATGAGCTCTAACATCATAAATATCTGAGTGACCTGCTATATCTATACTCGTTTCAAATTGCCATGTACTATATTCCAAGCCCTTCCATTCATATGACCAATTATTTTCATCATTTAAAATCACAGTATCAAAAGCATTGTAATTTTCATAATCATACGCATTCACAAGAATTACTGTAGCCTCTTTAGGTCTTTCACTTTCAAATCCCCTATCATTCCATACAAACCTAATTGAAATATCTGATCCTTCACATGTAAACGCCGTTGAAGGATTTGAAGGTCCCTTAAAATATTTGACTACAAAGGTATCACCATTTTTGACTTCCATTCCTTTTGTAGGGATTATACTTTGCCAAAATTCACGATCAACATAACCAGCATAAGCATTAGAAGTTGGAATATCAGTTGAGCTTAAAATAAATTCACCATTTTCATTTACTGGAATATCCAATGAAATTAAATCTGTTATATTATATTTTTCATCAACATAATTTTTATGAATAAATGAATTAGTAGTCAGATAATTTTCCATATCGAAATAACCATTAATCGCCTTAAAATAAATTCTTATAAAGTCCATTTTATTGACCTCATTTGAAACTCTTCCATCAGAATGATAATATGGTTTTCTATGATGTTTATTAATAAACTCAACAGAGTATTTTTCACCTAACTTAACATCGATACTTTCACCATTACCACTAATAGCTCCAGTAACAGTTTCTAATGTATATTCCTGAGGTACAACTTCTTTAACGTAATAAGTATCATTTGGTTCTAGATATAATACTTGCTCTTCGTTATTATTTAAATTTAACCAACTATCATAACCTTTATCACTTGTTATATGAAATTGGAAAACTTTATCAGTACTATCTTCGTTTGAAACCTTTTTACTGATTTTCAATTCTGGCCATATATCAAATGAAGCAGTTGCAATATAATCTTTTGATTTATCTAAATCTACACCATAATCTGATGATGCCGACCTAATTTCAACTTTATTTTCAATAGTACCAACTTCATCAGTTACATCGTATTCTGCATATAGATACACAGACTCATAAGGATTAATAATAGGAATCAAAGCTAATCTTTCATCCATAAGACTATATGCACTATCTTCAATAAAACTAGCTTTCAAATTATGTTCCTTAATAAGTACATTACTTATTACATATTGACTGCCATTATAAACTGTTATCCTATATTTAACTTTATCACCTTTTTTATAATAATTCTTTTTATCAACTACTTCTTTAGTTATTTTAGGAGAAAAAGTATCATGAAATTCTTTCCACTCTCCATATATTATGATATCTTCTTCTGGCATTTCAAAATAATCTTCCTTGTACCATCCCAAGAATTTATATCCTAAGACTCCACTATCATCTATTTGACTTAGAACTACTGTTTCTCCTGGAACATATTCTTCTTCTAATGGTAACAATTCCTCCCAATTATCAGGCAATACAGTATCATAAAATCTATATTCAACTTTATATGTAACAAGATCAAACCAGCCATATATTACAACGTCACTTTCTGGCATTTCAAATTCGTTATCAGTACTTATTTCAACATCATTCGTAAACCAACCTAAGAACTTATAACCATTAACAATAGTACCTTCTACCAAACTATCTACTTTAACATTTTGACCAGCATAATAAGTCTTCTCACTTGGTAGAATATAACCATCAGGTATGTCTCCATTTATTTCATATGTTACTTTGAATTCTTCTTTTTTAGTAAAAGTACCAACTAACTTAACATCTCTATTAGGCATTACAAAATTCAAGTTTGTAGATATAACAGGAGTACCTCCGTCATCTTCAATTCGCCATCCACTAAATTCATAACCTTCAATTTCTGGTTCGGAAGCTATATTAACAGTAGTATTTTCTGCATATTCACCATTAAAAATAGAAGGATTAGGCGCTATATTATAATCTTCTTCATTAAGATATTCATATGTTACATTATATAAATCTTGAATATCTTCTCCCATCCATGCATGAACAGTATTAGAAGTAACAAATTGATTCTTTTCCTTAGCTGTTGCCGTATTAAAGAAATCTCTTCTTTTTTCAATTTGAGGTGTATTTTTATCATCAACAGAATCAGGAGTTTTTGTAACAATACCTACTGTTAAATGACATCCTGCTTGAAGATTCTGAATTTTGAAACTTACAGTTCTTGTTGATTCATCATAATGTAATCCATGAAAATTAGAATTAGATTCCTCTGATTTTATAGTGTCATCTATAACACTTCCTATACATACTTCTGAATCATCACCTTTTAAAGTAGAACCAACACTTCCATCTTCACTAGTTAAGAAACGTTGAAAAATTAAACCATCTGGAAGTTTGTCTTCGACATAAATATAATCGCTAAAAACAGATACTTTTATTGAATTTGAAGAATCATTAATGTTTCTATCAACACCATCATAAGAAATATCTAAATAATAAGTTAATTCTGAATCAGGTTCTACTTTAACACCATTATCAAGTACATCAACTGCCTTAGTAAAACTTAGGAATAGTAATATAGGTAAAAGTACTAAGCATAAAGTAATTATCAGTACTATTGGTTTTGATTTTATATTTATTTTTTTCAAGAAAAAACCTCCTTTCTATTTTATATAATTAATCAATTGTATAAGGATCGTCTTGTGCTCCAGTACCACCAGAAGCCTTTATTCCATATTTCAAAGAAATCATAGGACGAATTCCATATCCATCTGAACTTTCGTTTATACCCTGTGAATATGTAGCTAGATACCAAGAAGCTACATAAATCGAAGTTGCATACCCACCATACGTACCTGGTGACATTGTATGGTAAGTTTTTTTATTAAACAAGTAAGAAGTAGTATCACTTGGCTTATATTTAGTACCCAAACCACCTACAATAAGTTCATCCAACGTTATCAATCCAGCAGGATAAGTTAAAGCACCATTACCATTAGATGGTAAAGTAGTAAAACGATCCGTTACATTCGGACATGCTTCCGCATTTAACAAAGCTGGAGAAGATGAAGTATCTCTAAGTTTAGGACCAAATGTAGTACCAGAATAACTTCTATCATTACACCATACAGCATCCTCTAAATATCCTTTATAGCCAGTTAAATGTTCTTCAAACCAAGAATCAACTGCTATTTTTGCAAAAGAACTCGATACATTAATTTCATCAGACGAATTACTATCACCAAACATTTGGCTAATAGAACCACTCAATCTCTCAGGATTATACATATATCCTACAGATGCAGCTGATGTTTTTGGTGCCTCAGTCCAGTTTACAAGGGATGTTTGAGTGTTTGCACCTGTATTTTTACAAACACCACTACTACCATCACCATTATAAATTAGTTTTGTTCCACCTGTTTCAGTCGTTCTTACAATCAACCAACAAGTATTCGCAAATAAAACATTATTATTTTTCACATTACCACGATAATACATTATTGGATACTCAAGATTTTCTGTACCACTTTTTACATACAAACCTTTTCCATTCGTATCAGATGGAACTAGTGAAAAATCAATTCCTGTTTCACTTGTTACAAATTCACTTAGTCCACTATCAAGCACAGCTTTTTCTTGATTAAATTCAAGAATAAAATCTTTCTTTTTAGCAATAGTACCTGTCATTGATTTACTTATACTTAATTTTGTCCATACAGCGTTTATTTTAACATCATGAGCTGGCATTACAAAAGTATCATCACTTATCATGCGCAAATCTCCTGATGATTCATCAGATACTTCCCAACCATTAAACTGATAACCAGGACAGGCTCCTGTCAAATCTTTTTCCACCATTTTAACAATCTCGTATTCAAAATAAGTATTAGTGTTTTTTTCATTTAAACTACAACCAGCTGGTGGATTTGTATAATAAATAACATCATAACCATTATATAAAACAGGAGTCTCTTCACTAAGTACTAATTTTTCATCATCATTTGGTAATTTCGATGTAATACCTTCTTTTTCATTTGTAGGATAAAAACCTTTTATTCCACGATATTGTTCTTTTAATTGAAGTTTAATTTTCATTTTTGCTGGCTGACCAGTTAAAAATTCCTCTCCTAGATTCCATACAATTTTTTGTTTTTCATTTTCTGTTATTAATTCAACTTTTCCTACATTTACAGAAATATCTGTTTCAGATATCACATCAAAAAAAGTATTTTCAACATAATCTGTCACTTCGAATTTTTCATAAGCTTCTGTTACTCCTGCTGCAGTATATAAAGTATTTTGAAGGTTATCTATATAAGCTAAATATTGATTATCACTTATTTCTTTTATTTCTTCAATTATTATATTCCCCATCTCATATTGAATCCCATTAATAGTTAAATAAGGATATTTTGACTTTAAATACTCGTATTCCGCAACTTGACCAGTTGTACCAGGATATCCATCTGTTAAAAAAAGTACAACTGCATCTCTATCTTCTTCTTTTTCATAGTTACCCATAATAGTACCAACATCTTTTAAAGCATCATAATAATTTGTACCTCCAGATGACTTCAAATTCTGCAAATACTCTGATACTATTTCATAGTTGTTTGTAAAGTCCATTGCAATTTCAGAACTACTATTAAATACTATTATTGCTACTCTGTTATTCGAATCTTGTAAAATAGTTTCAGATAAATCTAAAGTGTCATTAATAACTTTGTAAATTTTATCACCTGTCATACTCTCTGAAATATCTAATACAAAAATAACATCTTTATGTCTTTCAACATTTTTAGGGGTAGTTTTCAAATCAAAAGTTACTGTAGCTTCATACAAGTCAGTCCATTGTCCACTCTTATCTATGTGCCAACTTCCTTGTTCTTGAGTTTCCCAACCACTCGAAGTTATCTCTACATTTTTAATTTCATGATCATAAGAAACACCAGCACTAAATGAAATCGTAATTAATACAGCTAAAAATAATATTCCAATTCCTAAAATAATTTTATTTCTACGACTTTCAAAAAGACACCTAAAAAAATTAACAATATTTGTTTTCATTATATACATCACTACCAAACTACTCTTCTATTTTTCTATAATTAAATTATATCATCATAATTTACAAATAACAATAAAAGAAAAATATTAAAATTAAAACATTTTTAACAAAAAACAAAAAAAACATCTCATCAATAAATTTGACAAAATGTTCTTCTTTAAAATTCATATTATATTTCTCTTTTTACAGGTATAAAGTGACTAATAAAATGATACTTATCTCTATTTAAAATATATAAATATCCAAAAATACTAAAACATACTGCTCCAATAAAATTAACAAATAAATCCTTCATTGTATCAATAATTCCAATGTCTAAATATCCACCTTCAACTAAAGTTTCTACTAAATTACCATCTTTATCAATGGAAAAAATTATCGTATGATCTATTCCATCTATCTTAACAGGAACATTCTTTCCCTCTTCATTAAGAGCTACTGTACTTATACTCTCTACAATTCTATCTTTTTGCATATCAGTTCTGAAATAAATATCTGCTCCATATTCAAAGAATTCCCATAGTACACCAATTGTCATAGAAAAACAAAATGAGACAATGGCTACAAACACTGGCGACAAACTAATACTTTTCGTATTTTGATTTAATAAGTCAATTAATGCAAATCCAACTCCTGCCGCAATAAATCCATTTATCGTATGCAACATTGTATCCCAATAAGGAATCGCTCCATAAAAGTTATTAATCTCTCCTAATATCTCAGCAGAAAATATAAATAACATAATTATAATTTCTAAAGCATTAGGTAAATCAATCTTAAATTTCTTTTCTATAAAAAATGGTACCAAAAATAAAGTTAATGATAACAAACATAAAAAAGCATTATTTAAATCACCCCTCAAGAACTCTAAAATCATACAAATTATAACTAAAGCCCTTAATGTAAAGTAAACTGCTACTGAACTCTTTCTATGTTCCTTCCATGCACTTCTTAACTCATTATGGAAATTCTTTAACTTTTTCTTCATCTTACATCACTTCTTTATACTATATTACCAAATTAAAAGAATTATTCAAGTAACAAACAAAGAATAATTCTAAAAACGCTAAATTAAATCAAGTATAATATTACTACTATCCTTTTTATTTTTTCCATTAATTACATTAGCTACATATCTAATAGATTTCTTAAATTCTAAAGAAAACTCACTATTTCTACCATCATCTTCCATATAAATAGAAATACTATTAATGACATAAGGAATATATTGATTAATAAGATCTTTTATACTACCAAATTCCACATTGCCATATAAATAATTACTAGCTAATTTACTATCACTAAATGTTACATCAAATAAAGAAATAAAATTACTAATTATATCTTTATCTTCTTCCTTACTTACCTTAGCCAAAACCAATTTACCTATCGTCCTATAATAAGCAACTTCTAATATTTCATTAATATATTCTTCATATTTAATATTTTTATCTATACCAGCGATTCCATAAAAAGAATCATCTATTCTACCTGTCATATGTAAAGGCGTTCCGAAATTTTCTACAATATCTCTTCTTTCTTGAGATATCTCTTCAATTATTGAAAGCCTACTTTCTATAGTATCAACACTACTATAGAAAACAACTCTACTATTATCAGTAACTCCCTTTAATTCATAAGATAATCCTCTATTAACACACTTAACAATATATTCACATATGAATTCTAGTATTTCTAATTCTGAGCCATTTATAAAAATACCTAAATTATTTTTCTTCTTTACACTTCTAAACATTGATATTCTGCCAACACTATCTTGTTTTAAATTAGCGACTTCCATAATACATAAATAAATAAACTTATAAACATTCTCACTGAATTTATACTTCTTACAAATATATCTAGATACTTCTCCCTTCTTCATATCTAAAACAATATTGTATAAAGTATCTTCTTTTATTTCATTTAAATATTGTATATCTTCTTCAGAAACTAAATTAACAAACTCCGTCTTTAATTCATCGTATTCATAATTGTTAAACTTCTCTAAAAATATCTCCATTAATCTAAATACTAAATGAACTTGTAATAAATTATAATCATAATCATCGCTATCTTTAATCATCAAATCGCTAGATAAAACAATATCTTCTACTTGAAAACTTCCATTATTATATCTCTGTTCCAATAATCTTTTTAACAACTCTCCATTTTCTAAAGGATTACTCAAGCAATCAAAAAAGCTATCATTTTCATTTAAACTATCATTATTAGTACTGCTTAATAACTCTCTTAAATTAACTTCATAAATACTAGATAAATACATAAGAATTTTTAAATATACTGCCTTTTGCCCATTATTCATATCTTTCTTTTGTTTATTGTATTCATCTACCATCTTATATAAGTCATCTTTACGAACACCAAAACCTAGTCGTTTAGTTAATTCTCTAATTTCTTTAACAAAACCAATCGCTTTCTGTTCCATCTTTTTTAAGTCTATATTATTACTTAGTATCTCTTCTCTTAGATCATTCAAACTTTCTTTATCGCCATTTAAAGTATGAAGGCATATCTTTTTAAAATAGTCTCTTTCCAATTCTATATCACTATTTTCAAGTATTTCTTCATCTTCTAATTCATCATCATAATCAATATTAACTTCTTTTATAGTTACATATCTTTCTAATTCTTCTCTCAAATCAATCTCATGTATATAAGACAAACTAACTAGAACTTTTAGATAATTTTTCTTTTCTTCATCACTTAAATCATCTTTTATATTAATATATTTTTCTAAACAATTACAAAAGCTTTCAAAATCAGTATCAAAACCAAGTTTATTTGCTTTACGACGCAAATTTTTAACATACTTAATTGCTTTCTTTTGATATTCTTTAAAATTATCTCCTGTTTCCTCTTTTAATTCTTCTAATATTTTTTCATCATCACCAACAACATAATAACGACAAAATTTTTTGAACATTTCTTCCATATTCTCACCTTATTTTAATTATAATAAAGTCCTAAATAGTTTTCAATATAATTGAATGTCATTAATTGTCAACAAACAAAAAGACAGCTTATTTTAAGCCATCTTTAACAATATTTTCTATTTTATCAACTATTTCATTAATAGATACATCTTCTTGTTCACCAGTTTTTCTTACTTTAAACTCTACCATACCATCTTGAATCTTCTTACCTACAGTAACACGAAGTGGAATTCCTATTAAATCCATATCTTTAAATTTAACACCAGGTCTTTCATCTCTGTTATCAAATAAAACTTCAATACCTCTATTTAGTAACTCTTGATAAATCTTTTCTGCAACACTCGCTTGTTCTTCGCTTTTCATATCAATTTGTACTAAACTTACTTTGTAAGGAGCAATATTCATAGGTAAAATCATTCCATGTTCATCATTATTTTGTTCAATGATACTAGCTAATATTCTACCAACACCAATACCATAACATCCCATTGTAACAACTTGTTCTTTATTATTTTCATCTAAATAAGTTAATCCTAACTTTTCAGCATACTTAGTACCAAGTTTAAATAAGTTACCAACTTCAATTCCTTTTTTAAAATATAACTTACCTCCACAACAAGGACAGATATCTCCTTCTTTAACATTAACAACATCAGCAACTTTGTATTCTCCATTTATATCTTCAAGATTTGCATTAATATAATGATATCCCAACTTATTAGCACCACAACAGAAATTTTTAATTTTTAACACTTCATTATCAACAACTATTTTAGCATTTAAACCAACTGGACCAGTATATCCTGGAACAGCATTACTAGTTGCTATTAAATCATCATCTGCAAAATTGATTTCTTTAACTCCAAATAGTTTGCATACTTTATTTTCATTAAGTTCTCTATCTCCTCTAACAAAGAAAACAACTAATTCATCATTTACATTCATAAGCAATGCCTTAACAGATTTCTTTACATCAAGATTTAAATATTCGCAAACTTCTTCAATAGTTTCTTTATGTGGAGTTTCTACTAACTCTATTTTTTTAATTGCTTCATTATCGTTAATATTAGATATACATTCAGACACTTCTAAATTAGTTGCATAATCACAAGAATCACATAATACTAGTGTATCTTCTCCAATATCAGTAACAGCTTGATACTCTTCAGATAAAGTACCTCCCATTGCCCCACAATCAGCTTTAACAATCTTATAATTAATTCCCAATCTATCATAAATTTTATTATAAGCTTCCTTCATAATATGATAAGACTTATCTAAACCTTCGTCATTTCTATCAAAAGAGTAAGCATCTTTCATAATAAATTCTCTAACTCGAATAAGTCCATATCTTGGTCTTGGTTCATCTCTAAATTTGTCTGCTTGTTGATAAATTGTAAAAGGTAAATCTTTATAACTTCTAACTTTTGCTTTAGCAGCAATTGTAAATAATTCTTCATGTGTAGGTCCAAGTACTAAAGGTTTATTACCTCTATCCCTTAAGTTAAACATATCACTACCAAAAGCTTCTACCCTTCCACAAGTTTCATAATAATCACTTGGTATTAAACTTGGCATTAATAACTCTTGTGCCCCTGCTCTATCCATTTCTTCTTTTACTATTTTCTTAATATTATCTAATGTCTTTAAACCTAAAGGTAAAAACATATAAATACCAGCACCAACTTTTTTAATCATTCCACTACGTACTAGTAAATTTCCACTTCTACTTTCTTCATCTTTAGCATCTTCTCTTAATGTAAAAAAGTAACTATTATTTAATTTCATATTCTATTCTCCTCTCTTCATTTACTAATTAATATATTCATATTCTTTCGGTCGTTTCATAAACCTTATCATATTATCACTTCCAATAAAAAAGGATAGTACCAAAAGGAGTGCTTTCTATAAGCACGGTACCATCCTTAACTTCTCTCTTTTTGATAACGGAAATCTTTCCGGAAATAAATTACTATTTCACTCCGAGGTAGGAATATCTTAGTATTAACATTTAGCTCTCACCACTACTAAACTCTCTGTGCTTAATTATTTAAGATACTATGTCCTCATCAACATATTGCCTATAATATAAAACAATTACTATTCTTTGTCAAATAGTAATTGTTTATTTACATATTTATTTTATTGAGCTTGTGGATTTTGTGGTACAGCTGGAGCACCAGCAACTCCACCATTTTGTGTTTGTTCAACTAGTGAATTTAATTTAATTTTAAATTCTTGTTCTTCACGATCAACTAATCCCATATGATCAATTCTAACAATTTGACTATGATCAAATAGTAGTGTTTGATCAGAACTTAAAGATCCTTCTGGAAACAATACTCCTGAATAATCATAAACTTTATCAGGTTTATTTGCATCCATTGTGCAGAATCCATTAATCATAACTCTTTTGCTACCATTTTGTAGTAATACAACTGTACCCACTGGTAAATATTTTTGTCCATTCATTTTATCTTCTTCCTTTACTTATTAAAGTATACAATATTTTTTTTATAAAGTCCACTTATCAATTAAATATCTTCTTTTTCATTATCAAATACAACTTTTAATGTGTAACCTATATTCTCAACTGCTTTTGAAAGTTCAGCTATACTTGCTTCACCTCTTATACCAGATACAATTTTACCTTCTTTTATAAAATAAATAGCTGGTGTTACAGGACAAGTTACTAAACAATTTGTACCAGGTTCACAATTCATAGGTAAATCACTACCATTTTTTGAAGCACAATCTACTGTAACACCTTGAATTAATTGTTCAAATTCTTGAGGGATTACAGAATAATCATAATAATAACTTGTAAAACCATAATAGTTTTGAATATTTACTAAATTATTTATTACTTCTAATTCAGCACTAGATTTATAAGCATTATTAGAAGAACCAACATATAAAACTGCTTTATCTTTTCCTATAGCACTTTTTATTTCATCAATAGTAGTAATATTCATCATTCCATATTCATTAGTAATGAGACTTTGAAAAAATCCTGAAATTAAATCATAAAGATTTTTAAAAGCTTCATCTTTGTTTATTATATCTTCAATCTTTTTTTCAATAGCTTCTTTATCAATGGTTTCTTCAGTAATGATATTAGTTGGGTTTACTTTTTCTAATTTATCTTTAAAATCAAAACCATAAGTTCCTTCAATACTTATATATTCTCCATCATTTTCTTCTCTAACTTTATAAGTACCATTAATTGAGTCCTTTTCTTCGTTTACACTTACATAAATAGAACTTATTGATTTTTCTTTAACTAATTCATATTCTAAATCAATTAAGTTTCTTGAGAATTCTCTGACAGTCAATATCGCTACTTCTTCTTCGTCAACATTAACTTTAATTTCTATTTCGTCTTTTTTTATTTCTCCAGTAATAGAAATTATCTTTTCATCATCTTCATATACGTCTTCATAATTAATATATACATCAAAGTTATCCCCATCTACATAGCAATGAAAATATTCTTTTCCATCGTATTCTAAACTTATTCCAGTTGTATTATTTAATAATCCACTAGTATAAATATTAAATGATATTTTTTCATCAAATTCTATATCTTTAGAAGAATCTTTCATTTCCTTTAAATAATCTTCTATATCAGACTCAGATTCACCTGATATTTTTGCTAGCTTTTCTACACATTCTTTATCATTTAATATTTCATCAATTATGAATTCATACATTTCTTGAACATCTTTATCGTTCATTTCATAAATATATTTTGTTACTTTAATATCTTTTCCTGATACTTTTATAGTATCATTTTCTTTTTTCATCTGGTCACTATTTAATGATTCAATCAAAGCATCTTTAATAACCTGTAATATGTAATCATAATCTTCTACTTCAATCTCATCTTCTTCTTTTAATTCTTCAAAAGCTTTCTTAATTTCTTCAAAAATTTCAGACATATCACTAAATTCTTCTTGTATCATACCATCTAGCAAATTAGAAGTTCCATAAATATAATCATCTTGCATATACATTTGTAAATCTATTTTTTCTGATTTACCTTTCAAATATACATTCCCTTGTAATAATTCATTATTAAAATCTACTCCAAATTCTCCACCTAAAGTATAATCTCCTAAATTAATACCTAGCTCTTTTACTTCTTCAATATTAGTATCTAATTTTATATCTCCTTTAAATACCACAGCTCTATTTAAAAAGTCATAAGAGTCTTCAAATTGATCTACTTCTTCTAATGTATTATTTAATCCTTTATAAAGGCTATTTATTGAATTTTCAAATATCACCTTTGGAGATGACATTATCATTTTATAAGATACTCCACCAACAAGTAATATGACTATAATAATTCCAATTATAACTGGAATAAGCCATTTTTTACCTTTCTTTGGAATACTACCATTCATGTTAGACATTGCATCAAAAGTATTAACATTATTAAAATTTGAATTAAAAGTATTTACATTTGATCCATACATATTATTTCCATTATTTATACCTATATTAGCATTTTGATTAGTAAAATTATTATTTACCATCGAATTATCTGGTGTTATAGGTGGATTAATATTAACTATTTCTGGGGATATTCCTCCACTATAATTGTTATTTTCTTCTTCATTCATATAACTTCAAACCTCTTTCTATCATAAAAATTATATCACAATTTTATATTTTAAAAAGTAATAAATATAATTTTCTTTCATACTTTTTAATAGGTGATGTTTTTGAAAAAATTTATCTTTTTTATTTTTACTTTATTTATAGGCATTATATCTTCCAAAGCTTTAACATTAACTCAATATAGTAGTTCTGCCATTCTTATAGAACCTTCTACCAATACTATCATATATGATTTAAACAAAGATGAACGTCGTCCCCCAGCTTCTATGACTAAAATGATGACTATGCTTCTTATTATGGAAGCAATTGACAATGGTAAAATAAATTTAACAGATATGGTAACTATAAGTAAGAATGCTTCTTCTATGGGAGGAAGCCAAGTTTTTCTTCAAGAAAATATGCAAATCGAAGTTCATCAATTATTAAAAGGAATTGCTATTGCTAGTGGTAATGATGCTGCAGTCGCCATGGCTGAACATATCGCAGGTAGTACAGATGAATTTGTATCGCTAATGAATCAAAAAGCTCAAGAGTTAGGTCTAAAAAACACTCATTTTGCCAATGTGCATGGACTAGAAGCTGAAGAACATTATTCATCTGCTTACGATATGTCACAAATTGCTAGAGAATTACTTACCCATGAAAAAATACTCGAATACACATCTTTATATGAAGATTATCTTGAAAAACCAGACGGAACAAAAACATGGTTAGTAAACACTAATAAATTAGTAAGATTTTACGAAGGTGTCGATGGTTTAAAAACTGGCTTCACCTCAGAAGCAATGTATTGTTTAACTTCTACAGCTAAAAAAAATAATATTCGTTTTATTACTGTAGTAATGGGCGCTGACACACCAGAGCATCGTAATGCAGACACGACAAGTATGTTAAACTATGCCTTTACAAACTACAAATTAAATAATATTCTTGATAAAAATAAAGTTCTTGGTGAAATTGAAGTAAACCGCGGAAGACAAAATAAAGGAACATTCTCTGCTAAAGAAGATATAACTGACTTAATTAAACAAAATGAAGAAAAATCTTATACATATAATATAACTAAAAATAATATCAAAGCTCCAATCAGTAAAGGAGATACAGTTGGTAATCTTGAAGTTGTAGATAATAATGGCAAAATTATCAAAAAAGTAGACATTGTTATAAATGAAGATATTAAAAAAAATAACTTCTTCACCCTATATTGGTCAATATTAAAAAATATTGTAACTGGCTATTAGAAAGAATCATATTTGATTTTTTCTTTTTTATGTTTTTTATTAATAGTTTATGTTATAATTTATTAGAATAGTAGAAATATATAATAAAGAAAGAAGTGATTTTTGTGAATGAGCAAAATAATAATATCAATCCAAATCCACAACCTTTAAACAACGGACAACAACCTGTACAACCAATTCAACCTAGTCCTCAAAATTTTGGAGCACCAGTAAATGCTGTACCAATTCAAGGACAGGCTCCTGTTACCCCAAATGTAACACCAACCCAACCTGTACAACCTATTAATCCTACACCTAATGTTGTAGAACCTCAACCTCAATCAATGCCAACTACTCAAACTGTGAATCCTACACCTAACGTTATAGAACAGCAACCACAACAGCCAATCCAAACGCAAGCAACGATTACACCTACACCTAATGTTGTAGTTGACCAACAACCTGTTCAAGTATCACCACAACAAGTACAAAACATTCAACCCCAAGGTGTTCCTATTCAAAATGAACAGCCTATAGTACAACAACAACCTATCCAACAAAATGTTCCAATATCAGAACCAATAAATCAAAATATTCAAAATATGAATCAGACTCAAAATATCGTTCCACAGCAACAACCAATCACTCCTCAACAAAATATTAGTACACCTGTTAATGGAGTCTTTGCTCCTAGCGTTCCTATTGGTGGAGCTTCTGATGTAACAAATGTTGGATTTGTTGCAGCTAGTAGTGAAATGCCTAAAAAGAAAAAGCCACTTCTAATTATTGGAATAGTTGTTATTATCTTAGCAATTCTTGCTATTGTTGGATATTTTGTTATATATCCTTATATAATGAAAACTTATTTCAGTGATCCCAAAAATGTTTATGAAACTTCAATTAAAGAAGCATTTAAAGGTCTAAATACAACAGTTGATGACCTTGTACATAATAAAGGTATATATAATCTAGAAGTTTCTCTAGATAGTAACATTGAAACTCTAGAAGAATACGTAGGATATACATATGGTTTAAATATCGGTATAGATCCTACAAAGAAAGCATTACAACAAGGAATATATATCAAAGATAATAAAACTAAAGCAGAACATAGCTATTATAGTTATTTAAAAGATAAAAAATATTATGATAAATATTCTAGCTATAGAGATTATATTTATTTAGGTGAAACTGCTGGAAATAGTATTTTATCTATCTTTAACCAAGAAGATTTATTTAATACTTCTAGTAATCTAAATAATGAAGAAATAAATTATATAGTAAATAAAATATCTGATTTATTAATCGAAAGTATTAATCAAGATAAATTATCTAAAGAAGATGCTTCAATTTCTATAAATGGTGAAACATTAAAAGTAACAAATAACAAATATGAATTAGATTATAATACTATAAAAGAAACAATAGAATTCGTTAGAGATGGTCTTATAAACGACGATAAAGCTATCGAAATACTATCTAAAGTAAGTAATGTTGAAAAAAGTAAGATTAAAGATGAATTGAATTCAATAAAAGTTCCAGAAAATGAAGAGAAAGATTTTAAAATTATTATAAGCATTTATACACATGGAAATAAAAATGAAATCATCGGATTCGCTATTAATGATAAAGATGAACACCTTGATTTCTACTATTATTTTAAAAACAATATTATCGATTCTAAACTAACAATATCTTATAAAGATGAATATAACAAAAATGAAACTATTGTTATTAAAATGTCAGCAACAAAAGATAGTACTACTCATGTTCAAATAAATTACGACAATGAAGATATTAATGACTCAAATAAAGGAAAAGAATTATTAACATTAGACATTAGAACATGGGATGAATCAGGAATTGATTTAGACTATAATGCTACTATCAAAGATGGAAAATATAATGGTACTTTAAAATTTGTAAATGATGTTAATTCTAATAGAGCTAAATATGCATTTGATTTTAGTGTAAAAAATGGTAATGAATATATTGAACTAAATATTTCTTTCTCAGATGACTGGACAAGTGAAGTTGCAAATATCAATACTACTGCAGCTGTTACATTGACTGATGAAGAACTACTAAATCATCATAATGAATTTATTAATAACTTAAAGAATACCCCTATTGGTAAATTACTTACAACTGTATCAAATGATTATGATCCTTCTATAAAAAATTACTACACACAAAATAATTTAAATAACAATGAAGAAAACACTATAATTAATGAGAATTAATTAGAATAAACAAAACCTTCCTTACTCTTTATAAGGAAGGTTTTCTTATCTATTGAAATATTCTTATAGATAAGATATAATAAATTTAAGAAAGCAAATATCATTTTAATAAAAAAGATGATACATTTGATGTTGGTTCAAATG
>CASPWD010000019.1 GCA_949425635.1 uncultured Bacilli bacterium | reverse complement strand
AAATATCATTTTAATAAAAAAGATGATACATTTGATGTTGGTTCAAATGGCTTTCATGTGTTTTCTGATTCTTATGAATCAGACTTTTTTTTATCTTGCTAATAACAATATAAAAATAACACCTAGAAGAGCAAAAATTATAAGTTTATCGATTTTCTCGCTATTCTTCATAATTTTCCACCTCCTTATTCTTATTTTTGATTATAAAACCAAAATCCCCTGAATAAGAAAGTCATCTGCATCAAATGTATCGCTACCTACTCTAACAAAATAAATACATATTGTAAACAATAAAAATTTGTCACTTTTTCAGCTTCTTTTTTTTACATTATTATTTAGGCAACTTTAAGAGTTTACCCCTTATTTTAACTATTGGCAAGAAAGATATTTATATATACACAATTAAATATAAAAAATTATTATAATTATAATTTCTACCAAAAAGAACAAGAATCTTACATAAACTAAAAATTATAATTGCAAATAGAAACATAAAATTATATAATTACCTTAGGAAAGCAAATATCATTTTAATAAAAAAGATGATACATTTGATGTTGGTTCAAATGGCTTTCGAGGTTTTTTATTCTGATTATTTCTAATCAGAATTTTTTATTATCTTGAAAATAATAAAATTAACAAAATAATAATACCCAGAAGTACTAGTATTATGATATTTTTAAAGAAACTCTCTAAACTATTCATCATACCACCTCCCTTGTTCATTTTAATTATAAAAACCAAAGTCCCCTGAACAAGAAAGCCACTTGCATCAAATGTATCGCCACCTACTCTAACAAAATAAGCACACATTGTAAATAACGAAAAAATTCATAATTTTCAAATTTGTTTTTTACCATTTTATTATGCGATAAAAACTATTTTTGACCTCAGTTTTATAGATTGTCATCAAAAAAGGTTATACACATATAAAACATATATATAAACAAAAAAATCTCACCAAATGAGATTTTTTTATTTACATATTTTATTATTCTTCAGAAGATTTCTTAACTTTTTTAGCGTCTTTTTTTTCTTCCTTAGCTTCTTTTTTTACATCTTTTTTCTTATCGTCTTTTTCAGATTTTTCTTTTCTCTCAGGTTTAGGTAATGCAGCCTTACGAGATAAGTTCAAACGATTTCTATTATCATAGCCTTCTGCTTTAACGATTATTTCGTCCCCTACTTTAAACATACTAGAAGGTTTTTCAACTCTTTCCCAAGCAAGTTGAGATACATGACATAATCCTTCACAACCTGGCCATAACTCAACAAAGCAACCGAAGTCTTCTACCTTAACAACTTTACCTGTATAAACTTCGCCTTCTACGACTTCTCTTGCTACAGCTTCAATCATTTCCTTAGTCTTCGCAATAATATCTTTATCTTGATGATAAATTAACACAGTACCATCATCTTGAAGATCAACTTTAACAGCATTAACATCATTAACAGCATTAACATGAGATGCCTCTAAGATAATCTTAGTAATCATATCTCCACCCTTACCGATAACATCTTTAATCTTATCAGGATTGATATGTAAAATCTCAATCTTAGGAGCATACTTAGACAATTCTTTTCTAGGTTCAGGAATTACTGATTCCATAACATCTAAGATTTCCATTCTAGCTTCCTTAGCTTGTGCTAAAGCTTCTTTTAATATCTTTTCAGTTACACCCTTTATCTTAATATCCATTTGTAAAGCTGTAATACCTTTTCTTGTACCAGCAACTTTAAAGTCCATATCTCCCATATGGTCTTCTAACCCTTGGATATCTGTTAAAATAGTATATTTTTTACCATCTTCACTAGTTATAAGTCCCATTGCAATACCAGCTACTGGGGCTTTAATTGGAACACCTGCTGCCATTAAACTTAAACATCCAGCACAAATAGTAGCTTGTGAACTAGAACCATTTGATTCTAAGATTTCTGAAACAACACGTACAGTATAAGGGAATTCCTTTTCATCTGGCATAACTTGAAGTAAAGCTCTTTCTCCTAATGCACCATGTCCAATTTCACGTCTTCCAGGACTTCCATAACGACCTACTTCACCAACTGAGAATTGTGGGAAATTATAATGTAACATAAAACGTTTAGTTGCTTCTAATCCAAGTCCATCTAAAATTTGATTTTCTTCTAAAGAACCTAAAGTCGTAGTAGCTAAAGATTGTGTTTCACCTCTTGTAAATACTGCTGAACCATGAGTTCTTGGTAATAAATCTATCATGGCTGATAATGGACGAATTTCTTTCATTCCACGTCCATCTGAACGTTTCTTATCTTTAGTAATCATACGACGAAGAACTAATCCTTCTATTTCGTTAACTACCTTTTTAACTTGACTTAATAATTCATCAGCATTCTCATATTCTGCATAAACTTCTGCAAAATTTTCCATTGTTGCTTCTTTAACTGCATCGATATCAGCATATTTTTCTAACTTAGACTTATCAGAAGATAAAGCTTCATACATCTTATCAGTAGCATATTCTTTAACTGCTTTCTCTACTTCAGGATCAATCTTAGCTAATTCTACTTCTACCTTAGTTTTACCGATTTCTTCTCTAATCTTCTCTTGGAATTCACATAGCATTTTAATATGTTCATGTCCAAACATTAAAGCTCCTAACATATCTTTCTCAGATACTTCTTTACTTCCAGCTTCAACCATACAAATAGCATCTTTAGTACCAGCTACTGTTAAATGAATAGTAGATTGTTCAGATTCTTCTACACTTGGATTAATAATATAATCCTTACCAATCTTACCAACAATAACACCTGCAACAGGTCCATCAAATGGAATATCACTTATTGTTAAAGCAAGTGATGAACCAAGTAAAGCAGCCATTTCTGGAGAATTATCTTGATCAACAGACAATACAGTATTAATTACTTGTACTTCATTTCTAAAGTTTTCATCAAACATTGGTCTAATTGGACGATCAATTAATCTAGCTGTCAATGTAGCTTGATCTGTTGGTCTTCCTTCTCTTTTAATAAATCCGCCAGGGATCTTACCTACTGAATATAACTTTTCTTGATATAAAACTGTCAATGGGAAGAAATCTTGAGTAATAGGAGTATGTCCCATTACAGCAGCTGTTAATATAACTGTATCTCCATATCTTACTAAAACAGAACCATTTGCTTGTTTAGCTAACTCTCCTGTTTCAACAGTTAACTTCTTACCTAAAAAGTCTAACTCAAATACTTTTTTACTCATTTTACCTACCTCTTCTAACTTTTATTAAAGTTATCTTTCCTATATTTCCTAAAAAAAGACACTTAAAAATAAGTGCCTACTTTTTTATAACTATTTTCTAATTCCTAGAGCTTTAATAGTTTCTCTGTAGCTTACTACATTAGTTCTCTTTAAATAATCTAGTAAACTTCTTCTTTTACCAACCATCATTTGAAGACCACGTTTTGAATGATAATCATGAATATGAGTCTTTAAATGTTCAGTTAGATTATTAATATCTTCTGTAAGAATAGCGATTTGAACTTCAGTAGCTCCACAATCTTTTTCATTCTTACCAAATTGTTTAACTAACTCAGCTTTTCTTTCTTTTGAAATTGCCATTATAAATTCCTCCTTTTTTTATTTTATCCGTTTATCTTAGTAGGGATTTCGGAAGAAAAGTCCAAACCAAGATTAAACTTACTTGTCTAATATAACAGAATTTGACTAATATATCAAGTTTTTTAATACATTTTGTAATAATTTAAAACCTTTTTCAACACATTACATACTTACTACAAACTTATATTACTACTTTTATCTTGATTTCTACTATTCTCCAAATAATTTAAATATTCCATCATAGCTAATTTCATTTTTTCATAGCCAACTTCATCCATATTATTTACAAAATTATCATGCTTATATAAATTTTTTTTATCAGCCATATGATTTCCACCAAAATCCCATATTTCATAACTTTTTTTAAAGTCACTAAAACTTTTGTCATTTGCTACAGACATAAAACTTCTTGCTGCTTCCTCTAATGAACCACCATTTTGTAATATCCAGTTTTCAACTCCAACACCACCTAAACCACCTTGAGCTTCTTTAGACTTAGCTGATTTATAACAACCACTATTCTTAAGAATCTTCTTAGCTAATATTATGTTAGCTAAAACCAAATCATACTTTTCTGGTGCCACTCTTTTTATTGTGTTTAATCTATCTTCTAATGCCATATCTGTTGAATAACTTAACTTATTTGTTCGTTGAACAAAAGATATATCTAAATCTACTGGTTCATCAATGCCTTCAATGGCAACATTCTTAAATCTAAAATCTCCATCACCAGTTTCTGGCTGATTAATATTTAATTCATCTTTCAAAGCTTTCTTCAAGAGTATTTTCTTTTCTTCAGATACCATAATCTTAGTATCAACACGTAACATAAAATCAAAATCACCATCGTTTAACATATTCGTCCCTCGACCAGTTGATCCAGTATCAATTAGTTCCACATATCCTTCAGTTAAATCTCCATCTATTCCATTTTTTAATTTCAAACCAACACGATCTAAAGCTCTTTTTAAATACATAACTATAATTTGTTTCTTAGCTTCTATTCTAGCTTTACTTTCAGGGATTAAAGAAGCTATCATATTAATTTCTTCAGATTCTAATGTTTCAGAAAACTTATAATCGCTAATACCATAATACGATAGTCCACTCATTTTAGTTCTTAATCTATCATAATCGTCTGGTGTAAATAGAACTTTCTCTGTTTTTTTATCAACAACTGGAATATAAAATCCATTCTTAACTATCTCAATATAAACTTCTGGTTTTCTACCATCTACAACAAAATAGTCAATCTCACTTGAAGGGAATCCAGTTCTTATTCCATAATGTCCACCATTTAATGTTTTAAATACTTCATACTTGCTACTATCAAACTTTTCAAAATACGTACCATCACTATCTCTAGTTATATTAAATCTCCCATTATTTCTTAAAATTGCCCATACTGGTCCATACGTTGCCGAAATACTTGAATCGATTAAATCATTTATATTACCACTAACCAACACTCTACTCAAATCAGTATCAAGAGGTGTTCTATCACTTGTCGCAGACTCACCTAAATATTCCTTTGCTACTGAACCATTATTCAATATAGACTCTAAATAACGAATATCAACTAACCCTTTAACAAAATCTCCCTCATTAATTGTAAAATCCCCTAATGAAGCCTGTCTGTTTTTTAAATCAACAGTTTTAACATTATCATCAAGTATCTGTTTTAATTCGTTAAAACTTTTTATTCCTATTCCAGAACAAAACATTCTTACAATTCTATCTGGCAAATCATATCTACTAGTTGGTTTAAAAGCATTTCTTAAAGTAATTAAGTCATTTATCAAATCACCAGTTAATCTTAAATCTCCCTTATTTCCCAACATGCTATTTATATATAATGACTCTAAATGATTTTTAAATACTTCAAGAATTTCCACCTCAAATGAAGATAATCCATTTATATCAAAATCATCATGACTAATTCTTTCTAATAACAAGTTCCCTTCTTCAATACCTTTAACATAATCTCTTATCGACTTATTATTAGAATATATCGCTGCTTTAACCAAATCAGAAAAAATTATATTTTTTAATCTATTTACATCTTTGGCATTTTCTCTTAATACAGGCGAAACAAATTCATTACTTTCCAATTTAAAATCATTTACCAAATTATTATCTGAGTGCAATATTTGAAATGTTAAAAATATCTTTGCCGTTTCAGGTAAATTATTTTGAATAAATACTTTTTCTATCTGATCTAACTTATTAAGTGGATCATCACTTTGTAACAACATTGTAGCTAAAGAATTAACATGTGAAGATAATTCACTTGCATTAGAATAAGAAATTCTTATTAATAAATCAGACACAAACTTAATCTTATTTTCATCTATATGATCTTTATTTTCAGAAATATAATTTTTGTAAATATCTTTTAAATTATCAGGAACTCTCTTATATTCTTCTAATATTAGTTTATCTTTATTAGTTAAAACACCATCAATAATCAATCCTATACTAGAATCACTTAAAATTTCTATCTCTAAATTTTCAAATAATAATCTTGTCAAATTTTCTGTTGGTCCGTTTTTATCAAAATAATCACCAACATTATCTTTGCTAATAAATTTTATTGCTTGACTATCATGATACTTTTCATAAAAACTCAAATATTTTTTCTCTAAATCAGTTAGTAAAGAATACAACGCACTATCTGTATGTATTAATTCACGTAAATTACTATTTTCTGGCCATAGTAAAACTTCAACCAACTGCCTTGTAACTTCCCCACCTTTAAACAAAATACCTATACTTTCATCTAAAGTATTATTACCATTTTTCAATCTATCCAGCAAATTATAATCAAAAAACTTTTCGTTCTGCTTAACAAATTTAATATAAGCTAATTCTTCTTTTGTATAATGGGACATCCAATCACTTGATATTAACATAGCTACATTTATTCCATTTATTGTTAATTTAGCATTATGATAAAATTTTTCCGTTGGTCCATTAATTTCAAATAATCCAGCAAAAACATTGTGACCACCTGTAGCATATAAAAGAAAAGTCTCTTGATTTTTATGAGCTTGCTCCAAATCATCATTCTCACCTAAATCATGCCATATCTTGATGATACCTTGAAATTCTTGTGGTACCTTCTCTAAATTAGAATAAAATAAAGGCAAATATTTATAAATATCTTTTCCTGTGCAATGACTTTCCCAATTATAATATAAAATATCATAAAGCATCGTTCCAGAATTTTTACAACTAAAGAAAACATCTTTTAAAGTTCCATCTTTATTAAATAAAGTACCTCTTATATCACTTATATTTTCTTTAAAATATTCTTTTGGATTAGAATAATACACTCCTTGTGTCTCCGACCATTTATCATATATTTCATGTTCTTCTTTTTCACCAAACAAATCAAAATCAATCTTATATGAACTATGTTTAAAATAATTCATCACAACAGTAAAAGTATCTATGCCTACCTTACTATCAAAAGAATTCCAATATCTGCAAAATTCACTATTACCTATTTTTTTAAAATCATCAATAATATAAAATTCTGGCATTCTATCTTTAGAATTACTTAAAACCCATTCTTTTACCTTTTCATATTTATATTCAAAAATTCTATTAACAATTTCACTATCAATTAAACCTACATCTATACAATTTTTTTGAAAAAAATGACTATAAAATGGACTTACCAGGTCATCAAAACCATTTTGAAAAGGAACATATCCTAACTGTTTTAACATACTATAAATTTCTTTTATTTTTTCTATATCTTCTAGTGATAACTCTCTTTGTAGTTTATCAACAAGAATATCTCCACTTTTTTGACAATCTATTTTATCTAGAATTTGCGATTTTATACTTTCTGAACTTAATAATTCCGTACTAATACTAGATAAAGGAAAATCTACAGACCATCTAATCTCATTCTTAAAAAAATCTTCTAACAAATCTATAATATAATTTCTCAGTTCTTCATTATTTAAAAAATAATACTTACTAACCCCTAACTCTAATAATTTAGGAATATAATTTTTAACATCATACTTATTTTTTACACAGTTTTCTATAAAATATTCAAGTAATTCTTCATCCTTTATACTCACCTGCCCATTACTCAATAATTCAAAAAAATAATTTGGTTTCTTCTCTATCTTTTTCTTTACAAGTTTTAATTTTAAATCATCTATCAATTTCATATTATCATGCCTTTACTATATATAGTATAACAAAAAAAATAAGAATATTAAATTCTTAGAACGTATCTCTAACTAAAACAGTCATATAAAAAGAAAGACTTACATCTTCCTTAATTACATTTTAACTTTCGCTAATGTACGACTAACTTCTTCAATATCTGGTTCAATTTCTTCATGGAAATCATCAATCAAAGTTTTGTTTTTTTGGCAAAGGTATATCCCATTATCATATACTTGTTTTACTAATCTTGCATTTAACACTTCTCTATCGCTGTTAGCAAACGATGTTTCAACTATTTCTTTAAACTTTTCTATATCCACACCATCAAGCAATAACATTAGCCAAGGTTTTAAATCCATACTTCCAGTACTACCAACATATGTAGCCTTCATAAAATCAGTTATATTAGCATATGCCAAAGCAGTTGGATCACTTATAACGTATTGCCCATCTGTTTTTATTAAAGTTACAGCATGATTACCTATTCTACGCAATGGTGTAAACTCTACTAATTTTATAAACAATTTCTGCCATAAACTAACTTTTTCATCTACATTACGCACAATATTTGGTCTATATTCAAATTCAATTTTTTGTTTTGGATTTACTCGAGCGCCAATAATAAATGCTTCTTTACCTAGTCTTCTTAAAATCGTCGCTTCAAAATCAGCGTTATTTAAGCAAACTGATCTCCCTCGAACAACATCAGCACCAGTAACCACAAAATTATTTACTCTTTTTGATTCACTATAAACTAAACTTTTATCTTTAGAAAAATATCCATTCCATAATAAATATTGTATAGTTGCACTTGCTGTTAAAGGATCCGTTGCTCCTATTTCTCTAAGTAATCTTGCACTCTTCTCAATAATATTTTCATAATACTGATAAAACTCCATTTTTTTCACAGATTCACGTTGTTCATTAAGAAATTCACTAAACATAATAACAGCATCTGGAAAATAAAAATCATAAAAATAGTTCCTTTTATTCTTTTGTTCTTCAGTCATATTTTCTAATGTTACCATAATTCTCCCCTGTATCTAATTTATAAACATTTTAAATGGCTTAGCTAATGTTTCATCTTTATCATAAACTTTGTATATTGCTACAACTTTATCTTCATACTTCAAAACAGCTATATTACCATTAAATACTCTTTCTATTATAGAGCCATTCTGAACCTTTTTAAATGTTTTTTCATCAATATAAATAGTTTCTATATCACTTAAAACCTCTTCTTTAGTTAAAACCTTATAACTACCTGATTCTATATCTTCTAAGCTATAAGAATCACTTATATCAAAATTACCTTGCTTAGTTCTAATTAAATCACTCATTGTTCCAACAGTACCTAATTTAATACATATATCATCAATTAACGCCCTAATATAAGTACCTTTTGATACCAAAGCTCTAAAAACAATAACATCTTCCTTATATGAAATTAATTCTATATCTTTTACATCTATCTCTCTTTTAGGTAATTCAACACTCTTACCTTCCCTAGCATATTCATATAGCTTCTTACCATTAACTTTAACCGCTGAATAAATAGGTGTCGTTTGAATACTTCTACCTAAGAAAGAATTTAAAACTTCTTTAATTTGTTCCTCTTTTACATTATATTCTTTCTTTTCAATTATCTCTCCAGTTACATCTAAAGTATCAGTTCTAATACCCAACTTAATAGTTCCAACATACTCTTTATATTCGCTTGTTAATATTTCACATAACTTTGTTGTATTACCGACACAAACCACCAATACTCCAGTTGCAATAGGATCTAAAGTCCCTGTATGTCCAATCTTTTTAGTATGCAAAATTCCTGACAACTTATTTACGACATCTCTAGACGTAAAGTCTTTTGGTTTATTAATTAATAAAATTCCATCCATAACATCTACCTAATTCTTATATTTACTTTCAAAATATCTAACTAATGGTTCTATACTTAATTCTTTACCACAAACTCTTTGAGCAACTTCTTCTATGTTATAAGCACCACCAAATTTATGAATATGATTTTGTAAGAAACTTGTAATCTCTTTAATTCTTCCCTCTTTTAATAAAGTGTCAACATCATCTAATTTCTCATTCACTGTATCAAGTAACATTCCATCTAAAATAGAACCTAAAAGATAAGATGGAAAGTATCCAAAACTTCCTTGTGACCAATGAACATCTTGTAAAATTCCATCGTTATCACTATTTACTTCAATACCTAAATATTCTTTAGTCTTTTGATTCCAAACATCCGCTAAATCACTAGCTTCAATCTTTCCATTAAATAAATCTCTTTCTATTTCATAACGCATTATAATATGTAAACAATAAGTTAATTCATCTGCTTCAGTTCTCTTATAAGATGGCTTTGCATCATTTAAATATTCCATAAATTCGTCTAACGATAAATCTACTTTTAATAAATCTTTTATTTCATCATATATAGGAATCCAAAAATTTTTATTTCTACCTAAAATATTCTCAAAAAATCTAGACTGACTTTCATGTAAGGCATATTTACCAACATCATAAGTTGCATACTTAGTTAAATTATCACCCACACTTTGTTCAAAAATACCATGACCACCTTCATGAATAACTGTACATACATGATCAAATATACTTTTATTCTGTGAAAAAGTTATTCTAACATCATCATTATTAATTTTATTAGTATATCCATGTGGATAGATTCCAAGTGCTCCTCTATTATTATCAAATCCAATATAATTAAGTAAATATCTAGCTATATCTAACAACTCACTATCATTATAATTATTATTGAATTTCTTAAGTTCTTTAACTTTCAAATTCTTAACCAATGGAATTACATGTTTCTTTAATTCTTCAAACAATGAATCAATCTCTTTACTTGTCATTCCTTTTTCATAAGTATCCAACATGGTATCATATAAATTAAGAGCTTCTGGATACATATATCCATAATACATTTTAGTCTTCTCAACCATCTCTTCTAAATATGGTTTAAATATTTCATAATCATTCTTTTCCTTAGCTTCTGCCCATGCATTATTAGATTTATCACTTAAAGTTAAATATTCTTGCATAAACTCTTCTGGCACTCTTGCTTCTCTTTCTAAGTCTTCCATTAAGTCATTAATATATCTTTGTTCCTCTATAGTTAAATCTTTAAAATCTTCACTATCTATAACACTTTTAAGTAAATCTTTTAATTCACTACTAGTAGACATCTTAAAAGCTTCCATTTCAATTTTATTCTTCACTTCTATTAAATAATCAAAAGACTTCTTAGGAGCTACTGTATCCATCTCCCAATGCATTAAATTTACTATATAACTTTTTTCTTCTATTTCCTTTAAATAATTTAATAATTTTTCTAATGTTTTCATCCAATCAACTCCATAAATACTATATCATACTTTATATTTCAAAAGAAAAAAGAAAGCTATTTTTCTTTAACTTTCCTTTGATTATAAACTTCTGTTTGTAATAAATATTCATCTTCAGATAGAGTTTGATACATCATCTTTCCTGTTGATTCATCTAAATAATAATAACGATATTCTATACCATCTTTATTTTGTCTTTTAATAAATGGCCATACTGAAACTTTAACTTCTGATTTAACACTTGAACAAGTTGTAGTATCTCCATCTATAACGATTAAATCAATTACACTAGAAATTTTATTAGCATTAACTCCAACAGCTAAATAATCTGATTCTAAAAATCTTTTTTCAGAAATACTTCCATTTGCATATCCATTATAACCATGAACAAATCCTGATATAAAAGTTTCATTTTGCCCTTCAATATGATTTATTCCAATATAAGGATTATCATCTGCTATAGGAAAACCTAACATTAATGAATTATGAGTTCTATCATCCATAGTATCCTGTGTAATTCCATCAACTTGTGGATAGCAAGAACAAATCGTTGTATCAGTATGAACATTATCTATATAAACTTCTACACCCTCTGGTAATCCATCTGTACGTATTTCCATATTAATATCTTTATCTGATGTTATAGTCCACCTTTCGCCATCTCGTAATTGACATCTGTATTCAATAACTAAATTAAAATTTTCTCCAGGTACAGGGATAACTTGTGTAATACCTTGTTCTAAAGCATCATTATTAGTTGTATCAATAACATCATAAGAAGTTCCCTCATTCGTACTTATTTCTCTTGTTTCACATCCTGTTAAAAGTGTACATCCTAAAGCTGCAGCTACTAATACATAAGAGCCCCTCTTAAATAATTTTTTTATATTTTCTTCATTTATGTTTAACATAACATTCTCCTCCTGATTACTATTATTTTATAAACAAACCTATCTTAAGTCAATTTTAACTTTCTAAAATCCATTCATAAAATTTAAAAGAAACATTCTAAAAATGCTTCTCAATTACCTTTAAAATATTTAATTAATCTTTTTAATGGACTCGGATGTCTTCTTTCTTCTAAAACTCGTATCGTCTCTTCAATACTTTGTTCTTCCTCTATCGTAAGTTCTTGTCTAGTACTATGAGTATTTAAATAATTTTGAACAATATCTAATGATTCTAAATAACTTTTTACAAACCATATTCCATGTTCACAATCCTCAATATTTAATGCTATTTTCTGAACATACTTATAAAATTCAATTATTTCATTTTCGTCCATTTCTATTACTTTAGTTTCAAATAATTTTTGATTATCAATTAATGTATCATAATATTCATTAACGGACGACGGATAATCATCATTTGTTATTTTTTCCATAAATATTAAAATCTCTCTTTCTAAAATGATTATATCTTATATATAGGAAAAGTCAAATCATCTTAATCTATAAATTCTAATTCTTTTATTATATTTCTAAAATGTGGATAATAACTAAAGTTATTAACAATATTCTCACTTATAAATTTACTAGCATCCATTTTACACTGTGCAAGTATCTTAAAATCTCTTCTTATATCACCAAGTTTAAATACCATATCTCCACTCTGACGTGTTCCAAATAAATCTCCTTCGCCACGTAATTCAAAGTCCTTCTCGCTAATATAGAAACCATCATTACTTTCTTCCATTACTTTTAAACGAGGGGTATCATAATTACTTATTAAATAACAATACGATTGCAAAGAATTTCTACCAACACGTCCTCTTAACTGATGAAGTGTCGCTAATCCAAATCGTTCAGCATTAAAAATAATCATCATTGTTGAATTTTTAACATCTACTCCAACCTCAATAACAGTTGTACTAATCAGCACCTTTGTTTCACCATTTTTAAAGCTCTCCATTATTTCATCTTTTTCGGAATTTTTCATCTTTCCATGTAATATTTCTACTTTTATTTTATTATTAAATGCTGTATCAAACTTTTCTTTTAATTTTTTGACATCATTTAAATTTGACTCTCCAGTTTCATCTTCTATTAAAGGAGCAACAACATAGACTTGATGACCTTCTTTTATTTCATTTAACATTTGAAATAAAACATTTTTTAAATCTTTTTCCTTATATGATTTCGTAATTATTTCTTTACGTCCACTAGGTTTTGTTTTTATTATTGAAGTGTCCATATCACCATATATAGTCAATGCATAAGTTCTAGGAATTGGAGTTGCACTTAAATATAAAACATCACACATAACTCCCTTATTCTGTAAGTTACTACGTTGATTAACTCCAAAACGATGTTGTTCATCAGTTACAACAAGTCCTAAATTATTAAATTTAACTCCTTCTGAAATAAGTGCATGTGTTCCAATTAAAATATCTATTTCTCCGTTTTCTAATTGTTCACATACTTTATTTTTTTCACTTTTCTTAAGACTGCCTACCAATAAACCAACTCTTATTCCTGTTCCTTCTAACATCCTTGAAATACTTTCATAATGTTGACGTGCTAATATTTCAGTTGGAGCCATTAAAGAACTTTGATAATTTGATAAATAATTTATATACATTGCAATAACAGCTACACAAGTCTTACCACTACCAACATCTCCCAGCACGAGTCTATTCATTCTTTTAGGATCAACTAAATCATTATAAATATCTTCTACTGCTTGACTTTGATCTTCTGTTAACTTAAAAGGCAAAGTATCTATAAACTTATCTACTTCATAACGCTTAACTAATCTACACACACCTTTATTATCTAAGTCATATTTATACTTTAAATAATTCATCTTAAACATAAAGATAAAAAACTCTTCATAAATAGCTCTAAGTCTACTTTTTTTTAATAACTCTAAGCTACGTGGAAAGTGAATACAATAAGCTGCATCTAACTTACTTATAAACTTATATTTCTCTTGTAAATATTCTGGTATATAATCATCAATATCCACATGCATATTAAAACAATCACTTATTAACTTTGTTAATCCTTTGTTCTTGACTCCATTAACTAAATGATAAACTGGTTCTATCTTCATTCCATTAATTATTTCAAATTTGATATCACTTGCTGTAAAAGTATTATTCTTTCGTTCATACTTTCCAATTAAATTGATAACCCTGCCAAGTTTTAAATTGTTCTTATAAAAAGCTCTATTAAAAATAGTTACATTTATTAAAAAATTATCGGTTCTAACACGAAATGTCATTCTATTCAAAGATTTATTGATATAACTTATTTTGGGTTCAGTATCTACTATCCCCTTTATTGTAACAGTCTCTCCATCCCTAGCTTCAATTAAAGGAATAACCTTTATAACATTATAACGATAAGGATAATATTCAATTAAGTCATTTATAGTATATAAATTCATCTTACTTAAATACTCAAACTTCTTATCACCAATACCTTTTACTAAATCTAAGTTCATATCAATCACCATATATATAATACCATACAATTGTTTTGTACGCATTAAAAAACATACATATCTTATTTATTATAAATATTTTATAATACTTTTAAACTTTTATAATAATTATTTTTTATAATAAAAAATACCTATCTAAAATATTTTTATGGCTATGAAAAATAATAAAAAAAATCGCTAAAAAAAGTCATTTTTTTCATAAAAATTGTTGACAAAAATACTATAAAAAGTTAACATATGAAGTACCAATTCACTTTACGGCGAATTGGTGCTAGTATCACACTAGCCAACCCCTTTTTATTCTTTTTGGAGTTGTTCTCAGGGGGACAACTCCTATTTTTTTTGCTAAAAATATGGTAAAATCAAATGCAGGTGATGTTATGGAAAATCAATCAATTATAAAAAAAATACTATCTTTCATAGCAAATCTCTTTAAAGTAATAATTATAATGATATTAAACTTAATTAGAGCATTATTTGGTAAAAGTAAGATTTCTACTCAAAATAATACGAATTCAAATAAAGAAAGCAATCTAACTAAAAGTAATATCACTAATAATTCTAATGAAAACAATACTGTATTACCTGATGAAGATAATATAAAAGCCAATCCTCATAACAGAACAGATGACGATAATACAACAAATGATATTCTTCTTGAATTACCAAAATATAAACTAAATAACTTAAATAAAAAAATGGATGATAGACAAGTTAACAAACTTACTTTTGAATTAATTAGTGAATTAATAGACTTAGAATTAGAAGAAATATATAAAGAAGATAAATTTAAAGTTAAAGATGCTCCTAAAGAAATTGAAGAAAAAATCAAGGAATTAAAAGAAAAAGTCATCCCTAAGATAGTTGAAAAAATTAATAATAAAAAACTAAATACTAAAGATGAAGTAAAAAAAGAAATTAAAGTAGTTTTAGAAGAAGAATTAAAAGAAAAGCCGATTTTAGTGAAACCAATTTTAAAAGAAAATACTACATCTAATAATAAAACAGAACATCCCAAAAAAACACCTCAATTAACAGAAAAAACTAAACTTAATACAAACATAAATAATATAATAATAGATAATACTCTACCTAATTTAAATAAAGATATTCTTGAAAATAAAAAAGATTCACAAAAAAAGGAATCTCCTACTAATGAAGATTCAAAAAAAGACATCTATTTTGTAGCTAAACCTCGTAAAAAAAATCTAAACATTAAAGAAAACAAGCCATTTAAAGCCAATAAGCAAGAAAAAGTTATAACAACACATGATTCTACTACTTTAAACAAAAAAATGGAAAATTCACCTGTTAAAATGGTTCAAAACGTCGATACAATACCAAAGCCTTCAGTAAAGGACAATATTGCTAATGCAGCATTAGCTTCTACTATTATAGCAGCTGATATAACAAGAGAACTATTCTCTTCTCCTAAAGAAAATGAAAAATCCAAAGAAGAAACGGGTAAGAAAACTATTTCAGAAAACAAGCCAAAAGAACCTAATCCACCTACCGAAGAAGTTACAGCAGAAGATTTAAATATACCTGGTATTAAAGATGTAGAAACAGTTAAAGAAGAATTAGATCACGATACTAAATCAGTAGAAGAACTAGCAGAACTACAAGATAAATTAGAAAGCAAAATAGAACAATTAAAGATTGTTGAAAAGCAAAAAGAAGAATCAACTAAACCAGCTCAAGATGTTGTAAAAGATTTAATAAAAGATACAGAAATTTCTGCTATTACTCAAACCTCTGAAGCAATTATAGATGATTCAATACAAGAAACTAAAAAAGAAGAATTTGAAGATAAAGATTATGATAGAATCGAAAGACAAATTGACAAAATGTTAGAAGATATTTCAAATACTTATTTAAGATATGAAGATAAAATGTCTCCTAAACAAAAAGCTAAATTAGAAGCGGAAGAAACAAAATTAAGAAATACTAGAGAACAAATTAGATCATGTAAAGATAAAGATATAGCTGTTGAGCAACGTCTTTTAGAAGAAAATATAAAGTCTAGTGAAATTAATGGTCTACAAGACGAATTAAAAAGATTAGATGAAGTTAATAAACTAGAAGCTAATGAACAATTACTAAAAAAATTATCTAAAATGGAAGGTATGACAAGAGAACAAGTTGCTAATGTTGATAAGAGAATCTTAAATAAAAGATTAAGAAAAGCCTCTTTTCTACTTGAGATGTCATCTATTCTTGCCTTCCCATTCATTAGAAATAAATACTTTTTCTATTTTACTGCAGGTCTCATTATAGATAACCATTTTAACTTTATAAATTCCTTTTTCAATCGTAAAGTTAACAAATATGAACCAGCTGATCTATCACAAATAAGAAGAGGTCAAGATGCTTTAAATGGTGCTCTAGATATGACATATAAAAATCTTGTTGAATTAGATTATATTGAGCAACAAGCTTTATCCAGATATCCTGAATTAGCTTATGACCCACAATTTATTCACCAAGTAACAAATTTAAGAACAAAATTAAATCAAAATTATAATAAATTAATGAGAAAGAATAGAATGATGGATAAATACTATTCTAGAACAAGACAACAAAAGAAAATTCTCAAAAAAGATTTAAAACCAGAACATCGCTAGTTCTGGTTTTTATATTACTTCCACTTAATAATTAAAATTATAATTTATTTATATATTCTGTAATCTCAATTTTATTACCTTTTTCATCTAAAGCATAACATCTATATAAAGGCGGTTCATATTCGCTCTCACTTAGTTCTTTTTCATAAAATACTGAAACAATATTCTTTAAGTCACCTATATTTTTTTCAACAACAACTTCTTTCCTTAAAAGCAAATATGACATAGATAAAGCTGAAATCGTCCCATCCTCTTTAATAAAAACAATGATTCTTCCATCCCCAACATCAGACATACCAGCTTGAACTATAAAAGCTTTAGTTACATTTGATTCTACCAATTGATTACTAATATTATCTTCAGTATAATCTTCTTCAACAGTTACATAAACTTCTCCGTCTGATGTTTGTGCAACTTCATACTTTTTACAATCTGTATCATTTACACTACAATTATCTGAAAGAATAATTAGTTTAGATGACTTTTTACTTGTATCCGTTTCAACTATTTTATTATCATCTTCTCCCCTAATTAATTTATCATATACAATAAAAACTCCAAGAATTAATGACAACACAATAAAAAATACTAAAGGAATTATTAATTTATTATTTTTTTCTATCTCATTTAACATATTAAAGCCTACTCTCTCTATTATTCATTATAACATATCTCACAAAAAAGAAGAGTATCTAAATTACTCTCCACTCTTCTCTTCACTTAATTTTTTATAATAATTATAACGTTTCATAGCATCCTGTTTATTTAATTCAAGCATCTCTTTAGCAGACTCAGGATCTTTTTTAATAAGACTATTATATCTTACTTCATTATTAAGTAATGTTTCATACTTATCAAAATCAGGTTCTCTACTATCTAAATATAATTTATCTTCTTCTGGATTATATCTCATTAATGTTGTATATCCACATTCAACAACAAGTTTTTGTTCACTAGTAGCATTACTCATACCACCCTTAATTCCTTGTTCAATACATGGACAATAAGCAATTATAATAGATGGACCTTGATGTTCTTCAGCTTCTTTAAACGCCTTAATAGTTTGCATGAAGTTAGAACCAAATGATACATTAGCTACATAACAATTTGGATAACTCATTGCTATCTTAAATAAGTCTTTCTTAGCAGTCTTTTTACCATTATCAGCAAATTGAGCTACTTGACCAAAACGTGATGACTTACTAGCTTGTCCACCAGTATTTGAATAAACCTCTGTATCTAATACTAAAATATTAACATTCTCTCCACTAGATAGAACATGGTCAATACCACCAAATCCAATATCATAAGCCCATCCATCGCCACCAAGAGTCCATACACTACGAGCTGGAACATAATCAATTAAATCTTTTAATTCTTCTGGAATATCTTTATTTAAAAGTTCGTTCTTAACATTCATTGTAATAGCAAAGTCTTCTGGATTTTCTAACCACTTATTAAATAATTCTTTAACATCATCACTAACAATATGAATAGTTTCTCTCATTACTTTTTCAACTCTAGAACGAGACTTGTTATAACTTACAAGCATTCCATATCCAAACTCAGCATTGTCTTCAAACAATGAATTAGCCCATGGAATAGAATAAGGTGTACTTGGTGTACTTCCACCATATATTGATGAACAACCAGTAGCATTTGCAATAACTAATTTATCCCCAAATAATTGTGTTAATAATTTAATATATGGAGTCTCACCACATCCAGCACATGACCCACTAAATTCAAATTTAGGTTTAATAAACTGACTTCCTTTAATTGTAAATTTAGGGAATAGATTTTCTGGATTTTCATGATTCTCAAACCAATCTTCTGCTCTATCTTGAACTTTTTGATCATACTTACCAAATTCTAAAGCTTTATTACCACCTTTACCAGGACAAGCATTAATACATAATCCGCAACTTGTACAATCAGCTTCAGACACTAAAATTTCAAAATTATAGTCTGGTTTACCTAACATAGGAATTCCAGTACTTTTATCTTCTGTAGCAAATGGTCTTATAACAGCATGAGGACATACTAATGAACATTGACCACACTCTATACAATTTTCAGGTATCCATTTAGGTACAAAAGTACTTACTTTACGCTTTTCATTCTTAGATAGTCCACAAGGGAACGTTCCATCTCTATATAGAACTAAGTCACTTACACTTAACTCATCACCACGACGGGCATTAATTTCATCAAATATATTACGTTCAATATTAACATTTTCTTCTACTATTGTTAATTCTGTATCAACTAATACTAAGTTATCCATAGCCTCTAAAATAGCATTCTTATTAGCATTAATTATTTCATCACCCTTAGTAGCAAACTGCTTTTCAATAGAATGATTAATCATATTAGTAGCATCAGGGAAGTCTATTAAATTCATAATAACCATTTCCATAATCTTACTAATTTTACCTTTTATACCATTTTTTAACGCTATAGATTCAGCATCAATTACATATAACTTAACATTTTTATTCTTTATTACTTCTTTAACTTTATTAGGTAAGAAACCATCCATTTCTTCCTTCGTTTTCATTGTATTAATAACTAAAATACCATTATCTTTAATATCATGAATCATATCAAATTTAAATAAATATTCTTCTTTAGTTATAACTACAATATTAGGTCTTGTTACATAATATGGTGCATTTATTTTATTATCACTAATACGTAAATTACAAATAGTTACTCCACCACTCTTCTTAGAGTCATATTGATTATAACCTTGAACAAATTTTTCAGTATTAGTACCGACTAATTTCATAATATCTTTACTTGTACTTACCATACCATCTGAACCAAATCCAAATATTTTAATTTCTTGGAATCCAAGATCTAGTTCATAATCATATTTAGGTAAACTTAAATACGTAACATCATCATTTATGCCAATAGTAAAGTTTTCTTTTAATTCACCTTCAAGCATTTTGTATACACTATATATTTGATCAGGTGTTGTATTTTTACTAGAAAGACCATATCTTCCACCTACTATTTCGATACCTTTATTTTTTAGAACACTACAAACATCTAAGTATAATGGTTCTCCCGTACTCCCAGCTTCTTTAGTTCTATCAAGTACTGCAATACGCTTAGTAGTTTCTGGTAATACATTAAGTAAGTATTTACTACTAAATGGACGATATAAATGAACCTCTACAAGACCAACACTTTCGCCCTTATTTACTAAGTCTTCAACAACTAATTTTATAGTATCACAAACACTACCCATAGCTATAATTACATTTGTAGCATTTACATCACCATAGTAATTAAATGGTTTATAGTCTTTTCCAGTTAATTTATTAATTTCTGACATATAATTGTTAACAATATCAGGCATTTTATCATATAATTCATTTCTAGCTTCAACGGATTGAAAATAAATATCTTCATTTTCAGCCATACCTTTTTGAATATTAGCTCCGACATTTAACATACGAGATTTAAACTCTTTTATCTTATCAAAAGGTACTAATTTAATTAAATCTTCATCATTTAATTCCTTAACTTTATTAACTTCATGACTCGTTCTAAATCCATCAAAGAAATGTACAAATGGTAAAGAACCATCTATAGCACTTAAATGAGCAACAGCAGCTAAATTATTAGCATCTTCAACACTAGTAGAAGCAAGCATACAGAATCCTGTTGCACGAGTTGCATATACATCTGAATGATCTCCAAATATTGATAACGCATGTGTAGCCAAAGTTCTTGCTGCCACATGAATTACTGCTGGTAAACATTCTCCAGCTATTTTATACATATTTGGAATCATTAATAGCAAACCTTGAGAAGCTGTAAAAGTAGTTGTTAAACTTCCAGCTAATAAAGATCCATGTAAAGTACCAGCAGCACCAGCTTCACTTTGCATTTCTACTACTTTAACTGTATCATTAAAAATATTTTTTTTATTACTATGACTTATTATATCTACCTCTGTAGCCATTGGACTACTTGGAGTTATTGGATAAATACTTGCTATTTCACTAAATAAATAAGCTACATCAGCACAAGCTTTATTTCCATCAATTATTTTATACATAAGAACCATTCCCTTTCTTTGTCAGTATTTTATATTATAGTTTTTTTTATCTTGAAAGTCCATTATTTTGTTCATAATCATTGAACATCTCAGCTTCATGTAACTTAGCATATTCAAGGTTACTAGTTACATTTGGTAACCAATGTTCATTACCATCACTCAAAGGAGCATGAATATCTCTAATTCTTGATATTGTATCATAATCAATATTATCTGGAGTTACGCCAATTTTACGATAATATTTTAAGACTTCCATTCCTAATTCAAAGAATCCTTCTTCCTTTGTATCAAAATTCCACCAAGAACCATCTGTTCCTTTTATTCCTGCTGGATTATTTCTATTATTAAACATATCACTATTAAATCCACATTCAGACTGTACAATAGCATATAATAAGCATCTGTCAGTTCCAAGAACTTCAGCAACATGACTAATCTGTTCATTATAGTTATTTCCTGACACATAGCCATTATTGATATACAAATTATCTGTTGTAAGTCCCATACTTTCTGGCAATTGTTTCATACATCTAATAGTATAAACAAGAAGTTCTTCCTCAGACGATGCTTGAACTTGTACTCCTTTACAAGTTACTCCTTGAATAACTCCATTTAAATAATCTTGACTAGTAAAATTATTTGTCAACTCCATTAAACGTGGATAAACTACAGTATAATTTACTTGGTATATATTACAAATATTTTGTACCATCATTTGGCGATTAGATAGTTCAGATTGTTCTTCTATATAACCACCTAACTCGCTACCTTGGCTTATAATTGAATCAACAATATCACTTAACTCATTTGAATTTTCTCTATCCATTTTTACTCCATAATCTGATTCAACACTACTAGAATAGCTTGGTAAATTAACTTCTGAATCGAATGGTAGTTCTTGAGCTTGACCTGCCTTAATAAGTTTTCCACCCACTACTACACAAACTACTAAGCTACCAACAATTATAAGTTTTCCAAACTTAGGACGAGGATTTTTCTTAGTACGATGACGACCACTATTATATTTTTGATCTCTAGTTACACGATAATTAGAGCGAGAAGTCGACCTTTGAGTTTGAGATTGTCTTCCACTAGGTTCTCTTCGTAATTCCTGTTCTCTTACCATACGTCGATTAACTGCTATTGTAGAATCATTATAATATCTTCTTAAACTCATTATCTGTTCGTCTGTTAAATCTATAATAGTGTTATTTGCTAAATCAACATACCTACCATTAGCATTTATCTTCCTTATATCAATTCTACTTAAATCTGCCATTCAAACCACCACTTCTCTATCTTAAATAATTATATCAAAAAAAGAAGAATTAATCTTGTAAATTTATTAATTCTTCTATTCAACGTAAATTATAAAAAAAAGACAATGCGGAATATATGAAGCATAGTTAAAAGTTAAAATATATTTGATAGTTTGATAGTTTTTTTATATTTAATAATAGTAGTATACCTATATATTCCGCGATTGTCTAAATCTTCTTATTTCTTTTTTTATTAACAGATAGATAAAATAGTATCAGTACAAATACAATAGTTA
>CASPWD010000018.1 GCA_949425635.1 uncultured Bacilli bacterium | reverse complement strand
TAACTTGTTGTGGAGATATTACATTAGATGATTCCACTTGTGATGAAATCATTGAGTATATCATTGATTTAGAAAAATCACTAGAAAAAATAAAAAGATATTGTGAATCTAATATTGGAACTTATAAAAGTTTGAGTGAAGATGAATACAGTGAAGATTGTTGTGTTGATGGATTTCACATTTTAAAAATAATAAATGAAGGTATGGAGAAAAACAATGAAGATAAATAGAAAAATACTAGAATCCTTTTTAGGAAAGAAAGTAGAAGTTAAGTTATTTGATGGAACTATAATGAAAGGATATTTACAGAAATGTGACCATTATATGTGCAAAAATTGGTATGAAATTATTCCCTATAATGGCAACAATATACTTTTTAGAGTATCTCACATTACTAGAATAAAAGAGGAGAAAGATGATAAATAAAGAAGTTTTAATAAAATGTTTGGCAGTCGTAAATACATTACTTGTTATTACTTTTATTGCAAGTAATATGATATGTTTAATGTTTTCAGGAGACAACACAAACACAATGATTGCTGAAACTATGTTTATGTGTATAGGAAATATTGGTATTTTATTATTTATTATAATTGATGAGGCACAAGATGTTAACACTTCCGATTAAAAAGAAATGGTTTGATATGATTTTATCAGGCGAAAAAAAAGAGGAATATCGAGAAATAAAACCATACTATGAAAAAAGATTAGAACGTAAAGTAAACTTTTGCAAAGCCTTTGATGGTAATGGGTATTATATATTATTTAGAAATGGTTATTCTTCTAATAGCCCCACAATTAAATGTGGAGTGATATTAACAAAAGGGTATGGTAAAGAAGAATGGGGAGCAGAACTAGGAAAATTATATTATGTATTAAAAATTTTGAGCGTGGAAAGGGTGAAGTAAGTGAGTGTATTAAGAAAAGCAGCAAGAGCTAAAGAAAAAAAAGACATTAAAGATAGATATGGTAAATCAACTCATCAGAGATGTCCATACTGTGGTAAATTTTCATTATTTAGATGGATCAGCAGACAATATAAAGTAGTAAAATGTGTTAGATGTGAAAAAAAGATTAATTTAGATAATTTAGATAGAAAGAAGGAATATTAGATGAAACAAAAAGAAGGCTATAAGGAAAGAATGCTAGACGAATTAATTTTATTAGTTGCAAAAATCGAAAGGTTAAGCGTGTATTTAGAATCTATAGATAATAAACCAGTAAATGAGGAAAAGGATAAAATAGATATTATGTATAAGCAACTTGATTATATGTTTAATTATAGAGCTTGTTTAGTTCAAAGAATCTTATTAGAGATGAAATAGAGGTGATACAGTTGGCAAAGGCAGAGTATGCCTTATATAAAGGTGATAAATTTATAGACATCGGAACGGCTGACGAATTAGCAAAGAAGAGGAACGTTAGCAAAAGAATGATTTACTATTTATCAACACCAACATATAAAAGAAAACTTAAGAAAAGAAAAAAGAATAAAAATGCATTATTTGTAGAGAAAATTGATGGATAGTGTAAATGTTTTTTAAATCATGTGATAGAGTTTAGATAGGAATGAGGTTTCGTATATTTCCCTTATTCCTGTCACTAAACTCCTTTTTAAATTTGCTATTCTTTATGAATAGCATTAGGTGCAATAATTGGTCACTATTGCATCTGATAGTATTCATAACGATAAAAGAGGTGATATCATGAATACTGTATATCCATTAAATGATGAAAAAGGAAATTATTGTTGGAGAAATGTATCTGGTAAAAGGATTAAGATCTATCAGCATCTAGGACTTTCTGGAAGCATGAAAGAAAGTGGAAAGTTTGATAATAATAATAAAAATAAATTAAAAGATTTAAAAACATTGGATGAACAAATAGATTATATTAGACAGAATGAAGATAAATTATATGATATTGTAGAAAATAGTAATAATTATGATAAAGAATTGTGCTTATTTTTTCAAGAAAGAAATAATTTTAATGGAAATCCTAAAGTTTTAAATAAGGATGAATTTGATAAACTATCTGATAAAGATTATATAAAAGTTCACAGAGGTTTCCATGACTCGGAAAAAACAGCAGAAAAATATATAGAACAATTTAAATATGGTAATAATGAATATGGTAATGGTGGTATACAGTATGGTGTAGGACATTATACCATATTAGACGAAAAAGCAGCTAGTCAATATGGAAAAACTATTGAAATAGCTATTCCCAAAAATGCTAAAATTATAGAACATGATGATTTGCTAGAACAACATTATAGAAATTTCGAGAAGTACAATGATAATTTAGAAAAATATTATAATAAATATGGTGATAAAACTACTACTATTTTAGATTATATGAATAACAATGAAAGCGCGACTGCAATATTATCCAACTATGATGTAGTAAAGAAAAATGATATGTATATAGTATTAAATCGTAGTATAATAATTGTAAAAGGAGAAGAAACTAATGAAAGATAAATTAGACTTTTTAGATAGAATTGAAAGAAAAATAAAAGAAAAATATTATAATGACATAAAAAAGATGAACGCTCTGTTATGCTTATTTAAAACGAACATAGACAATATAGACAACATTAAAACTGAAAAAGATTTTAAAGTGAAATTTAAACAAGCAGAAGGAGTTCAGACTGAATTATTACAAATAATAAGTGAAGTTAAATAAACAGAGCCAAAGAGCCAGGATAAGAGTCCTTGCTCTTTTTTCTTTAAGAGAAGGGAGGTATATTCTTGGCGAAGTATAGTGAATGGCTAGAAGCTGATAAATTAACTTTAATAACTGCTTGGGCTAGAGATGGTTTAACGGATGAACAAATAGCCAATAATATGGGAATAACTACCTCTACCTTTTACGATTGGAAGAAGAGATTCTCTGATATTTCGGAGGCCTTAAAAAAAGGAAAAGAAGTGGTAGACTATGAAGTTGAAAATGCACTGCTGAAAAGGGCATTAGGATATACCTATGATGAAGTTACTAAAGAATATGGAGTGGTTACTAAAGCAGTAACTAAACAAGTTGCTCCAGACGTTGGAGCAGCAATGGCTTGGTTGAAGAATAGAAAACCCGATAAGTGGAGAGATAAGCCTCAAGAAAAAGAAAATCCAAACACATTAAATAATCAACTTGTTAATGTAGCGCAGTTAATTAATAATCCTAAACCAGTTAGAACTGCTGAATCTTTAGAAGAAGGTGATTCTAATGAATGAGTATGCACCTTTTGATGAGCATTCTAGTGAGTATATAAAGAATTGCCAAAATTGCTGGCTAAATGTGGCCGAAGGTGGAAAACGTGGAGGAAAGAATGTAATTAATTCATTAGCTTTCTGCATAGCACTAGAGAACCATCCTGATAAACTCCATTTAATAGCTGGTGTATCTATTTCTAGTGCTAAGTTAAATGTTATTGATTGTGATGGCCACGGTATTGAAAACTATTTTTATGGAAGATGTCGAGAAGGAAAGTATAAAAATAAAGATGCATTGTTTATTTATACCTTAACAGGGGAAAAAATACTTCTCATTAGTGGTGGTGCAAAAGATGGTGATGAGAAGTATATAAAAGGTAATACTTATGGCATGGCATATATTACAGAGGCAAACGAATGTCATCAAAAATTTTTAAACGAAGTTATGGACAGAACTTTATCAAGTAGTGATAGAAAAATCTTTCATGATCTAAATCCTAAACCACCTAACCATTGGTATTACAAAGAATTTTTAAAATTTCACGAAGATATGGCAATTAAAGATAAAGATTATGGTTATAACTATGGCCATTTTAATATTTTTAATAATTTATCAGTATCAGATAAAAAGTTGATAAAGACTTTGTCTACTTATGATAAAAAGTCTATATGGTATAAAAGAGATATATTAGGACTACGAATAGCGTCAGCTGGAATCTTGTTTGGTGAAATAGCAAACAATGAAAATCGTTACTTAACAGATAGAGCAGTTCCTGGATTCATTACTACTGGTGTTGACTTTGGAAAGAATGGTTCAGCTCATGCTTTTTGTTCACAAAGAATTGCAAGAGATTATAGTAAAATAACCGTTTTACGCAGTGATAAAGAAGAATGTACTCCAGATAGTGAAGAAGTTCAAGACTCTCTTGGAATAGGTCAAGCTTTAGCAAAATTAGAAAAGGGATTTATAAATCATGTTAAGTATGTAATAAAAAAATTTGGATTAATAGATTGCATATTCTGCGATAGTGCAGAACCTGAATTAATTGAATTTTTAAGAAAGGTTTTAACAAAGAATGGTTTACATATACCTATATATCCAAGTGAAAAGATAGAAATACCTAGTCGTATTCATTTATGGGGAATTCTATTTATGCAGGATAGGATTAATTTTATGAGAGGGGAGACAGAGGAAATCATTAGAGGTTTTCAAGATGCAGTACAGGATCCAGAAGAGGAAGACGACAGATATTTGGATGATGGAACATCTGATATAGATATATTAGATTCCAATAATTATGGAATAGAGAAGTACTACAAACAATTGTTGAGGATTGGAGGTTAGAGTATGGATGAGAATAGTGTTGTTTTAAAATATTTAAAAGAGAAAGGTTACAATGTTGATACAAAATACTATCAAAATGTTTCAATCTGGAAAGAATGGTATGATGGAACTGTTAGTGAATTTCATAAATACCATGATCAGAATAATATTGAAAGAGAACTATATAAATTAGGTATGGCTAAAAAAGGTTGTGAGGATTGGAGTAGTATATTATTTACAGAGAGGGATAATATTATTGCTGATAGTAAAGACAATCAGGAATACTTAGATAAGATGCTTGAGAATTTAGGCTTTTACGATAAAATTCCAGATAATATAGAGAATGCCTTTTGGAGCAGTACAGTGGCAACCGTAGCAAGAGTTAAAGATGCTATTATTGATAAAAAGAAAAAAGTATTGTTAGCAAATGAAAGTACTAAAATGGAACTTATTGATGTACCAGCAAAGCAAATTGTTCCATTAAAAGTTGAACATGGGAAGATAGTTGATTTAGCTATTGTCTCCACTATTAAGGAAGACAATAAAGAGATTTACTATATTGAAACTCATGAATTAATTAATAATGAATACATTATTAGGAATGTTTATTTAGATAGTAATGGTACAGAGGTAGAAAGAGAAGGAATATTGAAAGAATACAATACTCATAGCAATATTCCGCTATTCAGCCTATTATCACCTAAAATAGTTAATAACAAAAAATATAATAATGGATTAGGATTAAGTATTTATGCTAATGCGATAGATCAATTAAAGAGTTGCGATATTGCTTATAACAATTATGTTACTGACGGAGTGCTTGGTGGTAAAAAAGTTTTCTATAATAGAAAATTAATAAAATATGTATTAGTTAAAAGAAAAGACGAAAATGGAGAAGAATATACAGAAGAAATTCCTATTTATCCAGATGATTTAACTAAGCAACAATTCCAGGTGTTATCAGATGAAGCAGAAACGATTAATGATAAAGCGCTTATTCAAGAACACAATCCAGATTTGCGAATGGATGATAATGAAAAAAATATTAATTTAGCATTAAATTTATATTCATTTAAAATAGGATTAGGAAAAGGATATTATAAATTTGAGAATGGAACAGTAGTTACAGCTACTCAATATTTAGGAGAAAATAGAGATTTAGTTTCAAATGCTAAAAAGCATAGAAAAGCACTTAATAGTTATGTTGTTGGAGTTGCTAGAAGTATCTTATTACTAGGTAGATTACTATTTGGTGAAAATGTTAATGAAAAAGATGCTATTAACTTAACAGATAAAGATGGATTCTTAGTATCAGACGAAGAATTGCAAGAACAATATAGACAAGATTTTAATGCTGGATTAATGAGTAAATTAACTTATTTAATGAAAGCACGAGGAATGTCAGAAGAAGCAGCACGAGAAGAAATGGAAAGAATAAAATCCGAAAGTACATCAATTAAAGATTTGGTTGGAGAATAGTAAATGTTAAGCGAAGATGCTATTGAAAGATTAAGTGAAAGATTAGCTAATAGAGCAGAAAAACTTAATTCCTATTTACTTATAAAACTAGCTGAGCAGATAAATACTATAGGAAATTTGAATCCAACACAGGCAAGAGAAATATTGCAATCAGTTAAGTATGGAAATGATATAAGAGAGATTGCACAAAAAGTATCTGAAATGACAAATAAGAATGTATCTGAAATATTTGAGATATTTGAAGAAGTTATTAAACATGATCAGATATTTTATAAGCCTTTTTATGAATATAGGAATTTGGATTTCATTCCTTATGCAGAAAATAAGTTATTACAAGAGCAAGTAAAGGCAATAGCAAAAGTTACAGCTGGAGAGTATGGCAACATGTCACAAACTACTGCCTTTATGCGAAAAGATAAGGATGGTAATAAATACTTCACAGATGTATCAAAGATTTATCAAGAAGTAACTGATGAGGCTATTACAAGTGTTACACAAGGTAGAGAAACTTATAGAACTGCCATGAGAAGAGTTATGAATCAGTTAGCAGATAGTGGATTGCGAACTGTAGACTATGCTAGTGGATATAGTAGAAGGCTGGATAGTTCTGTAAAAATGAACATCATGCAAGGAATTAGGCAACTTAATATAGAAACTTCACTAGAATTTGGCAAACAGTTTGGTGCTGATGGTGTAGAGATAAAACATCATAAGAATCCAGCACCTGATCATAGTTCTAATGAAAAAGATGGCTGGTATGATATAGATGGCCAACAATTTAGTAATGAAGAATATGAGAGAATTAATAGTTATCTTAATAGGCCAGTTGGAACTTTAAACTGTTATCATATGGTTTATCCTATTATTTTAGGTATATCAAAGCCAGCACATACAGAAGATGAACTAGAAGCAGATAAAAAATCTAATTTAGAGGGCTTTACACTAGATGGTAAACATTATACTTTATATGAAGGAAAACAACTCCAGAACCGATTAGAACTAGAAATACGACGGTCTAAGGACAAGTTAGAAATGTTTAAAATCAACAATGATGATGAAATGATTAGAGAACAGAAGGAAAGGTTACAACATTTAACTGCCAAGTATAAAGAACTATCTGATGTTAGTGGTTTGCCTACTAGGGTTGAACGATTAAAAATAAAATAGTATAATATTTTAACACTACTTTATAGGTAGTGTATTGATGATGTTGAAATAGGTTCAATTCCTTGAGATTTTAAATTGTTTTGGTAAACAATACCCTTTTTTGGTAAAGAGTGAGTGGAGTACACTTGAATAACGGTTCAATTCCGAATACATCATCAATACAGTGCTTATAAACAGTATTACTCTGTTGCAGGAGTAAACCCGTGTTAGAGCCAAGCTCTGCATTGTATGTCGACATTTTGTCGACTTTTTATATGCATAAATTAAAAAATATAAAAAAATTTTTAAAACTGTGTAAACGTTTTTAAAAACGTATGTTATATTGCTTTATGAAGGAAGGCATATGAATAAAATTAGGGTTAAATGCTGTTGTGGAAAAATGTTAGCTAGACATGACGGTGAGTATATTTACTTTTTTTGTAAAAACTGTAAAAAAGAAATTGCAGTAAAATTACAAAAGTTAGAGCCGAAGAGCCAAGAAAATAAAAATTCTTGACTCTTTTTATTTTATTTATTGTCTAATTCGTTCGTGTGGCATAGCAACGTTGAGGACTAGCAATTTATTGTAATTCACGTCGTGGACTAGACCATGTTACAAAAATGTATTGGAGGAGATAAATATGAGAGAATTTTTGGAAGGTTTGAACTTAGATAAAAGTACCGTTGATTTGATTATGGGGCAATATGGAGAAAATGTTAACAATCTTAAATCAAAATTAAAAGAAGCAGAAGAAAAAGTAAAAGACTTGGAAATAAAAAGTAAAGAAGTTCTAGACATTGAAAAGCTAAAAAAGGAACAATTTGATGCTGGGAAAGCAGAAGGTTGCAAAGAGTTGGAAACCTACAAGAAATCTGTAGCGTTAAAAAAAGCTTTAGGCGATTCTAAAGCAAAAGACGTAAAAATTTTGGAAGGCTTAATTAATAAAGATAATTTAGTCTACAAAGAAAAGGAAGATGAATACGAAATTGATGGTTTAAATACTCAATTAGAGGATTTAAAGAAGTCACATGAGTATTTGTTTGACATTGAAGAGAAAAAAGAAAAAGAACAAGAGAGAATATCAACAGGAGAAGGGCATGAGAAAGAGGTAGATCCAGCAGGATTTAATTTTGGATTTACTCACATTCATGAAGATAAAAAATAGAAAGAAGGGATAATATGGCAGCAGTAAACTATGCTGAACAATATGCTAGGGCATTAAGCCAAGAGTTTCCATATGTTTTAAATTTTGGAAAATTATACGCTACACCAAATAATAAAAAATATAAGGTAGTAGATGCTAAAACTATTAAAATTCCATCAATTAAAACTAGTGGTCGTGTAGATGGTAATAGAGATGCTATTACAGGCTTCTCAAGAAATGTAGACAATGATTGGGAAGTAAAAACTTTATCTAATTATAGAACTTGGGATACTTTAATTCACCCTAATGATGTTAATCAAACAAATATGGTATTGAGCATTCAAAATGCTACTCAAGTTTTTAACGAAACACAAAAGTTCCCAGAAATGGATGCTTATTGTATTTCAAAAATTTATGCAGACTATACAAATCCAACAGGACTAAATAAACAGGTTGATAATACTGTATTAACAGCTAGCAATATTTTATCAATTTTTGATAAATATATGGAAAAAATGGATAATGCGAGAGTTCCACAAACAGGTAGAATCCTATATGTTACGCCAAATGTAAAAACAATGATTAAAACTGCTAAAGATATTGTAAGAAATGTAAGTGTTGATAATAGTTCAACAATTTTAAATAGAAATATTTCAAGAATTGATGAAGTTGAAATTATTTCTGTTCCAGAAGATTTGATGAAAACAGTTTACAACTTTACAAAGGGTTGGGAACCAGGAGCTACAGCTCAACAAATTAATATGTTGTTAATTCATCCATTAGCAGTTTATACACCAGTAAGTTACTCATTTGCTAGTATGGAAGAACCATCAGCACATAGTAAAGGAAAATATTTGTATTATGAAGAATCATTTGAAGATGTATTTGTATTAAATAACAAGGCTGGTGCTATTGAATTTAATGTAACAGCATCCACAACTCCATCAGAAGGAGGAGAGTAAGATGATTGTAAAAAAGGAAAATAGAGAATTAACGATATTAGATATTGAAAGAGAAAAATATGAGGCAGAAGGTTATGTTGTAGTCGAGTTAAAATCAAAGAAAACTGAAAAATCAAAGAAAACTGAAAAATCAAAGAAAACTGAAGAATCAAAGAAAACTGAAGAAGATTTAACTGCTCCTTCAGTATAAGAAAGAAGGTGCTTTTATGAATTTTGAAAACCAATATTTGCCATATGAAAATTATGTTGAACTAGGTGGAAAAATGGAAAAAGCACCTTTTAATATTTTAGAATTTGATGCTAGAAGAAAAGTAGATATACGAACTCGTGGAAGGTTAGTAAATCTTAAAGAACAAAATCAATGTGTAAAGATGTGCATTTTTAAGCTAATTGACGAAATTAAAAAGTATAACGAAAGTGATGATGGAATATCAAGTGAAACAGTAGGGAGTTATTCGGTTCATTATGACAAGAAAAATACCAAAGAGCAGCAGAAAAAATACAACGATATTATCGATGAGTATTTAAGTGATTGTAAGCTATCAAATGGTATTCCTTATCTTTACTTGGGGTAATAGTATGAGGACTAATACAGATATTACGATTTATAAAAGAAGATTAGATACAAAAAGCAAAATTTATACATGGAAAAGATTGTATATCAAAGCAGTAATGTGGCAAGAAGAACAGGGAACTTCTTTTAAAAATGGTTTTACAGAATCTAAAAATGTTAGAATTTTTATTCCTATAGATTATGTAGAAATATGTGATTTCATTGAAGGAGATATTGTATTGAGGGGAAATATTAATGTAGATACTACAGAAGATTTTCCAAATTGTCTTATTGACAGGTATGTTATCAAAACCATTAAGAAAAGAGATTTTGGTAGCCACAATCTTCAACATATCGAAATTGTAGGAGAATAGCATGGATTGTTTAGAACCTATTAGCAAAATTAAAGCAGATTTAGGAATAGATCCTAATGGAAAACTGCAAACATTTTTTACATCTGAGTGTAAGAGATTTATGGATAGATACACTCCGTTATCTACTGGTGGAATATTATCGGGCATGTTACAAAATAATTTTGCGTATGGACCAGACTATATCGATTATAATTCTCCTTACGCTCATTACATGTATCAAGGTTTGTCATATGTAGATCCAGATACTGGAAGTTCTTATGCTAAAAAAGGTGCTACTAAAGTTCCTACTAATACACCTCTTCATTACAATGAAGAACCTACTAGAGGGGCATTTTGGGATAGTGTGATGTGGAGTATTCATAAAGACGAAATAACCAAAGAGATGCAAGATTTTGTAGATAGAGGGTGCAAGTGATGAAAGAGGAATATAGAGTTACCAGATTAAAAAAATATATGGAAGAAGAAGTATTAACAAAACTACTTTCTTACGATGATTTTATTGTTAATGTGGACTTTTTAGATATGAATAGAGAGGATTATTCACTAAATAAAGTTCCAGGAGAGGTTATTTCTGAAAAATGGATAACTGGAGAAACAATAAATCAAGAAACTTATTATTTCATTAGCAGAAAGTCTTATAGTGTTGATGTTATCAATAATCTTGAAAACATTGGTTTCTTTGAACAACTATATAAAATAATTAGCGATAATAACAAAGAAAAAATACTTCCAGATATAAAAGGTATTCAAAGCATAGAATGTTTGAACTGTGGGGCTATGCAATCTGCCACACCAAGTACTGCACTATTTAGCATTCAAATTAGAATTAAGTATAAGGAGAACTGATATGAAAACTATTAAATTTAAAGTTAGATGTTCTTTTAAAGGAAAAGAATATGATGTTGGAAATTATCTTGAAAATATCACTATAGATGATTTAAAAGACATTTGGAAGTTAAATGAAAAGGGAATCATTGAGCCAATATCAGAAGATGATTTTAACAAAATTTATGAGGAATTAAAAAAACCAAAAGATACAAAACCAGAAAATAAAGAAAAGAAGGTGAATAATAATGAATAATACAGATTATGAAAAATTAACGAGAGACCAAATGGCATGGTTTTTAGATACTAAGCCAAAAGCTTCTCATAGTTATGATTTATTAGGCTTTGGTGTTAGTTCAGCACAGATTAATTATAATAACCAAATCACTACAGAAAAATGGATTATTAATAAGAATAGTACAAGTTCTCATGAAAGTAATCAAAAACAATCTGATATAACACAAAAATGTTATAAAAATGAGCCATGTTTTGAATACTTAAATGGACTAAGAGATAAAACTGGTTCTGCGGTAGAAAGTTCATTAATTGAAGTTGATATTTGGAATGGTATTTCTTCTGAAGCTGGTGTTATTAGTTATCCAGCTAAAAAGAGTAATGTAATTACTCCTGTTTCAAGTTTTTTAGGAGAAGTAGCAGAAATTGGATATTCAATTCATTTTAATGGTGATCCAGAAGAAGGAACAGTTGTTATCACCGATGGTAAAGCAGTATTTACGCCAGCAGCATAATAAAAACCTTTAAGGGTTAGGAAAGATAATCCTAACCTTTTTCATTTAATAGGAGGGATTTTATGAATAAAATTCGTATAGAAAATAAAGACTTATTTAAGGTTGAGGTAAATGATAAAGGAGAATATATAGAGTTTGATTTAGCAGATATAAATCTTCCTTTTAAGGCAAAAAAAAGCTTTGACATGATTAATGCTTATATGGAAGAGTTAAAAGAAAAAGAGGTAGATTTATCTAGTTTAGATGAAGGTATCTTATTTGAACAAGAAATGTTTCAAAAAATGAGAGCAGCACTGGATAATTTTATTGGTGAAGGTGGAAGTCAAAAAATCTTTGGAGACAAAAACTATTATGGTATGTTTGAAGATTTATTATATGTCTTTGAAGAGCCACAAGAAGAATTAGGTGGGCAGTCAGTGATGGATAAATTAAATTTCACAGCTAAAGGAATACAAGATAGAGTTATAGCTAAATACTCTAAAAAAGATAGTGATGTATTATGATGTATCCTACCAAAGTAGGTATTAATGGAAAGATATATCCTATCAATACTGATTATAGAGTAGCATTAGAATGTTTAGAAATAGCTGATGATGTGGATATTTCGGATGAAGAAAGAATTTTAGCAATCTTATATTTACTATTTGGATTTATTCCAGAAGAAAATCAAGAATTATTTATTGAAAAGGCTAAAAACTTTTTACAATGCAATGAACCAACAAAAAAGCATCAAGATAGAGGGAAAGACATGGATTTTCAACAAGATATGAAATACATCATTCCTTCGTTTATATCTGATTACAATATTGATTTAACAAAGAATGAACCACTGCACTTTTGGTTATTTATCGATTTAATTTCTGGTCTAACTGAAGAATGCGTATTAAATCGTATTAGGAATATCAGGAATACTAATGTATCAGATATTTCAGATGATAAGACTAGACAAAAACTTATTAATGCGAAAGAGGACTTCGCATTGAAAACAAAGCATACTAAACTTACTGAAAAGGAATTAGAAAGTTCAAATACTTTCTTCAAATCTATGGGAATAGAGAGGAAGTGATTGTAATGAATGGAAAAATAAGAATTGGCACTGTGCTTGATAACAGCAAATTAGATAAGCAATTATTAGAATTAGATAGAAGACTTCGAGATAAGCGTCAAGAAATACAACAAAATAAAATAAAAATAGGTGTTGATGATAAAAAAATAGAAACAGCAACTAATGGTATAAACAAACTTGAAAAACTTATTAAAAATGAGAAAAATTTAGAGATTAAAGTTAAAAATGAGAAAAAATTAGAAACATTGAGAAAAAATCTAGATTCTTTTATAGAAAAGAGACAGGTTGATGTTGATGTAAAAGTTAAAAATGAGGAAGAGTTAAATAAAATAGAATCTCAAATTGAAAGAGTTCAAAATAAGCAATTGAATAATTCATTAAAACAAGTAAATAACGTAAATCCTATGAGTGGTTCTATGGTTAATAGAAAATTTTCTCCAAATTTAAGTTTAAACAATATTTATGATGGACAAGCCATTACATTGAATCGTGAATTAACAGAAACATCAGAAAAATTAGATAAAATAAATAATAAATTTAAAGATGTTTCTAAATCTTTAAAAGATATTGATAATACATCTAAAAAAAGTAGTTTATCTCGTAAATTTGAGGGTGATATGAAGTCTATTAAGCGATTTGCAATGTCATTGATTGGAGTTCATACTATTTGGTCTTTAGTATCTAGGGCAACTTCTTCTTATATGTCTACTAACGATAAATTAACAAAGCAAATGGAAGCTAATTGGGTAGCATTAGGGACTATTTTAGAACCTATTATCAATGGGATAGTAAGATTCATCAAGAAGGCAGTAACAGCAGTATTGTACTTCGCTAGTTGTTTAACTAAAGTGGACTTTATTGCTAAAGCCAATGCGAATGCTATTAAAAAACAAACAAAAGAAACCAAAGAATTAGCAAAAGCAAATGATTTAGCCACTGCAAGTTTTGACGAAATGAGCGTATTTAATCCTGATACTTCGGCTAATAAAGATACTACTTCAGGAATAGATAAGGATTCCTTATTTAATGTTGATGATTTAGGTAGCGGATTGAAAAAATTTATAGAAGAAGCAGCAAAGTTTTTAACTCCATTTTATGAAAAAATAAAAGATATCATTCAATGGGCTAAAGAAAATCCTGAAGCAGTAATAAAAATATTAGGTGGAATGGCAATATTTGGTTTTATTAGTAAACTTTTAGGAACGGCTGGTCTTGGTGGCGTTTCTAGCAAATTATTAGGATTAATTGCATTAAGTGGGACAGTTATTTATTTATACTTTGATGCTCTTGGAGTTTGGGAAGCTAATAAAGAAATTTTAGAGACAAATAAAAATATAGATAAGACTAGGGAAAACATACATAAGTCTGGTCTTGAAATGGTGGAATATGTAAAAAATGGAACTAATGATTTGGGAAAAAGAATTGATTTGTGGAAGAACTACAGTAATACCGTAAGAAATGGTAACAATTATATTAAAGAAAATGGGAAAATTGAATCACAAACTGCAGCAACTGTTATGCAAATGTCCTTAGATAGATTGAAAGCAATGAAAACAGCATATGAAAATGGACAATTATCAGTTAGTCAGCAAGTCGAATATAAAAATATGATAAGGGAAACTAGAGAATCATTAGAATTAATGAATCAAAAATTATATGACCAGTATGGATATACGATAGATATTGGAGATTCTTTGGATAATTTAGATGCAGCATATGATGATGTATCAAAAAATTTAGAATCTACTACGACAAAAATGGAAATTTTTAATGAAATTGCCAAAAATCTTGGCGTAGATATTGATACAAAAGATTTTCAAAAACTTCGTACTGAAATAGGAAAATCAATAGATGAAGGAAAACCTTTTGATGAAATGATTAAAGATTTTATAGTTAGAATCGATAAAGGTGAATTCGGACCATTAAAAGAAAAGATAGATGAAGCAGGTGGATGGTCTACTGTTTTACAAGGCGTATTTGAAAGCTTTGGTATTAAAATAGACATGAGCCAGTTTGATCCATATGCTGAAAAAGTAGATGAGGCAAAAGAAAATTCTTCGTGGCTTTCAGATGTTATTTCTAATTTCAAAGCAATTTTTGGTTTAGAAGATTTCGATAACTTAAACGATGAAATAGATAAGAGCTTAGAAAAAGTTAATCCATTTGATGAACTTTTAAGAACATTTAAGGTTAATGTTGACAGTAAAGATTTAGGTACTACGAAAGATAAAGTATTAGAGGTTTCTAAAAAAATAAAAGACTTAAATATTCCTCAAAAAGTTAAAATAGGAGCCGATTTAGGAAATTTTAAATCTATTCTATCTACTTATTTAAATGGAACTTTTAAAACTGCATTTTCTTCTATAGTAGGTTCCGTAGGTTTATCACTTAACTTTCCTACAATTAAATTAGCGACTGGGGCAATAGTTAATAATCCAGGAAGAGGTGTTATGTCTGGTAATACGATTAGAGGAGAAGCTGGAAAAGAAGGTGTATTACCTTTAACTAATCATTCTACTATGTCAGAACTTGGAAGAGAAATAGGTAAATATATAACGCTAAATGCTACATTGAATAATTATCTTGATGGTCGACTACTTCAACGGCAACAGTTACAAGTTGCTAATGATGTTTCTTTCGCAACAAATGGGAGGCATTAATTATGTTTATAGATAAAGATAGTTTAATAATTGATGGCGTTAACATGGGAACTTATATAACCGAAGTGAAATATGGTTATCACAAATTGTGGAGTTCTAAAAGTGGCCGAAACATGGCACAAGAAACAGTTGGTTCTTTTAATTTATTTCCTAAACTTACTTTGTATTTTAGAAAATTAAACAAAGAAGAAATGAATATTATTTCTCCTATTTTAAATGAAGATACACAACAAGTTAAATACTATGATCCAGAATTAAATAGAAAAATTACAATTCCTACTTATACAAATGATTGGGAAGTTGCATGTAAGAACATGGAAAAGGGAGAAGCATTTGAATGCGCATTTATTTCTAGAAAAAGAAGGGTTAAGAGTTAAATGAGAGTAGTTAGCGAAGGTTATAAAGAGACAATTAGAGGGCCAAGGCAAGTAGATGCTAAGTTAAATGCTGGAAGTATAGAATTAACATCTTCCGATTTAAATTCTATAAAATACAGTTTTATTTGTGACTTGTTTAAAACTGTTATGAAGGAAATAACTATTGATTCTAATGTTGATATTAGCAATGATACTAGTATAATCCCTAAATTTGCTTTATATGTAAACGATAAATTCGAATGGATTGGTTTAGATAAATTTAAAACAATTTCTTCAAAGAAACGAGAAGATACTGAATCATTCGAGATAAAGGCTTACGATAAAATAATTGATTCTATGGTACCTTATGATTTACAAGCAGAATTTCCTATGAGTGTTAGGGAGTATTGGATAGCTATATTTAATGAGTTAAATTGGCCAACAACTGGTATTCCTACTACATTTCCTAATTCAACTAAAGAATTAGACAAAGATTATTACGTTGGACTAGATAAATACACTTTTAGAACGGTTTTAGATGAACTTTGTACTGTTTGTGGTGTATGGTTAGTTGATAAAAACGGAATACCTACCATAATAACCACGCCTAGTGCTACAAATCAAATTATAGATGAAACTTATTTGAATGAAAATGATGTTACATTGCAAAAGAAGGTATATTTTAATTCGTTAGTATTTGCTCGTGCTGAAGATAGTGATTGTATTTATCGCAAAAATGATGAAGACATTGCTATAAATGGCCTTCATGAATTGAAAATAAGTGATAATCAATTATTAAGCACTAATGATAGAGATATGTTTATCGATGAATTATGGGAAGTAGTTAAAAATTTTAGTTATTATTCATTTGATTGTAAAACCACAGGAATAAGTTTTTTAGAGCCATTAGACGCATTTACTATAAAAATAGGAGATAATCTTTATCCAACTTTATTATTACAAGACGAAATTACATTAACTGAAGATATAGAAGAAAGGATATTAGGACCAGAACCTCCAGAAACTTCAACTAAATATCAATATGCAGATGAAACTGATAGAAGAGAAAGTCAAACTTATATTTTGGTAAAAAAACAAGAACGAGAAATAGAAATGCTTACTAGTAAGGTCGATGATACACAGGAGCAAGTTTCAAGCTTTAATATGAAGACTGACAGTATTACTCAAACAGTATCAGATACTAAAAAAGAACTTGAAGGAAAAATAAGTGGTGCTACAGACGATATTGAAAATTTAAAAACAACAGCTACAGAACTTCAACAATTAGCATCTAGTCTTTCTATCAATATAAATAATATTAATCAAAATGGTGTAAATAGGGTAGTTACGACAACAGGATATCGATTCGACGAAAACGGATTAGATATTTCAAAATCAGGGACAGAAATCCATAATTTAATTACTAATTTAGGTATGTTTGTTAAAAGAGACGAAGAAGAGGTATTAGGGGCTGATAACACAGGGGTTAGAGCAGAAAATATCACAGTTAGAAATTATTTAACAATAGGAAATAATCTTCGAGTAGAAAACTATTTAGGAAATAGGACAGGCTTCTTTTATGTAGGAGATGATTAGTATGGCTAGAACTGGAACAGAATTCGCTAGAATTAGTGGTAGTTATAAAACGCACAATATAGGAACATATCAATTATCTTCTCAAGATGTTATCAACAATAAGAGTTATTTTAAATTAAGAGACTACTTTACATATGAAGGTGGTACACAAGTAACTTCTTCATATTCAACATTTAAAATAGATGGTAATACTGTAAAAAGCGGAAGTTACAGTTATACTCCAGGAGACCATCAATTAGGTACTAAAGACATTTCTGTAAATCATAATAATGATGGTACTTTCCCAGGTCGTTCTATTGAGTTATATGTTAACTCATATCATATGAGTAGTACTAAATCAGGTAAGATTTCATCAGCTCCTACCATTCCTAGAGCATCATCGGTAACTGCTACAGAAGCATGTGTAGAAGCAGCTACTACAATTAATATCGCAAGAGCATCTACAAACTTCAAACATACATTGAAATATTTATGTGGAGAATTAACTGGAACAATTGTTGATAAAACTTCCGAAGTAGCATATGGGTGGATTATTCCAACGTCATTTTATGAAATAATGACTGGAAAAGAAATTACTTGCACTATCATTTGTGAAACATATAATGGGACAACCAAAATAGGTGAGAAATCTACTACTTTTAAAGTAAAAGTTGATGAAGAAAAATGTAAACCTGAAATTTCGGCCACATTCAAAGATGTGAATACTAAAACAGTAGATCTTACTGGTAATAATCAAAAATTGGTTAAATTTATTTCTGATATACAAGTGGCTATAACGGCAACAGGAAAAAATGGTGCTACTATTGTAAGCAAGCAAGTTACATGTGCAGATGGAAAGTCTATAGATGATAATGGAATAATTAATTCTGTTGAATCTGGAAAATTTACTGCTATTGCCGTTGATAGCAGAACCATCGAATCGTCAGAACCATATAATTTGACAATGGTTGATTATATCAAACTGACTTGCAATGCAACCTTTTATCGTCCACAACCCACTACTGGAGAAGTGGCTGTAAAATTTGATGGAAATTACTTCAATGGTACTTTTGGCAAAGTTACTAATACACTAAAAATTTCATATAGATATCGAAAAAAAGGAACTGAGACATGGAATGATTGGATAGAGTTAACTAAAGTAATTAATGGAAATAAATATTCAAATGGATCTAATCCTATCTCATTAGGAACTGATTTTGATTATAAAGAACAATACGAATTTCAGATTAAAGCTAACGATAAAATTTATACTGCTGAAGAGATATCTTCTAAATGTCCAGTAGCAGCAGGAAAGCCTTTATTTGATACCGGAAAAGACGATATTAGTGTAAATGTTGTTCTAAACATCTTAAATAGATTGGGTGAAAAAAAAGATATCCTAGATGTTATAGACGAAATTATTTCAGAGAGAGAATTAGAAAGAGATAAGAAAAAATATCATGTTGGTAGTATGGTATTAAATATGGATGGAACTAATCCGGATACTTATCTAGGTTTTGGAACTTGGAATTTAATCGCAAAAGAAAGTGTTTTAGTAGGTGTAAATCCTAATAACGAAAAATTTAATAAAGCTGGCATTGTTGGTGGAGAAAATGAGGTAAAACTTACTTTGAATCAAATCCCAAGTCATGAAGGGCATTTGGAAGGTAATGCTGGTAGTGTAAATGGGAAAGGAAATGCGAAAGCTGCTTGGCTAGGTACAAAAGGTATAACTACAAATAGTGATTCAGTTTCTTATGGATGGAATTACAAGAATAACGAGTATTATCCACATAATGTTAAAAGAGGTGGTGGGCAAGCTCACAATAACATGCAACAGTACATCACTTGTTACATATGGCAGAGAACTGCTTAAGAAAGGGGGAATAAATATGAATGTAATAAAAATCAATGTTAGTTTTAAAAAAGGATTTTGTACAGTTGATGGTATACCTTTAAAAGTAGGAGACATCGAATCAGCAAAGTTAATTTTTGATTTTGATGAACCTAGAGGAGAAAAAATTTTTAACATGAAAAATCCAAGCGGAGATGAAGTGTTAACAGGTAGAATCATAAACAATGAATTAAGACTTTTCTCAATCGACAAGAAAACACTTCAAAAATGTTCGATTTTTAAAGTACCTGGTAAATACGAGTTTGAAGTATCTTTATATCAAAAAGGGCAGAAGATAACTTCAGCTACTAGTTACTTAGTTGTAAATGAGAATGTAGTGGATATCGATAATCTCGAATATTTCATAGACGAAGGAAGATGTTCTTTATACGTAGATGATACATTTTTCGTATTATCAGACACTAGTAATAGCTATCTAATATGTCCTAGTGTTTTATTAGAAAAAAAATTGATATTTAATATTAATTTGCCAAAGAAACTAGATAATATCTACACAATAAGGCCACATGTTTTGAAAGGTTTAATAAATGGCACTGAATATAATCTTCGAGAATTAGGACTAATCGAAATAACAGAACTAACTCAGAATATGATACAAGTATCAATATTTTTAAAGACAGATGTAACCTTAGAAAATGTATCAAATATAGTGCTTACTCAATGTATTATAGAATTTAGTTCTGAACTGTATGGTTTAACTCAATATGCAGAAATTGAAATCACAAATGATATGAATTTAGAAGTTGGATATCGATATGGAGGAGAAGAAGGAAAAATCGTTTCAGGTGGTGGTTTTGGATTAACAATCCCAAAACCTGGGACAGTTAGTGTGAATTTTAGTGCTGAAGGATATGAAAATTTAACACTTGAAATACCTGTTACTGTAGAGGATATTATTTCTGATGAAAAAATAAGAAGAAATCTATCAGACTACTTTGTTCCAATAACTGAATTGGGAACAGAAATAGCAGAGGAAGGTGTTGAGTAATGGAAGTGGATATCTTACAAATTATTCAAGAATTGGGAATTTATGCAACAATAATTTTTCTTCTTTTGTATTTAGGATTTAAATATGCACCTAGATACATAGAATTAAAATTAAAAAAAATGGAGCAACAAGATTACATCATAGAATCTTTTAATAAACTTATGGATAACAATAACCAGGTAATTAACAATAATTCTAAAGTAATAAAAATGAATACTGAAGTAATTCGCAAAAATAATGAAAGCAATGGAAAATTAGAAGCAAAAGTAGAGGAACTTAGTAAAAACGTTCAAGAAGTTGAAAAAAATGTAGAAATTTTAAAGGAAAGAGGGAAATAAATATGGAAATTAATATAACTATTGAATTAATCTTTGCAGTTGTACAAGCATTTTTAACAGCTATTTTAGGTGCAACTTTAAAGGATAGAGCAATACCAAGTAGGCTCATACCTATTCAAAATATTGTTATTGGAGTGATATCAGCAATCATTGCAGTATATTTTAATTTATATAATAATGTGCCACTTGCAATATTTTCTTGTTTAGTTGTTTCGCTAGGTGTTGGTGGTGCTTATGATGCTGTTAAAACTAAAAAGAAAGGATAGAAAATATGACATATACTGAGTTTAAAAATAAATATAATGGTAGAAAAGTTGATTATGATGGGGCTTATGGAGCACAGTGTTGGGATTTAGGACAATATTACTTTACAAAAGTATTAGGTTTACCAGCAAGTGTATTGAGTGGTTGTGGATTAGTAAGTAATATGCTTAAAGGAAAAAAATTTGAATTAATGAAGAAATATTTTGATATTATTCCGAAAGATAAAATTCAGCAAGGGGATGTAGTCATTTGGAACTACGGACATATAGCTATTTTCGATAGTAAAAAGAACGGAGTGAATTATTACTTTTCACAGAATCCAAATGCACCTAAAGTAATGACAGTAAACAATAATACTTATACTGTATTTAGATTAAAGGGGAAAGAGCAAGTTGTTAGTGCTACTAAATTCAAAGTAGGAGATAAAGTAGTTATTAACGGTTCTTTATACAAGACTTCTTCTTCAGATGAAGCAACTAGATCTGTTTCAAATAAAACAACTGTAGTCACTAGAGTTGCTCCAGGGGCAAAACATCCTTACAATACGACAGGCGATTTGGGGTGGATGGATGAATCTAGTATTCAATTAGTCTCTAATCCTTCATCTAGCACATCTACTTCAAGTGAAACTACTAGTGCTAGTACAAATACTTCATATTACCCTAAATCTTCCTATACAGGTACTTCTATAACAACAGCCCTTGCTCAATTGGGTATAGATAATTCTAAAGATTTCAGAGCAAAGATTGCTAAAGTAAATGGAATTACGAATTATGCTTATACCGCAGCACAAAATACAAAGCTGCTTAACTTACTAAAGCAAGGAAAATTAAAAAAAGTATAAAGTTTGACAGATATCGACAATATGACAATATATAATACAAACTTCGGAGAAGGAGGAGTATTATGTATAAGTTATCAAATGAAGAAATGATGAAATTTGTGGACAAGCATTTTCCAATATGGAAGAAAGATATATTTTCTGTTTATTGCAAAAAAAGGCATAATAAGAGAGTATATCTTATTAATAATCATTATATATATGTAATATAAAAGGCTACTCTTTGTGAGTAGCCTCTTTTTATTTGACAAAAATAAATAAATGTGTTAAAGTACTAAACCATCAAATTCATTAAATGTATTGACATATTAATATTTTTTGATATACAATTATATTGTAATTATATTATGGTTATATTATAATTATATTGTGATTCGGGGAATTATAGTATTTATTTTATTTTTCTGAATATAATAAAAATGTGAGATAGAGCTTAAGTTCGCTAGTTAGGCATTATCTCAGTCCAATTTTTAGTTTTGGTTTCGAAAACACCCATTCATAGATGTGGTGTTTTCTTTTAGTCTTTTCTGAAAAGTTTCTCTAGTACTATAAGAAGTACCGTCAGGATGATTAAATACTCCATGTTTTCCTTTCATAGGACATCCCTCCCTCCTTATTCTAATATTACTTAGTTTTCAGGACTGAGGTTTCAAACACCTAACACTTAAGATATCTCACTCCACCATTATATAATAATTATTTTTAAACCGCAATAAATTTATAAATAATTCCTAAAAAATATATCAATGAATTTCAAATTAGGATAAACCTGGTTAAATTTGGTTTGTCCTTTTTTATGCCACTTATCAATTAAATAAGGATTGTCATGGATTTTCCTATGACAAGTGGGACATAATGGTAGTACTAGTCCATATTTAATAGAATTGGATCTATTATGTCCACCAAAAATTTCATGTAAGTGTTGCTTGCTTTTTCCACATTCTATACAAGTATCTAGATCATCAGTGAATATGCTATATCTATTTTTTTCTTTTTTAGCTTGCTTGTAGGTTCTTTGTTTTAATTTTCTGCAGTTCTCTGCAGAACACTGCGGTCCACTCTTAACCGGACTTTTTTTCTTAAAACCGGACTTTTCTTTATATTCTTTCTTTTTGCATTCTTTATAACAGGAAGACGATACTTCTTTTCTCAATAGAGTACAATAGTAATAAATTCTTTTTTCTTTTTTGTTATCATGCTTTCTTGTTTTAAAATATTTACAATTCATAGGTATACCTCCTCTGTATACCTAAAACCCCTGGTGGG
>CASPWD010000017.1 GCA_949425635.1 uncultured Bacilli bacterium | reverse complement strand
GTTAGATATAGAAACGATGACACCTTCTGAGTTAAGTAGATTGAAAGAGGAGTGGAACAAATGATAGTAAAGGATTTAAGTAATTCATTTAATCCTGTACCAAAAGAAAGAAGAGTAATAAACAAAAAGCTACTAAAAAATAAAAAAGGAATATGTGAAGTTTGCGGTAAAAATGGCCAAACAGAGAAACATCATATTAAAACAAAAGGTTCTGGAGGGGACGATACAAAAGAAAATTTAATTGAAGTATGCAGAATATGTCATACAAAAATACATTCAGGAGAAATAAAAGTAAACAACAAGGGCTGACAAAATAAAAGGTTAGTCCTTGTTTGTACGAAAGGGAATAAATATGGAAGGTTGGATAAAGTTGCATAGAAAATTATTAGATAATCCAATAGCAACAAAAGATAGTGATTATCTAGCAGTATGGATATATCTTCTTTTAAATTCAACACATAAAAAAACAAATGCCTTGTTTAGAGGTAAAAGAATAATATTACAAGAAGGCGAACTTATTACAGGAATAATTTCTATATCAAAAAAATTAAAAGTTAACAAAGATAAGATTCAACGAATTTTAAAATCGTTTGAAAATGATAAACAAATTAATCAACAAACAAGTAACAAAAACCGTTTAATTTCAATAATTAACTGGAATAACTATCAAGATAATGATAAACAATTTGATAAACAAGTGATAAACAACTGCGAAACAACTGATAAACAAGTGATAACAAACAAGAATGATAAGAATATAAAGAATGATAAGAATAATATAGTAGCTTCTGTAAAAGCCAGCAAAAGCAAATATGGAGAATATAAAAATGTATTGCTGAAAGATGAAGAATTACAGAAACTAAAAGAGGAATATAAAAATTGGGAGGAACTTATTAAATATTTAGATGAGTATATTGAGATGAAAGGATATAAAGCAAAATCTCACTATCTATGTATAAAAAAATGGGTTGTAGATGCGGTAAAGAAAAGAAAAAACATAAAAGAAAATAATAGTACTACTATTATCAATGAGCTTATTAAACAAATAGAGGAGGAAGAAAATGAAAAAAAGTGAGGCAATAAAATGTATGCAAATAGTATTTGAGAGTTATAACAAATTTATTGAAAAAAACAAAATAAATATAATGATAGATGTGTGGTATGAATGCTTAAAGGATTTAGCGTATGATGATATAGAGCCAGTAATATATGAATTAATAAAGACATCAAAATCTATTCCAACAATAGCAGAAATAAGAGAAAAGGCAGGGAATATAAGACATTTATCAGATGGAACGTACATAAAAGATGGATTACATTATATGAATTAGGAGAAATATAATATGTTTAGAGATAAAGATGTTGAAGAAAGTATATTAGCTTGTTTGATATTAGATAAAAGCTGTTTGGAGAAGATAAATCAATTAAAGTTAGAAGATTTCGCTTTTGAAGATACAAAAGAGATATATAAAATAATATTAGAATTATCAGAAAAAAGAGAAGCGGTAGATATTGTTATTGTGAATAATATACTAAAAGAAAGATATAAAAATTTAGGGAATAAAGGAATTATTTATTTGAGCAATATAACAAGTAAAGTGCCAACTACTACTAATTATAATTTTTATGTGAAAAAATTGAAACGAGAAACATACAAAAGAAAATTAGAAGAAATTGCAAAGAAATTAAAAGAGGGTTCAGTATTAGAAAATGTTGATAATACAATAAAGGAATTTTTAATAAATTTTGAAGAGATAGAAAAACAATTAGATGAACATAAGTATATTATTTCATTATCAGATGTGGCAGATGTGGATTATACAAAAAGAGAAAGAGTGACATCAGGAATAAAAGAGATAGACAGAAAAATAGGCGGTTTTTATATGGGAGAAGTGAGTATATGGACTGGAAAAACTGGGCAAGGGAAAAGTACTTTTGTAAATCAAATGGTGTGTGAAGCAATAAATCAGAGTTATTGTGTATGTTTGTATTCTGGAGAGTTAATAAATAGTCAATTACAGAATTGGATAAATTTACAGTTAGCGGGAGAAGAAAATATAATAAGTTTTATTGATGAATACACAGGGAAAATAAGTTATGGAATATCTAAAGAATTAAAGAGACAAATACAGAATTGGTATAGAGATAAATTATATATTTACAATAATGAATTTGAAATGGAAAGTGTAAGTCATGCAAGTATAGTAGATATATTTAAAAAGGCATATCAAAAGTATGGCTGTAGAGTATTTGTAGTAGATAATTTGATGAGTGCAAGATTTATAAATAAAAGTAAAGATGATTATTATACTCAACAGAGTTGTTTTGTAGGAGAATTGGTGGCTTTTGCAAAATCTAGTAATGTACACATACATATAATAGCACATCCAAAAAAGACAGTAAATGAAAATTTAGAAAGCGAAGATATATCGGGGACAATGGATATTGCTAATAGGGCAGATAATGTATTTGTAATTTCAAAGACTGATAAAGAAAAGTATCCAGACAGACAAGAAGATGGAAAGTTTGTAATAAGAAAAAATAGAAGTGATGGAATAAATAATTGTGTGTTTAATTTGTATTTTAATAAAAAGTCAAGGAGATTTAGCACAAGTTTAGGTGAAATTAAGCACTACAATTGGGGTGATGTACCATTACCATTTTAAGATAAAGAAGAATAACTATTAATATTATAATGCAGAGAAGATTGACAGTAGAATAATCAAAAGGATAAAGGAGGAGGATACAAATGGCTTTTGGGTTAAATAAATGGGAGGTATATGAATTACTAAAAGGAAATGAAAGATTTGATTGTAAACAATTATATGAAACAAATTTAGAAGAAATTATTGAAGGAATAGTAGAATATATTTATTCCAATAGAGGAGTGGTAAACAAATGAAAATAGAACAATATTTAAATACACAAGAATTTAAAACAAGACAACAATTGATGAGAGAGACAAATTTAACAGATAGAGCAGTAAGAAGACAAATAAGTGACTTGAAAAAGATAAGGGCGGTTATATATAACAGTCAAACAAGAGGATATAGATTAGCAAAAGATATAAAGAGTTTTAATACTGTAGATGAAGCGGAAGAGGAGAAGGAACAAGTTCAACATTGTATTAATGACATAGAAGCTAGAAAAAGGGATATGAACTTATCAGAAAGCACATACATATCTTATTTAAGGAAGTTGGAAGAAGAAATAATGTTGTTAGAGAATGAAAATCATATAACTATGTAGGAGATAGATATGGATAAACAAAAAGCATTAGAACTTACAAAAGAAAGAATAGATGGAATAGCAAAATTTAGTTATGAAACAGTAAGTGAAAATAAAATACACAAGAGATGTTAGAGTATTTAATATTTATTGAGAAGTTGTTAGAGGAGTAGCTTATGAAACAGTTGAAAGAGATGATTGGTATTTGTAAATATTGTATAGGTGATTGTATTAGGTTAGAAGATGAACAATTTGAGGGTACATATCGATGTAAAGCTTTTGAGGCAAAAGAAGAAGATTGGTATGAAAAATACAGAAAGGAACTTAAAGATGAAATATATATTTCAAATAGATAAAAGACTTATGGGGCTAAATGAATATACAAATTTAAATCGTAGGAATAGATATTTGGGTAATCAAGCAAAACAAAAAGAGCAATCGTATATTATATGTTGTATTAAAGAACAGTTAGGTAATATACAAATTCATAAACCAGTTATAGGACATTTTATTTGGATAGAGGAGAATAAAAGGCGTGATTTAGATAATATTTGTTTTGCTAAGAAGTTTATATTAGATGCATTAGTACAAGCTAATGTATTAGCAGATGATAATAGAAATATTGTGACTAATTTTACAGATAGTTTTGAGTATGCACAAAAAAGTAAAGTGATAGTGGAACTGGAAGAATTACTTTAGGGGAAATGATACATACTATATTTTAGAGGTGTAGTATGACAGAAAAAGAAATATTAGATTTGTGGCATGAAGGATATACAAGATTAAGTTTAGCAAGAGTGTATATGCAACGATACAATCAGCAAGTGAAGATAATACGATTGGACATGAAAAATAGACACGTAAGATTTATAACGTATAGGGAAGCGTTAAATAGAGTTGAGAAAATATTGATAAAGGAAGTGAGAAGATGTTAAGAATAAAAGATAGTGTAGATTTAAAAGAGCTAGAGAAGGTTGGTTTTTCTAAAAAATTAAATGGTCAATATGTAATAAGAGATTTCTTAATATGCAAAAATGGGACTATAAAAGTAAGAAATGGAAGCAATTTAGATAGAAACGATAAATTATACGATTTAATCAAAGCAGACTTAGTAGAAAAAGTATAAGAGGTGAGAATATGAAAATAAGAATACCATATAAAATAACAAAAGGAGAAGGCTACAAAGAAAAGGAAGTAAAGCTAATAAAAGAGTATATTAATTTTGTATTAGTAGAACACCCAGAGCGGATATAGAGAATGTATAAATAAATTAGATATAATAAAAAGAAAAAACGAACAGCAGCCAACGAGGGAAGGCGTACATAGAAATTTAAGTATTTAGGAGGTGCACATATGACAAAAGAACAACTAAATAATAATAAACAAGAATTAAAAGATTATATATATAATAGAAAATGGTTAGAAGAAAGACTTAAAGATATTCAAGAAAGAAAAAGTATATTAGATAAAATAACGACAACATTATCAGATATGCCTAAACGGAAGTAGAAAAATACAAGATAATCAAGTTGAATCTTTAGTAAAAATAATGGATGAAACAAAAGAATTAGAAGATTTATTATCAGAATTAAGAAAAAAACAATTAGAAATAGAAAACAAAATAGATAAAATTGAACAACCATATAGAAATATACTTTACTTTAGATACATAAGAGGTTATAATTTAACTGAAGTTTCAAATGAAATAGACGAAGAATATGACTATACAAGAAAATTACATAGATTAGCTTTAATAAAATATTCAGAGATAGGAGGGAAAAATGGATGATATTGTAGAAAAAAATATTTATTACAGAGAAAAAAGACCATTTTACATATATATACATACCTGCCCAAATCATTGGACATATGTAGGTTTAAGCCAACAACCAAAACAAAGATGGAATAATGGAGAAGGATATAAAGATAATAAAAGATTTTATGAAGCAATTAAAAAATTTGGTTGGGGAAATATAAAACATGAAATTGTAGCAGAAACAAATTATAGATGGATAGCTAGAAAAATAGAAAGAACTATAATTACTCATTTCCAAAAAAAAGAGATATCATTTAATGAAAATAATATAGAAACTGTATTATTGGAAAAGAAAGGTGTTAGAAAAGTACCATTAAAGAAAGTAGCGCAATATGATAAAGATGGTAATCTAATAAGAGTATATGATTCAGCAAATCAGGTTGGTAAAGATTTAAAAGTATCATCAATATATATACAAGATTGTTGTAGAGGGACTAGAAAAACGGCATATAAATATATTTGGAAATATATTTAAGAAAATTTTGATATTTTACACAAAAGTGACGGAAAGTGCACAATGCAATATGTTATTATATTAATAGCAATCAATATAAAGAGATTGAAAAAGCAAAAACCCCAATTGTTAAAACACTTTCGTATAAGAGTTAGTTATATTAAATATAGCTAGCTCTATTATAATGCTTATTAATGATACTAGATAAATTAATATAAATTCAGACGATTATAAAAAATCGCCTCCTTTCAAAGAAGATATGTAGAGGAACAAAAGACAATTCTAGTTAAGTCTAAATGATTATGCATTATTGTGCAAAGCTACAATAGTGCATTTTCTGTATATAAAATTGTATGAAGTATATAAGATAGTGCAATTATCTATTATTTATATATTTCGTAGAGTTTTGTATGAATGAAAAAGAGGTAATAGTATGAAAGGTAGTATGTTAGCAAGTGAAATTGATAGAGAGTATAGGATAAGGCAAAGTTATAAAGAGAAGTTAGAACAACGATATGATATTAATAAAAATAAAAGGTGTAATGATAATGTATTTATGAAGGAGAAGACTAAGTAAAACCTAGTCTAAAACTTCTTCATAGTATCTTCAATGACATAAGAAAAGTGTTCTACATCTTCATCTGCATTAATACTGAATGCAGATAAGCCAGTTTCAGTATTTTTGAAGATAGAAACTGAAATTGTACCAATCTTTTCGCCATGATTTTTACAATTTGTAATATTCAACATCCTAATTCTCCTTTCCAAGCGAATTACTCAATAGCATATCACAAATATAATGAAAAGATTGTCGAAATTTATAAGATGATTTAAAATATAGTAGTTTAATTGCATAAAGTGGATTATAGTGAAACAAAACACTTTAAAATAGGGAGATGATAATATGCCAAACAAGCAAAATTTAAAAGTACCAAGCACGAGTGAAGCACGAGAAAGAGGTAAAAAAGGTGGAAAAGCAAGTGCTAAAGCAAGAAAGGAAAAAAAAATATTAAGGGAATTATTAGAGGATGCATTATTAACTAATACAAGAACGGGTAATAGATATATAGATATTACTAATGCTCTAATACAAGAAGCAGAAAATGGAAATATAAGAGCATATGAGACTATAAGAGATACATTGGGACAAAAACCAAAAGAAAATATAAAAATTGGAGTTAGCTATGAAGACTATATAAAAAAGGTAGAAGATGAAGAAGAATATTAATACTAAAAAATATATAGAAGAGTATGTTAAAATTAGAGATAAAAACAGTAATATAATTCCTCTTAAGCTTAATGAGCCTCAGTTAAAATATTATAATACAATTAAAGAGCTAAAAAAACAAAATAAACCAGTTAGAATTATAATACTTAAAGCTAGACAAATGGGATTTAGTACAGAAACAGAAGCTATATTTTTTAAAGAAACAGTAACTAAAACAAATACTAACACAGCTATTGTAGCACATAAAGAAGATAGTACAACAAACTTATTTAATATGAGTAAGTTAATGTATAATGAGTTACCAAATGAAATAAAACCAGACAAAAAAGCTAGTAATGCAAAAGAACTTGTATTCAATAACAAAGAAGGAACAGGCTTAAATAGTAAAATAAAATGTATGACAGCAGGTGGAGAAGGTGTAGGTAGGTCAGATACGATTAATAATTTACATTTATCAGAACTAGCATTCTGGCAAGGAGATAAGAAACAAACTTTATTAGGTTTATTACAAGCTGTACCTAATACACCTAATACTATGATAATAATTGAATCTACTGCAAATGGATATGAATATTTTAAAGAGCTATGGGATAATGCAGTGGCAGGAAAGAATGATTTTGTTCCATTATTTATAGGTTGGAATGAACTACAAGAATATAAAATGCCATATACAGGTTTCGAACTTACAAATGGGGAAAAAGAATTACAAAAATTATATGCACTTTCCTTAGAGCAGTTAACATGGCGTAGATGGTGTATAGCTAATAACTGTGGTGGAGATGAAGAACAATTCAAACAAGAATATCCAATAAATCCAGAAGAAGCATTTATTAGTACGGGTAAATGCTATTTTAATAAGCTAAATATAGTAAAAAGGATACAGGAAGTAAGAAATATTAAACCAGAAAAACAAGGGTTTTTTAAATATGATTATGATGAAGTAAAAATATCTAATATAAGATGGATAGAAGATAAAGATGGTCCTATAAAAATATATAAAAAACCGAAGAAAAATTTCCCATATGTATTAAGTGGAGATACCTCACGGTGAGGGTTCTGATTATTTCACAGGTCATGTATTAGATAATATAACAGGTGAGCAAGTGGCAGTACTAAAACAAGAATATGATGAAATAACTTATACTAGGCAAATGTATTGTTTAGGTATGTATTATAATACTGCATTAATGGGTATAGAAGCTAATTATACAACATATCCAATACAAGAGCTAGAAAGACTAAAATATCCTAAACAGTTTGTGAGGGAAAGAGAGGATACATATACTAAGAAGTCAGTAAAAGCATATGGATTTAAGACTACTACAATAACTAGACCATTGATATTAGCAGAATTACAAACTATAGTAAAAGAACTAATAGAATTGATTGTAGATGTTGACACTTTAACTGAAATGTTAGTTTTCATCAAGAATGAAAAAGGACGTCCAGAGGCACAGCAGGGCTATCATGATGACTTGGTTATGGCTTTAGCGATTGCTTATTATATAAGGACACAACAGGATATGACAGTTAAAGTAGAGACACAAGAATTTGAATATAATATTATGAAAGATTTTGGTTTTGAAGAAGAACAAGAAGATGAATTTGGTAGTGATATTGTAGTAATTTAGGAAGGTGAAAAAATGCGAATAAAAATGCGAATAGATGAAATATTACAAGAAATATATGTTTTTGCACATAGCAAAGATGAAGGAACATACCTCCAATTAAAAAAAGAAGATGTAATTAAGTTGTCTTATTATATAGATAGCCTTGAAGATAAAGAAAAAATATTATATATGTTTTTAGGAGGTAGAAATGAAAAAGAAAGTATTTAGAGAAAGATATCAAATTAAAGAAGAAACAATAAAAGTTGAAGAAAAGAAACCTACGAAGAGAGGGAAAAAGAATGATAAATCTAATAAATAGTATATTGCCAGCTGTGTGTTTATGCATACGGCTTTTATTTTGGCTTTAAACAGAATAATAAGCAAGAAACAATAAAGAAAGACATTAACCCTATTAGATATGTAAAACGTGTTAGAAAAGAAAAAAAAGAGCAAAAAGATATACAAGCTGAAAAAGACTATTGGGCAGATGTATTTGAAAATCTAGAGAATTACGATGGCACACCACAAAGCCAAAAGGAAGTGAGAAATATAAATGAAAGATAACGAAGAAGTAACTAGTGTGTGGAAAGATTTTGAAAAAGGTAGAATGTATAACAGAATGAAAAAAGTCTATACAGATACTGACATAAACTATGATTATTATTATGGAAATCAAGCTAAATATTTAAATATTGGAAAAGAAACGCCTGTTATACTTAATATAATAAAAAGTATAGTTAAGTATAAATTAGGTGTAGTTAATTCTAATGCTTATGCTATTGTTTATAATCCTAATTTTTATAATGCAGAAGATGAAGGGGAACTATTAGAAGAGCTGTGTAAGGTACTTAGTAAGCATTCTAATAAAGTTTGGGAGTTACAGCAAGTTGGTAGCAAGATTAAAGAATGTGTAAAAGATGCTTGTATTAATGATGAGGGAATACTACACAATTATTTTGATACAGAGAAACAAGAAGTTGTAGCAGAAGTAATAGATAAGAATAACATCTATTATGGTAATGAAAATGACGATGATATTCAGTTACAACCTTATATTATTATTTCTTATAGAAAGCCAGTTACACAAGTTAAAGATGAAGCACGATTATTGGGAATAAGTGAAGATAAGATAGAACTAATAACACAAGATGGAGAAACATTAGAACAAGCAGGATATAATTCGGTAACAGATGAAGTGAATCCTATGTGCTTAGTGTTACTAAAATATTATAAAAAGAATGGTAAAATATATTATACGAAGGCAGTTAAAGCTTTAGAATTAGAAAATGACATGGATACAGGTATGACTTTATATCCAGTAGCTCATATGGTATGGGAAAAGGTTAAAGGCTCTAGTAGAGGAATGGGAGCAGTTAGAAATGTTATTTCTAATCAAATTGAAATTAATAAGATAGCAACTAGAAGAGCATTAGCTGTTAAAATATCAGCGTTTCCAAAGCTTGCTGTTAATAAAGATTTTGTAGATAATCCAAATGCATTAGAAAAAGTGGGCAGTACAATAAAGTTAAAAGGTGGAGCCCAACTAGAAGATATAAGAAAACAAATAGGATATTTAAGTCCTGCTAGTATGTCGCCAGATGCTAAGAATTTACAAGATGATTTAACTAATAATACCAAAGATTTAGAAGGTGCAGGAGACGTGGCGACTGGTACAGTGGACCCTACACAAGCTAGTGGTAAGGCTATTTTAGCAGTTCAACAGGCTACTCAACAACCTTTAAATGAGCAAGTTGATACTTATAAGACGTTTATAGAAGATATAGCTAGGATTTGGTATGATATGTGGAAGGCTTATAAAATTAATGGCATGCAAGTTATGTATGAGCAGGATGATGGAGAAGGTGGAACTGTAGAAGTACCTGGAACATTTAGTTACGAATTATTAAATAGATTAGATGCAAATATTAAGGTTGATATTACTCCTAAGTCTCCATATGATAAGTTTGCACAAGAACAAAGCATTGAAGGCCTTATGACTAATGAGAAGATTACTTTTGAGGAGTATGTTGAGGCACTTCCAGAAGATAGTGTTATGCCTAAATATGTATTACAAAATATATTAAAGAAACGACAAGAAAAGCTGAAAATAATAAATCAAATGGAATTAGAAGCTCAAGCTATGCAAGGGCAATTACAACAAGCTATGAAGAATCAAGATAATGATATGAGTTCAATTGATAATATAGAGAATGAGGCTAATATGACACAACAAGAACTAGTTAATAGTTTAGGAGGTGGCACAGATGAATTGTCCCAAATGCCAGTTGCTTGAAATGAGAGTTGATAAGGTAATTGATGATGTTATCCACTATGTTTGCAAAAACTGTGGAAAAGAGGTTATAAAAAGTGTTGAAGAACTAGAAAAAGAAAATAATTAAGTTTTTTGTAACAATAACAAAGATTATTTAGAGGTATTTGCTACCTCTTTTTATTATGCCCAAAACATGTGCAAGGCTTTAAACTGCTAAGCAAGGAATTTATAGTCGACGGACTTGAAACGGGAGGTTTTTATGAATGAAGATTTAGACAATGAATTGATTACCCAAGATGATGTACCTGAAACATCAGAAGAACTTATTGAAACTGATGCTAGCGAAGGAGTAGAGGAAGTTCAAGATACTACTGAAACAGTAGAACAACCTAGTGAAGATGACATTGAAAAGAGAATTGAGGAAAGAGCGAATAAGATTGCCGAAGAGAAGATTGAAGCAAGATTGATTAGAGATAGAGTAAAAAGAGAACGTGAAGAAGCGGGTACTAGAGCTAAATATGAACAATTGGAAAGTATGATGAAGTCTGCACTAGGTGCTAAGGATATTGATGATGTTATTACAAAGTCAAGAGAGTTCTATAAGGAACAAGGAATTACAATTCCAGATACAATTAATAAACCATCTCTTAATGAGAGAGATGAGATTGTTTTAGCTAAAGCTGATGCAAATGATATTATTAAACTTGGTAAATCTGAAATGGAAATAGAAGCTAATAGGATTGCATCTATTCCAGAAAAAAATAGAAGTCTTAGAGATAGAACTATTTTTAATGATGTTTGCAAAGAGTTAGTGAGAATAAATGATATGGAGAATTTAAAAGTTAAAGGTTATGATACTAAAGTTCTTAAAGATAAGGACTTTTCTTTATTTAGAGAACAATTTAATTTAAATACTCCAGTATCTCAAATTTATGAAATGTATAATAAAGTTCATGGAAATAAGAAGGTTCAACCTAAGTCACCAGGTAGTGCTAAAACAACTCAAACTAATAATGAAATAAAGGATTATTATAGCCCAGAAGATTTTGATAAGCTAACTGATGCAGATTTAAGAAATCCTAAAATTATGCAAATAGTAGATAAATCAAGACTTCAATGGTATAAGAAATCCTTAAATTAAAGGAGGAATGAAGCTATGTCAGTAGCAGTATTTAAACCAATATTATGGAGCAATAAGATACAAAATGCTCTAGAAACATTAACAGGATTAAGAACACATTGTGATTATGAATTTGAAAAAGAATTAATAAAAGCAGGAAACAAATTAAAAATAACAGGTTCAGTTGCACCAACAATTGGAACATATGTACCTGGAACAGATATCGACATTGAAAATGTAGAAGGTAATGACCAAGAATTAGTTATAGACCAATTCAAATATTTTGCAAGATATTTTGACAATGTAGATAAAGCACAATCTATACCAGGAGTATTAGAAAATGATTCTAAAGAGTGTGCAAGATATTTACATGAAGAAGGAGATAAATATGTTGCATCTATACTAAAAGCAGGAGTAGAGAGTGGAGATATTTCTAAAAGTGCAACAGCAATTACACCAAATAAAACTAATGTTGTAAGTGCTGTAGAAGATGGATTAGTTGTATTATATGAAAAAAATGTAAAACCAACAGATGAACTTTATGGGGAATTTTCACCAAAATTCTATTCTGCATTAAGACAATCTCTAACAGAAGTTTTAACAAATAATGTAGAGTTAGCTAAAAAAGGTGCTGTAGGAAAATACAATAATGTAATGGTATGTATAGAAAACTTACTACCAAGTGCAGAAGGTGTAAAATATAACTTTATAAGAACTTCAAAAGCGGTAGCATTTGCAGGTCAAATTGACACTGTGAAAGCAGTTGAAAAAGAAAAAGGATTTGGAGATATTGTAAAAGGGTTATATGTATATGGTGCTAAAGTTGTAAGACCAGAGCAAGCATATGCAATTCAAGAAGCAGTAGCATAGCAGAGGGACAAATTGCCCCTCTTTATATCATTCTAAAGGAAATATAACAGTTCGAATCTGTTAAGAATGAAGGGAGATTAAAAATGAAAGAAAGAAAATTAAAACCACAACAAACTGTAGAGAGATTTATGATTAAACCACACTATGGATTATTTTTAGGAATAACAGTTACTAAAGATACAGATGTGGAAGATGAAACTGAAGATGGAAAAGTACACCAAATAATTAAAGGTACCGTATTCACAACTATAAAGAAAGACGAGAGAGAATACAATGGAATAAAAATAAAAGAAGACTCTAAATTAATTGTAAATGTTCCAGAAGGGACAAGACTTATTTGGATAGAAGGCCAAGGATATATATTACCAGATTTTGAAGCTAAAACGACAAAAGAAGTAATAGAAGACATGGAATGTATAAAAGAATTTTAGGAGGACAATATGAATTTAGGAGATAATAAAAAAATTATGCTAGGGCTAATTGAAGAATATAGCCCTACTAATCAATATTTGACTGCTGATGAAGATATACGAGACAGGTTAAATCTAGTGTATGCTCCAAATTATCAATATACTTCACAATTAAGGAAGATATTAAAAACTAAAACAATAAATATAGAAGAAACTAGCGATAGTACGCAAGAGACAAATTTACCAACAGATTTATATCAATTTAAAAGATTAATTGCTTTAGATTCTAATAATAACAGAATATCCCCACAATACGACATAATTGGAAAGAAAATTTATATTAAACAAAAACAAGGTAAATATATTATAGAATATTATGCTTATCCAGAAGAAATAACACTTGATACTAAAGATGACTTCGAATTAGAGATAGAGCAAGATGTTCAAGCTATTTTGCCTTATTTAGTTGCTAATGATATTCTAAAAGTCGACCCTAGTGCTGATTATACTGCGTTCTATAAAGAGTATCAAGCAAGATTGCAAGGATTAGATACAAGAAATACATTATCTTCAGCAGAAGTAGAAGAAGGTTATTTATAGGAGGTAGAATATGGCAACTTCAGTAAAGAGGCAATATACTAATTTAGCAGGTGTTGATTTTAAGAATGATGAGAGTTTGGTTAATTTAAATAGAAGTCCTGATGCTCTTAATGTGTATAAAGATTATTCGGCCGAGGGTAATTGTATTCAAACGAGACCACGGTTATAGTAAACTTGCACAATTTGTGGGAAATATTAATGGTTTATATATTTATAATAATACAACAGCTTTAGTTCATGCAGGGAATAAGTTATATTTATGGAGTAACTTCCCTAGTGTTCCAGAAGAACCTCAAGTATTATCTGAAACTATGTATAATGCAAGAAGTTCATTTTTTATTTTTAATGATAAGGTGTATATAAATGATGGTTTGAATTATTTAGTTTATGATGGAAGTTTGAAGTGTGTTTCAGATGATGCGTTTATTCCAACTACTACTATTAGTAGAAGTCCATCTGGTGGTGGTACAATGTATCAAGATGTGAATTTATTACAACCTAAAAGAATTAATAGTTTTACAGCAGATGGAACGAGTAAAGATTATTATTTGGATACTACTGAAATAACAAGTATAGATGAAGTGTATGTAAATGATACCTTAACAACTGCATATACAGTATCACTTGCGTTGGGAAAAATAACATTTAATACTGCACCTGCTAAGCCTGATTTAAGCGGTGTAGATAATGTTAAAATTGTATTTAGTAAGGAAGTTACTGGTTATACTGATAGAATATCTAAATGTACTATTTCACAAGTGTTTGATAATAGGGTATTTTTTACAGGGAATGATACTTTTAAGAATGCTATTTTTCATAGTGAACTTGAAAATCCTGCATATATATCAGATTTGAGTTATTACCAAGATGGGACGTCTGAGGCTAAAATTAAGAGTATGACGGTTGGTAATAATATTTTGTGGGTATTTAAAGAGCCTAACCAAGAAAATGCTACTGTGTTTTATCATATACCAACTACTAGCAATGAATATGGTAGAATTTATCCTAGTAAACAAGGTAATGTTTCTACTGGTTGTTATTCTACTTGTATTAATTTTAATGATGATATAGTGTTTTTAAGTAAGTATGGATTGGAGGGCATAACTGGTGATATTGAACAAGAACAATTATTAAGCCATAGAAGTTCGTTAATTGATAATAAGTTGATAAATGCTAGTAATTTTAATATTGCTCAGATGGCAGAGTGGCAAGGGTATTTGTTGATTTTAGTTGATAAATATATTTTTTTGGCAGATTCAAGACAAAAATTTCAAGGTATTAATGGTATTGAGTATGAATGGTATTTATGGAACGTTGAGAATAGTATTCCAAGCATTTTAAAGGAGTATAAGGGTAATTTATATATAGGGTCAGGAGATGGCTCTATTTTTATTTTGAGTGGAACTAATGATGATGGAGTTGCTATTAATTCTTATTGGACTACTCCAATGGATGCTTTTGGGTATTCTAATATGTTTAAGACTACTAATAAACGTGGAGGTCTTGCTAGAATTAAAACAATACCCAACGGAAAAATAAAAATTGCTGAAAGAACTAATAAAAGAGATGAGAGATATATAACTAGTAAAGCTTCTACTGGTTTCGACTATAACAATATTGATTATAGTAATTTTGCATATACAACTAAAAATGAAAGTTACATTGTTTATAAAATTAAAGAAAAGAAATTCTTAAATATATCCTTAAAATTTTATAGTGATGAATTAGATAAGCCTTTTGGCATTTATAGTGCTGTTTTGGAGGCTTTTATTGGGGGATATGCTAAGAGATAGGAGGAATTTATGGCGTTAACTGAATTAACAGCTAATTTGAATATTCATCAGAGTTTACCTGATAAACCTGCTTTAACAGCTGATGAATTGAAGGAGGAATTTGATAAAGCAGGTAATTTAATAAAAGAGTATTTGAATGATATTTTATTATCTGAGTTGAATGGGATTATAACTAGCTTACAGAGTAAGGATATTAGCATTGAGGGGACTATTAGTAGTTTACAGAGGATTGTAGGAGAGGCTACTACTAATGTTTCTAATATACAAACTTCAATAAATAATATAAATAATAGTATTACTAATATTCAGAATAAAACTAATAGCTATAAAAGTGGTGCTAATACTAAGATTACTATTGGTTCTAGTGTTCCTTCTAGTTTAGAAAATGGTGAGGTTTATTTTCAATATTTTTAGTGAGGTGTAATTTATGGCAATAGCAGTGAATCAAAGTTTTAGTGTGGTTTCTACGAATGAGGGTAATAATACGGCAGTGGTAAGATATGTAGTGACTTGTAGTGTTTCGGGTGAGAGTTTTAATAATTATACACAAACTGGAATTTTTTATATAGATGGAATTAGTTATAGTAGTTCATATACTTTACCTAGAAATAGTACTACTACGGTTTTTAGTAAGGATGTGACTGTGGGGAATGCAAGTGGGAGAACAATAGGTGCTTCTTTTAGTTTCCCTACTACTCCAAGTGGGGGGACAAAGAGTGGTAATACTTCTCTTTCGATTCCTTCTTTTAATGTGGGAAAGGCTCCTAATATTATTAGTCTATCTTTAAAGAGTAGAACTGTTAATAGTATTACTTGTAAGTTTTCTGTGGATAGTGCAGATACTTTTTATTATAGAATTGAGGAAGGTAGTTGGATAAGGGGAAGTAATTATGTGACTAATGGAGAGTTTACGATTGGTAATTTGAGCCCTAATAGTAAGTATGTGGTTCATTTACTTGCTAGAAATTGGATTAATGAAAGTGCTGTTACTTATTATCAGAGTGAAAAGACTATAGAGGTGTATACTTATGATATTGGTAAGTTATTAAGCGTTAATAATTTTAACCACGGAGATAGTATAATTGTAAGTATAAGTAATCCTTCTGGAAGTAGTTTGGGTTTAGTGGTGAAGATTGGTAATACTCAAATATTAAGTAGGTCTGTTTCAGCAGGTAATAATACAATTGGTTTTAATGATTCTGAGTTAGATAGAATTTATAAATTATATGGTAGCGGTAATACACTTACTGCTACTTTTATTTTAACTACAGCAGGGAGTTATACTAACTCTAAAACTTGTACTATTACTTTAAGAGGAAATCAAAAAACGTCTTATGTAGGGCAAAATGGAGAGAAAAGGGCTAAAGTTTATGTGGGTACAAGTTCAGGTGTAAAAAAGGCTGTAGTTTGGATAGGAAATAATGGAAGGAAGAGGTGTATTTAATGGGGACAGGATATGATGATATAGATAATTTAAATAATGAAACGAACCAATTGTATGATGAACAGTTGAAACAGCAACAAAATATTATTAATACTTCTACTCAGCAAACTATTGATGAGATTGAGAGAAATAAACAGAAAGCTGATGAGCAGGTTGCTAAGACTAATAAGGCTTTATATACAGATTATCAGAAGCAAATTAACCCTTATGGGGTAAACAGTGAGAATTTAGTAGAACAAGGTTTAGGTGGTAGTGGTTTAGCAGAGACTACTAAAGCTAATTATTATAATACTTATCAAAATGCAAGGACAGAGGCTACTAATAATGCTAATACTATTAAGGCTGATTTTGATGCTCAAATTGTTAAAGCAAGACAAAATGGGGATTCGCAAATGGCTCAATTTGCTTTAGAGATGTATAAGCAAAAAATTAATGATTTGTATAATACATATAATCTTAAATTCCAACAAGACCAGTTTGCCTATGGTAAAGAGCAAGATGCTTTAGCACAAAGTAATTGGGAGAAAGAATATCAAAGAGCATTGGAGCAAGCTAATTGGGAAAGACAATTCAATCAAACACAATTTGATTATAATAAGACAATTGATGATAGGAATTATAATTATCAAGTTGAGAGAGATAAGGTGGCAGATAATCAATGGCAGAAACAATATGAATTGTCAAAAAAAGCTTCTAGCTCGAGTGGGTCTTCTAGGAGTTCTGGCTCGAGCTCTAAAAGTGCTAGTTCGGGTGGCTTAAATGTAAATGACAACAGTAATCAATTACAATCAAATAATACTGTACAAAACATAACTATAGATGACGTTGTTAAAAATCTTAAATTTGTACAAGGAGCAAATGTTAATAAATCTATTTATGATTCATATTCTGGAAAATACTTTAGTTCTCCAGAAGAAGCTATTAAATATTGGCAAGGTTAATGTAGGAGGTTAATATGGGAGTTACATATAAGTTATCTGATGAAGAAAAGAAGAGGGCAAGTAGATTTTTAGAAATAATACAAGAGCAAAAAGAAATAGATAATAAAACATCTGCAAATCAAAATGTTAAATTGCCAATAGCAAACAATAAAAGTATACAAGTTCAATTGCCTATGAAAAACAATATAAATTTACCAAGTTATAGGCAGAATACTACTAATGTATTACCTACTATAAGATTAGCTACAGATGAAGAAAAGAAATTAAAGCAAAAAATAATAAATAAATCAAGTGCTGTTGATAAAATTGGATATGTAGCTAAGAAAGGTTTAACAGGCTTAGCTTCTGGAACAGCAGGAATAGCACAAGCAAGTTTAACTGATATAGCAAATAATTTAGAAAAAGGGAATAGTAAAAGTGGTACAGAGGTATTAACTAATTTATTAGAGTCTACATCTGGAATTTTAAATCCAGTACAAACATATAACAAATATATGAAGAATTTACCAAATATGATAGGCAATGTTTTTAAAACAATCAATAATAAAGATACTAACGCTATAGAGAAAGTTGCTTCACTGGGGACAACAGCTGTTTCAGATGCATTAAGTAATAATGTTGCTAGAGATGTATTAAATTCAGGTGTACAACTTGCAGGAAAGGTATTACCATCTGATGCTAGTGAAAAAATGTTAGAAATAAATAAAAAAATATCAGAGCCTATTGAGAAAATAAATGAAGATTTATATATTGAAGGTCAAAACTATGATAAAGCTACACAGTTTATAGGTGATGCAACTCAATCTGTTGGGAATATGGTACCAGCTATTGCAACAACAGCAATAACTAAAAATCCTAATATTGGTCTACTAACAATGGGGGTTAGTGCAAAGGGGCAATCTACTCAAGAAGCAATGAATAGGGGAGCAACATTAGATGAAGCTATAAAAATAGGAGATACTAAAGGGGCAATAGAAGTAGCAACAGAAATGCTAACAGGTGGTGTTAATATTTTCGGTAAGGGTGCTTTAGATGATATTGTGGAAAAAGGAATAAAAGATAAAATAAAAAGTAAAGTTGGAAAATATTTATTACAAAAAGGTTATCAACTAGGGGGAGAAGTTTTAGAGGAAACTATTTCAGATGTTTTAGGAACGGTTATTGATAAAGGAACTGTAGACCCTAATGCGACATATTCAATAGAGGATTGGGGAGATACCGCAGTAACAACAATATTAAGTACAATAATATTAAATTCTATAACAGGTGGAATAGGAAGAGTAAAAAATTATAATAACTATGATTATAATACACAACAAAGATTACAAGAAGCACAAGATATAATAAATAATGTGAATAATCAAAATAATGTATTAAATACCAACAATAATACACAAACCCAACAAATTACACCTCAAGAAAACAAAATGGCTCAAAATGGATTGTCGGAGCAAATAAAGGCAGATAGTAATAATTTTTCGAAACAAGTAGATGAAGTTATAAATGGTACTTTCCCAAAAAATGATATGCTTGTGTTAGGAAAAACTCCACAGGCTTTAAAAGATATTGGATTATCAGATTTACCAATTACTATGACACAGAAACATTTAGAAACAATTATGAATGAAAGCGGTAAGTATAAAAATGCTAATTATCATAATTTAGGGATAGATATAGTAAAACAACTTCCAGAAGCAATCAATAACCCTTTAGATATAGTTAAATCTAATACAGATAGTAATAGTATAGTTTTAACTACATATTTATCAGATAAACAAGACAGAACTATTATAGCGAGCATAAAAATAGATGGAAGAGGAACTGTAAATGATATAAGAATTGATACCAACGTAATGACAAGTGCATATGGAAGAAATAACTATGAAAAGTTTATGGAAGATAATTTAAAAAATGGCAATTTATTATATGATATAGATAGAGGAGTAATAAAAAAACTGACGGGGCAAGGTTACAATTACCTAGACGCGTCAGTTAACGAGAATACTGTGGCAAGGCTACAATTGCCTAGAAACAGTATCTCTAATATTAATAATAGTATACCATTCTCAAAAGAGAATGTCAATAATACTACTATTAATAATTATTCTATGCAAAATGAGCAAAAAAATACACAAACCCAACAAGTTACACCTATACAAGATAAAATGGCTCATAATGGATTGTCGACAGAATTAAATACTATATTAAATAATAAACAATTGCCTATGCAAAACTATCAATATGAAAAGAGCGAAAATATTAAGATAGACAATTTAAGAAAAGAAGCAAGCAGATATTTTAATAATTCACAACAAACAAACAATTTTGTTAATATGCTAGAAAAGATTATTGCTGACAAAAATGTAGAAATAAGGCTAGACAGTAATTTAATGACAACAGATGATAAAGTTGCAAATGGTTTGTATTCAAATGGTGTTATAACAATAAATCCTAATTCAAATAGGGTGGGTGAATTTATTACTATACATGAATTAACTCATGCAATAGGAACTAAGCAAATGGCTTCTATGATAGAAAATTATAAAAATAGTAATTTAGAGTTTGAAAGTTCAATACAAGACTTGTTAAAAAATTATAATATTAATGAAATAAATGAAGAAGCACTAGCTGATATTTCTGGACAATTGTTTGGAAATCAAGAATTTATAAATGATATGGCTAAAAATACCCCTAATATATTTCAAAAGATATATAGTGAAATAAAGTATTTATGGCATCAATTTAGAGGATATAAGAACCAAAATCAATTTTTAGAGGATTTGTATTATAAATGGACACAGGCTTATAATAGTAATAATAAATTAAATAACAGTTCTTATTATAGTATTCAAACAGATAATAATGGTAATAGATATGTAAAAGTAGATACAGACCAATATATTTTTGATGGCATAGATAAAAAAGATTATAACAAAATTGCCAAAATGTATATGCAAGATTATTTGATGGGAAAAACTACTTTAAGTAATAATGATAGTGCAGTGATAGATAGTAGAAGTACAAATAAATATACAAATCCAAGGCAAAGAACATCTTATATGAATGAAAAAATGCAATTAACACCTGAACTTAAAAATGTATTAGAAATTGCTCAAAAGGATAGTATGTCGCTACCAACAAAAGAAAATAGTAAATATAAAAGCTGGGAATATTATAAGTTTAATTTTGAATTAGGTGGAAGAAACTTTGAAGGTACAATAAATATAGGAATAGACAAAGAAGGAAATAAACATTTTTATGAAATTAATAAAATCCGTTTTACTGGAATATCGTCTGTTTCAACGAATAGCCAACATAAAACGGATTTCATTAATAATAGTATACTACCAACAAACAAAAATGTCAATAGCACTACTAAATATTCTATTCAAGAATCTGAAAATAATTCAAAATGGAAAGATTATTTAGAGAAAAATTTTAAACCAACAGGAAGTAGAACTAATTTACAAGATATTAAGTTACCTACAAAAGAGTATTTTAAAAATAGAACTATTAAAAATGGACAAAAAAGTACACAAAATATACAACAAGAACAGTTAAATAATAATGTTAATACACAAAACCAACAAGGTACACCTATACAAAATAAAGTCGCTCAAAATGGATTGTCGGAGCAAATAAATAATAGTGTTGCAAATAATCAAGAAACATTGTATAATAACATTGAAAGCGAGAGTGGTATAAATGAAGGAATATACTCAAGAACAACTGGAAGAGATGGAAGAATTGAGAATGAAATTGCAAACCAAAGAAGGCAGACAAATGATACAAGAATTAGCAAAGACAATATTTCCAAAGACTTCAAAGAAAGCAGACAAAGAAGTTATGAAGAATTTATAGATTATGCTAATAAAAACAAAATAGAAGTAGATACAGTAGAAACTACAAGAATAAAAGAATTAGCAAATAACCTAGGTATAGATGTAACTTTATTTAATGGAGATGGAAGTAGTGACTATATAGGAATGACAAATAAACAAAATCCTAACAATGTATATATAGATATAAATCAAAAAGAAATTCGTGGAGAAGATATGCTTTACCACGAATTTTTGCATAGTAGAAAGAGAAATAATGATAGTATATATATTGATAGGATAGCACCGATAGAACAAGATATAGTACAAAATTATACAGATATCATTGATAATTTTATAGAAGAAAAAGGACTAGATAAGAGATATACAAATTGTCCAGAGTTAATTGCAGAAGAAATAATTGCAGACTATACTTCAAAACATTTAGGAGAATTTGATATAGATTATAACTTGCCACAGTTTTATATAGAAACAATAAATCAATCAGTAGATGAAATGCTTGACAATATAAAAAATGGCAATTTATTATACGATATAGATAGAGGAGTAATAAAAAAACTGACGGGGCAAGGTTACAATTACCTAGACGCGTCAGTTAACGAGAATACTGTGGCAAGGCTACAATTGCCTAGAAACAGTATCTCTAATATTAATAATAGTATACCATTTACAAAAGAGAATGTCAATAGAAATACTACTATTAATAATTATTCTATGCAAAATGAACAAAAAAATACACAGGAGAAAAAATATAGAACACAGGAGCAAATTTCAAAAGATAAAACAATAAGTGATTTAGATGCAATAAAGGAAGCTTCTCAACAATTAAATAAACCTTCTTTAAAATCAACAGAACATAAAGAAAATCAACTAAAAGAAAAAGGACTAGATAAAAGCCCTACAATTGATTATATTAAGAGAAAAAGAAGTAAAGAAAAAGTAAGTGTAAAAGAAGTGATAGATACTTTAAATCAAAAATTTATAAATAAAGGACATTATATTGATAAACTTGCAAACAAAACAGGAAATAAGAAGTTGACTTATTTATATGATAGAACGATGAATACTTTTAATGAAGCACAAATTTCAATAGGAGAATATCAAATAAATTCAAAAGGAGAAAAAGTAGGTAAGTCAATAATAGATATATTTCAACCTTCAATAGATGCAGGATTAGAACTAGAGTTTGAAGATTATTTACTAAACAAACATAATATATCGAGATATACTTATGAAAAAGGAATATATGGAAAAGAAATATCAGCAATTGATTCAGCTGATATAGTATTAAAATATGAAGAAAGATATCCTCAATTTAAAGAGTGGGCAAAAGATGTAAATGATTATAATGAAAATAATTTAAAAGACTTAGTAGCAAATGGAATGATAAATCAATCTACATATGATAAGTTAAAAGAAATGTATGGAAATTATGTTCCTACATATAGAGATATTGTAGAAAATATGTCTAATTATGAAGATAATATTGTAGGAAGCAACCCAATAAAAAAAGCAACACAAAGTGATAAAGAGATATTATCTATAAAAGAAAGTATGGCTGAGCAAACATTAATGCAAAAAAAAGCTATAAGAATGAATAACCTAGGATTAGAATTGTATAACACTATAGGTAAGAATAATACCATTTTAGAAGGGATAGAAGTTGACCCACTTGCTATACAAACTATAACAGGGGATGTAATAGAAAAGGCAACAGATGGCTCAAATATATTTACTATATTCAAAGATGGAGAAATGATACAATTTAAAATTAGCGATGAATTATATACCGCTTTTTCAAAAGATACATTACAAAATAAAATAAGTAATAGTAAAGTTGCAAAAGCAATATTGACACCAATTGAAAAAGTGACAAAAGTACAAAGAGAATTATTAACAACATATAGTATTGGTTTTTCGATAATTAACCCTATAAAGGATTTTGGAAATGCATTATTTACAACTAAATATAGTATGCCAAGATTTTTAAAAAATTATACTAAGGCACTATATAATATGGCTTCTAAAGGAGAATGGTATCAAAGCTATAAAAACAATGGAGGTATGGCCAATACTTATTTTGATTATGAAAAAGGTATATTGCCTACTAAAAATAGAAAGTTTGGAGATAAAGTTAAAAAAATAAATAATATAATGGAACAAGCTCCAAGACTTGCGGAATATATTTCTACTATTGAAAAAGAAGGAGACATTGATAAGGCTCTTTTTCAAGCATCAGATATAACAGTAAATTTTAAAAGAGGAGGAGATATTACAAAAGCAGTTAATAAATATGGATTTAACTTTTTAAATGCATCTGTTCAAGGGTTAGATAAAATTTATAGAGATATAACAAACCAAAATGGATGGAAAGGTTATGCTCGTTTAATAACTAAAGCAACAGTACTTCAAATAGCTCCTACAATAATTAATAGCTTAGTATTAGGAGATGACGAGGAATATCAAGATTTACCAGAGTACATAAAAGATGATTATTACCTATTTAAAATGGGAAATGGCAAATTCTTTAGAGTCCCTAAGGATAGATTTTCTGCTGTAATTGGTGGAATTGCAAGAAGAAGTTTAGAGACAGCTCAAGGAAAAGAAGTAGATTGGAAGTCAGTTATTGACACTGTTATAAATCAATTAGCTCCTAATAGTTTAAAAAACAGTTTTGTAGGAGCACCAATAATTCAAGCAGTAAAAAATGAAGCATGGTATGGGGGAGATATAGTAAGTAGTAGACTTCAAAAATTACCAATTGTAGAACAATATGATGAAACTACAGATGAGTTTAGTAAGTGGTTAGGGGCAACTTTAAATATAAGTCCTAAAAAAATCAATTATGTGCTTGACCAATATTCAGGAGGAATTGGGGATATTATACTTCCTATGATGACACCTCAAGCAGAAAATAATATTTTAGAGGATAAATTTACTGTAGACCCAATAATGAAAAATAAAAATGTAAGCGAATATTATAATCAATTAGAGGATTTACAGAAGAAAAATAATAGTATAAATGCTACTGATGAAGATAAATTGAGATATAAATATTTTTCAGATAGTTCATCTGATATTTCTAAATTATATCAAGAGAAAAGAAAAATACAAAATTTGGATATATTTGATAAAGAGAAAAAGGAAAAGGTTAGAGAAGTACAAAAACAAATAAATGATATCGTAAAAGAAAAACTTGAAAAGGTAAATGATTTAAAAGTAGATGGAATTACTGCAAAAATTGATGGGACAGAATATTATAAAGCTATTAACTTAAAAGATGGTTTACAAGAATGGAAGAGAATATCAGATGAAGAAGCGGAGAAAAATAAAAATATTTCTTTAAAGACATATGCTAATTATAAAGAAAAAGTAGCTCAAGAAACTATTAAACAAAGAAAAAGTGGAAAGATAAAAGAAAATAGTAGCATTAAAAACAAAGACAAGATAAAAATATTATTAACTTCAAATTATTCAGATAGTGAAAGAGAAGCAATTTATAAAGAATATATCAATAGTGAGGATAAGAAGATACAATTAGTTGATAAATTAGGGATACCTTTAAATCAATATTTAAAATATAAACAACAAGATTTTGAAAATGATAAAGACGCAGATGGCGAAACTATTTCGGGAACAAAGAAACAAAAAGTATACGACTATTTGAATAGTATTCCAGATAAAGAACTTTCTGTAATATACAAGAATATGATATGCAAATTAGAAAATATTAATGATTATAACAGTGATATTGCTAAATATATAATTGATAAAAATATTACACCAAAAGATAAAAAAGAATTATTAAAAATATTAGGATTTAAAGTTGACAAAAATGGAAATGTACAAAATATTACTATTCTTCCTATAACAAAAAACATAAATTAGTAAATTCGACATAAAACTACAACCCTTTTTGACAAATTATGCAAAAATATTATGCTAAAATAGTAATTATAAACATAATTTGTCGAAAGGGGGAGTTTATATGAAACATACAATAGGATATTCGTATAATTGCAAAAAATGTAATAAAGAACTAGATAGTGAAATTTTTTTTATGAGAAGGCTTAACCCAATAAATTTTGATTATTTAATTAAAACATGTTCAAACTGTAAAACAAAATATGTGGTACTAGGAAAAGACGAATTTTTTACAATCGAAGAATATAATTTTGTTACAAGATGGTTTTCTAGTATGCTTATTTGGGGAATACTACTATTTTTCTTTATATCATTGATTGAAGAGACACAAATTGTAGTATGGTTACTTATTACATACACAATACTATATTCCATAATTTTTAGGTTAAGATGGGATAAAGCAATAAAAAAATCAGAAGAAAGATTAAATAATAAAGAATATATTATGGATTTATTATTTACAAAAATACTAAAATTAGAAGATATTAATATGTTTTATAAAAATGGAATTATAGAAGAAAGTATTTATGATAAAGTAATATCTAATATTAAAGAAAATAATTATTAAAATAGAAAAATTATGCAAAAATATCATGTTAAAATGATAATTGTAAAAATAATTTGTCGAAAGGGGGAGTTTTAAATGACTTCTGATGATATAAATATTATAACTGTTGTTTTTAATTTTTTTATAACTGGTTTTTTTTATGAATTAATACCTTTAATTGCTAGATTTTACTTTAAAGATAAATATTCTAAAAAAGAGGCTATAAAGGCAGCAGTAACAAATTCAATTTTTGTATATATAATGTTTTCTATTGTGCATCTTGTGTTTTTAAAAGATGGATTAATAGCTAATATGGGTGCAGCGTGTATTTGGGGATTTATATCGTATTCTATTATTCCTAAAAAAGAAATGGATACAAATATTGATGAAGAAAATATAAAAGTAGATAAACAAAATAATTAAAATATAAAAGCACTTACTAAAAAGTAGGTGCTTTTAATATGGAGGTGAAATATGTTAGAGAAGTTGAGTAGAAGGATTTGTGATAAGCAAGAGGGGAATGTACCTACTAGTTTTGAACAGTTGATTGAGAGGTATGATTTGGAGAGATTGTGGAGTTTTGTTGATAGGATTGTTGATGTTTTGAATTGTACGGGGGAGTATGTTGATGGTGTTTGTTCGGAGCTTGCTGATACTAAGGGAATTGTTAGTGGCTTGTGGTCTACTATTTATCCTATACGGAAGTATTTATATGAGTATAAATTCTACAAGTCCAGCAACTTTATTTGGTGGTTCTTGGGAAAGGCTGAAGGGTGGCTTTTTATATGGCTGTATGGATAATACGGGGTTTTCGAGTTTTACGGGTACTTTGTCTCAGGGTCCTAGTGTTAATGTTACTGGTAGTACGGCTTTGACTATTGAACAAATACCTGCTCATAGTCATACTATTAGAACTTCTGCTCCTACTGGAGGGATTGCTTCTGGCTGGAATAATTCCCATAATTATCCTGCTAGGGGAGCGGATAATTCTTTTAATGATGATTCTACTCAGGACAGAGGTAGTACTGGTGGTGGTGAAGGGCATACGCATTCTTTGAGTTCCCATACTCATGCTATTTCGTATATGGCTGTGTTTGTGTGGAAGCGTGTTGCGTGATTTTTGTGATGATAAGGAGTGATTTTTATGGATTTTGAGTTTACTAGAGGTGATACTAAGGTTTTTAAGTTTAGATTATTGGATAAAAGTGGAGAGATTTTGGAGTTGGGTAATGGAGATAAGTTGTTTTTGACTGTTAAGAAAAGTTCAAAATCGACTACTGTTGCTTTTCAAAAGACTCTTAATAATGGTATTGAATTAAAAGACGGTGATTATTACTATGTTACTATTAATTCAGATGATACTGCAAAACTAAATTATGGAACTTATGGATATGACATAGAGATAAAGACTGCTACTGGTATTGTTAAAACTTTACTTATTGGAAGTATAACTTTAACAGAAGAATATACTTTTAAGGAGGATGAGAATTAATGGATGAATTTAATATTATTGTAGAAGATGAAGAAACAATAGATATTTCTACTGTATTGAAGGCTGATTTCTTAAAAGGTGAGAAAGGAGATAAAGGTGATGCTAATAAATTAGTAATAGGTATTGTTGAGAAAGGAGAAGAGGCATCTGCTAGTATTACTGGTGATAGCCCGAACCAAATATTAAATTTAGTTTTACCGAAAGGGAATAAAGGTGATAAGGGTGAGCAAGGCATTCAAGGTATTCAAGGACCTAAAGGAGAACAAGGATTAAAAGGAGATAAAGGTGACAAGGGTGATATTGGAGAACCAGGACCAAAAGGAGATAAAGGCGATAAAGGAGACAAAGGAGATACAGGAAATTCAGGAATTACACCAGTAAAGGGTGTTGATTATTTTACAAATAGTGAAATAGAGCAAATAAAAAGTGATATATTAGCAGATGTAAGTTCGTTTGATTTAGAAGTAGTTACAGAATTACCTACAGATAATATAAATTTAAAAGCTATTTATTTAGTATTAAAAGATAGTGAGGCAATGAATAATATTTACAAT
>CASPWD010000016.1 GCA_949425635.1 uncultured Bacilli bacterium | reverse complement strand
TCTATATCAAAAGTTAATACTGCCATCGTACTACCTTAGATACCAAATTTTATTTCTTATTATCAATTAATTAAACTAATTAAATGACCATTCTATTTCATTATCAGTTATAGTTACATCATGTCCCCATAACTCTTTAATAGCTTTTTTATCTGCTTGAACTGCTTCGTAATTAAAGTCTAATTCGTAATCACTAGCAGTATATCGTTGATGCAAATTGTGTTGAATTTGTAATCTTGATAACGTACCCATGTTATCATCTCTATCTGAACTATCATCTCCGAATAATTTAGGATTTTTCATAATACTATTTAATATTTGCACATTTGAATTACTATTCAATACTTTTTTATAGTAATACCATCCATCGTTACCTAAGACAAAGTCATTTAACCATTCTTCTGTCCATTCCTTAATAACTACATCTTGACCATCTATTTTATTATTTAAGTATTCTTCACCATATTCAATACAATTAGGAGATGTTCCACTAACTATATTTCCACTTCCTGATAAATCTTCACTTACACCTAATCTTCCATTTTGGTTATCTGATGAGTCTGGTGATTGATTCTCTTGTTTCAAACTTCCTTCTTCATAAGCTTTGCAAAAATAGTTTGTCCATATTTCTGTATACGAGATACGAAGAGCAACTGATGTCGAATCATTATTAACTATACTTACTTTCTTCGTTCCCCAGTTATTATAAAATTCTTCTTCAATAGCAACATCATAGTAAGAAGTTCTAAACTTATTTTCAAAGCTAGTACTAGATAAGAAATAAGCTATAGTACCTCCTACTACTATTACTAAAGCAATCAACATAATAAAGAAGAGTGGCTTTATTTTTTTATTCTTAAGATTTAATTTTCTCATACTACTCCTCCTTATCATAATGGACTATCTGGAATCGGTGTACCACCTGGATCTGGATTTGGATCGATTGGAGATGTTGTCACAGGAAATGTAAAAGTATAAATTACATCTCTAGTTATAATCGTCTCAGCACCAATAGCTTCATCCCAACAAGAACCTATAGCGGTATATCCAGCATTAGGAACCATTCCAACTGGAATTATTCCACCAAGAATATTTGAACCATCTTCACTAGGTACACCATTTTTATATTTGGTTAATACATTATTTATATCGGCTGAATTTAAGCCATCCCATGTACCATTTTTTACAACAAAAGTCACAACAACTTGATATTTATCAGGTACACCATCACCTCCTTCTTGTTTAGGCAATGATGGATCTACTAACACATCGAGTGCATAATATACATCAATGATATTATCTTCAGAATTTGATGATATCACCTTATTTTCTCCAACAATTTTGTCTAATGCATAATGACGTCCATTATAAGTTGAATTCTTATCTGCATTATATGGAATAGATTCACCTAATGCACCACTACCCTTTTCTGTACTTACTAATTCTTCATCGAAATAATAATTAACTACATAATCACTCTTTGCTGATGCTAAAACTCTATTCTCTACTGTTCCACTAGAATGGTAATAAGGTTTCTTCTTATATTTATTTTCAAAAGTTAAAGTTGCAATACTACTTGAGTCTGTTGTTATTTCTACTCCATTTTCTACATTACTAGTACTTCCATCTCTAGTTAACGTAACACTTTCTAAGTTGTATTCTTGTGGAATAACTTCACTTACTTTATAAGTATCTTCTGCTAAGTAAATACTTTTGCATTCCCCATTAGATAACTTTAACCAACCATCGTATGTTTCGTTTTCAATATGGAATCTAAAGACATCTCCTGTCTTAGAATCGTTTGTAACTGTCTTACAAATTTTTATTTGTGAGGCAACTTTAAATGAAACTTCTGACTTATATTCTTTTTCCTGATCTAAGACATAATTATTGTCAGCTGATGCTCCAAGTATTTCTACTTCATTGGTAATGATACCAATGTCTTCATCAGTTACTAAGTAACGTGCATTTATTTTTGCAGAGCTATTGGCACCTATATAATTGATTTGTACAATATGATTCGATTTTTTACATTGCTTAATTCCATTACTCATAAAATTATTATTATTTGATTCGACAATGTCTGAACACATAATATCAATATTCAAAGTAGCTTTTTCATTGTTGTCTCTAACAATAACATTTTTTATAGGATAGTCTGCTGTATTAGTAACTGTTATTGTATAATTGACAATATCTCCTGGATAATAATAGTCTTTAGGATTGTTTATCTCCTTTTTTATTTCTGGAGTGAAGACACCATTCTTAATCATCCACTCACCATATATAACTACATCATGTTCTGGCATTATGAATTCGTAATCATAGTTCCATCCTACAAATCCATATCCTTCTACATCTTCAATATTTTCTATCGTTACTGATTCTCCTGGAACATATTCGCTTGGTGATGGAAGCAGAGAATCTCCTTCTGATGGAACTACATCTCCGATAAATTTAAATTCAACTTTATATTTAATTTGTTCCCATCTACCTATTACTTCTATATCTTTAGCTGGCATTCTGAAGTCACTATCACTAATAGCATCTCCATTTATTGTCCATCCCAAGAATCTATAACCATTAAATGTATCTCCAGATTTCGTGCCATCAAATTTAACAGTTGCATCTTCATAATATTGCTTTGAAAGTGGTAAAATGTATCCACTAGGGGCCTCTCCCTCTATTTTGTATGAAACATTATACTTAGGAAGTTCTTTAAAAGTTCCCTGTAATACAACATTAGCATTAGGCATTTCAAATTGTGTATCACTTTTATTTATAACTAGACTCAATGGTTCTAAAACTTGCCAACCTAGAAATTCATACCCTTCTACTTTAGGAACATTAGCAAGTGTAACAATTGAACCTTCTGCATATTCTTGTGAAGGTGGAGCTTCAATATCATCTGGTTTAGTACCTGTAAATTGATATGTTACTGTATTTGTATTCACCTTAATTTTTTGTATGAATGCATGAACAGTATTAGAATATACTAACTGGGTTCCTTCCCATGCTGTTGCAGTGTTATAGAACTCTTTTCTATTTCCTTCGATTTCTTCTGGAGTTTTTGTTACAATAACTATATTAATCTTACAACCAGCACTTAGATTTTTTACTTTAAAACTAACTTTTCTTGTACTTTCATCGTAATGTAAACCATGGTTATTTTTAGGGTCTGTTGATCCTATAGAATCATTTTCAACATGTCCAGTACAACTTCCAGTTGATAATTCATATTTTGGCATTGCTCCTATAGATTGATTATCAGAACCTTCTACATCAAATTTTTCAAATATTAAACCTTCTGGTAATACATCTTCAACATAAATATAATCACTATTTATTTTAGTAATTTTTCCATCTTTTGATTTTTCACCATTTCTATCTACTCCATCATAAGAAACAGATAATGTATATTTCAATTCAGAATCAAAACCAACTTCTAAATCAACAACATTGCTTATAATTTCGGAACGTGTAATTTGTAATAAAACAAGTGCTGTTAGTGTTACAATCAATAAACAAATCATAATTGTGATTTTTTTTAGATTATTTTTAGATTTTTTCACTTTATAAATCACCTCCTATAAAGTAAATAGTCTTATTTGATATGTTATAGAGTTGAATATTATCCAACTCTATAAGGGTTATGTGTACTTCCGTCTCCTCCTAGAGCAATTACTCCTTGTTTAAGTGAAACTGAAGGACGTACACCTGTTGCAGAATTACCATATAGTATTCCTTCTGATAATCCACTCACTTGAACAACAAAAATTGAAGGATACATTCCTATATATGCAGGAGAAAGCGTCCAAAATCTGTTACTTCTATTTAAATAAGTTAAAACAGAATCATCTGAAGAAATGTCATCATTTGGGATAATCATTTTATTTCCAGCAAGAATTGCTTCGTCTATAGTAATAAGACCAACCTTATATTTTGACTTTCCATTCCCCATGTCACTACTTACTGTAAACCAATCGTTTTGATTAGGACATGCGTCAACACTTTTTACGGCTGGAGTCCATTCATAATTTAAATATTTTTTTCCAGCTTTTCCAAAATATAACAAATCATTGAAACTTAAGCTATTTTTGGAAAAACTTCCAAGATGAGTAATGTCCCTATTGTTACACCATACTGTATCTTCTAAATATTCATTATAGCTTAGCATTCCATTTGTTCCTGAAAACCATGTGTTTTCGATGTAGTCTTTAATCGTTGAATCTGTTTCATTTTTCGTATTATTGTCGTCAGAAAAACTAAATTTTAAAAATTCTTCTATAGTCATACCGTTTTTTAAAGAAATGGTATTATTTTGAGAATAGCTAAAGGAATTATCATGATAATATATATAATAAACTGTTTCACAGGTATCATTTATGGAACTACAAGTATAATGATATCCTTTTGACTTATCTGAATTTAGGAATTCATCATATTCAATACCTGCTTTCTTAACAATGGTGTCCTTTAAAATATATTTTCTTGTTACTTCATCATAATCAATATCTTTACCAAAAACAGCTTTCGATAAATTGTCATAATGACTAAAACTATCTGAATATTTATAAACTATTTTATATATTTCTGAACAAGTGGTACTACTAAGATCTGCACAAATATAATAATCTTCAAGATTTGAATATCTAGTATACCAATCAAACTTTTTAAAAGTTACTATATCTCCAGATAAAGTTGCCGATCCATCAGAGTTTATAATAATTTCAGAGCCTAAAGTAATATTAGTATTAACCTGTTCAAAATTTTGGGAATTATTTAACTCCATTGCGTAAATTGATTTTGATAATCCGACTCTAACATAATATAAGGTAGAACATGTGTCTTCTGCAGAGTTTGTATTTTTACAAGTAAAATATCCTTCTCCTGTCATTTTACTATTAATACTTGACCATGCTCCTAATTGCTTCGCATCTACTAATTTATATGAATCACCAACTTTTACATAATCTGTTGAAAAGTAGTAATTATCATCGCTATTCATGGTTATACTAGTGTAAATATTAACAGTTTTCCTATTTAAGTTTCCTATTATAGAACCAAAGCTATCGACTAAAATATTTTCATTATCACTTCGCATATATCCTATTGATGATAATGACTTTGTTCTATCATAGTAAATGTTTTCTAGTATACTATCACTTCCAAAATTAGCACAAATTCCATTAGCATTATTTTCGTTTGGTTCCCCATTATAAATTAATTTTGTTCCACCTGTTTCGGTAGTACGAACTATTTTCCAACATTTATTTGCAAATAAGACGTTATTGTTGTCAACATCTCCACGATAGTAGAATATTGGATATTCATCATTTTCTGTACCTGCTCTAACATATAGACCTTTACCATTTGTATCTGATGAACTTTCATTAAAATCGATTCCAGTAGAACTTGTAACAAATGTACTTTTTTTATTATCTAAGTAGGCATCTTCATCATTAAATGGAAGAACATAAGATAGCTCAGATGCTTCTTCACCTGTCATATATTTAGATATTGATACTTGTGTCCATGTTCCTTTTATATATACATTGTGATTCGGCATAATAAATGACTCATCATTAATTTTTTCAACACCAATAGATGATTCGTCAGTCATCTCCCATCCTTTAAACAAATATCCAGGACATTGACCAGATAAATCCTCATTGTTTATAGTTACCTTTTCAAATAACCAATAAGTCTCTTCTTTATCAGATTTAATATTACATCCTGTTGGGGGATTTGCATCATAAATTACATTAAATCCATTATATAATTTTGGAGTTGCAGATGACTCTATTATTTCATTTTCTTCGTCAGGCAATTTTGATACAATCTTTTCTTTTCTATTTGTTGGAAATAACATTCCTTCTTTATCAACAATAGTAGAATCCTTTAGTTTGATATTTATTGTCATTGTAGCATTAGTACCAGTTTGAAGTCCATCGCCCAAATTCCAAGTTATTTTTTCTAAACTATTTTCATTAGACAATAATGCTTCTCCAATTGAAACCTCAACATTTTCAATAGTTCCTAATTCAAAATATTTTTCTTCTATATAGTCTTCAATTACAAATTTATCAAAAGTTGCAGACACACTTGAAGCTTCAAATAATACATTTTGAAGAGTAGCAGAATTTGCTGAAAATTGATTATCACTTATTTCTTTTAGTTCCTCAATAATTGTGTTTCCCATTTCATATTGTATAGCATTCAATATCATATAAGGATATTTTTCCTTAAGTGATGCGTATTCAGCTACTTGATTAGGAGTTTCAACACAAGGCCATCCATCAGACAAGAATAAAACTGTTAAATCGTGTTCAGCATAATTTTCATAATTTTTTAAAATTGTATCAACTTTTCTTAAAGCATCTGTATAATTAGTTGCACCAGTTACTTCAAGGCTTTCTACAGTATTTAGTAAAGCTTCTTTATCATTGGTAAATTCAGATAATATTTTAGCGTCTGTATCAAAAGATATTAATGCTATTTTGTTTTCATTATCAGAAAGAATAACATTAATCAAATCTATAGAATCTTCCTTTACTTTTTCTATTCTTGACCCACTCATACTACCAGAAATGTCCAACACTAAAATAATGTCTTTTTTTCTTTCACTTATTTTAGCAAGTGTATCCACATTAAATGTTATTCTTGCTTCTCTAAGACCAGTCCATTCAGCACTCTTACTAATATGCCAGCTACCTGGTTCTTGGCTTGACCATCCTTTTGAATCAAATTCAACGCTTTTAACCTCTTCGCTTTCGGATAATAAACTAACACTTAGCGTTATGGTAATTAATAGAGATAAAAGTAATACTCCAATTACAAAGAAATTTTTCCTTGTTCTGTTATTAAAAAGACACTTAAAAAAATTAGAAACTTTTTTCTTTTTCATACTATCACTGCCAAACTATCTTAACTATCAATTAGGACTTTTATAATCCTCTATCTTATATGATTATATTATATATTTATGTTTATTTCAATATTGTTTAAGGCATTTTATAAAATAAGAACTTGATAAAAAGAATTTTTTTGATAAAAAAAGTTTTTTAGAAATATTTTTTTCTAAAAAACTTTTTATTATTTTATTAAAGAATCACCATTAATTTCAGCAGGAATTGGTACGTTAAGTAAACTTAACATTGTTGGTGCAATATCCGCTAGCTTACCTTCTTTTAATTCAAGATTTTTTCTTGTTATAATGAACGGAACTTTATTTGTTGTATGAGTTGTGCAAGGTGTTCCGTCTGGATTAATCATAACATCACAATTACCATGATCTGCTGTTACAATTAAAGTACCATTTATTTCTTCTACTTTATCATATATTCTTTTTAAACATGTATCCATATATTCAACTGCTTTTACTGCTGCTTCATATACGCCAGTATGACCAACCATATCACCATTAGCGAAATTAAGAATTACCAAGTCAAGATAATTTTTATCTAATTCAGCTATTAATTTGTCAGTTACTTCGCCAGCACTCATTTCTGGTTTTAAGTCATACGTTGCAACTTTAGGAGATGGAACTAAAATACGATGAGCGTTTTTTAAATCAAGTTCTTTTCCTCCATCAAAGAAATAGGTTACATGTGCATATTTTTCAGTTTCAGCAATACGTAATTGAGAAAGTCCTAAATCATCAATATATTTACCTAAAGTATTTTCTAAATTTTGATGTTTAAAAGCAGTAAGACCTTTAACAGTATCTGTTATTGGCATCATAGAAACTAATTTTACATTATTAAAGTTGCATGTTTCCATTGGTGTACAATCTGGATTTGTTATGGCTGTACACATTTCTCTTAAACGATCTGGACGATAATTGAAAACTATTATTCCATCATTATCAGAAAGTTTTCCTTCATTAATTATGGAAGGCTTAATAAATTCATCTGTTATATCTTGTGAATATGAATCTTCAAACAACTTTTCAGGTGTTTCTTTAGCTTCGCCTATTCCATAACATATAGCGTCATAAGCTAGTTTTAACCTATCATAATTATTATCGCGGTCCATAGCATAGTAGCGTCCGCTTATTGTTGATATAGTACCAATATTAACTTCTGCTATCTTTTCTTCTAACTTCTTAACAAAAATAGGAGCACTATGAATATCAGTATCACGTCCATCAGTAAATAGATGAAAATAGATTTGTTTAACTCCTTCCTTAGCACACATATCTACTAAAGCTAGTAAATGGTCGACATGAGAGTGAATTCCTCCATCACTTATAAGACCCATAATGTGTAATTTAGAATTATTTTCTTTAGTATGATTAATAACTTTCAATATATTTTCATTTTTAAAGAATTCTTTACTTTCAATAGAATTATTTATTAATTCTTGAGGTTGATATACAATACGTCCTGCTCCAATATTCATATGTCCTACTTCTGAGTTTCCCATTTGACAATCAGGAAGTCCAACTAACTTTCCTGAGGCCTCTAAAATAGTATGAGGATAATTTGATACTAAATAATCAAAAGTTGGTTTATTAGCATTTTTAAAAGCATTTCCTTCTGTTTCATTTCTTAATCCACATCCATCTAAGATGCATAAAATTACTGGTTGTTTCATCTTATCACTCTTTTCTAAAGATTATTTTATCATATTTAGACAAAAAGAAGATATATAAATTATACCTTCTTAATATTTAACATCTGTTACATTTACTAAAATCATTATTTTTTGTTTTAAATCATCTTTATTCTCAACATTTTTAACTGATAAAAGAAGCATATGATCTAAAGGATTATTCTCTGGTGTATAAGTATTTAATACTGATTTTGAAGCTTCCTCTTCATCCATACTTTCAAGCATTTCTTTTTTTACTTGTTCTTTATTTTTAAATGTCATATTACTTATATCCAAATCTAGTGATTTTATCTTTTCTTGAACATCATTTATTTCTTTTTCTGAAGCTTCTGAGTCGATGTAAATTATATAATCAACATTTTCTGTTTTAGGTTTAGATTGATCTTTTTGTTCTGTTTTGGGAGATTGACTATCTAAATCTTTTTCTTTACTAATTCCTTGAAGAACTAATACTACAGCAACGCCTAATACTAGCCCAATTAATAGCATCATTAATAATTTTTTACTATCATTCATAAAATACCTCTTTTATATTCTATCTAGTTCTTGAGCAATTTCTTCTTCGTTGATTCCTTTACCAATAAATACTATTTTTACCATACGATCGCCATAAAATGGATCCCATTCTTTCTTAATGTCAGGATTTTGTTCTAAGACTTCATCTATAAAATCTTTGCTCTCTGTAGCTAACCATGGACCAGCTTCACTAATATCTTTTAAAGAACCTGCTTGTTCAAACATGAATGACATGTCTTTATCGTCTTTAAAGTATGTTACACCTTTGGCTCTTATAATCTTTTTAGGCCAAGGTTTACCTATATATTCATAGAATTTTTTACGATCCATTGGTTCACGACGATAATAGACAAAAGTATTAATTCCGTATTCTTCTGTATGATCATGTCCTTCTTCGTGGTGATGTCCGCAATGACACTCGTGTTCTTCTTCATGGCAGTGGCATTCATGTTCTTCATCATGATTATGACCGCAATGACCACAGCACTCATGATTTTCATCATGATGATGACAATGATGATCATGGTCTTCGTCTATCTCTCTTTCTTCAGTTACTTTATCTAATTCAGCATACCATCCTGATGAAGTAGCTGTTTTATCAAAATTAAATTTATGAGTTTCTAAAATATCTTTTAAAGCAACTTTTGAATAGTTTGTTTCAATAATATCAGCATTAGGTTGTAGAGCTTTTACAACATCTTTAACACTACTCAATTCTTCTTTAGATACTTCATCTACTTTATTTAAAATAATTGTATCGCAAAATTCAATTTGTTGAATTACTAAATTTTCAATATCTTCTTCATCTATTTTATCATTTAAAAGATCTCCACCATTATTGAATTCATCACTTAGTCTTTTGGCATCAACAACACTAACAATCGAATCAAGATAACACAATTTTGGCATTTTGTATTCAACATAGGCATCTTCTAGGGCGGTAATTGTTTGAGCTATAGGAATTGGTTCACATATTCCGCTAGCTTCGATAATGATGTAATCAAATTTTTTGGTTTCAATTATATCTTGTAATTGTTCTAAAAGGTCTGTATTTAATGTACAACATATACATCCATTTTGTAATGATACTAGCGAATCATCTTTACCACTTACTACTCCGCCTTTTTCAATTAGTTCAGCATCTATATTTACTTCACCAATGTCATTAACAATAACAGCAATTTTATATCCTTCTTGATTATTTAATATATGATTTAGAAGGGTTGTTTTACCACTTCCTAGATATCCTGTTAATAATGTTATAGGTATACTTTTTTCCATAATATCACTCTTTCTTTGCTTTCAAAATTATTATAGTATTTTTTAGTTTTTTTAACAATAGAAAAAGTAGAAACTTTTCTACTTACTTATCATTCTTTCTATTTCTGATATTGTTATGTCTAAAAGATCGCTAATTTCTTCAATGGTTTTTCCTTTGCTTAACATTCTCTTTATAAAATCTTTGTAGCCTTCTTCATGTCCTTCTTCGCGTGCTAAACTTCTTTCTGTGTTCTCCCACATTCTTGCTGCTTTCTCATCGCTCATTAGTTTTCTAAAATGCTGATTTTCATTTAATGTTACTATTTGCTCTGTAAACTCTTCCATTATTTCGTCCCCCTTAGACATCTTAATTAGTTCTTCTTTTGTTGCATTTAACATTTTTAGATGTCTTACTTTCTCTTTATCTTCATTGGTGCCATTATACCAAATCTCTTCTACCTTGTCCATATTCATAACGAGTATCATTAAGTCTTCTATATACTTATCTCCTTTGGCACTTTGAACATAATAATGTGTTTTTTGAGGTTTACTTTTTCCTAATCCATATGATAAGTCGATTGCTATCATTTTGTGCTCTTTACTATAATCTTCTCCTCTATCTACTGTTGATACATAATCTGATGATACATAAATATAATTTCTTCTTTGTATACTTTTAGCTCTTTTACCATCTAAATTATTATTTAATTCTAAATGTAATATCTCTCCTTCTAGTTCAACTAGTAAGTCAACTATACGAACTTTTTCAACTATTGTATTTACTGGTTGTTCGTTTCGTAAGTACTTTACAATTTTTATTGGTTTTTCTAATGTTAATGATAAAAACCATTCTAGCATTCTTTGATTTTTTTCATTACATAAAATAGATTTAAATACTCTATCTGTCCTTCCACGATAGAATATTTTTTCTATTTCTTTTTCATTATTTAACGTTTTATCCATTATCCAAAATCCCCTTCTAAGTAGAGTAAGTTTATACTACCCTCTACTTATAATTATTATCTATCAAACCTCGATTTCCTTTATTTTTTTAAAATTTATAAAAAAAGAGTAAGTTTTCTTACTCTAATTAGGCATCTTGACAACGACTATTTAATTCTTCTTCTAAAGTACGATTAGATTCTTTTAAGTTCTTTTTCATTAGACTCTCTATTTCTTTATAAAGTTTCTCATTGGCCTCTTCTAAAGTCATTTTATCTATTTTAAAAGGTTTACCAAATCTAATCATTAAGTTTTTACTGCGAAAACAATAATCCCCTGTAATGGCATATGGAATTATAGTTGCGTCTGTCTTACTAGCCATTGAAACAGTACCAAATTTAAAATCTAGTAATAATTTATCATTCGTTTTATTTCTTGTTCCTTCTGGGAATAGACCAATTGCTCCACCATCTTTTAAGACATCTAAAGCCGCACTTTTGGCATTATCGTCGTGAATACTTCTATCCACAGGAATGCAACCTGTAGCTTTAAAGAACCAAGAAGCTTTTCCGTCAAAATACTCTTTTTTGGCCATATAATGAATTAATCTTTTGGTAGAAATAATAACCGAACATTGATCCATAATGTGTTTATGATTACCAACGATTAAAATTGTACCATCTTTAGGAATAACTTCTGCATTCATTATTTTAGGATTATAATAAAATCTAAATATTGGTCCTAGAATTGGTCTAAATAATTTATATCCCCAAGTATTTAACTTCTTATTTGTTGCCATGTTTTTCCTCCATACGACGCTCAATATTTTCTTGTTGTAATTTTCTAAAGTCTACTTTTCCTATCATAGTCTTAGGTAGTGATTTTCTAAATTCATATTCTTTTGGTATTGAATATGCTGCTAAGTTTTTCTTACATAACGTTTCGATTTCAGCACGCAATTTAGGAGTGTCTTTGTAGCCTTGTTTTAAAGCAATATATGCTTTTGCTACTTCTACTTTATATGGATGAGGTATTCCAATTACAGAACTATCCATAACTGCTGGATGACGTTCGATTACTTCTTCTATTTGAGAAGGATATACGTTATATCCTGAAGTTACAATCATGCGTTTTAATCTTTGTTTATATGAGATGAATCCATCTTTGTCCATAGATCCGATGTCTCCAGAATGCAACCAAACATTCCCATCTTTATGGATGTGTAAAGCTTCATTGGTTTCTTTTTCATTATTGTAATAACCTAGCATAACCGTTGGTCCGCAGATGCATATTTCACCATCTTCACCAAACTCCACTGGTTCATCTGTACCTGGCTTAGTAATTTGAACATAAGTGCCAGGCCAAGGTATTCCAACAGTACCTGGACGTGATGCATATTTTAAGTCGAAACTAATACAAGCTACAGCTTCAGTCATTCCATAACCTTGAGTAAAGTTTGTCTTAGCTCCATGTTCATGAAGAAAACTATTTATTGATTCAACTCTTTTTTTACTTAAAGTATCTCCTCCACCAATAACATATTTCAAATTAGACAGGTTTACATTTTTCATGCGTTCATTATTAGTAAGAGCTTCAAAAAGTGTCGGAACGCCAACTAAAACACTAGGATTATGTTTAGTTATAAGTTTGTCAAATTCGCTGGCTTTAAATGTAGGGATTAAAACTACTTTGGCTCCTACGGCAAAGGCGTCAGTAATACTTACTGATAAGCCAAAACCATGGAAAATAGGCATTATCGCTAAAATAGTATCCTCTCTATCTAAATCTGGTAGAGCGTATTCTGATTGTATTGTAGCTGCATTAAAGTTACCATTAGATAAGACTATTCCCTTTGGAGTTCCTGTTGATCCTCCACTATGTAAGATAACAGCTGGAGTATCTCTTTTTGTTTCTTCAGCTACTTTGTCTTTACTATAGTTTTCACCTAATTTAATGAAATCTTTCCAGTATAAGAAGTCTTCACTTTTTTTAGGCTTTTCTACTTTATATCCTTGAGTTACTTCATAACCTATTTTCATTAATGTTGGCATGGAATCTTTAGCTGAAATTATGATTGTTTTATATACTTCTGTATCATCTAAAATATTCTTTATCTTACTATAAGTTATGTCCATTGCAACTAACATTACTGTTGAATATCTTTGTAGGGCTTCTTTTATTTCATTTTCTCCTGATAATGGATGAATCATATTCGCTACTGCTCCAATTTTATTAAGAGCATAAAATGACATTACTGCTTCTGGTGTGTTGGCTGATAAAACTGTTACAACGTCTCCTCTTCTGATTCCTTGACTTCTAAAAGACTTAGCAATAGAATCAATTCGACGATAGAATTCTTGGTAAGTAATTTTAGTACCATAATATTCGATTGCGATGTTATCTTTATATTTGTTAGTTAATGACTTTTCTTTTATATATTGATAAATTGAAATGTTAGGAACATCAAAGTTCATCGCTTTTTTATCATAGTATTTGTTCCAAGTAGCTTTAGGTTTCTTTTTAAATCCAATAAAACTAAAAAATTTCATATCTAATATACCCATATTAGTTCCTCTTTTCTTTTAAACTATTACTAATAATAGACATTAGTTCTTCATTGTCTTCTGTTAATGTCTCATTATGTGGTTTAAATGGTTTCATAAATTCAATTGTTAGACCTTTTTTAAATGGTTTATAAGACCCCGTTATTGTATAAGGAATAATGAATGAATCTGTATCTTTAGCCATTTTGACACATCCTATTTTAAATGGCATTATAATATCTTCTGTTCTATTTATTGTACCTTCAGGAAATACACAGACGAGCTTTTCTTCCTTTAATGTTTTTATAGCAGTATTAAGAGCTCCTTTGTCATGAATTGTTCTATTAACTGGAATGATACCCATATTTTTAAAGATTATCTTTTTAGCACCTTTCATAAGAGAATCTTTAGCTAAAAAGTGGACTACTCTTTTAGTTGAACTTATAAGAAGAAGACAATCAAAATTATTTGTGTGATTCCCTCCTAAAACAATACGTCCATTATTAGGAATATTTTCGAGTCCTAAATAAGTTGGACGATACACAATTTTAAATAGTCCTGAGACAATCGGTCTTACTATTTTGTAAAATAAAGGTTCTTTCATAGACTAATTCTCCTTGTAGGCATTTATAGTAAATATTATACTTAATCCACCCATTTTATTATTAACAGCTTTAATAGTACCACCATGAGACTCGACTATTTCCTTACATATCGATAAGCCTAAGCCACTTATCTTACGACTCTTATCTGTTGTATATAGTGGTTCAAAGATTTTTTCTAGTGAGTCACTACATCCACTACCATTGTCTGCTATTTCAAATATAATTTTATCATCTTTTTGTTCATTTATGTTAATATTTAATATTTTTCTTGAAGATTTATAATATCTTAAGCTATTTGTGATTGTATTACTAAAAATTCTTTTAAACTTAGCTTGGTCAATTTCAATGATAGCGTTAGGACAATTTGACTTTATTTTAAACTCAACATCTTTTTCTTTTAAGTCTTCTTTATAATATTTTTCTAAGTAATCAGTTATGTATTTAATAGAGATTTTTTCGGTTTTGTTTTCATCTTTTATATTACAACTTAGATAATCATCAAATTCTTCAACGATTTCTTTTAAACTTAGAGCTTTACTATAAATGGTATTGGCATATTTTTCTTTTGTCTCACTTGATAAATTAGGATTTTTTATCAATCTTTCTGAATATCCTAATATACTTGTTAAAGGAGTTTTTATATCATGTGAAATACTAGCAATAATATGACTTTGCTTTTTCTTTTCTTCTTCAAGATCATTAACTAAATCAACAAAGTCATTTTGTAAGATATCAATTTCACCACGTTTATGACGTTTATTTGGGATAATACCTAGTTTATAATTATTTAAATCTTTAGAAAGATCCGTTATTGGAGCTAATAGTTTTATATTAGAAACATAAATACCTAGAAATGCTAAAACTATAATATTTATTACTTCGAAAAGAAAGAAGTTAATGGCTAATTTAAAATTAATTACATTTCTTTTCTTAGAAAGACTTATTAAATAATATTGATTCTCTAATTCGATTATTTCTGATACTGTTATATTATTTCTGGAGTGTTCTAATTCATTTGTTGTAGAATATAATGGTTGATTTTCGTTATTAGAGGTTATAGTTACTGTAAAATCATTTTCTTTAGTGTAATTATCAAGATAAGATTTTATGTCATCAGTTTTAGTCAAAGTTTCTGATAAAGCAGATAGTTCTTTTGATAAATCATTATTCGCTAGTTGATATCTCTCATCAATATTTTTTTCAAGATATAAACGATAGTATCCAGCAATAAAAATAAAATTGAAAATAACTAATAAAGATACACCGACGATGAATCCACGACGAATAGTTAAGTTATTCTTTAAATAATTAATCATTACTTATTACCTTGACAAACTTATAGCCAAGTCCCCATATTGTGATTATGTATTTTTCTTCTGGATCTAATTTTTTTCTTAAACTTTTAATATTTACAGCAACAGTACCTATATCTCCGTATTCTGTTTTCCATACAGAATTATAAATTTGTTCTTTTGATAAGACAACACCTGCATTCGTCATCAAGTATGAAAGAAGTTCAAATTCTTTTGTAGATAAAGTTACTGGCTCATTATTCTTTTTTACTTCGTATGATTCTTTGTTTATTTCGATATTACCTATTTTTATAATATTTGATGGTGAGGATGCAATACGATTTTCTCTTCTTATGTGAGCTTTAACACGTGCAACTAATTCTTCTATTACAAATGGTTTTGTTATATAATCATCAGCGCCGATTTCAAAACCAAGAAGTTTATCTAAGGTTTGATTTTTGGCAGTAACAAAGATAATTGGGCAGGAAACAATATCTCTTATCTTATTGCATGTTTCAGTACCTGATAGGTTGGGCATCATAATATCTAATAAAATTAAATCAAAAGAATTATTTTTAACGCATTCAATTGCAGCATATCCATCATTTTTTATAACCGTTTCAAATCCCTCATCTTTTAAAACATCACTTATTAATTCTGCAATACTCGACTCGTCGTCAACAATTAATATTTTTGCCATATTATCACCTTCTATATTCATTTTAACATATATTACAATTTTGCAATATAATCATTCTTTATATATTATAATGAGTAAATATTAAATAAATTAAGTAAGTTTCTTAAAAATTATTAAATTACTATTTTTTATTAAAATAAAAAAGCAGATTTAACTCTGCTCAGTTATTTTCTTTTTAAACTATATCTTAAATCTAAAGTTTGATTATAAGCAATGGCAGTGTTGTCATTTCTAATTATTAGAATATACCACCATAGTTCGTTTTCTTTTATTGATTTAGAAGATAAGTCTTGCCCTCCTTGAACGAAGACTGTTGGTTTCAATTTTAATGAATATACTTTATCAACACTATATCCTTCTTTAAATGTTGTATTAAATTCTTCTTCATTATACCCCATCTCTTCTAAAGCCTCTAGGCCTTGCTTATATGTATATGTTCCACCATAATAGTTATCATTTGGGTATTTATAAGAATCATACCAATAAAAAGTGTAATCATCTTGAAAAGAGAAAAGTCCTTCTAATGACGTTTGCCAACTACCAAGGACATTTGTTGAAGCGGGAATTTTTTCTTTGATAACTGAAGTTACTGTAGGTAATCTTTTGTTACTTTCATCTATTTCATGAGATATATGAATTATTAAAGTAAAGTTTATAATAAGGATGATTGTTACAAGGATTGCTTTGATTGTTGAACTCACTTTAATATTTTGTTTTTTTATTTTGGGTGGAGATTTTACTGGTTTAACTTTTAAAGGAATGCTACTTATGTTATTTGAGTCTTTTTTTGTTTTACTTATCTTCAAATCCTTAGACATAAGAAAACACTCCCTTCTTATTTTATTCTTCATATTAATATTAACATTTTTTCGAATAAAAAACTACTAGGGAAATATATATTCCTTGATACTCTAGCAAATTAAAAGTAATATCTATGTATTAATTTCTAGTCAATTATTTTGACTATTTTTTTATTCACAGAAAAAGAACTTGGTGATACAAGTTCAATTAATTATTTTTCTGTTTCTTTAATAATGAAGTTATAAGCATCACGGCACATATCCTCAATAGATTGTTCTGTTTTCCAACCTAGTTCTTCTAAAGCTAATGATGGATCAGCAAAGAATTCTGGTAAGTCGCCTTCTCTTCTAGCTCCAAACTTATAATTTAACTTAAGATTATTTACACGTTCAAAAGTATCAACGATTTCTTTAACACTTACGCCGTGACCACTACCTAGATTATAAGTATGTAGTTTTCCTTTATTATCTAAAGCGTGAGTTATAGCACATAAATGCCCTTTGGCTAAGTCAACAACATGGATATAGTCTCTGATACAAGTTCCATCTGGTGTTTCATAGTCATTACCAAATATTGTAAGCTCTGGTAGTTCGCCAATAGCTACCTTTAAAATATAAGGCATTAAATTATTTGGGATACCATTAGGATTTTCTCCAATAAGTCCACTTGAATGAGCTCCTACTGGATTAAAATATCTTAGTAAAGAGATTGTCCAAGTTGGATCTGAATAATATAAATCTTCCATTATTTTTTCAATCATAGATTTTGTTGTTCCATAAGGACTTGATGTTTCTTTTCTAGTCATTGTTTCAACATATTTTGGACTTTCTTGAACACCATAAACAGTTGCACTTGATGAGAAAACAATATTCTTGCAATCAAAATCATTCATTATACGTAAAAGAGTAATAGTTGATTCTAGGTTATTCTCATAATACATTAAAGGCTTCTTTACAGATTCACCTACTGCTTTATACCCAGCAAAATGAATTACTCCATCAATTTTATTCTCTTCGAAAATTCTTTTTAATAATGTTTCATCTTGAACATTGCCTTCATAAAACTTAACTTTTTTATTAGTAATTTGTTCAATTCTATTGACTACATCTTCTTTTGAATTACTTAAGTTATCTATTATAACTACTTCGTAATTTTCATTTAATAATTCTACACAAGTGTGAGATCCAATATATCCACAGCCACCTGTAACTAATATTTTCATATTCCTAACTCCTTTTTTAAAATTTATGTTTATTGTATCATATTTTCAGCTGGTTCTTCATAATTATGTTGCTCTTGATTTAAAAAGTCAAAATCATTACTTAAGACAGCTTCCAATTCGTCAGCTTCTACGGGAACATCATTGTCAGCTTTCCAGATTATTATTTCTCTTACTAAAGTATCTTTATCTAATTTTTGGTATTCTTCGATAGGATAATTATGAGATTTTACCTCAGCTTGGATACATTCTAATTCCATTGATAATAAATCATTTTTTAGTTCTATTAAAATATTGGCATTCATATGACCAAATTGATCATCTAAGTATTTCATATTTACATTTTCTTCCATAATATTTCTCCTTTAATCTATTAAATATAGTATAACATGATTATTTATATATTATTAATTATTTAAAGAAAAAGAAGGTATTTTGAAACTTAATAAGAATATTATTGCTTATGTTATTTAAATTATCTACACTATTCTACACTTTTTAAGCTTTCTATCATGTCAATTTTATGTAGAGAGATATGTGTTACAAAGTTTACAATAATAGTAAACAAGCTTGATATTAATGTAGCGTAAAGATAACTTTTCAAACTAATATTTCTTATAAAACGAGCATTTTCCATTTCAACTGTACCAATAGTTAAGTTTGTTAATAAATAACCAAATCCTAGTCCTAATATGATACCAATAATAGTTAAGATTACTGTTTCTTTGGTAATATAATCATTTACTTCTTTGTTGTAGAAACCTAGTACTTTAAGAGTCGCTATTTCTCTTTTTCGCTCTGAAATATTTATGTTTGACAAGTTATATAAAACAACGAAAGATAACATCGCTGATAAAAGAATAAGAATGATCACTACTTTATCAAGAGAATCTAGCATATCTTTAACGCTGTTAATTAAGGTAGATGTATGTACAACATTTAAAACTGAATCAATGTTTATTAGTTCGTTTGAAATTTTAGTTTTTTCAGATTCACTTAATTCTTCTGTATTCAAATAAATGATATTAGGCTTGTATATTGCATTTTCGCTACTTGATTCTAGAGTATCTTTGCTTACATAGATATAATGACCCATGTAGTTTTTAACTATATTTGATACTTCAAAGTTATATTCTTTTTTATCGCTATCTAAGATAGAAATTGTATCACCTATTTTGATCTTGTAGATATCTGCTAGCTTGTCTGTTATGATGGCTTTATTAGGTTCTAATAATATATCTTCGTTGTTTTTAGTATCAACTAAATTAACTATTTTGGATAGGTCCTCTTGACTAGATGTAGCAATTATACTAACATTTGATGTTTTAAATGTACCTGTGATCGTCTCAGTTAAGGTATAGTCTTTGATGTAAGTATTTGATGTTATTAAGTTTAAATCATCTTCAGTTAAATCTGAAGTATATATAGTGGCATCGTATTTGAATGTTTTAACATACTGCATGTTTGTTATATCAACAATAGAATCTTTGATACCGAAGCCACATAAAATTAAAGCTGTACAGCCACAAATACCAAATATTGTAACAAGAACTCTTTTTTTATAACGGAAGATATTTCTGATTGTTACTTTATTAGAAAATTTTAAGTGATGCCAGATTGGTGTTATTTTTTCTAAGAGAATTTTTTTACCAGATTTTGGTGATTTTGGTCGCATTAAGTTAGCAGGTTTTTCCTTTAGAATACGATTAGCTGTAATAATAGATGAGCCACAAATGCAAATCAGAGCTATTGCTATACCTAAAAGTGTTGTTTCTAGATTAAGACCAAAATAAAAGTTTGGAACATCAAATAATAAACGATATATTGTGAAGATTAAATAAGGAATAGCTGTAAGACCAATTATAGTACCTATTGTTGCTCCAATTAGAGTAGCTAGGCTAGAAAATAAAAGATACTTCGATTTAATTTCATGATTGGTGAAACCTAGAGATTTTAATGTACCAATTTCTCCACGATCGTCTTCGACCATGCGATTCATGGAAACCAAACTAACAAGGATAGCTACAGCAAAGAAAACGACAGGAAAAAGGCAAGCTAGATTTTTTATACTATCTACTTGGTTGATATAAGAAGCATAAGTTTGGTCATCTGCTCTCGTATTTATATACCATGATGGTTTTGCTATATCATTTAGTTTTAATTTAGCATCATTAAGTTCTTTTTCAATTTTATCTTTATTGTTGTTATATTCTTTTAATGATGAGTTATATTTTTCTAGATTTGAATTATATTCTTTTAAACCTGATTGATACTTTTTATATGAAGATTGATACTTGGCGTAATTTTGCTTATATAGATTTTCATTTTTAGTTAAACTTTGATCGGCTTCATTTAATTTGTTTAATAAGGCTTGTTGTGTTTTTAAAGCTTCTAAATTTATTAGATATGTCTGGTATTCGGCAGAAGATTTATTTAATGTTGCTATTAGACCTTCTAGAGTTGTTATATTTTTATTTACTTCGTTCAATGTTTCTTGGATATTTGTAATACCATATTGATTTAGATTTGCTGTTAGCTCTTGGCGACCTTTATTTAACTCAGAAGAAGCTTTGCTTAATTCTCTTTTAGCAGTAGTTAACTGGTTATTAGCTGTATTCAATTCTTTCTTTGCGCTGTCTAGTTGCTTTTTGGCACTATCTAATTTCATTTTGGCATCATTTAATTCTGTGTTTGCTTTTTCCTCATTTTCTTTGATTATGTTTGCCGCTTCATCGTAAAGTGAATTATATCGTTCTTGTTCTTGAGTATTTTTTAATTCTTCAATTTTACTTTTTGTTTTATCAATTAATTTTAAATAATTATCTTTTGAAGTTATTTTCTTTTTGGCATCTTTTACAGTAAGATAGATGCTTGTAAAGTAATCGATTTCAAATGAATCACTTAAGATATAAGAATAGTAGTTTATAGTACCAGAACCAATAGATGTTGTTCCCCTGTTTTGATTTACAGCTGTGTTGCTAAAATATAGTGGACTTCTTATGGTTCCAACGATAATTAATTCGTTCTTTTTTATGTTTTCATCTTCAATTTTTATTGTGTCATTAAGCTTGTAACCTAGTTTGGTTAAAAAGTTTTGTTCAACTACTATTTCATTATCAGATGTAGGAAGATGACCTTCAATTAATTCAAGTGTGTTTATTTTATTAGGTAATGATGAAATGTTCAAAACTATTTCAGAGTCATTATCGCTAACTAAGACATCTTTGGAGTACACTCCTTCAACTTCATCAATAGAGTCCACTTGCTTTAGGCTTTCTATGTCATTATCAGTTAGACCCATTGTGGAAATTATCTTAAAATCGTAGGAATTGTAATCATCAAGAAATTTATCTAAAGTATTAAGCATGTCTGGAGATGTTGAAGTTAGACCTGTGAATACTAAAACACCTAGAAGACTCATAACTATTAAAGATAGAAATCTAGGAAAGGACTTTTTTATATTACGAATCGTATTTGTTTTTATATGATTTTTCTTTTTCATATTACCACTCTATTGTTTCTATTGGTTGAGGATTTTGATTAATATAAACTTCTTCTACTTGACCATTTTTAAATTTTATTACTTTATCAGCCATGTCAGCAAGAGCTGTATTATGCGTTACAATAATTACTGTCATAGATTCTTTGTGACAAGTGTCTTCTAGAAGCTTTAGAATTTGTTTCCCAGTCTTATAGTCTAAGGCTCCTGTTGGTTCATCACAAAGTAAAAGTTTTGGATTCTTAGCAATAGCACGAGCAATGGCTACTCTTTGTTGTTCACCGCCTGATAATTGAGCTGGAAAATTATTAATACGATCTTTTAAACCAACTTTCTTTAAAATTGTTTCTGGATTAAGATGATCTTTACAAAGTTGCACAGCTAATTCAACATTTTCTAAAGCAGTTAAGTTTTGAATTAAATTATAAAATTGAAAAACAAAGCCAATGTCGTTGCGACGATAACTGATTAAATCTTTTCCTTTTAAGTTAGTAATATTTTCACCATCAATTATTAAACTTCCTGAATCGGCTTGGTCCATGCCACCTAAAATATTTAGACATGTTGTTTTACCAGCTCCTGATGGACCTAAAATTACAACTAACTCTCCTTCATCAATTGAGAAACTTGCCTTGTTTAAAGCTTTAATTTCTATTTCACCCATTTGATACTTTTTTGTTATATTTTTAAATTCGATATATGACATAAAATCACCCTCGTTCTCGATTCTATCAAATTTTATGATTTTTTTAAATAAATATATTTTGTTTTAATATTTTTTAATACATATCGATTATCTTACTCTTTGATTTTAAATATTACAAGTTATATTATATAAATTAGACATAGAAAAAGACAATTACTTAGTAATTGCCACAAATTCATAATAAAAACCGCTTCCAGTTGGATGATTGTTTAATGTTATAACATTTAGTTGATTATTTTCATCAATGTAGATATTTTCTTTTTTATTTTTTAGTTCTTCATTAAAACTTTCTTTGTTTTCTTTAATGAATTCTATAAATTCTTCTGAAATTGGTTCCGTTAACTCAAAAGTTTTTATAAGGGATTTATCAAGAGCTTCATTAACTTGTTTTAAAGTGCTATCATAATTCAAGTTAAATTTATTACATAAATCAAGTAAATAAAGTCTTTTTTCTTCTTTTAAATCATAGTTGAATGCATAATATTCTTCTGCCTCACTACCTCCACGACCAGTAAGTTCTACTTTAATTAAGATAGATATTATATTATTTTGATCTGTATATTTATAACTTGTTTTAATGTAATCGTATTTCCAATATTCTCCTTGTCTTGGAATTACTTCTACTTGACTAATTGCATTATATCTTTCGATAAATTCATCATAAAGGTTCTTTATTTCATTATTGATTTCTTTCGCTTCATTTGTTTCGATATTTAAATAAGGAACAACAATATCTGAAACTTTATACATTTCTGAATAGGATGTATTTGTTCCTTCAATAACTTTTGCTTCATATGTCGCATCTATTACATAATCTTTATTTTCTAGAGGAGTTTGCTCTTCTTTTTCTTCTTGATTTTTTTGTGTATCATCAACATCAGAATTAGATTTTATATCTTTTTTTACTATAAATTCTTGATAAGTATAGTATCCTGCACCACCAAGAGCACATAAAACTATAATTACTATAAAGATTTTTAGGAAAGGATTCTTTTTCTTAGGAGTACTATCCCCAACACCAGTTAAGTCAATCCATCTATCGGGACTTTGATATTGATTTAGATTTTGATTATGGAGCGTTTGATTGTTTTGATTGAGATTATTGTTATTTAAATTATTTTCATTCATAATTTCATCTCCTATGTTTTAAATATAGCTTAGAGAAATTGAAATGGCAATTGTATTTTTTAAGAAAATTTTGAATGTGTAAATAAATAGTCAAAAGAAAAAGTTTGCACTTATGCAAACCTAATTAATATAATGGCGTCCCCAAGAAGATTTGAACTTCCGACCTATCGCTTAGGAGGCGATTGCTCTATCCAGCTGAGCTATGAGGACAAAATTTGTAACAAGTTAATTATAGCATATTTTTTATGAAAAAAAGTACTAAACTTGAAGTTATAGTACCTCTGATTAAATTTTATTGGAACCATTTTTTCTAGGTGTTAGTTTTAGAATGTGTCCTTCTTCAGCAACAATTGTATTAGGAAATATAGGCAACACTTCTTTTAAGTAATCTTCTTTATCTATAGTTGGCCAAAAGTGTGTAAGCATTAGCAGGTCTGGTTTAGCAATACTAGCTATTTTAGCTGCTTCATGAGCGTATAGATGATAATCATTTTGACCTTTAGATTGCCCTCGTAAGAAAGTCGATTCACAAATAAGTAAGTTCGTACATGAAGATAGTCTTTCTATTTTGTTATATTGATATCCAGTATCTCCTGAATATACTAAAGAAACTTCTCCGTCACTTAGTTTTATGGAATGAGATTTAATGTTATGGGGATTGTATGCGAATGTAGCAGTAACATCTCCTATTTTAATTTTAGAGTCTGTTCTGTAGGTGGAAACTTCAAGATAACTTTCTTCTCCGAGATTAGTGAGAAGTTGATAATCTAAGATTGGTTTATCTACAAGTCTGTAATCATATTGTCCATATTGGTTCGTATAATTTTCATGATCTGTATAGTAATCTGGCTCTGGAATGTATACTTTTATTTTATTTTCTAAAAGACCTAAGTTATGGTGTACATATGAGGTATAAGCAATAGAAGATATGATATCCGAATAATGATCACGATGTAAATGACTAATAATAATCGTTAAATTTTGTAAGTCTGTTTCCATATTCATAAGCCTTGTACTTCCTGGTCCGCAATCAAGAAGTATTTTGTTATTTCCTGATGTTACAAGAAATCCAGGACCATTTTTTGAGCTGTTACAATATGGAGATACTGAACCAAGAACTTTAACTTCCATCATTTATCTTCCTTTCAAATGTTAATTTCTTTTGATACATAGCTTCTTCGACAATTGGGTCTACATATTTAGCAATTGGTTTATCTAAAGAGAATACTTCTTTAACCATACTTGAAGATATATTTTGATAATTATTATCAGCAAATAAGCAAACAGTATTAATTTGGCCGTTACTAATATCTTTATTAATACCAGCCATACCTATTTCGTAATCGAAGTCAGTTAAGCCACGGAGTCCTCTTATAATTGCTTTACATTCGTAAAGGGTCGCAATATCAACAGCTGCTCCACTGCCAGTTATCACTTTAATATTTTCACATGTTTGATATATTTTTTCTAATAAAGCAACACGTTCTTCTAAAGTGAAGAAACCTGCTCCTTTTTTTGAATTTTGTAAGACTGCTACAATTACTTCGTCAAATAAGCTACTGGCTTGTTCAATTATATTCATATGTCCTTTGGTAATAGGATCAAAACTACCTGTGTATAAGACTTTTGTCATAAATACGATCAACTTCTTTCTTTGTATTTGCTAAATCAACATTATTAATAATGTATTCAAATTCTGTTTCATTGAGTACTGGGGCATTTGCGTCACGTTCTAAGAACTTTTCTGGTGTAATATTATCTCTTGCCATAGCACGAGCCATTCTTGTCTCTTTTGGTGCTGTTACTAAAATACGTAAATCACTTTGTTTAAAGTACTTCGTTTTAGGAAGCAAAAGCCAGTCTAGAATAATAATGTTATTAGGATGCTTGATAATAAAGTCGTCAATTTTAATCTCTTCATATTGCCATATTAAATTATTAAAAAAATCCATAGCTTCCTTAGAATTAAAGACTATACTCCCTAACTTAGAACGACTTATATTATCTCCATCTAAAATAGATGTCCCAAATGTTTCAATTAGTTTTTCTTTTATTTCTTCATCTTGAAGAGCTTTATGAGCTAATTTATCAATATCTAAGTGTACAATACGTTCATTATATCCGCACAAAATATTTGATATATAGCTTTTTCCACTTCCTGATAACCCAACTAAGCTTATTAACATTGTAATCACCTCTCATTAACATTATATTATTTTGTTAAATATAAATAAAATGCATATTTTTCATATTTATCATGATTTTGAGTTATATAAAAAGAACTATATTATTATATAGTTCAATTAATTAGAAGTCTTTTAAAATGAGCAATTTTATTTACTTCTTGGGATCTTTTCTGTATCTCTAGCAAAGTCGAATATAGCATCAGTAAAATCAGCATTAGCTATGTTAACATCTTTGAAACTAACAAGATTGAAATTTAGTCCACAATATTTTCCATTACTCATATCTTTCATGTATATTTCCTGAGGATTTATCATGGCATTTGTATAAGATAAATCGATACCACTTATTTTAACGCCTTTAAATGAAATAGTACTTAAATCAACGAATTTTAAAATTCCTGGAGTTAGAAAGATAGGATTTATTTCAATATGATCATTTACTGTAATTAATAGTAATTCTTCTGGAACTTTTACTTTATCGTTACTATCTCTATTAGTTATCATTTGAATTTCTGTAATATACCTCGAACATTCAGCTAGGATATTTGATAAATCACTTAGAGATTGACGTAAATTCTCTTTTTTCTCAGCTATTCGTTGTCTTTCAGACTCTCTTTTTTGATTTGCTTCTTTGATTAGACGGGCTTTCTTCTCTTGTTCAATTGATTCTTTTAGAGATTCTATTTCTTCGGCTAATTTAGATTGGTATTCAGGTGACTCGAAAATCACTTTGAAATCTTCATAAGTTTTTATTTCATTTACTCCAGCCTTTTTAGAAATCCTAATAGTAAATGGAAGTTCCGTTACATCTATTAAATCAATTCCTGAAATAAAATATTTTTTATCACCTTTTATAATAAAGTTTTCAAAAAGAGTTATCTCACTTTTTTCACCTAAGTAAATATTATTTAAAGTTGCTTTTTCATAGATATAGTAGCTACCTTGGTCTTCACAAATTATAATATCCCCATAGTCTGTTACTGGTTGATAATCTAATAAATATTTTCTTCCATCTACTTCATAGCTATAATGAAACCACTTTTTAGTACTGTTAGCTTTTTTTAATTTAGGAGTTTCTTGAACTGTAGTTAAACTGATTGTAGCAGTATTATAAATAAAAGGAAAATTAGAAAGATGAGCAATTTGTTCTCCATATTTATTGTATATAGTTAAATCTCCTCGGTAGTAATAAGCAAAATTCCCCTCTGACATATTAGAAACTAGACCTTTAGGTTTTTGAAAAAATAATGTTCCATCTGGATATTCATAATTTGGATTTCCAAAACCATGTACTCTTCTTAATTCTTTTTTAGTCTCATTTTTTATTCGTTCTAATTCTATCGCTTCTTTTTTGGCGTTAATATATGAGAAGGCTTCATTAATATCTTTAAAAATTTCGCTTGATAAGGTTCCATCTAAGTAAAGGATACGATAACTATCATCACCTACGACGGCCATTCCATTATGAAAGTTGTAAACAGTATTGTACCAATTTGGTGACAATAGTGAGCCGTCTAAAGTTATGAAATTATATTTTTTTTGTGGAGTGTCATTATTAGATTTGTCAAGGCTGTTTTCAATATCTCTTACCTTAAATAAGCCATTACCTATATATTCTATGTTTTCATACCACATTTTAAATAATAAGCGACCGTTCTTATCAATCATGTTGTATGTATCCTGTTTTTTTATCAACATAAAACCATCTTTAAAGCCTCCACGATGCGAGTCGAAAACCATGTCACCAATCATATTGCATTTAGCATCAACTAGAAATTGACCACCTTTTTCTTTGTCATATGCTACAAAGATTCCCTCAGCTACTTGGTCTAATGATTTATATTTTGTCTTTAGGTCGTTACCATAGCAATCAATTATATGGTGCTCATAATTCCAATAAATGTTAGGTTCTGCTGGATTATGATTGCGAAGCTTTTTTATTGCTACAGCATATTTGCCATAAAATGGTTCAATACTATCGAAAGTATCTTTCAACAATTTTTTCCCTTTTTGATTTATTATAGTCGTTTCATTTCCAAGGTAAGTCACTATAGCAACGCCATTTTTATAAAATCGAGATTTTGTTCCTGCATATTGAAATTCTTTAAAAATGAACCTTCCTTCAGTATCAATAAAATTTGCAGTATTCCCTTTATGGACATAGGCATAACCATTAGAAAAATCATCTGCTTTGTCAAACCATTCTTGAGATAATAATTCGCCTTGCTCATTAATAAAATTATACCCTTCAGAATTTCTTACTATAGCATACCCATTATTAAAAGTTCCAATTTCCATATATTTATCAACTGTACCTTTTTGAGGATTAATAAAATATTTGGTAGTTCGTTGATCTGTTATGATATAACAATTTTTTTGATAATCTACTTTATCAAACTCAAAAGCTTCAGTTAAATACTTATTATAATATTTTCTTATGATACTTTCTTCCATATTTTCACTACCTTACTATATTAAATTATAACAAATTATAAGAATAAAAAAAAGAAACTATTCCTACTCTTTTAAATAGTTTCTCTCGTTATCTACAATGGACGCTAATTTACAAGCACACATTATAAAAACTAATAATACTGCAATGATAAAAATTATCAACAGCTTAATTAACAACATAATTTTCACCTATTATTAATATACGCTATTTTAATTTAATCATACGTTTCTCTTTTATTTTGCAAATTCCATATATTATCATTGTTGATAAGAAAGCTCCGCAGCTGTCGACTAAGACATCGAAGATACGAGCTGTTCTACCATCAACAAATAACTGATGTATTTCGTCAGAGCACGCATATACAATACAGAAAATCATTGTAAAAATTATAGAGGTTGGAGTTAATCCACATATATCTTTAAATAAGAAATACACTAAAATTCCCAAAACAAAATATAGAAAGAAATGAGCACTTTTTCTAACTGGAACAATGTATTTTTCTATTATTGTTTCTTTTTCTTTAGGAGTTAACTCTTCTCTTTTTATTGTTTCAGCAGTTTTTACAATTACTTGATCACTTGAAGCAGTTGATTCTTTGGCATCCTCTGCTGAAAAAGAAAAAATAACGAATAACCAAATTAAAATTAAAGCGATATTTATATAATTCTTTCTTTTCATTTTATCAAGTCCTTTAAAAAAATAATGTTTCTAAATAATACTAACAATAATCAGCTATTAAATCAAGTCATTTTTTTACTTCGTTGTATATAAAATTATATGTTTGTATATAAATAAACTTATTTTTAGTTTGTTCAATTATATCTTAATTTTTTATTATTTTTTTACTAAAGAAAAAGACTTTTTCAAGTCTAATTTTCGAGTGTTTTTAATATTTGAAGATAAATAAAATTATTTTTTTCTTCTAAATTAAATTCGATCTCTTGTTCTTCTTTTAAAGGATATATTTCTTTATCATTCTCTACGATATGAACAAAAACATTTTCTGATTCACTATATTCGATAAATCCATATCCTTTTTCATTACTCCACCATTTTACTCTACCTTTCATACACTTACCCTTTCCGAAATAAATTATAACATACATTTGTTTGCTGTTCAATATAAAAAAAACATATAATTTAATATATGCTTTTGTAAGTAAATTTATGCTATAAAGTAAATACTATTATTAACATGCAGCTAAAGTTGGTATATATAAACGAGGTTCAACATTAACACCTGATGAGTTCTTTATTGTTATATGTAAGTGGCATCCTGTTGATGAACCAGTAGTTCCAACTTTCATTATTTCTTGACCTTTTCTAACTGTTTGACCTGCTCTTACTAGAACATTCGATGAATGCATATAAACTGAATATGTTCCATCATTATGCTGAATTTTGACGTAATTACCCATTCCACCATGATATCCGCCATCATTAGCAGCCTCAATTACTTTTCCATCTAATACTGCAGAAACACTCGTTCCACAAGCTGCAGGATAATCGTCCCCACTATGGTTATTATATTCACCTGTTATAGGATGAGTCCTTGGTCCAAATACAGAGGAACGACAAGTTGTTGCTCCACTTGGTAAAGGGAATATACTGTCTTTCCAAATTCCAGATCCTCCACTACTAGCACTCGCTTGTGTATTTTGTCTTTCTTTCTCTTCTCTAAGTTTCTTTAAATTAACATTCTTTTTAGCTTGTTCTTCTTTTTGTTTTTTTAACTCTTCGGCGCTCTTCTTGTTGTCTTCTTCCTGCGCCTCCTTGCGCTCCTGCGCTTCCTTCTCTCGCAACCTGTTTATGTTTTCAATGCTTGCATTTGCAAAACAGTTTGATATCATTTGGTCTTTTTGACCTACTAAATCGGTAAAGATAAAGCTGAATAGCGATGGGAGGAAGAATATTATTAATCCTGCTATCAATGACCTTATTATTGGTCCTATCATCTTCTTTACTTCGTCAGGCTTTAGTACTCCTTTGAACGCTGGTGATATCGCACTGTATATTACGATTATCGGTATTACTGTGCAAACTATTGAGAGAGTGTATTTTAGTATTAGAAATACAGTTAAAATATTTGAATTTTGACATATATTATTTAAGTTATCCATAAACATCACATAACTATTATAAACTATAAAGGGAAAATAGTAAATTTTTATATTTTTAAATTTTTATTCTTTTATCTTTTGTTTTTAAGTTTATCTTTTTTAAATTTAGAATTTAAAATATTTTTTTCTTTATCTATATTTTGGCATATAAAAAGAGGAATCTTTATATTTTTATTTTTATTTTTGTTTTTGTTCTTTTTGTTTGTTTTTTATTAACTAAAAAATAAAGAAATATAAAGAGTCCTCTAAAAAATTGCAAAAAAAAAATTGGCAACTACCTATTTTCGCATTCACTATCGTCGGCGTATGAGTGCTTAACTTCTCTGTTCGGGATGGGAAGAGGTGTGCCCACTCAGCTATCGTCACCAATAAAGGATATTGTCCTTTAAAAACAAGATAATGCACTTATTATATCATCAAACTTTTATTTTGTAAATCAAAAGGATTAAATCCTCGTGCTATTAGTACTAGTCAGCTCAACGTGTCGCCACGCTTCCACCTCTAGCCTATCAACGTTGTAGTCTTCAACGGCACTTACTATTAAATATGGGAAAACTCATCTTGGAGGAGGCTTCACGCTTAGATGCTTTCAGCGTTTATCCCGTCCATACATAGCTACTCTGCGATGCAACTGGCGTTACAACAGATACACCATTGGTATGTCCACTCCGGTCCTCTCGTACTAGGAGCAGCTCTCCTCAATTTTCCTACGCCCACGACGGATAGGGACCGAACTGTCTCACGACGTTCTGAACCCAGCTCGCGTGCCACTTTAATGGGCGAACAGCCCAACCCTTGGAAGCGAATCCACCTCCAGGATGTGACGAGCCGACATCGAGGTGCCAAACACCACCGTCTATGTGAACTATTGGGTGGTATCAGCCTGTTATCCCCAGGGTAACTTTTATCCGTTAAGCGACGGCAATTCCATTCTCTACCGCCTGATCACTATGCCCTACTTTCGTACCTGCTCGACTTGTTGGTCTCACAGTCAAGCTCCCTTATACCATTACGCTCTTTGAATGATTTCCGACCATTCTGAGGGAACCTTTGGGCGCCTCCGTTACTTTTTGGGAGGCGACCGCCCCAGTCAAACTGCCCACCAGACACTGTCCTCCAACCGGATAACGGTTGCGAGTTAGGAATCAAATAATCCAAGGGTGGTATTCCAAGGGCGACTCCGCACAAACTGGCGTCTGTGCATCATAGTCTACCACCTATCCTCTACAAGAATTACCTGATCCCAATATCAAGCTACAGTAAAGCTCCATGGGGTCTTTCCGTCCTGTCGCGGGTAACCTGCATTTTCACAGGTATTAAGATTTCACCGAGTCTATGGTTGAGACAGCGCCCAGATCGTTACACCTTTCGTGCGGGTCAGAACTTACCTGACAAGGAATTTCGCTACCTTAGGACCGTTATAGTTACGGCCGCCGTTCACTGGGGCTTCAATTCATAGCTTCGATGTTATCGACTTGCGTCCATCTAACTAATCGTCTTAACCTTCCAGCACTGGGCAGGCGTCAGCCCCTATACATCAGCTTACGCTTTAGCAGAGACCTGTGTTTTTGGTAAACAGTCGCCTGGGCCTATTCACTGCGGGTGGATCGCTCCACCTCCCCTTATCCCTAAGTTACGGGGTAATTTTGCCGAGTTCCTTAACCATAGTTATCTCGCTCACCTTAGAATTCTCTTCTTGACCACCTGTGTTGGTTCTGGGTACAGGTTCCCATATGATAAGTTTAGAAGCTTTTCTTGGAAGCATGGAGTCACAAGACTTTCGATACCGAGGTATCGCCGTCATCACACTTCAGCCTTATTAGTGTCACAGATTTCCTAGTGCACCAGCCTTTGTGCTTAAACCTAAATCCAATAATAGGCTCTTGCTATCCTTCTCCGTCACTCCATCACTCATATAGGAAGTACTGGAATATAAACCAGTTGGACATCGACTACGCTTTTCAGCCTCGCCTTAGTTCCTGACTAACCCAGGGAAGACGAACTTTACCCTGGAACCCTTGGTCGATCGGTGGGTAGGATTCTCACCTACCTTACGTTACTCACACCGGCATTCTCACTTCTTAGCGCTCCAGTAGTCCTCACGGTCTACCTTCAGCGCCCTAAGAACGCTCCCCTACCATTTATGTCAAACATAAATCCATAGCTTCGGTAATACGTTTTAGCCCCGGTACATCTTCGGCGCAGAAACACTCGACTAGTGAGCTATTACGCACTCTTTAAAGGATGGCTGCTTCTAAGCCAACCTCCTAGCTGTTCGTGCGTTTCCACATCCTTTCCCACTTAACGTATATTTTGGGACCTTAGCTGATGATCTGGATTATTTTCCTCTCGCGTATGGACGTTAGCACCCATACACTGACTCCCGGATCTACATTTCCTGGCATTCGGAGGTTGATTGCAGTCAGTACATCTAGACGACGCCATTCCACATTCAGTGCTCTACCTCCAGGTTGCATTATCCGAGGCTAGGCCTAAACCTATTTCGGGGAGAACCAGCTATATCCGAGTTCGATTGGAATTTCACCGCTAGCCACAAGTCATCCAAGAACTTTACAACGTTCCCTGGTTCGGCCCTCCATAAGGTATCACCCTTACTTCAGCCTGCTCATGGCTAGATCACTCGGTTTCGGGTCTGCAGCATTATACTTTTCGCCCTATTAAGACTCGCTTTCGCTTCGGCTCCGTGTTTTCCACTTAACCTTGCACAATACCACAACTCGCCGGCTCATTCTGCAAAAGGCACGCTCTCACCCATTAACGGGCTCGAACTTTTTGTAAGCACATGGTTTCAGTATTCTATTTCACTCCCCTCCCGGGGTTCTTTTCACCTTTCCCTCACGGTACTTGTTCACTATCGGTCAATAGAGAGTATTTAGCCTTACGGGATGGTCCCCGTAGATTCCGACAAGATTCCTCGTGTCCCGCCGTACTCAGGATACACTCAAGAGATTTCATGATTTCGCTTACGCGGCTTTCACGCTTTCCAGCCATCCTTTCCAGAATGTTCAGCTATCAAGAAATTTTGTAACTCCATGTAGAGTGTCCTACAACCCCAATCCGTAGATTGGTTTGGGCTCTTACCGTTTCGCTCGCCACTACTAAGGTAATCGATTTTTCTTTCTTCTCCTCCAGTTACTAAGATGTTTCAGTTCACTGGGTTGCCTTCACTATCCCTATGTGTTCAGGATAGGATACTTGCGAATTACTGCAAGTGAGTTCCCTCATTCGGATACCCCCGGATCATAGCATACTTACTGCTCCCCGAGGCATTTCGCTGTTTGTCGCGTCCTTCATCGACTTCTATTGCCAAGGCATCCACCATACGCCCTTAATAATTTAACCACCATTTGATCTTTCTTTTTGATGAGTTTGAGATCTTAATGTTGTTTATACGGAAATATAAACAACTACTCAAATTTTGTAATAATTTTCTCGTTTTAAATTATTACAGGCATTATCAAGTTTTCAAAGAACAATATTCTTTTCAGAATATATTTGAGAAATCAATGATCTCTCAAAACCAAGTAAAACGTGTCAATTTAGTAGACTTTATCAAGAACTTTTAGTGCCTTTGCACTCTAGCCCCGAAGTTCTCATACGGTTGTTTTTCTATTTTGTTATACTCCATAGAAAGGAGGTGATCCATCCCCACGTTCTCGTAGGGATACCTTGTTACGACTTCACCCCAGTCACCTGTCCTACCTTGGACGACCCCCTCCCTTACGGGTTAGGCTATCGGCTTCAGGTATTACAGACTCCCATGGCGTGACGGGCGGTGTGTACAACACCCGGGAACGTATTCACCCCGACATTCTGATTCGGGATTACTAGCGATTCCAACTTCATAGAGTCGAGTTGCAGACTCTAATCCGGACTGGGACCAGCTTTAAGAGATTTGCTCCGTGTCACCACGTGGCTGCTCGTTGTATTGGCCATTGTAGCACGCCTGTAGCCCTAGACGTAAGGGGCATGATGATTTGACGTCATCCCCACCTTCCTCCAGCTTACACTGGCAGTATCCTTAGAGTTCTCAACTTAATGTTAGCAACTAAGGAAGAGGGTTGCGCTCGTTATTGGACTTAACCAAACATCTCACGACACGAGCTGACGACAACCATGCACCACCTG
>CASPWD010000015.1 GCA_949425635.1 uncultured Bacilli bacterium | reverse complement strand
TATTACTAAAGAATGCCCAAGTAAAACCAATTACAAAAACAAGAGAAAGAGCAATAATAATTATAATTTTCTTGTTTTTAAATTTCTTACATAAACTCTGAACCTTCTTCATACTATTCTCCTTCCCTCGTTTCTATTCTATATGGATTAGTTTTTGATCCATCTCCTACACAAACCATAGTATTAGCTTTGAGTGAAATCACTGGATGAACTCCATAATTATATGTATCTTCACAATCACCATATGGTTTAATATAGCTATCATCGTTTATAAAAGAACCAGCAGCTATTCCATAATTTTCTCTATTATAATTAAGTGGTGTCATGTTTGTATAAGCATTATAGTAACACCTGCTTACATATTCTGTTTCATTATAATTAATTAATTTTGTTTCTTGAAGTGTAAGTAATCCAATTGGATAAGTTAAGTCACCATTACCATTTTTTTCACTTACAGTAAAGCTATCTATCTTTCTTGGACAAGTTAAGTTATCTATTCCATTTATTCCATAAACTAACGAACTATAATTTTTATTATTTGGATCAAATCCTCCATAATTATAAATTGTTCGATCATTACAATAAATTGTATCTTCAATATAATCAGTAAAGTCTATCAAATTTTCTTTATACCAATCATCAACTACACTTTTAACATCTGAATCATCTAAATTAACATAATCTGAATTTATTTCTTCGTTTTTATATTTTATACCAGTTCCTATATCATCACCTGTTCCAAGGCTATTATTTAAAACATCCTGAATTAAATCTCCATTTGTAATTTCAATATAATATATAATGTCATTATAATCATCATATTTATAAATGTATTTAATATTATCACATGTTCCCTCTAAGTTAAGACATGTATATCGGTACGTTTTTATTTTTTCTTCATCTAAATCCATATCTGCAATTTTTATAGAATCTTGCAATATATATTTATCTCCATCCCATTTTACAGAATTACTGAAAGATACTATTTCTTTCGAAGAATACCTAAAATAATAATTTTTACTATATGTTTTATCTATTTTGTAAATTCTATCACAGGATGTGCTAATTAAATCAGAACACAAGTAATAATTATGGTATTCTGAATAATTGTTGTAATAATCTCTATAGCTAATTGTTTTAGAATTTTTTAAAACATATTTATCACTTACAATCTCAAAATATTCTGCTAATATTATTTTTTTATTAATGTCTTCATTATTTGATAATTTTATGCTGTACAAATAATCACCAGCCACAAATTCCACATAATAAACATCATCACAAATAGTTGAGTCACTTAAGCATGTGTAATAGCCAGTTAAATTCCCCCAATTATCATTCCAAGAATAGTTTGAAACTTCTCCTTCCAGTGTATATTTTCCTGAACTATCATCATAGCTAACAGATGATCCAAAAACATAACTAGACCATTTTAAATATACTTCTTTATATACATACATATTGTTAGAATATCTGTTAGCACTTCCATATTTATATTTTGAAGAGTTTGTTGAATTATACATATATCCATCGTCAAAAATCAAATTTATATTAAAAGGATTTAATCCAGAAGAATCTGAATTATAGAAAATGCCACTCGATTTAGTACATGATTGTATTAATGTCCCTCGTTTTTCCTCAATTGAGAAGATAACATTATCAGAACCACTGCTTGTCGAATAGTCTTTAGAGTATGTTACTTTAATAATTGTTGATGAATCAATAATTCCTAAATTTATCTTACCGTTTTTTGAACCGCTGAGTGTATCGCCAACTTGTTTTCCATCTTTGTAAAAAGTTGCTTTGTCATAGGTAATTTCTGAAGATATAGTGTAATTAATAACGTAGTTTCCCTTTTCTCTAACAGAAAGTTCCATACTGCTTGATTTAGAATCATCATGTAAAGTGCTTGTCCATTTATTAGTTAACTCATCATACATATACTCGTAAGATTCATCGTTTACTATATTTATATATTTATCTTTAGATATTGGAGAGCTTTCAGATTCTTCAACAGGTTCTCCTGAATACATTAATTTAACTCCATTTGTATCCGTTGTTCTTACTACTCTCCAGCACTTATCAGCAAATAAGACATTATTATTATTATCTTCTGTATCATAGTAATATATTTTAGAGGTCTTACTTGTTCCATCCATTGTTGTTGTCTTTGATTCATTGCTATTTTTTATAATACTCCATAAATTTTTACAGTCACCTGTTTCGCAATTTTGAACCTCATTAGAAACTCTTCCATTAGAATGATAGTAACTCTTTTTTTGGTATTCATTAGTGAATTCGACCGAAAGCTTATCTCCTAACTCTACTTCTATATTGCCACCATTAAATTTTATATCTCCAGTAACGCTTTTTAAAATATACTCTTGTGGAATTATTTCTTTAATATAATATGTATCAGATGGTTCTAAATATAGTACTTGATTTTCGTTATTTCTTAAATTTATCCAAGTGTCATATCCGTTTTTACTAGTAATATGAAATTGGAAATAATCGTTAGCATCATTAGAATTTGATACCTTTTTACTGATTTTTAATTCTGGCCATATGTCAAAAGAAGCTTTTGCTTTATATTCCTTCATTGTATCAAGCTCCGCTCCACTAGTCGATGAGCCACTAATTATTTGAACGATGTTTTCAATTGTTCCAACTTCATCTGTTACTTCATATTCAGCATATATCGTTACAGGCTTACTATACTCAACAACTGGAATAAGAATCAAATGATCAGTTTTTAAGATATATCCTTCTCCATCAATAAATCTTGCCTTTTCATTGAATTCTTTTACAGTAACGTTAATTAGATTCCCCACATTCATATCAACAGGATTACTTACGACTATTTTATATTTAACGATATCACCTTTTTTATAATAGTCTTGCTTATTTATAATATCCTTAGTTATTTTAGGATGAAAATATCCGTAAAATTTTCGCCATTCTCCATAGATTATTACATCTTCTTCTGGCATTACAAATTTATTTTCTTTATACCACCCCATGAATTTATATCCCCATGTATAACTATCATCTACTGGTATCAAATCAACCTCTTGATTAGGTTCATACCATTTTGTTTCTGGTAAATATTGTTCTGGATTTTCTGGTAGAGTTGTTCCTGTAAATTTATATTCTACTTTGTATTTTATTTTTTCAAAGCTTCCTACTATAACTACATTTCCTTCTGGCATTACAAAGTCATTATCTTTACTAACTTCTATACCTTCTGTTTCTAATGTCCAACCGGAGAACTTATAGCCATCAAATTTGTCTCCTGCTTTTGTACTATCAATTTGAACAATTTGATATGGATAGTACTCTTTCGCTGATGGAAGTTCGTATCCCGTAGGAATAGGACTTCCATCAGCGATTTTATAGATTACTTTATAAGGGTCAATCTTTTCAAAATGACCAACAAGTTCAACATCTCTAGCTGGCATTACAAATTTAGAACCAGTTTGAATTATAGGTGTTTCACCTTCTACTTGAACTAGTGTCCACCCACTAAATTTATATCCTTCTATATTAGGTTCCGAAGCAATACCGATAGTCGTATTTTCAGCATAGCAACCATTAAATTTTGATGGATCTGGAGCATTAGTTGGAACTTCTCCTTCGTACTTATAACTTACGTTATAAAGAATTGCTTCTGTTTTCCCCATCCAAGCGTGAACTGTATTAGATATAGCTAATTGTGAACCTTCTCTGGCAGTCGCTGTATTGAAGAAATCTCGTCTTTCTTCAATAATATCCTTAGTCTCAGGATCATCTATAGTTTCTGGAGTCATTGTTTTAATTCCTACAGTTAACTTACACCCTGCTTGTAAATATTTTACTCGAAACGATATGGTTCGAGTGTCTGCATTATAATGCAGACCATGATAATTTACTAGTGGGTCGTCTCCTTCTTCCATATCATCATAAACCGAACCTAAACAGGCTTTATTAGAATCAAGTTTGCTTACTGCACCAATACTACCATCTTCACTTGGACTTTCAACAAAGCCGATGAATGTTAAGCCTTCAGGTAGTTTATCTTCTACAAATATATAACCACTTTCAGTATTTATAGTAGTTGATGTATTTGTTATTATTGTCGAATCATTAGCATATCTATCTACACCTTCATATGATACATCTAAATAATATACTAATTCTGTATTTTGTTGAACTTCTACAGATTCTTCTGGGTCAAAAAGAACTGACTTCGTAAAATCAAATAATAAAAGAGAAGCAATGACTAATAATCCTATCAAAACAACTGCTAATATTTTACCGCATTTTATTTTATTTAATTTTTTCATATACTCCTCCTTCTTTCATGTACTTTCTCATAATAGATTACTCTTCTTCTGTAAAAATTACATATGGATGTTCTTCAGTCCCATCACCTTTAGTAAACTCTATATTAGGCACTAAAGATATAACTGGTCTTAACCCATATGAGCTTGAAGAAATTGATCCCATGTTAGAAGAATATCCCACATAAGACGTACCTGAATTTGTATAAGAAAATGGTGTCATAGTCCAATAATGGCTACTACTTGATACAGCTGATTTCGACAAGTATATTTCTGATAATGTTGCAAGTCCAACTGGATATTTTAGCTTTCCATTTCCTATTTCATTGCTAACTGTAAAGCTATCAACAGTGTTAGGACAAGTTAATCTAAGATAAGATAATTTACCACCGCTAAAATTAAAAGAACTTGTTATGCTTCCACCATTCGGATTAAATCCACCATCGCTAGAAGCACTTCTATCGTTGCAATAAATTGTATCTTCAATATATTTTTGATAATCTATCTTTGTTAAATCGCTAGAGCCATCATTCGTTAAATTATCTTTAAACCATGCTTCTACTTTAGTTTTCGCATTGGAATCTACTTTGTTAACATCGTCGTTATACAACATACTATTTAGCACATTGTTAATTTTTGTACCATTTTCTAGTTTTATATAATAAGCTTGTGCTGCCATGTTTCCTTGGCTTCTTCCACCAAAAACATAATTGATAGAGTTCGAACATGTTTTAGAAGTATCAAAGCATGTATAATGATAATTATTAAAATCTGTAATACTTGATGATGTAAACCAAAAAATAGTGCTTGGATTAACTAATTGATATGTTTTCGTTTGAGCATTATATGTAAAAGAATTAGCATATCTATAACCTCTAAAATACATTAAATTTGTATTTGATGTAGAATATATTTTTTTAATTGAACTACAATTAGTTGTACTTTTCATATCAGAGCAATAATAATAATTTCTATAATTACTAATACTTGATGAAGAAACTTCTTCTGGATTAACCAAAGTGTAAGTTCCACTAGAGTTTTCTGTATATGAAGAAGCAACCATTACACTTCCGCTTACTGAATCCATTCCTTTCAAGTCACTATATGTAGAAAAACTATACATCGTATCTGGATTATACATATATCCAACATAGGCAAGTGAATCTGTCATTCCATTTGTTGTTGTTACATTGTTATACTTTATTGTTCCTATATTATTACTTGCTACATCTTTACATGTTTCACCATTTGGTTCTCCATTATAAATAATCTTAACTCCACCAGTATCTGTTGTTCTCATTATTTTCCAACAAAATCCTGCAAATATTACATTGTTATCTGTTACGGCAGCTGTAGTAGTATTTTGACGGAAATAGTAATATATTTTATTGTTATTTGTACTAGAATCATTTTTTGTTAGAACACCTGAATTTCTGTCAGTATTGCTCTCTGCTAATTTTTCCATTTTCTTATACAAAGTCAATTTTTCATAAACAGTTCCATCCATACTCTTAGAGATATCTACTTTTGTCCATATACCTCTTAAAGTTACATCGTGTTGTGGCATAACAAACATATCATCATTTAAATGCTTAACATCGTATCCACCATCTTCTGGATTGATTGATTCTTTTTCGTCTAATTCCCAGCCTTTAAATTGATATCCACTACATTGAACATCTGGTGCGTCTGTTCTTTTTGTTACCGTTTCAAACGCATAATGTTTTTCATTAATTTTATCTTTTATATTACACTCTGATGGTGCATTAACATCGTAAATTACTAAATAAGGAGCTTTTAGTATAGGCGTTTTCTTACTTGGCGTTTCAACTTCTGGTTCCTCTGGTAATTTATGAGTAATATCTTCTCCTTCATTTGTAGGATACATTCCTTCTTTTGGATGACCATCCTCTGTAAATTTATCTGTTAAATGCAGGGTGATTTCCATGTGTGCATCTCTACCAGTTTTAAAACCATCTAAGTTCCATGTTATCTTTTGTGTTGGTTCATCTAGTTCAACTGTGCCAAAAGATACTTTTATATCGTCGACTGATTTTACATAAAAACGATCTAATTTAACATAATCAACTATTTCAAGTTTTTCATATTGTACTGGATAAATTGATGCATCAAACAAAACATTTTCCAAATTATCTACATCTGCATAGAATTGTTCATCTGATATTCTTTTTATCTCTTCTACAATATCTGTACCCATTTCATATTGAACACCGTTGATGCTCATGTAAGGATATTTTTGTTTTAAATATTCATATTCTGCTACTTCGTTTGGTGTATCTATATTAGGAAATCCATCTGTTAAGAATAGTGTAACTAATTTTCTACCAGTTTCCTCTTCATAATCTTTCATTACAGTATCTACTAATTCTAAACCAGCTTTATAGTTAGTAGAACCAGCTTCCTTAAGACCTTGTATTAAACCAATCAATTCATCTTTATTTTGTGTAAATGGAGAAATTATTTCAGCAGTATCAGTAAATGTAATAAATGCAACACGATTCTCTCCCCAAGAAAACAAATAATTAACTAATTCTATTGAATCTTCTTTAACTCTTTTTAATTTTTCTTTATCTGCCATACTGCCAGAAACGTCTAGTACAAAGATAACATCATATTTCTTTTCACTTGGTTTCATAACTGAATCAAAATCAAAAGTTACTTTAGCAGTAGTTAAGCCAGTCCACTCTGCGCTCTTATCAATATGCCAGCTACCTGGTTCACGTTCACTCCAGTCGTTTGAGTCTATTTCTACACTTCTAACTTCTTCTGTACCATATAAATCTATACTAAGTGTAATTGCAATTGCAACTCCAAATATTAATAAAGGAATTAATATAAATAAAGTTTTTTTAGTATTCTTTTCATTAAAAAAAGTATTAAAAATTTTTTTATAGTTAAATCTCTTCATATACTACACTTCTTTCTTTTACGAATTTATAAAATAAAAAAGTCAAAATAGTATAATAATTATTTAAATATAACAAATTTCTTAATACCGAATTCCGAAAAATAGTGTAAAAATACACACAAAAAATTACTATAAAAAATATCAAACTTACTATCACAAAGTCACTAGCTTTATGATGACTACTTTACTTTATGATTAAAATATATCATATTTATATAGGTAAATCAACAACCTTTATATTTTTTTATACCTCTTGTAGTAATACTCTAATTTTCAATTATTATAACAAAATAAAAGATGGAATTTCTTCCACCTCATTAAATCTGATAAAAATTAATTCTAGAGTTACAATTTTGTTCTGATAATAAAATATTTTTAAATTCTTCACCAGAAATTTCCAAATGGAATGTATGATGATAATCATCTGGACTATAGCAATCAAATTCTAAGATATTATTATCTTTATAATTATAATGTCCACTTATAATAGATTCCTTTATATATCTAAGCTTTGTCTTATTTATATTTGCTTCATGTCTATTCGTATCTTTCATTTCATCTAACTTAGCTCTTAAAACTTTAGTTTCTTTAACCAATTTATCCAAATATGCACAATTTCTTGTAAATCCTTGACTATTTTCTTCAATAAACTTTAGATTTTCTTTTGGCATACTTCTTGCTTCATCTAAATATTTATTTATACGACGATTTATTGAAATAACTTTTTTATTTAATGATGATAAATTTTTAAGAATAGATTTATACTCAGGTGTATCATAATCAATAATTGCTGGTTTTATATCGTCTAATTTTAGAATAGCATAATTAAAATGCTTATGTAAATTTTCTTCATCATATATATAATTTATGTAGAAAAGTGCAATTGATAAAGCATTTATAACATCATCTTTCCTATCTTTTAACTTAAATTGTTTACGCGCTTCAGTAATATTATAATTTGATTTATAGGCGCGTGATAAGCTTCTTAATATTTCGAATGTCTCAATTAATCTTCTTCTATTCATATTGGCTTGACTATTGTGACATTTAAATTTATCTTTAACAAATTCTTTTATTATCGAATCATTTTCTTCTTCATTTATTAGCTTTTCTAAACTTATTTTATCTTCTTTACTAAATGTTACAACTTTCTTATTAACAGATAAAGTATATTTATTCTTTTCTAATTCACTATTAATTTCTTGTAATTGCTTAAAATCATAATCAGTTATAACTGATAATTTATCTATCAAATATTTTACATCTTGATAAGTTAATTTCTTACCATCTTTTCTTTTAGCACTATATTCATATTTTTTTATACCTTTAATAAATTTATTAATATCTTTATCTTCTACATTTGGGATAGAAATCGTATTAAAATAATATGTTAGGCCATCATTAGAAAGATTTACATTATTATTTAAAGATGTGATTAGAAAAGAAGCAAATTCTACTGTCCAATTAGCATCAATAATTAAACCATTGTCAAATTTAATAGTATTGTTAAAGTTATAACAATATTCTCCTCTTGCTAAAGCTTTTTTAATGTAATTTATTAAAGCTTCTTCTGATTTAATTGTTGGAACTTGTTTTTTAAAGAATTCAAAACCTTTTACTTTTTTCATATAATAAGATAATTCTTTTTTATCTAATTTATCAAATTCTACTTTAGTTATTGTTTCTTTATTACTCATTAATTGTAATGATGTATATAATAAATCTAGTGATAAATAGTCAAAATCATTAACAAATTTCATATTTTGACTTTTGTTGTTTGTTATTTTTTCAACATAAATACTAAGTAGTTCATTTGATTTGCTCATATGTACAAAAGTATTTAATTTTGAAATATTATCTAATAATGTATTACATGCCATGTTTTTCTCTCCCTTGTTATTCTTTTTACTCTTAATTTATTATAGCATAAAGGTTATGTTATTTTCTATATCTTTCTCTGTTAAGATACTTATATTTTGTTTTTTTAATAATTCAGCTGTTATTCCATCCCCTTTTATCAAATTTCCTTTAAATGTTCCATCGTATATATAATTTGATCCACAAGATGGACTTTTTGATTTTAAGATTGCTTTTTTACATCCAAGTTTTTCAGCTAATTTAAGTGTCTCAAGTGCACCTCTTTTAAAGTTTTCTGTAACGTCAAGATTATCATTACTAATGACTTTATCATTTAGGCGTTCTGATGGATTTCTTGGGGTTGTTAATCCTCCCATTATCTCTGGACAAATTGGAATAATATCTTTATCACGTAAGTATTCTAAAACAGCCTTATTTTCGTTATTTGAACCATTATATTTACAGTTTACTCCAAGTAAACATGCACTGACTAAAATTCTCTCTTTCATTTTTACCCTCACCATATAATTTTAACATATTTTTTGGTAAATTATAACTCTTGATATTCATAAATATAATGATATACTTGAGGTGTTAGGAGTGCTTAACATATGAGAGATAAAAAGATTAAAGAAATTGAGGATATTCTTAGCAAAGCTTTGCCTTTGTTGAGTGAGTCTGACTATCTTAATCTCATTGATAGCAATGATAACCTAAGACTTTATGATGAGATATCAGGTAAGGTTGAAAATAATGAATATCCAGAAAATTATTTAAATAGAATAAGTGATGATGACTTAGATAAAATAATTAACTATTTAAAAGAAGCAACTATCTTATAAATGTGTTGCTTCTTTTTATATTTTTATTTCTTTTTTTATTATTTTTACAATTATTCTAAATAAAAGATAGAATAATAAAATCCATATTACTATTGAAAGTGCTACAAATGTATATTTTTCTTTGTATATACAATAGATAATATCTAATAGCATTATAGAAAATAATAGAGTTAAGAATATTCCTATTAAGGTGTATTTACATAATCTATTTGTTCCTTCAATTCTTTTATCTATGAAGTCGAGAACTTCATCGTTCCCATTTTGACCAAAAATCATTGATACTAAAGTTAATATTAGTTTTATGATATTTGTAAGAGTTAATGTACAAAACATAAATAATAAAGGTATTATAGCAAAAAGATAATAGTAATTTACTACTACTAGCATACGATAAATTAAGAAAGCTAAAGCAACATATATTACAATACTAATAATATATGAGGTTATGTTTAATAGTTTATCTCTTTTTACCATATTTTCACCTTATTCTTTTTATTCTATGATTTTATTATAACATATTTTTTATAAATGTTTTATTAAAGATTCATATAATAAATCAACTATATGGTTTGATGGCTCTAAATCGTATTTTTTCATTAATTCGTCAATTATATTGTCATTATATTTAGTATCTAAATAATTAAAAATTGATTCTTTTGAATTGTCTATTGTTTCTAAAAAGTTTTCAGTATATACATTATCAATGATTAGTAAGGGAAGATCTTCAATCCATTCTTTGAAGCTTTCTAGAATTTCTTTTGTGCTATCTTTATATGTAAATAATGGTTTGTCATAGCTTACCATTTCTTTGAAGTCATTTAAAGCTATTAAGTCTTCTCTTAAGCGATAGTCAAATCTATCTACTAGATTTAATCCATTGAGTTTTAGTGCTGATAATTGAATTATATCTCCTTTTTTAGGATTAATTGCTGTAGGAATAATTTCTAATATTATATATTTTTCTTTTAATAGTTCCATTTAGTTTCACTTCTTTCTTTTTGTAAAGCTATTATAACATTTTTGCAAGATAAAAGACACTCTTTTTGAGTGCCCTGTAGTATGTAGTTTCCTACGAAATAAATTTTTATTTTTAAAGAAGTAATTTGCATAATTCGAAAGTTTTTGAGTACACAGAATCAATTCATACTTTGCTTTCGAATTATGCTTTTTGAGTAGTTTATAGTATGAATCAATTTATCAAAAAAATATTAAAGTTTCCTAGTGCGTTACGCTAGGATTTTTATAGAGTAATCCTCTATTTTTTAAATTGTTATAAAATTTTAGTAAAATGATTACGTAATCTTACGTAACAAATTTTGTAGTTTTCTATTTTTAGGTGATGATAGAAATCTACCTTAGTTTATTTTGTTTTCTAAATATTATTTTAGTTTGGATTTTACCATGTTCCAGTCCATATTGCATCTGCAGTATTTATGGAATCATAATAGCTATAATTACTAACTAATTTTATACCGCCAGTATCAACACTGAAATCCTTAGCAGCACTATAACTTATTGTTTTTTGAGCATGAGAGTAATCTGCTGCTGCTATTTGTTCTATTATAGTTGAACTAGAATTCGTTTTCTCAACTAATATAGAAATACTTTGCGATAATGATTTTAAGGAACCTGATGGCAATTGGAACATTGCTCCATAACCATTTTTTCCTTGGTAAGAATAATGACCAACATTTTGAGAATAACAATTACCATCGGTATTACAATACGACTGATTAAAGTTTATACCACCAGCTATTTTTACACTGCCATAGAAACCTATTCCTATGATATCGTAGCTTCTTGTTGCTGGCATATTACGCCACTCTAAATTGGCACCATATTTATAATAGTAATTACTATATTTACTAATAGATGAAGTTAATTTTTTGTAATCTGTTATAACAGTGGAAGCATGTGGGCTTATACCATCTTCTATTGGTGCATTCATATACTCTTCTTTACTAATCTCTGTTGTTAATGATGATAACTCACCCATTCCGGCAGCAGTCATTATTTCAGAATTATTTAATATAGTAACTGTTTTATAATACTTCGTAGTTTCAGCAACAACTTCATTAACACTATCATCCATTTCAATTATTGCTTCCGCTTTAACCGTTGCCATGCAAGTGATAAATAATATTATAAATGCTAATACATTATTTTGAATTTTCACTTTTTACCTCCTTTCTACCTTCCAATGGTATCATAAAAATTCGGATTTTGGCGATAGAGCTATGCTCTAATTACTAGAGTTAAACTATATTTACCTTAAATTAAGCGAACTTTTCCTTAAGATTTACTTCTATTTCAAAACTATTTAAAGGTTCTTTATCATTTAAACATTCTATTTTAATAATAGTATTAGGAAAATTATGGTTAAAATTAAATAAGTTATATTCATTTATTTGATTTTCTATTCCATATTTTTGAGCATCTTGAATAATCTCGTTAAGTTCTCTTAATTTTTTATCTTCATAGTCAGTCGTTATGCTATAAATACTTTTGCCATCGATTTCCAATATTATTCTTACATTATTTGCATACATTATATCATCTGTACCACGACTTATACCTTGATAGGTTATTTTATTAATATTCACTATATTTTCATCTTTATTAAAAATTACATATCCATTAATTGTATAATTTTCATCTTCACTTATCAATTCAAACACTCTAACTGTGTCATCTTCAGTTTTATTCTTTTTAGATAAGTTTCTTACGGAGTTTATTACTAAGGGTAAACAACATAAAGAGATAAGTAATATTAAACATAATATACATGTAAGATATTTTAAATTTCTAAAACAAATCTTTCTTATATTATTTTGCTTTTCTAATTCACGTTCTTCTTCACTAGGTTCCTGACAGTTTAATAAATTCATAACACTAATATCTAATGCTTTACTTAATGGTTCTAACATCGAAATATCTGGTAAATTATTACCGCATTCCCATTTACTAACTGCACCATTACTTACACCTAGCTTTTCTCCTAAATCTTTCTGTGTCCAGTTCTTGTCTTTTCTTAACTTTTCAATAAACTTTCCTAATTTCTCTTGATCCATAATTACTCATCTCTTTCTTTTCTACAATTTAAACATATAAAAAGTACTCTTTATATGCGAGTACTTAGTATATTCTTACTACTTCTACTATATCATCTTCTGTATCATAATATCCTATTTTAAGGGTATCCCCAACATTAACAAAAGGAAGACGATCACTTAAAGAAATAGATAATTTATAATTTTTGTTTTTTGAAGTTATATAATAATTAGTATAGCCGTTAATAATAGCTGTATTAATCTTTTCTACTTTAATATCTTCGACAACTAATTCATCATCTTGTATTTCTTTTTTAGTACTTTCTAAATAGTTATCTTTTGCCACTATTATCCCTTTAGATGAATCTGTAACGACAACTTTTTGATAGTCTTTGACATCAACAAATCCATACATTTTAACTAAGCCACTTGAATCTTTTAGACTTACTAGATATGTAGGTTTACCATTTAGATTTATTAATAATGGGAAAGTTGATTTATATCCCATATCTTGTACTTGACCTTCAGCACTATTCATAGCACTATATTCTTCTGCTCCCGGAACATTATAATACGTAGTTTCCCCAGTACGCATATTAGTTAATATAAAACCTAAATTAGATTCATCACTTACAACACTAGTAATTCCCGTATATAAATAAATATCATCATGCATGGCTAAATAATTATAGCCATCTGTTGTATTAACAACATTTTTTTGACCAAATATACTATTAAGGTAACCATTTTTATAAGTACCCCAATCATCTACTTGTTCTATTACTAAACTAGCTGAATAGGCAATATCTACCCAGTTAGGTATTTCATCGTTATTATATTTTTCTGATTCGCCTGTTATTGGGTCAAATATTATGACACCACTAACCTTAGCTTTTAATCCTACTGCAGTATACTTTAATGTAGTTATAATGTAATATGGATTACCTTCATTATCAATTTCAAAAGAGATGTCTCCAAAATTAGTTGTTGGATAATCAAATCTTAGTTTTCTCTCAAGGCGTTCATTAAATAAAGCGCTAGAAGAATATTTCATTCCCTTATCTAATCTAACTAAATTGGATTCCCCTGATACACTATCAACAGTAATGTAACCAACTATGCCGCTTTTACGGTTAGTAAGCCATTTAATACTATCTGCATATTCTAAAGGTGTAACTCTTAAGATTGAATTATTATAATTTATTTGAGTATATAAATCTGATACTCTATATTGACTAACTAATTCACTCATTTGACCCATTACTCTATCGCCTAGAACACGTGAAGAAGCCTTGTCTAATAAAGGTAATTGGTTAAAATTAACTTCTTCAATATCTTCAGAAAAGTTACCATTTTCATTAACAGTAATTCTTGTTTGATAACTCTTAGCATTAAAAATTGGTGAACAGATAAAATTAACAATCATGATAATTATAAAACCTGCAAAAATGCCTGTTATAGCAAATGATAAGGTTTTAGGCATTTCATAACTTATTAATTTCCCATTTTTAAATATCGCATTTTTATTATATTGAGCAGTACTATCTAGTATGGCATAAACCAAAATTATAAAAGCCAGATAGAAATAAAAGCCTATGTTATTAAGATTAATTGCTGGTAATGTTAAGTAGTATGTGATTGCAGCAATTACAATTGTTGTTATAATATTTATTATTCGTTTCATATATAGTTTCTCACTTTCTTTTTTTATTTTATCATACTTTCTATTTATAGTGTATTTTTGTTTGAACTTTAATTTTTCTTGTATTATATCCAGCTTTATAAGCACATGTATTTAAATATTCTGAATCTAGGTTTTGTAATTCTGGTATACTTCTTAAGGCATTTTCTAATTCTTGCCAACTATAATTAATATAATCAGGATTTTCTTCAATAACATTCATAATAATTCGACCAATTCGTTTCATTTCTAATCTGTCTTTAGCATCTCTCATTAAATCTTTATTTAAATTATATAATTCATTTAATGCAATTATATTTTGAAAAGTAGTATAACTTAAATATAAAGAATATAAATCTAATTTTTCAATACTTATTCTTTGGTTATTAATTATTATCTCATTAGATTTAATATATTTTATTATATCGATTATATTCATAGTAAATATTTTTTCTTGTAAAGTAATAATTAGATAGTCCATTAATTCATTATAAGATATCATATTACCTTGGTTAGTATAACATATAAAGTATTTATTTACATATTTATTTTTAGATAATAGATTATATAAATCTGATAGTTCTTCTACACTCGTTATATTATATGCCTTGTTTCCAATAATTATAAGGATATCTAATAAATCATTATTTATATCTGATTTTAGAAAACGGCATTGTGAATTTAGTGTGGCTATCTTTTGTAATAAGGTATTTATATCAGGGTCTTCTATAACATGTTCAATATTTATAGGAATTGTTAACATTTGACGAAGTTCTTCTAATTTATTTTTATCTTGATAATATTTGAAATTTTGAACATAAAAATGCTTTAAATATAGTAGACGATGACGACCATTACTTATAATGTATCTGTCTTTAATTTTCCTTACAGAAATATCATTTCCTCTTTTTATTCTAGCTAGATTTTCTTGAAATCTTTGGGATATTTTTTCTCTTGAATTGTTACTATCTAAACGACCATAAATTAAATCTATATCATAATCAATATCTCCAGTTAAATTATAATTAAAATACTCAAACTCGTCTGTAATAGCCATTTTTTCATATCGAGAATATGTGATATAAAATGAGGGTTCTTCGTAAGGTGATTGTTCTGTAAATGGTTCTCCAGTTTTGATGTCGATTTTGCTACCTGTTGCAATCTTTTTGTTTTTGGCACATATGTTTAGCAAAGTATATCTACTTGGTATCTTTATGAAAGATAACAATCTTGGTTTTATTGATTTTGGAAGAGTATTATCCAAAGTAGATTTAGGTAATAAGTTTAATAAAATATCCTGTCCTATAAATGATGATATACATTTTTCTCCTATAATAGTACCTGATTGAGAAGATATAGTATGTAAATTTCCTAAACGTTCTTTAAAAACGCTTTGATAATACGATGTTTCTGAATTACCAACTATTACTGGTTGTTCTTTATTGTTTGGTTGTTTTAATATACCTTTGAATAATATTTGTGGTGATGAAGCTCCATATTCTAGTGCTTCTTTTATAGTAGTAAAAAATGTTAATTCACTATTTTCAGATATTGGATAAAATGATAACTCACTTTCTAAAAATTCCATATTTTGTTCTAAATTTAAAGACAATATTTTAAAAATATCAAAAACGGGTTTAATTCCAGATGATTTTAATGATTGATAATAAAAACTATTTGTTGGATAAATGTAGAAGTCAATTTCTGCTGGAGAACTATTATTTATTTTTTTAAATAGTTCTGATAAGCTATTATATAAAGTTCTATCATTTGTAGTTAGATAGTATGTTATGATTTTGCTTATATTTTCAAAGACTCGATTGATATCATTATTTGAAAAAGCACATAGTTCGCTATAAAAATCTTTTTTATTTAGAATGGTATTAATAGTTTTAATTTGTTCGAGGTGGTTTGGATTCATAATATTTCCTTTCCTATTTTAAAAGAAAAAAGTATGAATACTCATACTTTTATTCACAGATTTTTTTTACATAATCATATAATGAAGTATTATATTCGAATATTGCACTTATGTCATTTCTATATACATAGTTTTCTTCTTCTGCATCAAAAGCAATATATGTACCTGCTGCAATAATTTTATAGTTTCCATTTATTTGACGCCCAAGAACTTTTTTATCTTCTGGAAGTTTTTGAATTTTTTTAAATTCTTTATTAATTGTAACTAAGTCATCTGTAGTTATTTTACAAGCACGATATTCATGTTCATCTTCTGTTCCTTCGATATCATATAATTTGTATACTTTTATATCTAATGTTTTAGTATTATTTTTATTTGAAGATGTTATGATGAAAGCTAGTATGCAAACTGTTATCATAATTATTCCTACAACGATGGCTATTTTTATTTCTTTATTTTCTTCTTTCATAAATATTACACTCCTATTGATTTTAGTATAACATATTTTTTTTAGAAAAAATACTCATCATTAAAACTAGTTTTATTTTCAAAAAAAGAAAGATTATTTTTAGTAATCTTTCTAATATTATTAGTCTATTGGTTCTCCACAGCTTGGACAAATACTAGAATCTTCAGTTAACATTATTCCGCAATTATTACAGAATTTTGTTATTGTTGGCTCTGAAATGTATGTACCAATTTCTTCTTTTGCTTCAACTGTAACAGGTCCTGTTGGAATGTTATTCTCTTTTATATTACCAAAATTAATAAATGGTTTAAAATTAAATTCAGGAACAGTTTCTTTATTGAATGTGAAATCTTCTTGCTCAGAATTTTTTTCATTAATATCTATTTCTGTATTTATTATATCTTCTTTTGGCTCTGATTCATCAGCATAAATACTGAAATCAATTACTGGAAGCTCTGGTTCTTCTGTATTACTTGATAAGAAAGTAACTTCTTCATTTTCTTTTTCATCGATATATGGATTGTTTTCTTCAGTTTCTTCTACTTCTTTTGACTCTTCATTTTCTAGTTCAAACCCTAGTTTAACATCTTCTTCTTCAATTATTGGCTTAATTTCAGTTTCAGGAGATTGTTCTTGAGTTTCCTCTTTTTCTTCATTTGAAGATTCAATTTTGTTTATTATCTCGTCTGTCAATAAAGGTAGAATTATTGTTTCATCTTCTTCGATTATTGGTCTCTTTTCTTCAGTTTCTTCCTCTTCATTATTCTCTACTTCATCAGAATTATCAGCCACTTTTTCATCACCATAATAATTTGTTGCTATAGTTATTTCTTCTGATGATGAGGATTCAGTAATATCATTATTTTCATCTTGATCAGTTGATTCTGAGAAAATCGGTAATTCTATATCCTCTTCGATAATAGGTGTGATATCCTCGACTGGGCTAATGTCTTCTTGTGATGTTATTTCTTCTGTTGATTCTTCATCTTTAGTTAGGCTGTTATCGATATTGTAATCTTCTTCTGTTTGCTCATTACTATATTCGTCTTGATAATCTTCATTGATTGTTGGGATAAGTTCGATTATTCCGTCTGATGTATCTTCACTAACTTCTTCTGATGAGACAGAAGATTCTTCTTCATTATTTTCTGATTCCTCATCTTCAAGAACAGCACTTAGAATTAATTCGTTTGTTCTCTCTAATAATGAAAGATTACTATTATCTTCTTCGTTTGGTTCTTCAACAACAACTGGTTCTTCTTGATTATCAAATGAATTTTCTACATTTTCTTGAATTTCGTTATTTAGTTCTGGAATAACTATTTCATTATTAACAATATCTTCGATTGGAGCTTCTGCTACTTGCTCAACATTTTCTATTTCAACGGATGGAATTTCATAATTGTCTTCGTTTTGAGCTATTTCTTCTGATACGATTTCTCCATCTTCTGGATTTTCTATTACTTGTTCATTTGTTAATTCATATACAGGTTCTTCCGTTGCAGATTCTTCTACTTCTTCATTCATTTGAGCTGTTTCTAATTGACTTTGTTCTATTTCTGGTGGTAGATAATTTTCAGCTACTGTTATGTCTTGTATTTCTTCTGATTCCACAGGGATATCTTCAACTGGCTGTTCTCCATATATATTATTTTCTTCAACAATAGGTTGTTCCACAACTTCTAAATCTTGTGGTATAACTTCTTCGTAAACAACGTTTTCTTCTGGAACTTCTTCGTATACAACTGGTTGCTCTTCTATTGTTACATCTTGTTCTACTGGATTCATTTCTGTTGGTACTTCAGTGTAATCAATGTTTTCTGCTGATACTTCTTCATATACAGCTGGTTGTTCTACTTCTGCAGGAGCTTCTTCTACTACATTAACGATTTCATTTTCGTTTGGTTGAACTTCATCAGTTTGATCTGAAGACATTTCATATTCTTGATTAGCTTCTTGATACTCTACTGTTGGAATTGTGTCGTCAATAGTTACTACTTGTTCTTCTGGTTGTTGAACTGCCGCAGTTTCTGTTTCAATCGGAGTCATCTCTACTGGCTCTTCATTGTAAGAAACAGATTCTTCTGGAACTTCTTCGTATATAACTGGTTGATTTTCTATTGTTACATCTTGTTCTAATTGAGGCATTTCTGTTGATTCTTCAGTATAAACAACGTTTTCTACTGGTACTTCTTCATATACAACTTGCTGTTCCACTTCTACAGGAACTTCTTCTACTACATTAACGATTTCTTCTTCGTACGGTTGAGCTTCAATAGATTGAACTTGAGCTGTTTCATATTCTTGATTAACTTCTTGATACTCTACTGTTGGAAGCGATTCATCAGTAGTTACCACTTGTTCTTCTGATTGTTGAATTGCTTCATCTGCTATTGGCATTGGAGCAAATTCCTCTTGTGGTTGTTCTATGATTTCTTGAACTTCCATTGCTGGTTGTTCAACATAAGTGATTGTTTCTTCTGCTACTGGTTCAATAACATTTTCTACAACATTTTGAATTTCAGATTGAATTACTTCTTGATTCATAACTTCAGTTGGTACATTCTGTATAGGTTCAACAACATTTTCAGCTACTGCAGGGACTTCTTCTACTTGTTCTGCAGTAGCTACAGAATCGCTTACTAAAGCAGTTATTTCGTCATATGTAGAATCTCCACCTTCAAATACTGCTGAAGGGTCTACTGTGATAATTTCTTGATTTTGAGAAACGCTATTAGGGTTATCTATTACTGCTGCTGTTTCTGTTATATTAGGTAAATTTTCTTGCACACCTACTGGTTGTGATTCAGGCATAATTAAATCACTTGGTGAAGCATTAAAAATATTATCAAAGCTTGGTGGTTGTTCACCAGCAACTGTTTCTTCAACTGGAGCGACTTGTTCAAAAAAAGGATTATTTTCAATACTAACTTCAGCCGCTACTGTTTGATTTGGAACGACTTCCTCTGTAACAATAGGTTGTTCAGTAACTACTGGGGCAACTGCCTCTTCTACATTTTTTTCCTTCTTTTTAAATTTGTCAAATAGACTCATTAAAATCACATCCAATCTACTTATAAACCCCTATCCTATTATCAATTATAACATAAAAAGAAGAAGTTTAAATATTTTTTTGATTAAAGAGAAGATTTTTTGAATTTATGATAAAAACTTGTTTTATTAGATATTTAAATATATAATATCTAGTACATATTTGAAGTTGTTACATAATTATTAGTTATGAGTTATTGAGGTGATTTGCAATGAATATAAATACAGAATTTTATAAGACTTTTTATTGTGTTGCTAAAAATGGTAGTATTACTAAAGCAGCTAATGAATTAATGATTACCCAACCTGGGGTAAGCAAAGCTATTAAATCTTTGGAAGATCAAATAGGATGTTCTTTGTTTATAAGAACTAAAAGTGGTGTTATTTTAACTGATGAAGGCAAAATATTTTATGAACAAATAAAACAAGCTATGGAGCATATTGAAAATGCCGAGAAGAAAATAAAAGAGATTATTAATTTAGATTACGGATTTTTAAGTATTGGTGTTAGTAATACTTTGGTGAAGAAGTTTTTATTACCATACATAGAGGAATTCCATAATCTATACCCAAAGATTAAGATAAAGATAAATACTGGCATTACTCCTGATTTAGTTAATAAGGTAAAGAATGGATTAATTGATTTCATTATTTATAATGCACCAGCTGCTATTCCTTCTGATTTCACGCAATTAAAGTTGAAAGATGTACATGATTGCTTTGTTGCTAATAGTTCTTTTAGTGAATTAAAGGACAAAGTTATTCCTCTAGAAGAATTGAATAATTATCCATTAGTGTTAATGTCTAAGGGGTCAAATACAAGATGCTATTTAGATGATTTGTGTGCTAAAATTGGAGTTAATCTAATTCCAGAAATTGAGCTGACTAGTTATTCATTGGTAACCGAATTTGCAAAAATTGGAATGGGAATTGGTGAAGTAACAAGAGAATATTTTGATGAAGAGTTAGAAAACTATGACTTAATAGAAATAAAAACGAAACCTGACTTAGGTACTAGATCGATAGATATAGCTTATTTAACAGATAAAAGATTTAGTCGTAGTGCTGAAAAGTTTGTAGAATTATTAAAAAAGAATACTTTGGATTAAAAAGAATAATCTATATTTATGTAGTTGATAAAAAAGAAATATAAAGCTATAATATATTTATGAAAGCAGTTCATCTTAATAAAAAAGATGATACATTTGAAGAGATGGCTTTCTTAGTTGTTGATTCTTTGATTAGAAAACTAATCAAAGATTTTTTTATCTTGTTAACAACAGGATAAAAATCACACTAAGAAGTGCAAATATTATGATTTTATCGATTATTTCACGTTTTCTCATAATATCACCTCCTCTTCAAATTGATTATTTCAACCAATCCCCCTGAAGAAGAAAGCCACCTGCATCAAAATGTATCGAATCGTATAGTAACATATTATAAATAGCTTGTAAAATCGATCAGCTATTCATTTTTTTAGACAAATTTTATTTTTTTGTAATCTTTTCGAAGCAAAATATTTATTTTAAATTTTTAATATTTAAAAAATCATCTTTAAAGATCTACTATAATTATAAAATAAAATTTTGAACACTTTTTTTATTTAAATCAACAAATTCAAAAAAAAGAAAAATATATCATATATAGTTGTCAAAGTATAAATATAAAGTTATAATGTACTTATGAAAGCAACTTCATCTTAATAAAAAAGGTGATACATTTGAAGAAATGGCTTTCTTAGTTTTGGGAGCCTTTGATTAGTTCTCTAATCAAAGGCTTTTTTTATCTTGTTAACAACAAAATAAAAATCACACTAAGAAGTGCAAATATTATGATATTATCGATTATTTCTCGTTTTCTCATAATATCACCTCCTCTTCAAATTGATTATTTCAACCAATCCCCCTGAAGAAGAAAGCCACCTGCATCAAAATGTATCGAATCGTATAGTAACATATTATAAATAGCTTGTAAAATCACATATCTACTATTTTTTTGAATAAAAATTGTTTTTACAAAATTGGTTCTAAGCAAAAAATACTTTTTATATTTTTAATCTTTTTAATTAAGAATTTCAATTGATAATTAATTTTAAAAATGCTTCTTTAGAGTATTCTTTTTAAAAGTTATCACGAATAAAAAAAATTATTAGAGGTGATCTAATAATTTTTCTTTTTAAGGATAATATTTAACCAATGCTTTCTTATTTGAGATGATAGAAGCCCATTAGTTTGGTAAGTTTCTACTACTTCAAGTTCGGGAATCTCGCTAATTAACTCTCCAAAAGATTCTTCTGTCATATCTAGAAAATATCTTTCATTTCTTATCCCTTCGAAGTTACCATATTTAAAACTTGTATAAATATATCCATTATCTTTTAATGCAGAAGATAAATTCTTTAAAATCGGTATTAGTTTTTCTTTAGGAAGATGAAGAAGTGAGGCACAAGCCCAAATGCCATCATAAGTATTTACTTCATTAAAATCTTCGAAGAACATTTCTTTTACCTCAATGTTACATAACTTTCTAGTTATCTCACACATTTCTTTTGATCCATCTAAAGCTACTACTTCATAATCATGCTCTTTAAAGAACATACTGTCTCTTCCAGAACCACAACCAAAATCTAGAATTTTACCATTCGGTTTTACTCTATTTATAAAAGGTTTATAGACTTCATCAAAACCTTTTATTTCATTTCTTTCTTCTTTATAACGTGTAGCTTCTCTATTATAAAAATCTATTACAGCTTTTCTATAAGAATTCATATTATTTAACTGGTTCAATTTTAGTTTTTCCACCCATGTATGGTTGTAATACTTTAGGGATTAATACTGAACCATCTTCTTGATAATTATTTTCTAGTAAAGCGATTAGCCCACGAGGAGTTGCTACTACTGTATTCCCCGTTGTGGGCATAAGCACCCAATTGCGATTGAAGTTCTTCCATTCGTTCATTGGATTCACATCCTTTATTTTTATTTTGTGAAGGCACTTTTTTGATTGGTAATGTGTCAGTTAATTCATCTCCAGTTTTAAGGACAAATCTAATTTCATATGGATCTATTGAACCATCATTATTTCTCCTACCTATTATAATCTTATCAATAATACTTTCAAACACATCAGCATCAAATTCTTTTAATGTAGCATTCTTTTGAAAAATAGTTTTAAACTTATCTATCCTATCTTTAACTTTATCTCTATGTAATATATAATCTCTAATTTTCTTTGCTTCATTTTCCAATAGTTCGATTTTTTTATTTATTCTTGCACTTTTTTCTTCAAATACTTCATTATCAATTACTTTCGCAAGTCTTACATCTAGCAATTCCATTAATTGCTCTCTATATGACTTAATATCATCTTCTAATTTTTTAAGTTCTTTAGAATAATCGTCATTTTCAAAAGTTTCTTCGATTGTTATCAAAAGTTTTTCAATTACCTCTTTATTATACTTACATAATACAGAGTACATATTTACAAATACTTCTTCAATATAAGACTCTTTTATATTACCATAACTTTGACAAGACAAATGGTCAGTATTATAAGTCTTACAAGCCCAAGCAACTCTACGAGGATCGCCTTCTTTATGACCTTTCCAAGACCTTCTAATATAATTTTCTCCACATAATCCACAAATAATTTTGCTACTAAATGGATAAACTTGACTAAATTTGTCTGGGTTACCATCTGCAGTATATTTACCTGAACGCTTATCTGCGATTTCTTGACATATATTCCATGTTTCCCTATCAATTACACCTTGATGATGATTTTCAGTATAATACATATCAAACTCTCCCTTATTCTTTTTCTTTTTAGAATTTATAGGATTATCAGTATATGTCTTACCTGTTAATAAATCTCCAACATATTTTTCGTTTCTAATCATTCTAAATATAACTGTTCCAGACCATTTCTTTCCTGTTGGACTAGGAATATTTTGATTATTCAATTCTCTTGCTATTCTTGAAGAACCTACTCCTACCTTATATCTATCAAAGATATATCTTACAATAAATGCTTCTTTAGGATTTTCTACTAGGTTTTCCAACTTTTCATCATATGTAAATCCATATGGAGCATAATGACCTACAAGTTCGCCTCTTTTCATTTTCATACGAACTCCTGCTTTAACATTTTCTGATATAGATTCACTTTCTGCTTGAGCAAAAGCACTATATAATGTTAAAAACATTTCACTTGTCATTTGTAATGTATGAATATTTTCTTTTTCAAAATATACATCTACATTATGTTCTCTTAATTGTCTTACATAATTTAAAGTATCAACTGTATTTCTAGCAAATCTTGATATTGATTTAGCAATAATCATATCAATTTTTCCTGCTAAAGCATCTTCAATCATTCTATTGAAATCAGTTCTTTTAGCAGTTTTTGTTCCTGATAATCCCTCATCAGCATAAATATCTACAAATTCCCAATCATCATGTTCTTCAATTAAATTTTTATAATGTATCTTTTGAGATTTATAACTAGTTTGTTGTTCTTCGCTGTCAGTACTTACTCTACAATAAGCACAAACTCTTAAAATAATTTTTTTGATGCCATTTGTGATCTTACTAATTCTTGATTGATTAGCGGTTATAACCTTGACACTCGCCAATTTAACTCCTTTCACATGGTCGAGTTAAGTTTATAATACCTTCATCTCACACCATCAATTATAGCATATTTTTGTTCTTTTTTCTATGTTTTGAGTGGAAAATGTTCTCTTTTAATTACATCTTTTAATTTATAAAATTCTTTTTCAGTTATTTCTCCTTTTATTAAAAGCAATTTAATTAAAGACAACTTGATACTGTGTTCCACTAGGTTATTTAGTTCTTTATTTTCAATTGTAATTTTAGTTTTCATTCACATCACACTCCTTATCAATAATTTTTAAAAACTCCTATAAAATTGCAAATAAAAAAAATCAAAGTATTTCTACTTTGACAAAATTACACTATTGACTAACAGCTCTCCAAAAGAACTAGTAAGCAAAATGACATTTATTCTTGTTCAACTTTATAATCTCTCATTGCTTCTGCAATATCCCAACCTGTGAAAAATTCTGGAAACTTTGGAAAATCTATTTTTTCTTGAAATAAAGTTCTTGTATCAAACCTTATAATCAATTCATTTAAAACATCTTTTTTCTCATCAAAAGATAATTTTTGATAATCTTTTAGCATTTGAGTATAACTATTTCTTGATTTCACATTACATATATCATCTACCATTATTTTATTCCCAACTCTAATTTCTTCACTTTTTAACATGGTATCAAGAAATGTTGAAAATTTATTTCCAATATCTTTAGGAAAACCTAATATGTCAGGAGTAAATGGTACTTCTCCCTTTTTATGAGTTATTTTCCCATCACTCCACATATTAAACAATTCAATGCAAAACTTTAATCTATCTTTATAACTTAAATATTTTACCTTATTTAAAAATTGGATAACCTTTTCACTAGGATTATTTATAAATACTAATTGATCTCCTCCTGCAAGAATTATATCTCTTAAAAATAAATCATCTGGTTTTACTCCTACTGCAAAAGCAATTTGAATTGCTCTCTCGCAAAAAAGATTACTATATCCTATAACAACTGCACGAATTAAAGACCTATCAAGTCCATATCTTGCTCCTATTGCTGCATATGTAAAACCTTTATCAATTCTAACTCTTTCAAAGTCATGTAAAATGACATGACCATCATTTGATAATCTAATAGGCGTATATTTTATACTTGCTTTCATTTTCACTCTTCTCTTTCTATATTTTTAAATCAATTATGTTTTTAGCAATTTCAAAACCATTGCCAGTTAATTCAAGTAATGTATATTTATCTTGGAATAGACTTTTATTATCTAATCGTATAAAAAGTTCTGCTAATACTTCAAGTTTTTCATTATAAGAAAGTTTTTCAAACATTGATAGTAAAGGTTTATCATATTTATTATAATGAATACCCATAACATTCCCATTTTCTTGATAACCTTTACTAAACATAGTAGCAATATTATTAAATTCCATAGTTAAATATTCTAAATAGATTTCAGCAAAATTATGAGTTAATCCTACCATATCTAAATTGAATACTACTAAATCATCATCTTCAGTTAATTCTGGATTTAATTCATTTTTACTATTGATATGACCAGTATTTAAAGAATCAAATACATAAATTGTAAACTTCAATTTTCCTGTGTCTTTAAATTTCTCTAATTTATCAAATATTTTTCTAACATTTTCAGTTGTTTCAATATACATAATTTTTCCTCCTTAATTATTTTTACTTTGCTATATTCATGATGAATTTTGTACGCCATATTTTTACTCCTTTCATACAATCCATTTTTAAGCCATTTTAAGCGACTTTTCTTTTTTATTCTTATAGTTGTTCAACGCTTCTCATTAAAACTGATATAAACAACATTAGAGAATAAATACGCTGGATTTGGTTCAAACTATTTATCACTTAAAGAAATGAATTTTGCAAGAGTTTTTTTCAAAAAAATCTATTTTTTTTATCTTTCTATATTTTTACTAGATTTTTTACTTAGTATTTCTAAATTATCACAATTGATAACTGATCTATTTTGTTTATTCTTATCAGTAAACACATTTAATTTACCTACAATACTAACATCAGAATTTAACTGTAATAAATTTCTATTATTAGATAAAGTTTCTCCTTCAAGCATAACTGAAATAACATTTTTTTGAATTTTTCCATTATATTCATATTCTTGTAATAAATCTATAAATTGAGCAAACTCTCCATCTTTCTTTTTAAATTCTTTACCTATGTGAGATATTTTACCCTCTATCTCTATACGATTTATTTTTTCTTCTTGCTTTATTTGCTCTTCAACTATCTCTTTTTTATCTTCTTTATCTATTTTAATTATTTTATTAAATATTTTATCATAAGCAATTTTATTTGGTATTTCATCAGTAATTCTTAAAAATTGATGATACTTACTATTTTGAGCAATATAACCTTTTACACTTTCATAAGAATCAGTTGTATCACAAACTAAATATATTTTTTCTTCTGCTGAATCAAAACACTCATGTACTGGTTCTACATAACAATTTTTAGAATGATTATGAATACATATAACTTTATCATTTTCACAAAAATATATATCACTATATCTACTATCTCCAATCTCCTCATCTAATAATTTATCTACTGATATAAAACCATCTTTTTCCTTATCTTTTAGTTCTTTTGTATAAGTACAATCATAAGTGGTTAAAATACCTTTCACTTTTCCTCTTACTCCAAGAGATAAAATAGTATCATATTTTGGTGTTCGATAACTTGAAAGCATATCTGCTACTTTATTTAACAATTTATCTTTTATTTTCCATGTTCTCTCTCCTCCTCTTTTTCTTGTTCTTCATCAACATCCAAAGTGATTTCTTGTTTATCTAAATCAAGTTCACTATCAATTCTTGCTTTTTCTTTTTGCAATTCTTTAATTCTATCTGCCAATGTAAATGGTTTATCTAACTCTTCTTTTGCATCATTCATTTGTTTTTTTGTATATTCAATTTGTTCTCTTGTAGTATTTGCTTTATTTTGCAAACTTTTAAGCATATTTTCTAATTTTAAAATATTACCTATTTCATCAATATTGTTAATTTCAACTTTATATTTACCATTACCTTTAATATATACTACTGGTGTATATCTTAATTCCTCTCTTGTACCAATAATATCAAAACCACTTATCTCTCCTATTTTTGTTTCTTCTTTTGTTTTTAATAAAGCTAATGATTGATAAAATTTTGTACTTGCATCTTTTCTTGAATTAAAATATTGATCCCTTATAGTAATTCTAAAATTATCAGCAGATAAATCCTGCACTTTAGGTATATCACTTTCAAGACTTTCTAAATATTGTTCTTGATATTTTAACTGTCTTGGTAATTCTCGATTATATTTTGCTTCAAGTTCCATATGAGATTTATCATATCTTGTTTTAGAAAGATATAATTGTTTCAATTCATTTTCTACTTTAAATTTATCTAAAATAAGTGGATTCCCACTTGCCAAAGCCTTAACCTCTGCATAAGTAAGTGTATCTCTATCTAAATCTTCAGCAGTTCTTCCTCCACCATCACTATTTGCCATGATTTGATTGATAAAAGTAGATTTTGTTTGAATTAACTGATAAGAGTATGCATCAAAACTGCCTTCAGTTACATATCTATAAATCTCTACCTCTTCATTTTGATTACCTTGTCTTAAAATTCTACCTTCCCTTTGTTCTATATCAGAAGGTCGCCATGGGCAATCTAAATGGTGTAACGCTACCAATTTATCTTGAACATTCATACCTGCTCCCATTTTGGAAGTAGAACCTAATAAAATTCTTTTATTACCATTTCTCATCTCTTCAAACAATTTCAGTTTTTGAGGATTTGTTTTAGCATTATGAATAAACTCTATTTCCTCCTCTGGTACACCTCTTGCTATCAATTTATTTTTTATATCATCATAAACATTAAAGGTACCATCATTTTTAGGTGTCGATAAATCACAAAAGACAAGTTGCGTTAACTTGTCTTCTTTATTTTCTAACCATATTCGATATATATTTTCAACTGCCATATTAATTTTTGAATTAGGTAGATCTGGCATACTTGGAGCAATCATTCTTAAATCAAGTGCTGCTTTTCTTCCATCATTAGTTACCAAAAGCATATTATCTTGTCTTGGATCACAACCATTTCTAATTATTTCACTTCGTTCTGCTAATTTTTCTACATATTCTCCTAATTCTTCACTTTTAGGAGCAACTATTGTTTTATAATCTCCACCTTTTAATTTTGGAACTGGTAAATCAAGCATTTTAGATGTTTGAATGTCTGCTATTTCTTTAAATAATGACATCAACTCTGGAATATTAAAGAATTGGGCAAATCGTGTTTTTGTTCTAAACCCACTTCCATCTGGAGCAATCTCAAAACTATTTACAACTTCTCCAAAAGTAGATGCCCACTCATCAAAATGTTGTAATCCCATTTCTCGTAGTCTATCAATTTGCAAGTATTTTTGCATGACATAAAGTTCTCCCATTGAATTACTAATAGGAGTACCTGTTGCAAATACTGCACCTTTTCCACCATTATTTTCTAATATATAACTTATCTTCATAAATAAGTCAGTTGCTTTTTTAGATTCACTATTATTGATACCTGCAACATTTCTAATTTTAGAAAACATAGGAAGATTTTTAAACATATGTGCTTCATCTACTATTATCTGGTCAACACCTAATTCTTCAAATGTAACCACATCATCTTTAGGGCTGTCTAAAAGAGTTTTTAATTTTGCACACATACCAGTTCTTATTTGTTCTAATTTTTTAACACTCAAACTTTCATTAGATTCTGCTTTAATTCTTTCAATTGCCTCAGTTACCTCTTCTATTTGATTTTCAATATGTTTTTTCTCATAACTTTTACTAATAGGAATTAAACCAAAACTAGAATGAGCAATTAAAACTGCATCCCATTCTCCAGTGGCAATTCGTGCCATCAATTTCTTTCTTCTTGTTTTTTCAAAATCTTTTTGATTAGCAACTAAAATATTCGCAGTTGGATATAATTTTAAAATATCATTTGCCCATTGTCCTAATAAATGGTTAGGAACAACAAACATTGGTTTACTAACAATTCCTAATCTCTTTAATTCCATAGCACTTGCAATACATTCATAAGTTTTTCCTGCCCCTACTGCATGAGCAAGTAAAGCATTGCCCCCATATAAAACTCTAGCTACTGCATTTTTTTGGTGTTTTCTTAACTCAATATTTGGATTCATTCCATCAAAAGTTAAATGACTACCATCATATTCTCTTTCTTTTATACAATTAAAGTTTTCATTATAGATTTTTACAAGTCTTTCTCTTCTATCTTCATCTTTCCAAATCCATTCTTTAAACTCTTGTTTTATCAGTTCTTGTTTTTCTCTAGCATTTGCAGTTTCAATTGGATTTACAACTCTTCTATCATCATCTAACTTATCATATACCGTAACACTTTGAAGATTTAAAGTGTTTTTGATAATTGCTAAAGCATCAGCTCGATCAGTTCCCCATGTATTCGTATTTTTAATTCCATAACCATATAAGCCACTCGCTTGAAAAAGCCATGTATTTACTTCTTTTGCGTATTTTATTTTTAAATTACTAGCATCATAACTAGATATATCTAAAAGTTCTCGACAAAAAGTATGATACACATCTTCTGGAATCCATGTAGAACCTAATTTCACGCTAATTTCATCATATTCAAGCGGTCTAGGTTGAACATTTTCTAATGCTTCTATATTCTTATCATATTTATTATTTTCATTGATAGATTTAACATAATTTAATTTATGTTTTACATTTCCACTTAAATATTCACTAGAAAGAACCCAACCATCATTGAAATCATATATTTTTTCAGGATCATGGAAAATTAAGTTGTCTAATTCTTCTATCATTTCTTCTTTTTCTTTTGGATATAAAGTTTTCATGTATTCAAAATCTACGCATCCACGATTATTAAGAGAATAAGTGAGTGCTTCTTCTGCATTTTCTGCACTACTTACATCTTTACTTTTTCTAATGGTTCTTTTAGTAAAGACATCTCCCTTAACATAAGTTGGTTTATCATCTTCATCATCTTTGCTTACTTTATTTTCAATAGAAGAAAGCAGGTAATAATCTGGATCAGAATCAAAAACTCTAGCATTTGCACTATCATTTAAGTAGCCAAACTTTTTAATAAAGGCATCATAGACATTACTTAAATTACTTTGTGCAATTTTTAATTCTTCATCAGTTCCATCTTTTAATTGAATATCGAATACTTCTCGTAATGCTTTTTTAACACCACACATACCAATAATTCTTCTTGCTATCATTCCATCTTGAATTTGATATGGAACTAAATTAGAATCTTGTCTTTGATAAATAATTTTTTTATTATCTTTTTCAATGATAACAAAAGCATTATTCTTTATATCATCTTCAGCTTCTAATATCTCATATTCACTATTTTGCTCACTAATCTCATATGGAGCAATTTCATAAATATTAGATGGTAACTCTTCAATTGCCTGTTCCATTAACTCTTCAAGACTTGTATCGCTAGGATTAAGTGTATTTTCCATACCATATGGAGAAGATTTTAACTCCATTTTACCAAGCATCATATTAGGATGATTAATAAAATAATTGTTAATAGTAATTCCATCTTTATACTCACTTGTATAAATCCAATCCTCATCACTTAAATCAAGTTTTAATTCATCTCGTTTTTTCAAGAAAATAATATCAGTTGTAACTTTTGTGTTGGCATTGCCAGTAAAGGTATTGTTAGGTAATCTTATTGCTCCAACAAGTTCTGCTCGTTTTGCAATGTATTCTCTTACCTTTGTATCCTTTTTATCAAGTGTACCATCTGTTGTTATATAAGCTATTATACCACCATTTCTTACTTTATCTAAAGTCTTTTGAAAGAAATAATCATGAATTACAAAATTTTCCTTATATCTCTTATCAGGAACTTTATAATTTCCAAAAGGAACATTACCAATCGCAACATCAAATAAGTTATCTGGTAAAGTTGATTCTTCATAACCTTTTATTTCAATTTTTGCGTTAGGATATAATTTTTTAGCAATTCTTCCACTTATACTATCTAATTCGATTCCATATAATTTAGAGTTTTCTAATTCTTTTGGAATTCTACCAAAGAAATTACCTATACCACAACTTGGTTCAAGAATATTTCCTTTATTAAATCCAAACTTCTCTAGTATTTTATAAATACTATCTATTGCTATATTAGGTGTATAAAAAGATGTTAAGGTAGATTGTCTTGCTTGATTATACTCTTGTTCTCCTAAAAGATTTTTAAGTTTATTTCTTTCAGTTATCCAATTATCTTTTCTTTCATCAAAAGCATCAGAAATTCCACCCCAACCAACATATTTCGACAAAATATCTTGTTCTTCTACTGTTGCATTTCTATCTTCTAATTCTAAATCTTTTAATAATTCTATTGCCTTTACATTATCCTCAAATCTTGATTTTGCCCCAAAACTATTGTCTATTTTATCATCACTTATATGGTAATTGATTTTAGGATATTGTTCTTCTTTTAGATTTAATTCTTCTCCATTTTTATTATAACTATGTTTCTCAATTACATCAGTTTCAATACCATTATAAGTAGGTGTTATTTCTGTAGTAGTAACTACATAATCAACTTCATCATCTGCTATATCGTTCTTATTATTTATATTAGAAATTTCACTATCTATTTTTTCCAATTCTTGTTCATCTATTTCATTTTGATCTACCAACTTTGTGCTAGATATATTTAAGTCAAATCGCTTTTCATCAAAATTGTTCCAAAATATATGTATCATATTTGGAGTAAATGAAATAGAGAAATCTTTATCTTTATATAATTCTTGTAAAAAAGCGTTATTGATTATTCCATCATTTAATTTTACTTCATCATTTTTATCTTCATTAAAATAAGTAAAACTATTTTCCCTATCTGCATATTCTCCTATGATAGAACTTGTTAAGATAATAGATAAGTTTCTTTTTTTACTTTTTATATGTTCCCATCTTTGTGATTCAACATTTTCTACTGTAAAAGTATTTTGATATTTTGTATCAAAGGAATTAAATATATCACATATCTTATTAGCAAGTTCTTCCTCTCTTGGAGTAAATAAAGTTAATTGTTCATTTTCAAAAGTTTGAAAATCATTGTTTTCTTCTTGTTTTTCTTCATCTTCTTCATATAAATCATAATCTTCTTCCTCTGGTGCTTCCATAACTCCATGATGATAAATAAAATCCATATGTTCTTCTTCTGCTCTATCAAATGCTTCATCAAATTCTTCTTGAGATATTTCTTTATCATCTACATAATATTTACCATTTGACATAGTAATATCACTTAATGAATGTTGTTCTTTTATTTCTCCAGTATCTTGTTCTTCAACTCTATTTTTTAATGAATCAAATTGTTTATTGATATGAGAATACTTATCAAAAGTATTTTGATAGATATAATTAAGCAGTTCATAATTATAACTTGTTTCATTTTCTATATTCATAAGCATACTTTGAATGTTTTCATTAGAAAGATATTCATTAGACTTATGCTGCTCGATTACTATTTTCTTAAATTTATCTTGTATTTTTGATAATTTATCTGCATTTAGTGCAAAATCTTTATAAATCTTTGCAGTTTCTTTATTTGATATTTGCATACATTTTAGTATTTCATCATCTGATAAATTACTATTTAATTCATAACTACTAGGTAATCTAAATATATTAAAATTTGCTTTAGAAAGAAAAAGAGAGGTCATCATTTTAGAAATGAATTCTACCTCTTCCTCTTTTAAATTACTATAATTACTTTGAACATTTATTTTTGAAATTTCTTTAAATGTATTGTATAAGTTTTGTTCTATGGAAATATCTTTATTGTTTAAAATATTATTCTTACTTTGATAATATAGTAAAACTTCTATATCTACATCATGATGATAAGACCATTCCTTATAATCTCTACCATAAGTTTGCTTTATTTCAAATACATATGTTTTTCGATCATTGACTAAAATAGGAATACCTTTGCTTTTAGGTTTAATTCTTCTATCAATATTTTTGCTATTCCAGTCATCAAATGTATAATAAATTCTACCACTAGGATTATAAGAATATAAATTAAATACATTATCAACACTATATCTATCTAATATTTTTGACCAATAAACAATAAACTTATTCCAATTATAAGGATTTTCTTTAATATTAGATAATATATCATCTCTAGTTTCAAAAAAATCTTTTCTAAACTCATTTTGCATTACTCATCCCTCCTTTATTTTGTTGCATTAAAAATCAACTCATATACTTTCTATGTGAGTATTTAACATTTGCTTGATTAACCATTGCATAGTGCATAGTTGTATCAATTTTGGTATGTCCTAATAATTTTTGAACCTGTTCAATTGGCATTCCTTTATCTATTGCCATAGTAGCCATTGTTCTTCTAAATTTATGTGGATGAACTCTCTGAATGTTTAATTTTTTACCTAGATTTCTAATTATAGATTCTACTGATGAAATTGATATTCTATGATAAGGTTTAATTTTAGAAATAAATAAAGCAGTTTCATTATCTTTTCTGCTATTAAGATATTGTTTTAGATGAATTTTTGTTCTTGCATCAAAATATACTTCTCTTTGTTTATTTCCCTTACCAAGCACAACACAAGACCTATCTTCAAAATCAATATCAGAAATATCTAAATTTACTAGTTCACCAATTCTCATTCCTGTAGATATTAATAATTCTATAATTACTAACTCTCTTATATGAGTACACCCATCTCTTAATCTTTCTATATTTTCATCTGATAATGTTTCTTTTACAACTGTTGCAGTTTTTACTTTGTGTATTCTTCTTACTGGACTTTTTAATATATAATCTTCATCTTCTAACCATGCAAAAAAACTGGAAAATACTCGTCTAATATTATCCATTGTAACTGCACTACAATTACTAATTTCTTTATAATGTGATAAATATATTCTTATATCATCAGTAGTTACTTTTGATAATAGTTTATCAATATACTCTATAAACTTGGATATTATATCTCTATAATATTTTAAAGTTCTACTAGAACAACCTTCAATATCCTTTGAAGAAAGAAACATATCTAAAAATTCATAATTATTAATTTCAATTCCCCCTTCCTAAAATTAAGCATAATAAAAGACCAACATTAAGTTGATCTCTCATAAAAATTGTAATTTTTAATAATAACTTATTTTTTTTGATTGTTTTCTTTTTTCTT
>CASPWD010000014.1 GCA_949425635.1 uncultured Bacilli bacterium | reverse complement strand
GCATACTTCACTAGTGTTAAAGAATTCCCAAATATTTTCAAAACAGATGTTTACAGAACAGAAATTGAAGAGTTCTTTAACCCAGAAGATGGAGAAGACTGGAAACCTGGAACAGAAGTAAATAAAGATGTATTTGTTAAAAATACAGGTAATGTTCCAGTAGCAGTACGTGTTACTATGACTGAAGAATGGTCAAAAGACGGAGTAGTAGATACTTCAAAAGATGGTAAACTTGAAAATGGAGAAGAAGCTGTACTAAAAGAGATTGTAAATGAATCATCTGATTGGACTAAATTTACAAAAGATGGTGTAGAATCTTATTATTACAAAAAAGCATTACTACCAACTGATGAAAGAATTCAATTTCTAGATTCAGTAACATTAAACAATGAATTAGCTAACACTAAAAATCTTTGTACAACTACATATACTTACAAAGAAACAGCTGAAGCAACAGAAACAAAGACTACTGATGATTTATCAACATTACCAGAAGGGGCAATTAGAGTATCTGAAAAACAAGAATGTAGTTCTGATAGCAATGGATATTCTGGATTAGAATATAAATTAACTATTAAAGTAGAAACTGTTCAATATGATGCTTACGAAAAATTCTTTGAAGTAACTAAAGAACAAGTAAATATTGCTGAAAAATAATAATGAAAATTCCTAATAAAGGAGGTTTACTATGAAGAAAATACTAAAATCTTTATTACTAGTACTAACACTATTTAGTTTTACTCTAGTAAATGCTAGAGAAAATAAACTATACTTCACAGGTAGTGGAGATAGATTATACTATGATAGCTCTAAGTATGACGACGAATACTTTATGAAACATGTAGATATGGTACCTGGTTCATCATATGAAGATCGATTAACTATTGAAAATGATAGCAACTATGATTACAAATTATACATGAGAGTTAAGAATAGAGAACAAAGTGAACTTGCTGCAGATTTACTAAAGAATATAAAGATGGAAATAACAATGAATGGTGAACTTCTATATAGTGGATTTGCGGATGGATTAGATTACAGCCATGATAATTTAGATTTAACAAACACGATTTATATAGGTGAATACAAATCAAAAATGAATGGCGAGATAGTCGTAAATACAAAGTTAATCGAAGAATACGATGTAACAGAAAATGATGAGTATTCTTATGTAGATTGGGAATTTGTTGCAGAATATAACGACTTAGTTATACCAATAAATCCTGATACTGGAGATAGTCAAAGTGGGTACATCAAGATACTTCTAATAAGTTTAACTATTGTATTTGCATTGATATTATTCTATCTATTTGCAATTAAAAGAAAAAAAGTAGTTATTAAGAAAATGTAATTGAGAAGAGCTATAACAGCTCTTCTTTCTTTTTATAAAGTAATACATTTTCTTTATTTCCAATAATAACATATGATAAAATATTTTATATACATATAAAATTAAAGTTACACAATTATGAGGTGCGTTATGAGTAAAAAAGTAGTAATAATAGGAGCGGGACCAGCTGGACTAAGTGCCGCTTATGAACTTCTAAAAAGTAAAAAGAAATATGAAGTTATAGTATTAGAGGAACAAGAGCAAGTTGGTGGTATTTCCAAAACAATTAATTACAAAGGAAATAGAATGGATTTAGGAGGTCATCGTTTCTTTTCGAAAAGTGATAGAGTTAATAAATTTTGGCAAGAAATAATGCCATTACAAGGAACAAATTCATTTGATGATGAAATAACTGGCTGTCAAAAAGAATTAGCAACAGCTGGCCCTAATCCTAATAAAGAAGACAATGTAATGTTATTAAGAAATAGAGTTTCTAGAATATATTATCTGAAGAAATTTTTTGACTATCCTATAAGTATTAATATAGATACAATAAAAAATATGGGTTTTATAAAAACTATGCAAAGTGGATTTAGTTATTTAAGAAGCATATTTTTCAAGAAAAAAGAAGATTCCTTAGAAAATTTTTATATAAATCGTTTTGGTAAAAAACTTTATAGCATGTTTTTTGAAGATTATACAGAGAAGCTATGGGGAAGGCATCCAAAAGAAATCTCTGCCGATTGGGGAGCACAACGAGTAAAAGGAATCTCTATAATTGCTGTTATAAAAGATGCTTTTAGAAAAATATTTCAAATTAAGTCAAATAAAGTTGAAACTTCCCTAATAGAACAATATTATTATCCTAAATATGGACCAGGGCAATTATGGGAGAAAGTAGCAACTGAAATAGAAAATATGGGCGGAAAAATTCTAACAAACTATAAAGTTGAATCTATAAATATAGAAGACAAAAAAATCAAATCAGTTGAATGTAACGTTAATAATAAAAAAGAAAAAATAAAAGGAGATATCTTCATATCTTCCATGCCAATAAAAGATTTAATAAATGGAATAGGTACTTCTGTTCCTAAAAAAATAAATAAGATAGCAAATGGCTTACCATATCGCGATTTTGTAACAGTAGGTGTACTAGTAAATAAGTTAAATTTAAAAAATGAGACAAATATAAAAACCTACAATAACAATATTCCTGATTGTTGGATATATGTTCAAGAGAGTGAAGTAAAAATGGGACGTATACAAATATTTAACAATTGGAGTCCTTATATGGTTAAAGATTCTCAAAATACAATCTGGATTGGTTTAGAATATTTTTGTAATGAAAATGATGAATTCTGGAATTTAAGCGATAAAGAATGTGCTGAACTTGCTATATCAGAATTAGTAAAAATGGACATCATAAAAGAAAGTGATGTCATAGATTATCATCGTGAAAAGGTAAAAAAAGCTTATCCTGCTTATTTTGATACATATGAAGAAATTGATAAAGTTATAAAATATTTAAATAATTTCGAAAATCTATATTGTATAGGAAGAAATGGGCAACATAGGTATAATAATATGGATCATTCTATGCTATGTGCATTTGAAACAGTTGATGTGATATTAAATAATAAGAAAGATAAATCAATTATTTGGAAAGTAAATACAGAGAAGGATTATCATGAAGAAAAATAATATAGCAACTTTTATAACAAAGCATTATAAAATTCTTATTATAATTTCATTTGTAATAGCATCTTTAATTATCGGAATGAAACATGAACCTTGGTTAGATGAAGCTCAAGCATGGCTTTTAGCCAAAGATGCGTCTATATCCTCTTTATTTTTCAAATATCTTCATGCAGAAGGGCATCCAATTCTTTGGTTTCTAGTTTTAAAAGCATTTCAATTTATTGGATTACAATATAAATATTTATTTATTATTCCCATCATTTTTTCAACTATTGGAGTAGCAATTTTTGTTTATAAATCAAATTACCCTTGGTTCATAAAAGTACTATTACCATTTACTTTCTTCATTTTTTATCAATATACAATTGTAGCTAGAAGTTATTGTCTAATATTTCCTTTATTAGCAATTTTAGCTACATTATGGGATAAAAGATATACTAAAATTATATCGTTTACTATAGTAATGATATTACTTATAAATTGTGAAATCCATACATATTTATTGGCTGGTTCCCTGTATTTGTATTGTTTGATTGAATCTTTTAAAGACTGGAAAGAAAATGGTTATAAAAAAGAGAATAAAAAAAGATATATTAGTTTTGTAATCTTATTTTTAGCATTCTTAATTACATTACTTTATATTTTTCCTACTAGTACAACCGATATGCCTCTAATATTCACAGAATCATATTTTTTATCTGACTCTTTCTTTACTGCCTTTGACAATAGTAAGATAATCAGATTAATTTTATCTTTCTTAATAATGATTTACTTTCTATGTTATGTATGTAATAAAGATAAAAAATATATTTTTAGATTAGTTTTATTTTTAACTCCTGTAATTTTATTTGTAACTTTAATTTATACTAAAGGTTGGCATTATGGAATAATACTATTAATGATAATCTTTATTTTGTGGATCGAACATCTTGAAAATAAGAAATCTGTCATTGCATTTTTCCTACTAGTTTGTTTAATTCAAATACCATGGTCAATAAAGTCTTCCATAGATGATTATAAAAAAGTATATTCTCCAGCTGAAGAAATAGCTGAGTTTATTAAAGAATATGACTATAAAAACTTAAAAATCATAAGCAATTCATTTTATACAGGAGCTATCAATCCATACTTTAAAGAAAACATTTTTTCAAATTGGGACTCATCACATAGATTCTTATATTTAGATCATTCTAGTTCTTTCTTCTCTGAACGATATAGTAAAGAATATGTTCAAAATAATAGAGATTCAGTAGACATTTTTGTAGAATATAATTTTAATGTGGATTCAGAATTAAATGAATTAGAAGATTATAATAAATATAACTTTTATGGAAATATTTTCTTTGAAGGAAAATACATAGAATATCAAAATTTTTCAGTATATATTAGAAAAGATATTAATAAAAAACAGTAACAAAAAGTATAAAATTTTAGATTCGTTATCTAAAATTTTTTTGTTAATAATTTTAAATTTATAAAAATAATCCTATTACGTGTTATAATATTCATAGAATAAGGATGTGGGGATATGTCTAGAAAAATAGATGAAGATATGGTTTATTTTGAAAAAAGAGCTGTAAATGGTCGTGGACTTTTCTTTGTAATTCTTTTTGCCATTTTATTGTTTGGTATTGGAGGATACTTTGTTTATCAAAATCGTGATAAATTCGACTGGACTCTACCATGGGCAAAAGATGATGATGAATATGAAGTACTAGGAGATAAAACAGGAAATAGCACCATTACAAAAAATCTATCAAGTAATAAAGAGCTAATTGTACCACTTTTAAGAAATGAAATCTTTAAAAGAAATAAAACTCAAATAAGAGCTTATGATCTTACTGGAGACGATAAAGGCTACTCGTTTAAATTAGATTATACAGCAGAAAGTGAAAATCTAACTTTAAGTATTGAAAAAATTTTATTGGATGGTCACGATACAAGTGCCACTTTAACGTTATCGGACAATGTTGATGTAGGAGCACAACAACCAACAACTGCCACAATAAATATTCCTAAGACAGAGATAGACGCAATTGATCTTACTTGTTTTAAAAATATGACTATTTACTATCGCATAAAAGGCGGAGATAAAGAAAAAGAATTAATAAGAATTGATATAAGTGCTTATTCTCCAATAGAAAGCGATAATACTATTCAAGGATTAGTTGAATTCTATAATGGTGATAACGTGAAAGCTAGGTACTATAGAACACTAACAGATAAAGATTATACATATATATATTTTGATTTTCTAAATCAAAATAAGTATAGTAAAAGAAATTTAAAAATCAAAAGACTATTAATTAATGGTAAATTATATGATTATAAAGACTTTAATGAAGAAATTTATGCGGGTACAGAGAAAATTTTCTATATATCAATTCCACGTGACGAAATAAAAGATGTAAAAAGTTTTAATATTTCTTTCTATATGATGACTTATGATGATACAAATCATATGATAAGTACTTATGTAACTTCAGAATATGAAAAAGCCTTCTAATATATTGTTAATTTAATTGTTTCTATGTTATTATAAATAACTAAAGGAAGTGTATTTTTATGAAAACATGGATGAATCTTTACAATGAAGCAAAAACTAAACTTAATGCTCAAGAAATATCACCATTTATCGAGTTTGGCAATAATTCATGTGCTATTTTAGGGAGCAACAATAAAATATATAGTGGTCTTAGTATTACATCAAATACTGGAATAGGATGTAGTGCTGAAAAAAGTGCAGTTACATCAATGATTAATGATAATATTAGAAAATTTACAAAAATAGTTGTCTTAAATGAATTAGAAGAAATAATTACTCCAAGCAGTAAAAGTTTAGAATATTTATTGGAATTATGTGATAATCCAGACAATGTTGAAGTTCTTACTAATTTAGAAAAAGAGACCAGTGTAAAATTATCAAGTTTAATACCAGATTGGTGGGGAACATTTCGTTTAAAAAAGAATTAGAAGGTGATAGTTAATGGAAGTAGATTTACATTCTCATAGTATTCATTCTGATGGTACTCATACTCCAGAAGAATTACTGAATAAGGCTAGAAGTATAGGTTTAAAAGCATATGCACTTACTGATCATGATAATATTGAAGGTTCAAAGATTCTAATATCTCTTCCTCATGATGATATAACTTTATATAGTGGAGTAGAGTTAAATGCTAAAGTAGATATTGGGCAAATGCATATTTTAGGATATAATTTTGATTTAGAAGATAAAGAATTAAATAGACGATTAAAAGAATTAAAAGAAATGTCTAAGAATAATATAAAACTTTATATAAAACAATTAGAAGAAGATTTTAACATTATATTGCCTAAGGAAGATATAGATGAACTATTAAATCGCAAAGGTAATATTGGACGACCTATGTTAGCTCTAATTCTTATGAAATATGGTTATTGTGAGAGTGTTTCTGAAGCTTTTGATAAATATTTAAAAGACGACAAGGTAAGACACATTAAGCAATCTATAACTAAAGAAGAATGTCTTGATTTAATAAATAATGCAGGTGGTATCGCAGTTCTTGCTCATCCATGGTCTTTAAAGCTGAACGACCAAGAGTTACATGATGAAGTAGCATATTTGCATGCTCATGGTTTAAAAGGTATTGAAGTTATTCATTCACTAAATAGTCCTGAAAGAAGAGCATTCTATCATGAATTAGCCAAAGAATTTGAACTTTTAGAAACTGGTGGAACAGATTACCATGGTAAAGAAGTAAAACCTAATATAGAACTTGGTTCAGGAAAGAATAATAATGTCGATATCAGTATAGAAGATTTGTCTTTTTTAACTAACATTAAAAGCCGTTATTAATAAAGTAAAATTTTACAAATGCTATTTACACGAAAAAGTGTAAATAGCATTTTTTATTTACATAAAACAAATGTAAATGAGATATAATATTAACATAGAGGAGGAATGCTTATGAAACCTCAAAGTATGCCAATTCATATGAATGCTAAAAAAGAGGATATTGCAGATATTGTAATTTTACCTGGTGATCCGTTAAGAGCTAAATATATTGCTGACAATTTTTTAAGTAATGCTAAGAAGGTAACAGATGTCAGAAATATGCTTGGATTTACTGGTACATACAAAGGAAAAAGAGTAACAGTAATGGGATCAGGTATGGGAATGCCTTCGTGCGGAATATACGCTTTTGAATTATTTTATTTCTATAATGTTCAAAAAGTAATTCGTATTGGAACTTGCGGTGTTTCACACAAGAGTGTCGAGATTCCTGAAATTATCTTAGCTGATAAAGTTTACACTGAATCAAGTTTTGCTTATTCATATAATGGATATAAAGAAAAAATTGTTATCCCATCAATGAACTTAGTAAATAAAATTTATGAAACTGCATTATCCAAAAATTTAAAGATTCATAAAGGAACTTTGATGACTACTGACGTATTTGGTCCATATGTAGATGATGATGCGATTATGAATCGTGCTCCAAAAGATTTAACTATCTTAGGAGAAGAAATGGAAAGCTTTGGTCTTATTCACATTGCAAATTCATTCAATCGTGAAGCAGCCGTAATAGTAACAGCTGTTGATTCTAAATTCAGTGATGTGATTGTTACACCTGAAGAAAGACAAACTTCTCTAGACAATATGATAGGATTAGCATTAGATTCTATAATCTAATTCTAATAGATAAGAGAAAAAGGGTTTGGTGATACTGCATCAATGATGCCACCAAAATAAAAAGAACTATTTTTCATAGTTCTTTTTATTTGCTTTTTCCCTCCGACATATGTTCTACATTGGTGTTAATATTATCTTCATAGATTAAACTTAATGCCTTCAAATCTTCATATTTTTTAGAATATACTTTAAAGCTATCAATAACTGCAATAGAATAACTTTCTTCTATATCTTTAGTAACATCAGCTACTGGTGAAATAATACTACCATCAGCAAGTTTCACTTGATTGTATGTTATATAAGAAATAGAGTAGACTTTTCCGTCTTTTATCTCATATTCAGTGTCCCTTAAATCTTCACCAGCAACATAATTAATTATAGTATTTTCATGATAGATAGGAATTGCATCTCTTACATAGTTTCTTATAGTAATTTCACACTTTTCGATAGTAATTTCACCACCATCTTCAGTATAGTATTCCCCATCTACTTCAAAGTATTTAATATTATTGGCAATTAATGAACGACATAAGTCACTACCACTTAAACTACTAGCATTAGCTTCAGACGATAGTGAGTAATTATCATCCAACATAACAAAGTAACTATCAGTAGTATGAGCTCCAACTAATTTTTTCATATCGTTATAAGGTTTATTAGAAATAGCTAAAGCATGATTTCCTAAAAGTAAAGAAGTGCATATAGCAACGGTGGTAGCAGCTTTAGCAATACTTTTTTTAGAATATTTTTTAAAATGTTGAGAAATATTTTTATCTTCAATATTTCTAATCCTAATTTCTGAATTATTGGCTTCACTAAGAATTCTAGTTGCATTCTGCTTTCTAATAAGGTCAGTCATTTTTTTGATTTTTTCTATATCCAAACATTTATCCATAAATCTTTTATATATAAATAGTTTTATATCATAGGATCTATTCATTTCATTAGAAGATACTAAAAAGTCCATTTCTCGTATTAGATTGAACACTTCATCATCTGTCATATATTCCCTTAATTTATTAATAAAAGATGGTAAATCACAACTAAAATATAATTTTCTAGCATCATCTTTATGATCAAATAATATTTCTAGCATTTCACATATTTCTGTTAATTCTTTATAAGAGCGAATATCTCTTTTTTCTAATCTTGAAGCAAATAATTCAGTAAATCCTTCTGTTAATCCATGACCAATTCTTAATAATTTATAATTATTTTCAAAACCACACATCCATACATTATTATCCTTATTGTAATAACTAGACGCCATATGTAAAAATTCATGCATTAATGATTTTACATCATAATACTTAATTAAACTGAGTGAATTGTTAAAATGACCACCTTCTGTTAAACTAAATATTCCTTTTTTAATCCTTATATCTTTAATACGATTTGTTACTAAAAGAAGTTCATCTTCTGTCACATTATCTTTAAGAATCTGATAACATGGTTCTATAATTTCTTTATCTACAAAAGAAGGTTCAACTAATGATAACGTTCTAACTCCTTTATTTAAATCATCTTGATACTTATTTAAAAAATCATCCAAATTAAAATTTTTAGACATGTAATTATAAAAAATACCTTTACAAACATTAGCTCCAGTTTTTTTAATCATATGTAAACCAATTAAAGCATTTATCATCAAGATCATCTCTATTCTATAAAAATTGTACTAAATAATTATAAAACTTGCAAACTTAAATCTTATACAATATATCTTATAATTATATCGATATAACCAAAAGTTAATAAGACTATTTGAAATAAGTTCAAATTACTATAATGACCTAATAAAATAGACTAAAATCTGAATATAAAAAAAGCTAATTTTTTCTTGATTTACAAAGTGTTTTTTATTTGCTAGAGTAGAATCTGATACATTTGAAATAACAATGATTTCCTTTTTTAAACAGGGGAGTTTTGGTTTGCTAACTATCAAATTAATTGTGAAAGTTAGAAAGGAAGATCTGTTATGAGTTTAGAGAAGTTCTTTAAATTTATCGTAGCAATTTTACTTTTAGTTGTTTTAATCTTAATTTTTAGATAAAACAAAAAGTCTGATTATGATTAATCAGGCCCCAAAACAAAAGGAAATTATTTGATTAAATCAAATGTATCATTTTTTAATTTAAATGATACGTGTTTCCTAAACTAATTATATATTATAAAAAAGTTCTTTTCAATAAAAACATGTTAATATCTAAAGAATATATAAGTATATTAATATTTTATACCAAGCAAACTTTGCTATAACTTTAAATACCAATCCATGTAAAATAATAGCCAAAATAAGAAAATAATATTTATAAAAATATTAAAATTTGAATTTAAAAAAGACACAAAATTTATTATATTTACAAAGGTATTTTTATTTGTTAGAGTAGAACCTGATACATTTGAAATAACAATGATTTCCTTTTTTAAACAGGGGAGTTTTGGTTTGCTAACTATCAAATTAATTGTGAAAGTTAGAAAGGAAGATCTGTTATGAGTTTAGAGAAGTTCTTTAAATTTATCATAGCAATTTTACTTTTGGTTGTTTTAATCTTAATTTTTAGATAAAACAAAAAATGGTCTGATTATTTATAATCAGACCTCCAAAAAACCAAAAGGAAATCATTTGATTAAATCAAATGTATCATTTTTTTAATGATATTCGTTTCCTAAACTAATTATATATTATTAAGCATCACATTTCAAGCAAGACAGTAATCTCTTAATTAAAAATAACTATCAAAATATGATATAATATCACTAATCAATTATCTAAGGAGGAATATTAATGTACGCAGAAGTTCTCATCGAATATAGTTCTAAATCAATTGATAAAACATTCACCTATATTATTCCTTCTCATTTAAAAGAAGATATAAAAGTCGGAATGAAAGTCTTAGTTCCTTTTGGACCTAAAACAATAAATGGCTTTGTAACTAATATTAAAGATAATATTAATGAAGATTACGAACTAAAAGAAATAGTTGATATTGTTGATAAATATTTTTGCTTAAACAAAGAATTAATGGAATTAGGAGCATACCTTCAAAGTAAAACTCTATGTACTAAGATAACTGCTTATCAAACAATGCTTCCAAGTTCTCTAAAAGTAAAAGAACAAAAAAGTAACTACTCTAAATATCTAACTTATATAAAATTAAATAAGAGCAGGGAAACAATAGAAGATTACATTTCTAAATATCCTCGTCGAACGAAACAAATAGAAATTCTAAATACTTTATTAGAGAATACTCGTGTACTAAAAAGTGCACTTTCATCGCCAGCACTAAATGCTTTATTAGAAGAAGACTTAATAACAATCGAATTAGAACAAATTTATCGTTTAAACAACAAGGGTATAGAAGAAGAAAAAGTAACTTTTACTAAAGACCAGCAGAATGCTTTAGATAATATTAATTTAAACGAAGAAAACACTTATCTTATTCATGGTGTTACTGGTTCAGGAAAAACTGAAGTATATATTGAATTAATTAAAAGAGTGGTAAAAGAAGATAAAACTGCTATTCTTTTAGTACCAGAAATATCTTTGACTACACAGATTGTTAATAAGTTCTACAATCATTTTGGAAACGATGTCGCCATTTTTCATAGTGGTTTGTCGGCTGGTGAAAAGTATGATGAATATCTAAAAATTCTTCGTGAAGAAGTTCACATTGTTGTTGGTACTCGTAGTGCTATTTTTACTCCATTAAAAAACTTGGGAATTATTATTATTGATGAAGAGCATAGTGAAACATTTAAACAAGACTCTAATCCTCGCTATCATGTTCTTGATATGGCTGAATTTCGTAAACATTACAATCATATCCCTCTTATCTTGGGAAGTGCCACACCATCTCTAGAAACTATGGCTCGTGCTTTAAAAGGTGTTTATAAATATATCGAAATGCCTAATCGTGTCGGCAAATCTATTTTACCTACAATTCAAATTGTTGATATGGCAGAAGAGATGAAACGTTATAACACGATTTTCTCAGAACCACTAAAAAGCAAGTTAAAAGATCGTTTACAAAAACAAGAACAATCTATTCTATTACTAAACAGAAGAGGATATTCAACTATTATAACTTGTAAATCTTGCGGCTTTACTTACAAATGCCCTCATTGTGACATCGCTCTAACTTACCATAAATCATCAGGAAACTTAAGATGTCATTATTGCGGATATGCAATCTTTAAAGGAGAAGTATGTCCAGAATGTCATGAAAAAGCTTTAACGGATTATGGTCTAGGTACTGAAAAACTCGAACTAGAAATAAAAAAATTATTACCGAGTGCTCGTGTTATTAGAATGGATGCTGATACAACTAGAAATAAAGGTGCTCATGAGGATATCATTAACAAATTCAAAAACCACGAATACGACATTTTATTAGGTACTCAAATGATTTCTAAAGGTTTAAACTTTCCTTTAGTAACTTTAGTTGGAGTTATTAATGCGGATGCAACTTTAAACATTCCTGACTTCCGTAGTGGTGAAAGGACATTTGCTCTTTTATCTCAAGTAGCTGGCCGAGCAGGGCGCAGTATCCTACCTGGCGAAGTAATTATTCAAACATTCAATCCAGACAATTTTACTCTAAAGTGTGTCAAGAATAATGATTACATGAAATTCTACAATTATGAAATGACAAATCGCCATAAATTAGATTATCCACCATACTACTATCTTACTAGTATTAAGACATCTTCTAAAGACTACGATGCTGCTTCAAAAGAAATAAGCAAAGTAAAAAAATATTTAGAAAAAAATTTAGATAAAAGTACAATCATTTTGGGTCCAACAACAGCATCAATGTTTAAAATAAATAACGTTTATCGTTTTCAAATAATTCTAAAATACAAAAGAGATCCTAATCTCTTCAAAACATTAAAAGAGTTAGATGAACTATTTATGTTAAATAATAAAGTAAATATTGAAATAGATAATAATCCTTTAAGTTTATAAGAGCTCAAAAAGCTCTTTTTTCTTTGCCTTTATTTAAAATATCTATAAGCCTTATGATATTCAGCATTAATCCCTTTAATCTCTATTAACTCATCAAGTGATACAAAAGCAAATCCTTCTTTACTTAACTCATCAATTGCTTTAAAAGCTCCTTCAATACTTGTATCATATAAATCATGTAACAATACAATATCACCATCTTGGGCAGTTTCGATAATATATTGTGCAATCTTATCACTATTTTTCTTTTTCCAATCTAATGAATCAACATTCCAAAGAATAAATGACATGTCTGTTTCGTCAAGGAGTTCTTTAGTATAATTTCCATATGGTGGCCTTAAATACCTTGGCCAAACGCCTGTAATTTCCTTTAACATTTGATTAGTCTTATTAATATCTTCCAAAGCTTCTAACAAATCTGTATTATGAAAGTTCTTATGTTCATAGGAATGAGACCCAATAGTGTGACCTTCATCATAAATTCTTTTAACTAATTTTTCTTGTCCTTTAATTCGACTTCCCAACATAAAGAAAGATACCTTAGCATTTCTTTCTCTTAAACCATCTAACAACTTTTCTGTCTTATTCCATGAAGGACCATCATCAAACGTTAGAGCAACTAACTTTTTATCCTTATAAAATTCATCATCTCTAACTATAGATTGAACTTTATTACTATTATCAATTTCATCCGCTATCTCGTTGTTATCATTATAATCAATCTTCCAGAAGAAAGTAGGATTCAAATATCTGTTAATAACTTCGTACTTTATTGGTACTAAAATTTCGCCACTACTCCAAGGGCCAACACTATAAGGTGGAAAAATTACCCAAACATAATCATCACCAAAAGTAACAAATTCTATATTTTCTAAACCTTCCAAAATCATTTCATTATCATAATATGTACCTAAAACTTCCTTATTATCAAGTAAATATTTCTTACATTCTTCCTTTAAGGTATTATAAAATAACACCTTATTACTTACTAAATCATCTATAAATAGCTCTTTATTATTTTTTCTATCATAGTAAAATATCATATCATCTCTTTCATAATGAGCTCCTCCTACAAATCTGAGTATTTTAAAATGAATAGAGTAGATATCTTCTTTTATTAAACAATTATAATTTATTATAAGTTCATAATTTATTAAAGTACTATCTTCCTTATTATTAATACTCTCATTAACAATACTAATTAGTTCTTTCTTTTCCTTATCAACAACCGCTTCTACTTTTTTATTAAATTCTTTATTATTAAACCTCGGATAACTAATTCTCATATCGTAATTGTCTTTATAAACTATAACATTTATATCTTCAAAATTAAACTTTTTACTACTAGTAAAGTGCCAATAATAAAAAACAAAAAGAACAATAATGATACAAATAAAAACGATTATATACAGTTTCTTATGTTTCTTCATTATCATTCCTTCTTTCTATAAAAAAAGAAACCCATATTAAATCATATTAATTTAGTAATAATTTTTTTCATAAAAAAACAATAATTTCTTATTGTTCTTCATAACTTTGACAAATTGTATTATACATTGTATTTTCATTTCTTATATCTTTTGAGACTTGAATATGATCTAAATTACATCTACATCCATCTACACAATGCACACAATCTCTTACGCAACATTCAATTTTTTGATTATATCTAAAATCTTCCATAATATCACCCTTAATATTATGTCCAAATTTTAAATTTATATTCTTTTTTATATCTTTCTTATCTTTTCTTCATAGAATATAGTAGGTGATTTTATGAATTTTGATGACAAATTTTTTTCTAGAGTAGAGAAAAAAACGAAAGTAGATAAGGATACTATTATATCTTTAGCTACCAAACTACAACAAGGTAACTTAAATGATGAAGCTTCCTTAAGAAGCGTTGTTCAAACTCTTTCTTCCTTAACAGGTAAAGAAGTTTCTAAAGAAAAAGAGGATAAGATAGTTGATACTATTTTAAAAGGAAAAGTACCTAAAAGTGTAGATAAAATGTTCTAAGTATTATATACTAAACACAGGTGATTAATTATGACAGATATAGAAATAGCACATGCTACAGAACTTAAAAATATTACTGAAATTGCTTCAAGTTTAAATCTAAAAGACAATCTTGAATTATATGGTAATTATAAAGCTAAAATAAATTATAACAATATTGATGGTGACTATGGAAAATTAATTCTTGTAACAGCAACATCTCCAACACCATTTGGGGAAGGCAAGACTACTGTTTCCATCGGTCTTCTAGATGCTATGAGACATCTAGGATACAATGCTTCTTCTTCTTTACGTGAACCATCTTTAGGACCTGTATTTGGTATTAAAGGTGGAGCAACTGGTGGCGGACATTCACAAGTAATTCCAATGGAAGATATTAATCTTAATTTTACTGGAGACTTCCATGCTATCACAGCAGCCAATAACTTAATTTGTGCTGCTATTGATAATCATATATTTCAAGGGAATGTTCTTAACTTAGATGAAGATAGAATTTTATTTAATAGATGTCTTGACGTGAACGATCGTGCTTTAAAAGACATAACTATTAATAGCAAAAATTATTCGCGTCACGAAAAATTCGACATAACTGCAGCGAGTGAAATAATGGCGATTCTATGTCTAGCTAAGAATATGGAAGACCTTCGTTTAAAACTAGATAATATTTTAATTGGATATACTAAAGATAATCGTCCTGTTTTAGTTAAAGAACTAAACATTACTGGATCTTTACTTGTTCTTTTAAATGAGGCTATAAAACCTAACTTAGTTCAAACACTTGAGCACAACCCAGTTATTATTCATGGAGGACCATTTGCTAACATTGCTCATGGTTGTTCAAGTGTAATTGCTACAACGACATCCCTAAAATTAAGTGATTATTGTATTACTGAAGCTGGCTTTGGTTCAGATCTTGGGGCTTTAAAATTTTATGATATTAAATGTCGTTTAAATAATTTGAATCCAGCAGCTACTGTTTTAGTAACAACTATTAAAGCTTTAAAATACAACGGACAGGATAATTTAAGTGAGGGTATATCTAATTTAAAAGCACATATTGATATTCTAAAAAATATGACTAATAATATAGTAGTATGTTTAAATAAGTATGACAACGATACTGATGAAGATATCGAATTTGTAAAAAAATATGCATTAGAACAAGACGTCCGTTTTGCTATTTCAACTGCTTATAAAGATGGCGGAGTAGGAGCAGTAGACCTTGCTAAAGAAGTAATAGCTTCTTTAAATAATGAGTCTGAATACAAAGAACTATATAGCCTAGATTTAAGTATTAAAGAAAAAATTGCTAAAGTACTTAAAGATATTTATAAAGCAGGTATTATAAAATATACTGAAGATGCTGAAAAAATGATTGAAACATTAGAAAATGATGGCTTTAGTAACTTACCAATTTGTATAGCTAAAACTCAATATTCAATATCTGATAATAAAGACAATTTAGGATACCCACAAGATTATGAAGTAACAGTAAAAAACATTAAGTTATATAATGGAGCAGGTTTTATAACTATATATCTTGGCAGTATCATAACAATGCCTGGTTTACCAGTTCATCCAAATTATGAAAAAATAGATTTAATCGACAATGAAATAATTGGCTTATCCTAATGAAAGAAGTGTTTAACATGATAAAAGATGAATTATATAAATATATAGAAGAAAATATTTTACCACAATATACAGATAACATTGGTGGTCATGGTATTGATCACATCACTTCTGTAATTGAAAGAAGTTTTGAAATAGCATCATCTTTTAAACTAGAAGTAGATCCAAACATGGTTTATACTATCGCTGTTTTTCATGATATTGGCTACAAAGTAGATCCTGATAATCATGAACAAGTATCATCAGAAATGTTTCTTCAAGATGATAATATGCAAGCATTTTTCACTGACGAAGAAAGACAAATAATTGCTGAAGCTATTGTTGATCATCGTGCAAGTCTAGAATACGAAGCACGTAGTATTTATGGAAAACTTGTTTCATCAGCTGATCGTGCTATATCTGTTAATAACATGCTAGAAAGATCTCTTAAATATCAAAAAGATAAACATGCTTCAGAGAATCCAACTCTTGATCAAGTGATTGCTTACTCTTACAAAAAATTATCAAGTAAATATGGAAAAGGTGGGTATGCTAAAATGTATTATCCAGATAAGAAATATCAAGAGTACTTAACAGATATGCAAACAATTTTAGAAAATTTTGATTTGTTTGCACAAAGAGAGAAAAAAATAGCTAAAGAAATTAGTTTGTTTCCTTTAACTAAAGTAAAAAAATAAAGTAGAGTAAAGTCTAAATTATCTGACTTATTCTACTTTTTTTATGTTAAATTTCTAGGATTATTAAATCTAATAAAGTATTCATAATATTCCTCAAAAGTAATATCATTATCATGGATATACTTCGCAGCTTCTAATCCAACATACCTGTAATGCCAAGATTCATATTGATAACCAGTTAAGTATTCCTTCCCCAAAGGAAATCTTAAGATAAATCCATATTTATAAGCGTTTTCACTAACCCAAGTAAAAGCTTTCGTCTTTGAAAAATCATCATTTGTTAAAGGAAAATCTCGTATATCAAAAGCATACCCAGTTTGATGTTCAGAATATCCTGGTCTCGCAGAGTAGGTGTCAGCTAAGATTACTCCATCTTGTTCCACCCAACCATTATAAACATTAATTTGTCTTTCATAACTACGATAAGCTGAATTTATCTTAAAAGCAAAACCTTCATTTTTAGCATCATCATACATTTTTAAGAAAGCTTGATAACATTCTTCTGCTAGCATAAACTCAGTATCATATAAATTATATTCTTTGTCTACTACAATAAGGCTTTCTCCTTTGTAATCTTTGCTAGCATAATAGTGTTTATTTAAAATAACAAATTTACCTAAGCTTTCATCAGTCTTTTCAGTTTCTGTATAAAATTCTACATCTATATGACTATTAACTCTTGCTACAACTTCTTTATAACTAAGATTACTATTTATTACATGATAATTTAAATACTTTTCCAAATACTCATCAATATAATAAGTCTCATTTATAATTCCTAATGCTAAAGTCTTATCAATATTGTTTTCTAACAAATAATCAATATTTTTTTCACTCACTATATCATCAATTTTCATTATATCATCCTCCGTAAAATCATATGACTTTGAAACATCCATATCATCTTCTACCTCAGGTATATAAAATCTTCCGCCATACGCTTCATCAAACAACATTATTGTTATATAGCAAACAACTACAAGGAGTAAGATTATAATTCCTAAGTTTAAACTTCCGTTAAGTTTCTTTCTTTTCTTTATCATATTTTTCACCTTACTTGAAAATTATATCTTCTCCTAAAATAAAAAAATGTCGATAAAAAAAGAAAGACTTCTAAATCTTTCTAATTAACCCAAATTTCTTGGATTATTAAATCTAATAAAATATTCATAGTATTCTTCAAAAGTAATATCATTATCATGAATATACTTCGCAGCTTCTAATCCAACATATCTATAATGCCAAGGTTCATATTGATAACCAGTTATATATTCCTTATTCAAAGGAAATCTTATTATAAAACCATATTTATAGGCGTTCTCACTAACCCAAGTAAATGATTTTGTTTTAGAGTAATCATCTGTTGTAAAAGGATAATCCCTAACATCGAATGCATATCCAGTTTGATGTTCTGAATAACCAGCACGAGCAGAGTAGGTATCGGCTAATGCTTGTCCATCCTGATTAACCCAGCCTTGATAAATTTTAACTTGTGTATCATAACTACGATAAGCAGAATTAATTTTAAAAGCATATCCTGCATTCATAGCATCTTCATACATTTTTAAAAAAGCTTCATAACATTCTTTAGATAATTTAAATTCATAACCCCATATATGATATTTAGAATCAACATCAACCAAGTCTTTTCCTTCATAGTTTCCATCACTATAATAATGTTTATTTAATATAACAAACTTACCTAAAGTATCATCAGTTTTCTCTGTATTAGTATAAAACTCTGTATCTAAATGACTATTAACTCTTGTCACAATCTCTTTCTTACTTAATTCTTTATTATCTTCATAATAATTTAAGTACTTTTCTAAATAGTCATCTATATAGTAATTTTCTCTTATAATCTCCATTGCTAAATTACTATCAATTTCTTTTTTTATTAAATAGTCGATATTCTCATTATTAACCTCATTTTTTACAAAACGAATATCATCAGTAGAGTAGCTTAATCTCTTTAATCTTAAAGTAATATCATCATCTTTATTTACTTGTTTATTTTTTTCATCTTGACTCATGTCATTGTTACTATAATTTCTATATATCACAAATCCACCAATAATCAAACCAATTATAAATATTAAAGCTAAATATCTTACATATTTCTTTTTCAATTTCTTTCTTTTCTTCATAATTATTCACCTTATTTAAATTATACACCATACAATAATATATTATAAAAAAAGAAACATCTAGTTTACAGATGCTTCTCTAATCTCCATTATAACAGGAAGTACTATTGGACGACGTCCTGTTAAATTACTTATAAATGGATGTAATTCTAAAATGATTTGATTTTTTAAATCAGTATAACTATAAATATTTTCTTTTAAGAATTTATTTACTATTTCAGCAGTTTTCTTTTCGATTTGACTAATTAATTCAGCATTCTCATTTACAAGAACGAATCCTCTTGTTGTAATATTTGGCTTAATTAATAATTTTTTAGTCAAAGGATTAATATTAAGTATTGTAATTAAAATACCATCACGACTCATTAATTTACGATCTTTAATGACTACAGAGCCAACTTCTCCAATACGAGAACCATCTACATATACATCTCCTGACGTAACTGTTGGTCCACGATGTACCCCAGTATCATCTAAGATTAATGAATCTCCATTATTCATAATAAATATATTGTCTGGTTTAACATCACAAGAAACGGCTAATTCTGCATGACTCTTAAGCATTCTATATTCTCCATGCATTGGCATAAAATATTCAGGCTTAATAAGTCTTAACATAAGTTTTAATTCATCTTGTTTAGCATGTCCAGATGTATGAATATCACTAAATTCTGAATTAGTAATAACTTTAACACCTTTTAGATATAACTTATTAATTATTCTATTGATACCTGCAGCATTACCAGGAATAGGGTTAGAACTAAATACGACTAAATCATCTGGCATTAAAGATATTTGTTTATGAGTTCCATTAGCTATTCTTGATAAAGCCGCTAATGGTTCTCCTTGTGAACCAGTACATAAAATACAAATTTCATTTTTCTTTAAACTTTTTGCAGTATTAGCATCAATGAATATTGATTTATCAGTTAATAAACCATTATTTAAAGCAAGATTTGTCGCTGTTTCCATTGAACGACCAAATACAATTATCTTACGGTTGTTTTTTCTACATGTTTCAACAATATGCTTAACACGATAAATGTTAGATGCGAATGTTGCAATAATAATACGTCCATTGTAACCATTAACTAAATCTGATAAAGCCTCATCAACTGAGTTTTCTGATTTAGAGAACCCCTCTGATAAAGCATTTGTACTATCACTTAAAAGTAGTTTAACACCTTCAGCTCCAACTTTAGCCATCTTATGTAAGTCAGCCATTGGTCCAATAGGAGTTAAATCGAATTTAAAGTCTCCAGTAGATACGATTGTACCATTAGGAGTGTGAAGAACTATACCAAAACTATCTGGGATAGAGTGAGTAGTAGCAATAAATTCAATATCAAAATATTTTGTTTTTATTCTTGTATCTGAATTAATTGTTTCTAAATTCTTATAACCAATATTGCGATCTTCTAATTTGTTTTTTATTAAGTCAATTGATGTCTTAGCACCATATATAACAGGAATATTAACACTTTGTAGTAAAAATGATATACCACCAATATGATCTTCATGACCATGTGTAATTAATAGTCCTTTTATTTTTTCTTCATTTTGTTTTAAATATGTTACGTCTTGTATTACATAATCAACACCAAGTAAATCACTTTCAGGGAAAATAACACCAGCATCAATTATGAATATTTCATCTTTGTGTGTAAAAACATACATGTTTTTACCGACTTCACCTAAGCCACCCAAAGCAATGACAGACGTAAATCCGTCTTTCTTATTCATAAAATCTTCCTTTCAATCATTAAAAAAATTAATAAAAATAAAAAGTATTAGTTCTTCGCTACAGACAATTATATATCAAAATGAATTAAAAGTCTAGTTGTATGTTATAATCCTTGTAGGGAGCGTTAAATATGAAACTTATTTTTAAAGGTAAATATAATGGTGTGGTAGAAACTTTTCCTAGTAGTGAGAAAATAAAAAAAGCTACTAAATATAAGGAAGCAGAAAATACTGAGGAAATGGCAAGAATTTTAAGAACGCCACAAAATATTATATTTTGTATTTTATTGATTGTTGTATCTATTATGTCTTTTGAGTATATTCCAAATTTTTTAATTCTTATTCTAAATTATGTTCTTAGTTATATTATTTCTTTAATTTTCTTGATACCGCACGAATTATTGCATGCCATTTGTTTTAAGAAAAGAGTTTATTTATATTATAATACAAAGCCATTAATGATGTTTGTTATTGGAGAAGACCATATGAGTAAATTACATTTCATTTTTATGTCATTATTACCTAATATTATTTTAGGTTTTATTCCTTTTATTATATTTTTATTTAATCCATTTTTCGTTTCATTGGGATTGGTAGGTGTTTTTAATATTGTTGCTGGAATAGGCGATTACTATAATGTATATAATACTATCAAACAAGTTCCGAAAGGCGCAAAGATATTTATGAAGTATGAAAATACTTATTGGTATATACCTAAAAGTGTGGACTAAAGTCCTTTTGTTCTGGAAAAATAAAGGAAGTTAAGGTATACTAATTATGGTGATTTAAATGGGATTATTTGATAAATTAAAAAGTATAATAAGTAAAAAAGAAAAAGTTGTAGAGGAGGTTAAAGAAGAATTTGATGTAACATCAATTGATGAAATAGAACTTCCTCATGAAGAAGAAACTGAAGTTGAAGAAACTATTTCTGACGAAGTTAGTGAAACATTTGAAGCAGAAGAATCTTCTAATATAGAAGAGTTAGAAAACGATGGTGATGAATTAATCGAAGAAGATGCAGAAATCGAAGAAACTTCAGAGGATACAGAAAAAGAAGAAATTGAAGCTGATGAAGAAAAAGAAGACGATGAAGAAAGTGAAGAAGACGACAATTGGGCTGAATTTATAGCTTCTCAAGAAAAGAAGAAAAAAATCGAAGAAGCCGCAAGTATTGAACTATATGATAAAGGTTTAGAAAAAACAAGAAAAGAATTTGTTTCTAAATTAAGTATGTTAGGAGTTAAGTATACTAAAGTATCAGAAGATTATTATGAAGAGTTAGAAGAAATCCTAATTAACGCTGACGTTGGTGTTAATACTGTCATGAGCTTTATGGATCGCTTAAGAGATCGTGTTAAAAGCGAGAAAATTACTGATACAACATATTTAAACGAAGTTATCGTCGATGAATTATTTATTATTTATGTTGAAAACGAATCATTATCAGATAAAATTAAGATTGCAGAATCTGGGCCAACTGTAATTCTAATGGTTGGTGTTAATGGTGTAGGTAAAACGACTACAATTGCCAAACTTGCTCATAAGTATATTAACGAAGGTAAAAGTGTTATGATGATTGCTGGAGATACCTTTAGAGCAGGAGCTGTTAAACAACTTGAAGAGTGGTCAGTTCGTACAGGAGCACTATTCTATGGTAAAGAAAATACTGATCCAGCAGGTGTTATTTTTGATGGACTTGTTAAAGCCAAAGAAGCAAATGTTGATATCGTATTAATTGATACTGCTGGTCGTCTACAAAATAAAGTGAATCTAATGAAAGAACTCGAAAAGGTAAATAAAGTAATTGGTCGTCATATTCCTAATGCTCCACATGAAACTCTACTTGTAATTGATGCAACAACAGGTCAAAATGGCATAAGCCAAGCTAAGGCTTTCAAGGAAATTACTGACATTACAGGAATTGTTTTAACGAAACTAGATGGAACAGCTAAAGGTGGAATTGTTCTAGCTATTAAAGATGAAGTCAATCTGCCAGTTAAGTTTATAGGTCTTGGCGAATCTATGACAGATTTAAAAACATTTGATATTGAAAACTACATTTATGGGTTATTTAAGGATATGATGTAATGGAAGAATTTGTATATTACAATAATTTATTTGATATTTATGGTTCTCTACTAACCAGTAAAGAAGCCATAACTTTTCAAGACTATTATCAAGAAGATTTATCATTATCAGAAATAGCCGATAATAACAACATCAGTCGTAGTGCCGTTCAAAAAACGATTAAGACAGTCTTAGATAAACTAAATAATTATGAAGAAAAATTACATATATATAAAGACAAGAGCAAATTAAATGAAATAGTTACATATGATGATATTAATAAAATAAAAGAAGAAATTAATGATTTACTTTCAGCGTAAAAATAAGTAGGGGGAAATATGAAACAAGACATAGCAAGTACTATAAATTTCTTAAAATGGCAATTATTAGCTAGATTGCCTAAAGGAAGTATTTTCGAAAGAATTAAGGGAAGTATTTTACATAGTGATATAAGTATCTTTAATCCTTTCTATTATATTTATTGGTTAGATATTGAAAGACCATTATTTGAAAAGTACTTATTAGGAACATTTGGTACTACAAACGAAGACTATAAAGATTTTATCGAATATTTAGATGTCTTCTACAAAAATGGCGACTTTTATGAAATAGAAACATCTTATGGTAGAATTGTTCTACCACGTCCTACATTAGAACATTATAAATGCTTTAAAGCAGAATTCTTAGATATTATAATGCCTTCACTTACTACTAAAAATAGTAGATTAGCGTCAAACATTCCATATCTAGAAGGTCCATATGAGAATGGAAATGTTCAACTATCTAAAGGAGATATTGTTCTTGATTTAGGAGCAAATTATGGACTATTTTCAAGTTTAGCTAGTTCAAAAGGATGTCAAGTGTATGCTTTTGAACCTACAGAAGAAATAATCAAACAATTTTTAAGCCGTTTAACGGAAATAGATGAAAACATAAATATAATAAATAAGGCAGTATCTAATTTTACAGGAGAATCTCTATTTAGAACCAATCCTACTAAATCTTCATGTAACAAACTTGAAAGTGGGGATATATCTTCAGATAATTCAATTGTTAGAGTAAAAACAACTACAATTGATGACTTCGTTGAAGAAAGTAATCTAAGTAGTGTAGATTTTATAAAAGCAGATATTGAAGGAGCAGAAAGATTAATGTTAGAAGGAGCACGTCAAACACTAAAAGAATATGCTCCTAAACTAGCTATATGTTTCTACCATTGTTTAGACGATTTAGAAGTTTTAACAAGATTAATCAAAGAAGCCAATTCAAATTATGAAATAGCGGTTAAATATAAAAAAATTTACGCACATGTTCCAAATAGATAAATAAGTTCACTAAAAAGTGAATTTTTTTATTTTGTGTACTTTTTACACTTTTAAAGAAACAGATAATGTGGTATTATTAAATTGTTAAAAGGTAGGAGAATATTTATGGAAGGAAATAAAAAAGGTAAAATTATTGTTATTGAAGGAACTGATTGTTCTGGAAAAGAAACACAAACAAGTTTATTAGTTCAAAGCTTAAGACGTCAAGGAAGAAAAATTGAAAGATTTAGTTTTCCAGCATATGACACTCCAACAGGCAAAATAGTAGGTGGCGCTTACTTAGGAAAAAAACACATTTGTGAAGGATATTTTCCAGAAGGAGCAGCTAACGTTGATCCAAAAGTTGCATGTCTTTATTATGCGGCTGACAGAAGATATAACAGAGATAAAATTCTTGATTTAATTAATCAAGGAATCGATGTTGTTCTTGATCGTTATGTTGAAAGTAATATGGGTCACCAAGGAGGAAAGATTTTTGATAAAGAAGAAAGATTAAAACTTTATGAGAATCTAGCTAACTTAGAATATGGCTTCTTAGAATTACCAAAACCAGATTTTACTATATTCTTATATATGCCATACAAAAAAGTGGCTGAACTAAGAAATGGTCGTACAGAACCAGGCGATCAACATGAAGCAAGTGTCTTACATATTAGAAATGCAGAACATGCATACTTAGAACTTGCTAAAATTCATGATTATAGAAAAGTGAATTGTGTTGATAAAAATAATAAATTAAGAGATATTGAAGATATCCAAAGTGAAGTTTATAAAATAGTTTGTAAAGAACTAGGTATTAAAGATAGCAAATAAAATATCTAATATAAAGTAAAAAAGTCTAATAAAGATAGAACATTCTATCTTTTTTTGATATAATAAACCTCAGTAAAGGAGATATAAAAATGTTTGAATATATGGGAGATAGATTATCGAATGCGATAAAAAATATTCGTGGATTAGGACGTATTACTGAAGAAAATATAAGTGAAGCAATGCGTGAAATAAGAATGGCTCTTTTAGAAGCCGACGTTAACTACCAAGTAGTAAAAGAATTTATTGCTAAAGTAAAAGAAAAAGCTCTAGGAATGGATGTTCAAAAATCTTTAAAACCAGACGAATTGTTTATCAAAATTGTTAAAGATGAATTGGTTGAATTACTAGGTGGCGAAGCAGCTCCATTAAATCTTGAAGGAAATCCAGCTATTTTAATGTTAGTAGGACTTCAAGGAAGTGGTAAAACTACAACATGTGGAAAACTCGCTAACTTTTTAAGAAAAAAACATGCTAAAAAACCACTTTTAGTAGCTTGCGATATTTATCGTCCAGCAGCGATTGAACAATTACAAACTGTTGGAAAACAATTAAATATTCCTGTTTATACTGAAGGAAAGAAAGACGTTAATGAAATTATTTCACATGCTCTAGACTATGCTAAAGAAAATAAAAATGATTATGTCATAATAGATACAGCTGGTCGTTTACATATCGATGAAGCTTTAATGGATGAATTAAAAGGTATTGTTGATTTATGTCATCCAAAAGAAACACTTCTTGTAATAGATGCAATGATGGGACAAGATGCTATCAACGTAATCACAGGTTTCAATGATAAATTATCCTTAACTGGATGTATTCTAACAAAACTAGATGGCGATACAAAAGGTGGAGTTGCCTTATCAGTAAGACACTTAACTAATGTTCCAATCAAATTTGTTGGTGACTCTGAACGTTTAGATGGTTTATCAGCATTCTATCCAGAACGTATGGCAGAACGTATTCTAGATATGGGTGACGTTTTATCAATTGCTGAAAAAGTAGAAGGAATAATTTCAGAGAGCGAAGCTGAAACACAAGCCAAGAAAATGCTAAGTGGTAAATATGACTTAGAAGATTTCCTAGCTAATTTAAAACAAATAAGGAAATTAGGACCTTTAGAAAACATTTTAAAGATGCTTCCACAAGCTCGTAAAATGGGACTTAATAACGTTAACATTGACCCAAAAGACATGGCACATGTTGAAGCAATCATTCTTTCTATGACACCTTATGAAAGAAAACATCCTGAAGTTTTAAAAGCAAGTCGTAAACAACGTATTAGTGCTGGTTGTGGACGTGACGTATCAGAAATCAATCGTTTATTAAAGCAATTTGAAGAAATGAAAAAAATGATGAAAATGATGAGCAGCGGAAACATGAAATTACCATTTTAATCAATAAAAATTTGCATATAAAAATACAACTGACAATGAATTTTTCATTGTCAGTTTTTATTCTAAATGTTATACTTTATATAAAGTAGGTGTAATACATGATAGAGAGAAGAATAAGGACATTTCAAATACTAGGTTTAATAATTGCCTTATCCAGCTTAACTTTAAGTATTGGAACACTAACTACAACATATGCCTATACTGGTATTGCCACAGTTTCAAAAGAAAAATATGAAGTGACAATAAAAGATGTAACAGATTTCTTTGAAGATGGCGAAAACATTACCATTGTAAAAAATCCTATAATTGTCAAAAATGATATTACCTATGGATTATCCCTTGGACAAGTAAACGAATATACAAAATTCCAATTTAATGTTGATAACACAGGAAATGTTAATGCAAAAGTAAAAGAAATAAACATAACAGGTCTTGAAGCATATCAAGATAATATAGAAATATCTATAAAAGGATTAGAAGTAAATCAGATAATCGAATCGAATGCTATTCAAAAAGTAGATGTTATAACAACATATAAAAATCCATTATTTGATGAAAATGAAAATATAATGCCTATAGCATTAAATGAAATAAATATTAATATTGAGTTAGAAAAAGAATAAAAAGGTGATTGAAATGAAAAAAACTAAGATAAAAGATTCAGATTTTGCTAAAATGGATCAAGTATATAATGATTTAGATAAACATGTAGATAGAAGTTTTTATTTTTATTGTTCATATAGTTTAAGAATAATAATTATGATTGCTTCAATCATAATTATTGGTTATTTATCTCTTAAATTCTACAATGAAAGTTTTACTAAAGGGGAAGAATCTACTTTAGAATATAGCGAAAGCGGAAATATCGATTATAATGTTAAGCTATTTGAAGATAACTTATTCGAAACAGGTACATTAAATCCAACAAATAATTATATATCTGATTTAGTGGATGATATTAGTACAGATTTTATATATCAATATAAACTAGATAAGACATCAGATATTTCATACTCTTATTATATTAATGCCATAATGGAATTAAAAGGGAATAGTAATGGCAATATTGTCTCAAAGAATGAATATGATTTAGTTAGTAAAATAGAAGAAGAAAAAGAATCTACTAAAGAAATAAATATTAAGCAAAATATCAACTTAGATTATGACTACTATAATGAATTAGCGAAATCTATTGAAAAACAATATGACAAAAATATTATTGGTAATTTAAAATTAATAATGTATATAGATGTTAAAATTGAAAATAACGATTTTAAAGAGCCAATTTTTCATACTCAAGAAATAGAAGTAACCATTCCTTTAGTATCAAGTGAAGTAACAGTTTCAATGGTAAAAAACATTGATAATCAAGGTATTGAAAGAGAAACAAAAAATGCTAAATTAATTAATAACATTACTTTATATATAAGTATTACTTTACTTATTATTGATACATTATTCTTATTGTTAACTTTAAGTTTCATTTTAAGAACAATTCCTAAAAAATCAAAGTATACTATTACTTTAAATAGAATCTTGAACAGTTATGATGATATGATTGTAAATTGCAAGAAATTACCACATTTTGAAGATTACAAAATAATTAATTGTGAAAGCTTCAAAGAATTACTTGATGCAGCCAACATCTTAGAACAACCAATCTTATATGCCGAAATAGTTAAGAATCAAAAAAGTATCTTTATTATATTAAATGAAAACAATTTATATAAATATGTTTTAAAAGAATGCGATATTGATTTCTAAGGTCCAAAAAGGACCTTTTTCTATTCTTAGAAATACCATACCTTATAGACTAATAATTTGAATTGATATAAATTATGAAATGTGTTAATATTTTTGTATAATAGGAGTGAAGTTATGAAATACATGAAAAAAATTTTAATGTTAGGAATGATGCTTTTATTACTAACAGCTTGTGGAGAGAATAGAGAAAGTGAAGTTATAAGTAAACTTAGTAATAAATATGGAAAAGATTTTGGTGTTAGCAAACTATATTCTGTAAAATTTGGACAATCTTATTATAATGCAATAGCTTATCCATTGGATGATCCAAATCTTAAGTTTGACGTTTCTATTGATACGAAAGATGAAAACTTTTCTGACGAATACGCTGAAACGTATATTTGTAAAAAGATATCTAATGTAATAGAAAATAACCTTAACTTAACAGGAGATTATTATATCTTTACAGATGGCAATGGACCTCAACCATATGCAGAAAGTTTAGTTGAGTCAATTGAAGAATATTACGATTTGAATCATAATAATTCGTTTAATGTTAGCCTTTTTACTACAGAAGAAAATGATAATTTATATGATTATGATAGCTTGTTTGCTGGTCTTAGTTATTTAAATATTTCAGCTGATATTTATCTTATAAACCAAGAGCAATTGAACGAAATTAGAGATTATCATCTAGAAACGGGAAAAGGACGTACAGATTATAAATTTATTGAAATAACTAAATCTTATAATGTTAACAGAGTAGAAAAGAATAAATATAATTAATCTATCTTGTATAGTTCTAAATAAATTTTAGATTGTCATAAATACCACTTATTTGACATCATCCTTTAAAGTAGTTTATAATTAACTCAGGTGAGATATTATGAAAATCGAATCAGTTGAATTAAAAAACATGGCAGTAAGAACTAGCCAATATCCAGAAGATAATAAGGATGAATTCCTTTTAGTGGGAAGAAGTAACGTCGGTAAAAGTTCATTTATAAATACAATCATTTCACGTAAAAACTTTGCTAGAACGAGTAGTACTCCAGGTAAAACGCAAACATTAAACTTTTATTTAGTCAATGAGAATTTCTATTTGGTTGATGTGCCAGGCTATGGCTATGCTCAAGTAAATAGAGATACACAAAAGAAATTTGGTATGATGATTGAAGAATATCTTAAGAGTCGTAAAAACTTAAAAAGAGTTTTCTTACTAGTTGACTTCCGTCATAAACCTAGTGAAGACGACTTACTTATGTACAACTTCATGAAATACTATAACCTTGGTGTAACTATAGTAGCAACAAAATATGATAAAGTAGGTCAAAAAGACCGTGCTAAAGCAGATAAACTATTAAGAGAATCATTTGATTTAAAAGATGGGGACAATATAGTATTATTCTCATCAGTGACTAAAAAAGGGAAAGAGGAAATATACTCAATAATTAAAAATTGCTTACAATAAAATGTAAGCTTTTTATTTTTTTTGTTGACAAGTGTAAAAAATACGCATATACTTATAACAAGAATTGATTATAATATGGCCATATATCATTCTTAATAAGAAATTAGAAGGAGTAGTGTATGAATTTAAAAGATTATGTTTTTGTTTTAGGAGAGTACCATTGTGATAAGCATTGTCCTTATTGTATTGCCAAAATGAACAAAAAAGAGACTTTAAGTTTTGAGAGAGAATTAGAAATTTTGCAAAAAAAATTAGAAGAATTTAAAGAAAAAAATATTAAAATTAAAAACTTTATTTTATCTGGAAATGGTGAGCCATCACTTTATAAATATGACGAATTAAAAATGATAAGAGATATTGTTATGAGTGCAAATGTATTTGAAGATTACAGAATCCAAACTTCTGGTAACTTATTTATGGATAAAGAAAAGTTAAGTTTATTTGATTCTTGGTTAAAGGAAATTACCGTAATTACAAGTAATCCTAAAGAAGACCAAGAATTTTATAATTATAAGAAGAATTATTTAAGTTCAAAAAGTTTTCTGTCTTCAAATAGAATCAGAGTCAATATAGTTGTATTAAAAAGTAATTTAGACAAACTAAATAAAATGATCGACTTTTATGATAATCTAGATAATGTTGAAACCATCGCTTTAAAAATACTAGACAATAGTTTAAACAATTCTGAAGAAAGTAACTGGATAAGTAATAATGCTATTAGATATGAAGATATTAATAAAATAATAAAAGTAATAAACGAAGATTATAAATTTCTAAATTTTATTAACAAAAGATTTATTTATGAGACAAAAAATAAAAAGAAACTGACAATTCACTATTCAGAATCTAATACTTATGATGTATTTAATTTAAATAAAGAATACAGTTTTCATAACCGAAAAATAAAGAAAGGGATATATGGCGAATTTTCCAAGATAGAAGAAGAGCTAGATGAAGCAAAAGAAGCTTTAGAACAAGGAAACAAGTTAATGTTTTTAATTGAATTATCAGATATAATTGGCGCTATTGAAGGTGTAACAGAGCACCATGGTTTAGACTTAAATGACTTAATTAAATTTTCTAATAAAGTAAAGGAGAGTAAGACCTATGAGTAAATACTATGTTAAAGATGGAATCTATTATTTAGACTATGATCTAAGTAAATTAGAGTTTGAATTATTTAGAGAATTTGAAGACATGTTACTTGAAAAAGGATATAAGTATTTATCTTTACCAAGTGCTGGAAGCTGGGAAGTAATCGAACGACAAGAAGTTGTAACGAAAGAATATAGTTTAGGAATAGATGAACGTCAAGCTCTATTTGGTAGTGCTGAACAAGGCTTTTTAGAATATTTTCAAAACAGTGAAGTAACAGAGGAATGGTTTTTATTTTCGTTCAATGAATGTTTTAGAAATGAACAAAACTTAAATGGCTTAAAATCATTAAGAGAGTTTAAAAAATTAGAACAATATTGCTTTTGTAAACCAGAAAATGCTGATAAATACTTTGATGAATTATTAAATAATAGTATCGAATTTTTAAAAAAACATAATATAGAATATCGTGTTATTGATAGAACTTTAGAAGACCCTGGATATCATATTAAAAAGTATGATATTGAAGTTAAAACAGAAATGTTTGGTTGGCTAGAAACCCATAGTTGTACTTATTTTGGTAATGAGCAAACAAAGAGATTAAATATAAAAGGTGGCTTTCACACAATATCTAATACAGGAATTGCTTCACCTAGAATTTTAATTCCTTTTATCGAAAAGATGAAGAACGCTCCAAATAATAATATATAATATCTTATTTTACAAATGTCTTTTAAAAAGGATTATTTTACTTAATTTAAAAAGTATGTTACAATAATGCCTGTCAAAGGAGGGGTACTATATGAAAAAAACTGTCTGTTTAATTGGTCGTCCAAACGTTGGAAAAAGTACCATTTTCAATAAACTTATCAAAGAACAAAAATCTATTATCCTAGATACTCCTGGAGTAACAAGAGATCGTATATATGGTGATGTTACATATCAAGATAAAACTTTTTTACTAATCGATACAGGTGGAATTGACTTAGGTGAAGGAGATTTTAACAAAGATATCAAAGCCCAAGCTGAAATCGCTGTTAACGAGTCAGATGTTATCGTATTTGTTTGTGATGGTCGCGAAGACTTAACAAGCAATGACTTATATATTCGTGACATGTTAATGAAAACAAATAAAAAAGTTATCGTTGCATTAAATAAATTAGATAACGTAAAAATGCAAGAAGAAAGAATATATTATTTCTATGAACTAGGTTTCGAATACGTAATACCAGTATCAGCTTTACATAGCTTAGGTTTCTCTGATCTTTTAGAAGAAATAACTTCTGACTTTACTTATACTGAAGAAAAACCTGATAATACTTTAAAATTCTGTATTATTGGTCGTCCAAACGTCGGAAAAAGTAGTTTAGTAAATGCACTTCTTAACGAAGAAAGAGCCATCGTATCTAATATTGCTGGTACAACAAGAGATTCTAGTGATACTCGCTTCCGTTATAATAACGAAGATTATATTGTTATAGATACTGCTGGAATGCGAAAACAAGGTCGTATTTATGAGTCAATTGAAAAATACAGCTTATTACGTAGTTTAAAAGCAATCGATCGTTCTGATGTTTGTGTCCTAGTAATAGATGCCTCTACAGGTATAATTGAACATGATAAACATATTGCAAGTTACGCTATTGAAGCTGGTAAAGGTTTAGTTCTTGTTGTTAACAAATGGGATACTATCGAAGATAAAGATAAAGCTATCAAAGAATGGAAACTATTATTAAAAAACGAATTCCAATTCATGACTTATGCTAAAATAGTTTTCTTATCAGCTCTAACTAAAAAAAGACTACATACATTAATGCCTGAAATAATTAGTGCTTATGAAAATAATCGTCGTGAAGTTAAGACATCATTATTAAATAATGTTATTAATGACGCAACTAAATTACATGAACCACCAGGATACAAAGGTAAAAAACTTAAAATTTACTTCAGTAGTCAAACAGGTATCTGTCCTCCTAAATTCACTTTTAGATGTAACAACAAAGGCTTAGTTCACTTTAGTTACGAAAGATATCTTGAAAATACTATAAGAAACAACTTTGACTTTACAGGAACTCCTATCCAATTACAATTTAAAAATAGGGGAAGTAAAGACGAAGACGACGAATAATTAAACAAACAAAAAGTTTCTAAACCATTAGGTTTCAGAAACTTTTTTCTTTCCCAAAATCAAACTTAATAAAGTAATACCAATACAACACATAAAGAAATAATTCTTATAATATAAAACATTAACATAATTCTTATTTAAAATTAACTCATTACCTAAAAATATCAAAGCTAATATAGTTGCGAAAAAATATACATTTGTATTTTCTTTAAGAACTTTCGTGCATATAAGTCCACCAATCGTTAAGTTAACTACCCAATCCATTACTAATATATTTTCGATATTACTAATATAGTTAAAAATGTTTATCTTCTTTAAAATTAAATATTCAGGAAATCTAACTGTCATGGCAAATTCTGCTCCATAAATTCCTAAAATATAAAACATTGTTAAAATAGTAATAAGACATCCTAATATATATCCAAATCCAACATCTTTAAATTTTAAATCATCTTTATAATTTAATAACAATAAATTAGGCATTAATGAGGTAGCTGCAAATATCAAAATACCTTTGATAACAACCCATAAACTTGTTTTAAAAATAGGTAACAAATTATAAAGATTTACCAAATAAATTAAAGCTAACAAACCAATTATTATCATTGTTAAGCAGAATGGATAAAATATTTCACTTACTCTTGATACGACTTTAAGTTCCTTCGTCGATCCATATAAAAGAACAACAAAGAAAGCCCCCATAATAAATATAGTTGGTGTATCAAAAAGTAGATAAGTTCCAGTTAATGTTGTAATAGCTAATAATCCTGTTGTTAATGTCGCAATACTTATTAATATCGAAGAGGTTTTTCCAATACTTCCTTTTTTATAAAATAAATATAATAAAAAATATCCAAGAAGCATTCCTAAAAAACTACTAATAAGCAGATCATTCTTACTAACATTAATAAGTGAACTAAAACCAACTCCTAAAAACAAAAATCTTGTTAAGAAGAAACTCAAAATAATATATTGTCTTTTATTAATCATGTATTGCTTCATATATAGCTCCATTTCTAGATAACTTTATATCGACATTAACTTTATAAGGAATCTCATCTACTTCTTTCCCAAAAATCCTATAGTACAAATCTTTCATCCCAACTAAATCAGAATCATTATCTAAAGTCTCTTCCAAAAACTCCATAACTTCATTATATACAGTCTCATTAATTTGATCCTCAATAACGGAATAAGTTTTATATTTCGTTAAATCTTGATCAGGATTAACTTTCTTAATCTTACTCATTCCAGTTATATTAATTTCTATCAAATCCTTTTTTATATCATATTTAACATCTTTATTAAAAATATTAACTACTGTATCATCATTATCAAAATCCAAATTATTTCCTTTAAGTAATAAGAATCTATATATCTTACTATCAATCTTGTCAATCATCTTCGCTGTTTGAAAATAAGCTATCTGCTCAATTACAACATTCTTATCATCAAGTTCAATATAGGGTAGAGCGATATCCTTTCTCTTATTAGTAATATTACTTACAATAATATCTATATTATCTAACTGTGCAGTATCAACATTGTATCGAATCGTATCAACAATCAAACTACTAATTGAATCTTCTTCCAAATCAGTATTTAGAATTTCTTCTGGATCCTCAGCAATTACGGTAAAAAAAGTCGAACTCATAGTTACATCTCTAAGCATGTAATCTACGACATCATTAATCCCGTTCTTAGCTAAATCCTCGCTAATAATAAGTAAATCAACATGTTTAAAATAAGCTTTCTTTCCTGAATTATTAGTTGCTTTATTTATGGCATTAGCAAGTATTCTATCTTTAGCAGTAATAACATTAGTTTCCATTGAAATACCTGACTCACTCTTTGTACTTTTAACCATTTCTAAATTAACAACATACTCATCGTCTTCATAAGATATACCAATTCCATTAACAATATTCATATCACTTAACTCTTGATAATCATAACAACCTGTTACAAAAAACAAACAAACTATTAGTAGAATTACTTTTTTCATGATTTCACCCTTGTCACATTATTTGATAAAACTTTACTTCTCTTAGTTTCTTTATTTTTCTTTAAAATTGTTCTAAAGAAATATGGCTTATCAAAAGGAGCAATTGGATATAGATAAGGTTCTCCAAAAGTCTTCATCGAAGCTACTTGTAGCAGTAATAAGAAAATACCAAGCATTAAACCATATAAACCTAATATTGTTGATATAAATAATAAAAACAATCTATAAGATCTAACTCCATCTATAATATCACCACTATTAAAGACTAAACCTGTAATAAAAGTAAGACCTATTATAATTATCATAATTGGACTAGCAATATTTGCTGAAACAGCTGCTTCACCTAAAATCAATGCTCCAAGAATTGAAATCGAACTACCATAATTGGAAGGAAATCGAATATCACTTTCTCTTAAAATAGAACAAACGAGTATCATAAATATTGCTTCAAAAGCAGAAGGGAAGGGAACACCACTTTTGGCGGACTGAAAAGCTAGTAACAAGTTGAGTGGTATTGTCTCTGGATTATAATTAATTATTGAAATATAAAGTCCAGGTAAGATAATTGTTATGATTAAACACACAAATCTAAGTAACTTCAAAAAATTTACATTAATCGCTTTAACATATAAATCTCCTTGTGGATTAATAAAATCAGCAAAGAAAGCAGGCATTATAAGAGCATAAGGCGAATTATCAGCAATTAAAACTATTTTTCCTTCTAGTAGAGAGGTACAAACCTTATCAGGTCGTTCCGTCTTCATAAGTGTCGGCAAAGTAGACTTAGTATCTCCAATATAAGCATGTAACGACTCAATATCAATTAAACCATCAATATCTATACCTTTAAGTCTTTTCTTAACTTCATTAACATGCTTTTTCTTTGCGATATCACTTACATACAAGAGACTTACTTGTGTCTTTGTCTTTCTTCCTAAAGAAAAATCTTCAGTAACAAGATTATCTGTTCTAATTCTTCTTCTAATAAGTCCTAAGTTCATTTGAATATTTTCATTAAAAGAATCCTTTGGTCCATTAACAGAAGGTTCTGAAGTAGGAGTACTAACTGATCTAAATATATTAGCTTTACACTCGCAAACGAGCATATCTTCTTCATTATATACAAGTGCAAATCCCGACATTAAGAAGTCTTTAATCTTATCATAATCGGTTTCGAAAACAACATTAGGTCCACTAACAATATCTTTAAGAAAATAGAAATCTTTTCCGATAGTTAAATTTTTTAAGATAAATTCATTAACTGCATCACTACTACATAAACTCTCTAAGAAAACAACATGAACATTTCCAATATTTTTATATTTTAAATCTTTAGTTTCATTAAAATCTTTTTTTAATCTTTCATACATAAGTCTTCACCAGTAACTAGTATTACCAATTTTTACTAAGTTAAACGTAATACTTCTATATAGCTAATTTATAAATCAAACGAATCATTATAAAAAGGCCGTTAAGGCCTTGATATATATATATATATATATATATATTATACTTGTATAGTAGGATAGTCACGATATACAAG
>CASPWD010000013.1 GCA_949425635.1 uncultured Bacilli bacterium | reverse complement strand
ATGGCATTGAAGCAGGATGTGACATTAAAGCAGGATATGGCATTGAAGCAGGATGTGGCATTAAAGCAGGATTATCTATTATTTGTAAATGGATTAGTTCAAAATTAAGAATATTTGCAGGATTATGTATTTGGAGACAGCCAACTGAAGAAGAAACTACTATAACTTGTGAAGAAGTAAAAGAGGGAACTATCGCATTTGGAAAGCTTAATTTAATTCAAAAAAAGGAAGTAAAAGAAATGACAGTTGCTGAAATAGAAGAAGCTTTAGGTTATTCTGTGAAAGTTGTAAAAGGAAGTGACGAATAGTGGAAAAATTACTAAAACCAGTATTTAAAAGCGAAATAAAAGCAGAAATAAAAAGATTTGGAGAAATAGAGGATAATATTCAAGAAGCACAAGATTACGCCTTAAAACTAAATGAATATTATTCAAAAATAACATTTACAGAATCTACATTAAAAGATGCAACAGATGAAAAAGCCAAAGTTAATAAATTTAAAGATGAAGTTAAAAAATTCAAGAAAAGTATTATTGATGAATATAACAAACCAATTGATAATTTCAAAGAATTATGTAATACAACAATAACTTTGCTTGAAGATACATATAAGACAATCAATGAGCAAGTAAAAGCATATGACGAAAAACTTATAGCAGAATATACAGAAATTGTAAAAAGTTATTTTGATGAATATGCAGAAAGTAAAAAAATAGATTTTGTATTATTTGAAGATATGAATTTTAAAGTATTAAAAGGCTCATTAACTGAAAGTAAAAATCTTACTAAAAAGACAAAAGAAACAATTGAAAGTTTTATAAACAAAATAGTAGATGATATTAAATTAATTAATAGCCAACAATATGTAGATGAAATGATGATTGAATATAAAAAAGATTTAAATGTATCAAAAGCTATAACTGATGTTAATAACAGACATATAGAACTTGAAAAAGTGCAACAAGAAAAAGAAGAAAAGAAAGAACAAAAATTAACTGATAAAGTAATGTTAAACAAGATAGAAAGTCTATCAGCGCCTAAAGTTGAGAAAAAAGAAGAAATATTAGAATTATCATTTAAGGTTCGTGGAACAAAAGAAAAATTAAAATTATTAAAACAATTTTTAGAAAATGGAGGATATGATTATGAGTAATAAGGAACAATTGCAACAAAACAAGAATAACAATTTAGTGGAAATTACGAATAAGGCAGGTGTTGAATTAGGAGTAGAAAAAGTATTAATGCAAAATATAGCACTACTTCCTAAAAATATTTCAACTGATAAAATTAAAGCAAGTGCAGGATTTTATATTTCAAATAGAGATGATTTAATGCAGTTAAGTAATGTAGGAAAATTGCAAATGCTTTATGGAGTATTAAAAGAGGCAATGCTTGGGTTAGAGGCAGGAACAGATTATGATATTGTTCCATTTAAAGGTAAACCTACAATCTGTAGAAAAAAAGAGGGTTATTTCAAAATTATAGATATAATCAAGCCTGCCGAAATAGTTAGATTTATAAATAATGTAATAACTACAGATGATGAATACTCTTTTAATCCAGTAACTGGAGAACTAACTCACGAAATGCACGGCGAAAGATATCAAGATTTTGAAAATATTATAGGAAGTTATGCTTACATTAAATTTGCTAATGGCTTTGAATCTACTGTATTTCTTTCAAAAGAAGATTTACAAAAAATTAAGGATACTTCTCCAAGTGGCAAGACTGAATTTAGCCCTTGGAATTCACAAAGTCTAAAGATGGTTAAAACAAAAACAGTTAAAGAACTTGCAAAAGAATTATGCACTCTTTGGGGAAATAAATTAAATTCTATTCAATTTAATGCGGTTAATAGTGATGAGGTATCTATAAAAAGTGTAGATAATAAAGGATATATAGAAAATGATAATTCTGTTTATGATACTGAAATAATTGAACAAAGTGATGAAAATATACAAGAAGTTGATGTTACTGAAAATAAAGTAAAGCAAGTTGATATGAGTGAACTATAAAATAATCAATTCTGGAAGTGATGGAAATGCCATAGTTATAGAAAATATAGTTTTAATTGATTGTGGTGTTTCTTTCAAAAAAATAAAGGATTACTATAAAGATTTAAAATTGGTTTTAACTACTCATTGTCATCAAGATCATTTTAATAAATCGACAATAAAAAGACTAGCACAAGAAAGACCTATTTTGAGATTTGGCTGTTGTGAATGGTTGGTACAAGATTTAATAGATTGTGGAGTTAGTAAATCAAATATAGATGTATATAACTTTAAAGAGGGGTATTGTTATAATGAGAATTTAGCAATAGAACCTATCAAGTTATACCACGACGTACCTCAATGTGGTTATAGAGTATTTATTAATGATTATAAGGTAATTTATGCAACTGATACTTATACATTAGAGGGTATTAAAGCAATAGGCTATGATTACTACTTCATAGAAGCTAATTATGAAGATGAAGATGAATTACATAATAGAGCTTACAACGATTATTACGAAAATAGAGTTAAAAGAACTCATTTAAGTAAAGAACAAGCTACAGAGTGGCTTTTAGAAAATATGGGATTGAATTCAGTTTATGAATTTATGCATTGTCATAAAGAAAGGAAAGAAGTAGAAAATGAAAAAATTTAGTAAAGAATGGTTTCAAAATAAATTAAAACAATATAAAAATATGGCAGATGGTTATCCAAAAAAATTAACTGCAACAAAAGGATTTAAACCTAATTTGCAGAGACAAAGCAAGAGAGAACAAAGGATAGAATCTCTTTATAAATTAGCAAAAGAAAAAGGTGTTAAGTTATGAGAGAAGAAGCAAGAGAATACTTTAAAAAATGTAATTTAACGTATGAAAATATAGATATGAATGATTTATATTATCTAATTTCAATAACAAACAAAAAAATATTTGATGACAATATTTTAATTATGATGAATGAACCTAAAGTTAAGGGTAGAGGTAAGAATGTTATTCTTGATAAAAATGGTAAGGTTGTATTTGCTGAATTAAGATGTAAAGGTAATTATTTTGCCGATAGGGAAGGTATTACATTTAATGAAAATGGTTTTATAGGATTTTGTGGATGGGCAGATATGAAAAGGACACAAATTTTTACAGAATCATTTAAAGAATGGTGTGATTATCTAACAGGTAAAAAAGAATGTTAGAAGATTTAAAAGAAGACATAAACCAATTTAGCGAAGCTTTAGAAGAATTTTATAATTTAATACAAGAAGATATAGAAGGGGCATATTCATTAGCTATGGTATTTATGCAATTAGCTAATAGGTGGTCTGAAATACAACTAAATAGCAATAAATTATGTACCCAATTAGGAGTAACAAGAACAGCATTTAGAGATTATGCTTATGAAAAATATAGAATAGCTTCTAAATGCCACGAATTTTGTAGGGTAGTTTGGAGACAGGGTAAGGAAGAATATAAAAATAATTTTATTAATGAATAGGAGAGATGAAAGTATGAATAGAAATAATATTATTACACAAATAAATAATTTATTTGATGAAAATATACAACTAAAAAGTGAATTACAAACACAAAAACAATATTATGACAACATAATGCGAAAAGACGAGAAAAGTGACACTATCTATATTATGAATGCAATAGAACGTAAAATTTATGATATAGGATTTAAACACCTATTTGAGGAAGGCTTTAATCCATATTATTCGATGAACGCATATGGTAGCGATAAATTTTATAGTTTTGAAGATTGGATAGATCTTTCTATAAATTTGAATGGATTTGATGATATGTCAAAGAATGAATTTATAAATTTATTTAGTGAAAAAATGCAAATTGAGTATAACAAAAGATTAGCTAAAGCTAAGGAAAAAAGAGAGGAAAAATAATATGGAAATTACAAAAATATATATAGCAAAAAATGAAGATGAAAATTCGAAAGTAAAGGGGTATGCAACAGCAATAATAAATGATTGTTTTGTAATACATAATATAAAAATTATAGAGGGTAAGGATAGAATGCTTATAGCAATGCCAAGTAGAAAAGATTCTAAAGGAGCATATAAGGATATAGTACATCCAATTAATTCTGAAACAAGAGCAATGTTTGAAGAGGCTATTATTAAAGAGTATAACAAAGATGAATAAAGAAGAATTTTGCATAATGCCACCATCAAAATATTATTCAACAAAACGTTATCCAGGATTAGAGAGACACGAAATTTTTGAAGCCAGAACAGGTAACAGAGATAAATCTATAGAAGATGGACTTGTTATCTTTCTACCTCCTGAAAAACACAGAACTGAAAAAGATTCTATACATTTAGCGCCTAAAAAGTGGATATGGTTAAAAGAATTAGGTGAAAAAACTTGGTGTGAGTATTATGGAAAGACTAAAGAAGATTTTAGAAAAAGATATGGGAGAAATTATTTATGAAATTAGAAGTAGAAATGTTTGTTAGGACTAAAAAAGGAATAGCAAAAATTACATCTATTTATAAAGAACCTAATCAAAATATAATTTATACAGATATAGATTATGCTTTTGAAAATTATTTAAGTAATTATAATAATGAGTGGTTATGTGATGAAGTATCAAAAGCAAGCAACGACATAATCGATTTAATCGAACCTGGAGATTTTATAGGAAATTATATAGTTGAAGAAGTATATGATTATGAAAATAAAACAAGAACTATATTTTTATCAAATGGTTTTGATGAAGTAGATAATGATTATATTTTAGAAAATGGTGTTGTCACTAAAGAACAATTTGAAAAAGTGAGTTATAGAGTGGAGGAAAAATAATGTTTAGAAAAGAAAAAACAAAAGAATATAAAGGAACTACAATATTCCTTACAAAATATGAAAATAAAACAGCAGAAGACTATTTAGCAATAATAGTAAGTTGCATTGAGGCTTATGTAAGACAAAAAAGAATAATGCCTGAAAAATTAAAATTAGGCTATAACAATTACAGCAAAATATTAAAACATAACAAAGATTTAATAGAAAAGAAAGAAGAAAATAAGTTTTATACATTTGGGGTTGAGATAGAAGTATGAAAGGTTTAGATAGAATAAAAATATTAGCTTCTGAAATAAAGGATAAACCATTATTAAAAATAATTGATTATTTATTAACTAGAGAAGATATGAATGAAAAATATTTAAATGAAGAAAAATCATTAAAACAAATGGTTACATTTATCAAATCAGAGGCAGAAAAGAAAGCCGTAAATGGAGTTGCAATGTTAGAAGATGAAGAAGTATATGGACTAGCAATACACTACTTTGATGAATCAAATAAAAAATTAAATATAAATAAATCACAAATAACTAAAACAAAAGAAACAGAGAAAATAGAAATACCAAAGGCAAAGAAAAAAACTAAAGATTGGGTACCGGAAGGGCAATTAAGCTTATTTGATTTGTAATGTATATCAGGAAAAAAGATAAAAAGTTATTTGAGGATATTGATAGTAATATATGTCTTCCTCATAACTGGAATAAGTTTATATCACAAATAAAAGAAAATCACAATTTAATTATTAAAAAGATAAAACTAAAAAGTAGTTATTTATATTATTGTACTAATTGTCATATTCAATTTGAAGATATAAAGAAAAAAATAAATGAAAAATGTGAATGTCCCAATTGTAAAAAAAGTTTTTTAATAAAAAGTAACAGATTAAGTAAGTATGTTTTTGAAGATAACTTAGGCTTATTAGACAAGTATAAAGATTACTATATATTAAGGCACTTCGAATTAAAAAGCTATTATGATGGAACAATGATAACAACAGATGTATGTGAATATGGTAGACAGATATTTGATGACAATTTTTATCAAATTCACGAAATAATAAATAGTCATATTTGTAACTATATAGGAGGAGTTTCTGTAATTCACGATGGCTATGTATTAGACAAAAATTGGAAATATTTCAGTTCATATTATAAATCTTTAGGAAATTGTTTAATTTATTATCCATACAACATAAAACAATTATTTAAATATACTAGATGGCAGTATTCTCAATTATGGACATTAGCAAAGAAAGAGCAATATTTTGACATTGCATACTTATTAAAAAATTATTGTGAGTCGATTGAGTTATTGATAAAACTAAAATTATATAAATTAGCATTATGTCCTAAAACATTCAATAGACAAGGTAGTTTTCAAGATAGATTTGGAATAGATAAAAAATTTTTATCTTATATGCAAAATCATAATTTAGATATTGATGAACTAGAGGTATTAAGATATTCAAAAACCAAAGATATTAGATTAATTAGATATTTTAGTAAATTTGATTTAAACAGAATAAAAAAATATGATATCAATTTAAGAAATTTAAAAAAATTAACAAATATAAGTTATCAAAATTATAACGAGTATATTGATTATTTAAAAATGTCAAAAACCCTTGGTTACAATATGAAAGATAAAAAAATTATATATCCAAAGGACGTTATAAAAGAACATGATAAAGTATTGAAAATATATGAAATGAATAAAGATAAAAGTATTAATGATGCAATTAAAAGGAAATATAAGAAATTATGTAAAAATACATATCAAACGAAAAAGTATATAATATTTCCTGCTAAAGATATTAATTCTATGATTGATGAATCTAAACAGCAAAATAATTGCGTAAAAACATATTGTGAAGATTATGCAAATGATATATGTGATATTTACTTTATGAGATTAAATTCAAATAAAAATAAGTCTTTGGTAACTATTGAAGTAAGAGATAATAAAGTAGTTCAGCAGAGAACTAAAAATAATCAAGATACAACAAAAGAACAGAAATTATTATTAAAAAAGTGGGAAAATAAAATTTTGAAAGTGAGGTAACTATGAAAAAAACAATAAAATATATACTATTAGGTTTAACAATAGCAATAATAGTTTCAATAATACTAATTAACTATTTTGTAAAAACAATATGTGAAGATGTACGTATTAGTGATTTAGATAAAGTACCTGTTTGTTATAGGTACTTGGAGGATTAGCTATGAATAAAGAAATAGTAGTTAAAAAAGTAAATCTTCAACAAGATGAAGTTGATAGATTAAATAACACAATTGAAATGAAAGATAACACAATAAAGTATCAGCAGGACCAGTATTTAAAGTTATTAAGAAAATTAGATAATAAAGACCCATTTGGCTTAAATAATTTATTATTTAGTTATGATGAGATTATAGAAATATTAAAAAGTAATTATCATCCACTAAAATATTATTTAGAAAGATGGTTTGGTACTTATCAAGATTTTGAAGAAAATGAAGGGCTATATTTTAGCGAAGATGCAATTGAAATTGAAGAAGGCAATTATTGGTTAGTTAATATTAAAAATGATTATGCTTGTATATTAGTTAGTAGGGAAAAACTTAATAGAAAAATATATGAATTAGAAAAGAGTGATAAAGATGAGTAAAAGAAAATTTGATTATATGGAATTTAACTATGACGATCTTTTTGCCTATGTATTTGACGCAGACAGATATACAAGAGAGCAAGCTATAGAAATATATTTTGATGAAATGTGTTGTGAAACTGATAGTATAGAAGATGTTCAAATAGAAGAAGAATATGTAAAATGGAAACCTAATTTATCAAAAGAAGATATGTTGCATTTTGATTTAGAAGAAAGGCAAGGTATGTATATAACTTGTAATAAAGATGAAAAAAGAGCTTTTAAATGTTGGAAGGTGTTTATATGAATAGAGAAATATTGTTTAAAGCAAAAAGAAAAGATAATAATGAGTGGATTGAGGGTAATCTAGTTTATATAAAATGTGATAATAAATATTATATTATTCCTTTTTCGACAAATGTTTACAACGAAAATAAGTTTGGCGATATAAAAGAACTTGATATCGTTGAAGTGATCCCAGAAACAGTATGCCAATACACAGGATTAAATGACAAAAATGGTAAGAAGATATTTGAAAATGATATTGTAAAAGGAATAGATTACAAATTTATTGTAAAGTGGAATAAAAATAGAATGGCATTTGAATTATTTACATTTATGAAAGAAATAGATGAAGGTATTCCTATAAATGTTAAAGAATTTATACCTTTTGAAGTAATAGGGACTAAATTCGATGATGGAGAGTTAATATGTTAAAGAATAAAGAATGCAGTTATTGTAATGTACATATAAACACCGAGTTAGAAGAATATTTTATCTGTCAAGATAATTTTATACAAACAAAGTATTTTGATACAGAAGATGAAAATACATTTTGCAGTCAAGAATGTTTTTGTAATTATGTTCAACTAGAACAAATAGATCCATTAAATGAAGAATAGGACAACATAATAATAAAACATAAAATAGGAGAATATATTATATAAAAGTAGCACTTATAAGGAGAGTGTATGAAAAAGAAATATAAACTGAAAAAGTGGTTTAAGGTATTAATGCTAGTATTAATTACTACTGCATTATATCAACCACTTGAAACAGGCGATATATCAAAAACAATTGTAAAAAAACAGGAATTATCAAAACAGAAAAAAGAAGTAGTAATGAAAGAAAATGTTCAAGAAGAACCAATACAAGAAGAAATAGTAGAAGAACCTATAGAAGAAAAACAAGAAGAAACACAACAAGATAGTTCGTACACAACAAGAATGACGAGTTACTATCCAAACGACAGTTATGGAACTGGAAGTATAACAGGAAGTGGTCTAGGACCTAATGATTTCCAAATCAATGAAAACGGGTGGTATACATATCAGGACAAGCTTGTAGTAGCAACAGCTACTGAATACTTATTAAAGTATGGATATAACTTAAATAATGGAGTACATACTTATAAATATTATGATGAGTTAACTTTAAACATAGACGGAATAGATTATCAAGCTATAGTCCTTGATAGTTGTGGTTCTGCTATGTCGACAGGAAGAATAGATTTATTTGTGATAGATAAAGAACATATAAAAGATGTAGATGTAATAGTAAAGGAGTGATTAGATGAAATATATAATTTATGAATATATAGAACCATTTCTACAACTAGCTAGATATGAAAGACACGAAATAAAAACAGATAAAGAACTTAAAGAATTTTTATTTAAGCATCAGAATAATTTAAAAAATATAGAAATATTTAATAAAAGTAATAAATGTAATATTAAATTTGAAGTATTAGTAAAATAGGAGCTATATAATGGACATAATAAAGAAACTAACAAAATCAATAGCAATATTAGATGAAATAGAAAGAGAATATAATGAAATACCCAAAATACAATCAGAATTGGACCAAAAATTAAGCGATGTATATCATTTTATAGAATGCAATAAATTAAACACTAATCAAAGATATAGAATAGTATCGTTTCTTCAGAAGTTGTTAGAGGAAAGAAGAAATTCAAAAATAGATTGGGAGTTATTAAGAACATACAAAAGTAATGAGAATAAGTTATCTCAAATAAGTAATAGAAGTTTATTGATGTCAGAAATGAGAAAAAAAGAAAAACTCGTCAATTCTAACTATAAATATAGAATATATACTGAAGAATTATTAAAAGAAATAATAGGTAAATAGTATTGTCCACGTAAAAATAAAAATCAATGTGGAAGATAGGAGTGATTATGAATTTAAAGGATTGTTTAGCACAGTATTGTGATACTAAAGAAGAAATAAAAGAATTAGAAAAGAAAATACAAAAATTAGAAAAAAGTTATAAGGTAGCTGATACAGTAGATACATCATCAGCTATTTTTCCGTATTTACAAAAGACATTAAAAATAGAAAATGTAGATTATGTTAAGCAAAAGAAAATATGCAGTTATAAAGACCTATTAAAAGCTAGATACGATAGATTATTAGAACAACAAATAAAAGTAGAAGAATTTATAGATAAGCTCCCTACAAGCAGATTAAGGCAGATATTTGAGTATAGATATATAGATAATAACACATGGGTTAAAGTAGCTATGAGACTAGGTAATGGCGCTACATTTGAAAGTATAAAAAAGGAACATAACAGATTTTTAGAAAAAAATTAAATTTGTTGTAATTTTAAATAAAATATAGTATATTAATATTAACGACTACCGTTTTTCTTTTAAACGGATTAAGGAATTCTATAAAAGGAATTCTTTTTTTGAAAAAAAATAAATTTGTCCCGAATGTCCCGATTTGATATGTTAAATTAGTATTATGAAAGTGTTTGAAGAACCAAATTAATGGTTCTTCTTTTTGTTGTGATGTGATTATATGAAGAAGAAAAAGGAAATATATTGCAATTTAGATTACTTTATGAAACATAGCTGTAAAGGTTGCAAATTAGAAAGGTTGTGCAAAGAATGGGGTCGAAACAGGACTAAACGAGATAGCAATAGTAATGATACTAATAGTGTTAATAATAGTAGCAAAGCAAAATAGGAAGTGATTATATGGCAAATGAACAAAATTTGATACCATTTACAAGCAATCAAGACCGAGAAGAAGCCAAGAAAAATGGACATAAGGGTGGCATTGCTAGTGGTAAGGCAAGAAGAGAAAAACGAAAGATGAGAGAACGCGTAGAATTTTTATTATCTTTGCCTTTTCCTGATAATCTGACTTCGCAAAATGGTAAAAATATAAAAGAAACTATGAAATCACTAGGGATAGAAGATGAAGATTTAGATAATGGTATGGCTGTAACTATAGCAATGTATAATGAGGCGTTAAAAGGTAATGTTAAAGCAAGTACATTTTTAAGAGACACATCAGGAGAAAAGCCAATAGATAAAGTTGAAGTCACTAAAGATACAGATGAGGCTATAAAAGATATGGAAGATTATCTATGCAAGAAGAAAAAGAGTTAACTAAATATGATTATTTAGACCTTATATATGATGAACCTTACAAAATAGGGCAATGGCTAGGATTTAATCTTTTAACAGAGTTACACAATAAATGGTTAAAAGATATGATATTTGGTGAAGAAGATGAGACATTACTAGCGCATAGAGGTAGTTATAAAACTACTTGCTTAAGTATAGCATTTGCATTAATAATAATAATTTATCCAAATAAAACAATTATATTTACCAGAAAAACAGATAACGATGTTAAAGAAGTTGTTAGACAAACAGCAAAAATATTAAAAAGCAACTTAATACATCATATAGTAAAAAAAATATATGGAAAAGAGTTAGAATTAACTGAAGAATCATCTTTCAATATAACTACTAATCTGACTACAGTTATGAAAGGTTCAAGTCAATTGCTAGGTGCAGGTATTAAAACTTCTCTAACTGGTAAACATGCTGATTTAGTATTTACCGATGATGTTGTTAACGGAAAAGATCGAATAAGTAAAGCAGAAAGAGATTTAATAAAAATACAATATCAAGAATTGCAAAATATTAAAAATCGTGGTGGAAAGATATTTAACACAGGTACTAAATGGCATAAGGAAGATGCTATTAATACATTAATGCCTAACCATAAAATATATGACTGCTATTCAACTGGATTAATATCTAGAGAAAAAATAGAAGAAATAAGAAATACTATGACATCTTCATTATTTGCAGCTAACTATGAATTAAAACATATAGCAGATGGAGATGCAATGTTTACCAATCCTAAATATATTCTTAATGAAGAAGAGAAGAAACTTATTTATAATGGAATATGCCATATAGATGCCTCTTATGGAGGTAACGATGGTACAGCTTTCACTATTATAAAGGAGATAGATAATAGATTAATTGTATTTGGCAAACGTTGGAACAAACATGTAGATGACTGTTTAAATGAAATAATCGAATATAGAAAGTTTTATTTAGGTGGTTCAATAAGTAATGAGAAAAATGCAGATAAAGGATACTTAAACAAAGAATTAATACAATTAGGTGAACATACAGACCCATATACAGAAAGTACAAATAAATTTATTAAGATATCAACCTATCTAAAAAAATATTGGAGTCAAATAGAATTTTTAGAAGAAACAGATGTTGATTATATAAATGAAATATTAGATTATACAGAAAATGCTGAACACGATGATAGTCCTGATAGTTTAGCAAGTATTATAAGAAAACTAAAAGGTAGTGGAAAATGGCTATATTAGAGGAGATGATTTGATGTTAACAATAGAAGAAATAAAGAAGTTTATTGATGAAGATAAAACAAGTAAAAGAAAAAAACAAGCAGAAATTGGTACAAGATATTATGAACATGAAAATGATATAAAAGATTATAGAATTTTCTTTTACAATAAAGATGGAGAGTTAAAAGAGGACCCTAACAGATTAAATATAAGGCCATGCAGTGGCTTTTTTAGTGAATTAATAGACCAAAAGACACAATTTTCTTTATCCAATGATAAGTCTATTGTAGATACTGATAATACACAGTTAAAAGAGCTCTTAAAGCCATATATTGATGAAGAGTTAAAAAGTGAATTAAAAGAGTTGATAAGATATGGGAGCATACAGGGGTTTAGTTATTTATATTCATTTAAAAATGAAGAAGATATCATAAAATTTAAATTTGCTGAAGGCTTAGGTATTGTTGAAGTAGAATCAAAATACGCAAGTGATAAGCAAGAGCATATTATTTATTGGTATAAAGATAAACTTAAAGGTATAGGGCAAGAAAAAGACCAAAATATTGTTAGAATACAAGTGTGGGATAGTCAATATACATACTATTATGTAATGATTAACAATACAATAACAGCTGATAATGAATGTGAACTAAATCCAAGACCACATACAATATATATTGATGAAAAGGGCAGAAAGTACTATGATACTTTTGGATTTATTCCTTTCTTTAGATATGACAACAATAGAAAACAAATAAGTGATTTAAAACCTATTAAAGAATATATAGATGACTATGATTTAATTAAATATGGTTTATCCGATAATATTTTAAGATTGAGTGATGGTTACATTTGTGTTAAAGGCTTTCAGGGAGATAATATTGATGAGCTAGTTTATAATGTTAGAAATAAAAAAGTAATCGGTTTGCCTAGCAACAGTGAAGGTGGCTTTGATGTTAAAACTATAGATATTCCATACGAAGCTAGAATAAAAGCAATGGAACAAGATGAAAAAGATATTTATAGGTTTGGTATGGGACTTAATACATCAGATCTATCAGAAGGTAATTATACAAACGGAGTCAATATTAAATCTAGATACTCATTATTAGATATGAAGTGTGACAAAGTAACAGATAACCTAAAAATACTTCTAAAAAAGATAATGAAAGTTATACTTGATGAAATTAATAAAAAGAATAAGACAGACTTCACATTAAAAGATATTTATTATAATCTTAATCAAAGACAAACAATAACTAATGAACTTGATAATGCCACTATAGAGCAAACAAAAGCAAATACACAGCAGATTAAAATCAATACATTATTAAATCTTCAAGCTAAATTAGATAATGAAACGCTTATGCAAAATATATGTGAGGTACTAGACATTGATTACGAAGAAATAAAAAATAAACTACCAAAAAATGAAGATGATATCAATAACGTTGAAAACAATTTAGATAGTTTAATAAATGATGAAGTGATTGAAAGTGGATAAGATACAAGCAAGTGTTGAAAAAGAACTTTTAAATCACGAAAAACAGGTATTAAAAGATATTAAATCCACTTATAAAAAAGCATTGCAAGATATTAATGATAGAGTACAAATATTGCAAGCTAATATATCAAACATCCAAAATATGGATACTTCTACTTATGACGAAAGACAGTTAAATATAGTTAATAGTCAAGTACGTTCTAAAGTCTATCAATTAGAATATCAAAAAATGCTAGAAAAACAAACAAGTTCTATCATAGAAGTGTTAAAACAAGACACAATCACTAATGTACATAGCTTTCTAGATAAAGTTTATCAAGATAGTTTTTTAGGTGTTCAATACGATATAAATATGAAGGGATTACCAATAACTGTACCATTTAATCCAAAAACAGTAGTTAATGTTATTAATAAAAAAATAGAAGATATGACGTTTGCAGATAGAATAAATGTAAATATGAACGATTTTAAGAAGACAGTAAAATCAGAAATATCTAGAGGACTAGCAAATGGTAGCACTTATAACGAGATTGCAAGAAATTTATCTATGGTAACGAATGAAGATTTATATAAATCCACAAGAATTGTTAGAACAGAGTGTGCTAGAGTATCTTCTGAAGCAAAATTAGAATCTATTAAAGAGATGAATAAAAAAGGTGCTGATTTAGTTAAACAATGGGATTCCACTTTAGATAACAAAACAAGAGAAACACACGCCAAATTAGACCAACAATACACAGAAGTAGATGAACCTTTTAAAGTAGATGGATATGAAGTTATGGGGCCTGGTATGTTCGGAAATCCAAAACAAGATTGTAATTGTAGATGTGTGTTATTGAGTGTTCCTAGATGGGATATAGAAGATACTGTTACTAAATATGATAACGAAAAAAAGGAGTTAGTAGAAGTAAAGAGTTATCTTGATTGGAAAGAGAATTATTATAAATCTATTAATAAAAATAAAGTTAAAAGTGCTATAAGTTATAAAGTATTAAGCCTAAAGGAAATAGATAAATTTCAAGAAACAAGTAATAAGTGTTATAATAAGTTATCAGCTAGTGAAAAAGAAGCAATGTATGAGTATACAATGGGTGGTTATCAGGATGTTAATGATTACCTTAATAACAAATATGAGGGATTTGATGGTATAGAAAATATGATTAAAGACATTGACGATTCTATGTCTAAATATAATTTAAGCAATGATGTAATTGTATTCAGAGGTACTGATAGCAATTTTTATCAAGATTATAAAGCGGGTGATATATTTAGTGAAAAAATGTATTATTCTACTTCATTAAATAAAAATATTGCTCAAACATTTGCAGATGACAAAAATAATGCTATTATAGTAGAAATAAGAGTTCCAAAAGGAACAAAAAGTATATATGTTGGAAATAACACTGAATATGAATTTGAAGCAGAATTATTACTTGCTCGTGATTTATCATATAAAGTTGTAGAAAAAACAGAAAGTAAGTTAATTTTGGAGGTTGTAAATGAATAAAGAAAATAATCCTTTATATATGACAAGAAAGGAATTTGAAGAATATAGGCAAAAAAGTAAATATTGTAATAAACCTTATGAATATTATAGGATTTATCCTATATTAAATCATCAACATCAGCAAGATTTAATTATTTTTTTAAGAACAAACGATAACCCAATTGATATTATGAGAGAGGCTACAAGATTATTGGAAGAAGAACTAGAAAAGTAAATATAATGAATAGAGCAATTATACATACTATTTATTAATAAAATCATTGTAAAAAAGCAATGATTTTTTAGTGTTTAAAAGAAAATAAAAAAGAAACAGCCCCTCCGATTAACGGTGGGACCATTTCATTACTTATAATATACATTGTTTTAATAAATATGTCAATTTTTTGACATTTTTTCGGAGTATAGCACAAGTGGTAGTGCGCTAGCTTTGGGTACTAGAGGTTACAAGTTCGAGTCTTGTTACTCCGACCATATAAAAAAAGAAAGGAGAAATAAAAAATGAGACTATTAAGATGTCTAATTAATGTACCAGATAAAAACACAAGAAAAGAGTATAAATCTGGTGAAATCTATGAATTTAATGAAGAAAGGGCAGAGGAATTGTTATTAGCAAGAACAAAGGTATCAGAAGAGCCTTACTTTACTGAATATTCAGTAGAACAAGAAATTACAGAAGAAATAGTACAATCAGTATGTAAGTCAATAGTTGGACTAGCAAAAGACGATAATAAGACTATTGAAGAAGTAGTTAATGAAATTATTGGAGAATCTGAGGAAATGGAAGAAGATAAAGAGCCTGAAAACGAAAGTTCTTCAGAAGAAGAAAAGACTATTGAAGAAGTAGATTTATCTAAGTTAAAAGTAGATGAATTAAAGAAACTTGCAAAAGAAAAGCAAATTGATGGCTATGAAGATATGAAAAAAGAGCAATTGATAGAAGCTTTAAATTCTGTTGAAAACGAATAATAAGTCATTCTCATATTTTGGAGAATGATTTTTATTTGTAAAAATTTCGACTTCAAAAGTTAGTCGTAAAAGAGAGTAATTCTAATCGTGGCGAGAACACGTATAAAAGCGTAATTGGAAAGGATGGTAAGTATGAACTTACAAGAATTATTAAAAAAGTATTTAGAAGAAGATAAAATTACTTCTTTTTTAGATGATATGAAAAATAACAAGATTTTTACTGCTAGCGAAGAAAATCTTGATAATAGATATCAAAAATTAAAAGGAGAATATGACACTTTAACTTCTAAATCAAATGAAGATGTAAAACTAATCGAGCAACTAAAAGAAGCTAGTAAGGGTAATGAAGATATGCAAAAGAAATTTACTGAATATGACAGTACAATTGCAAAACTTCAAGCTGAAAATAAGCAACTAAAAATTGATAATGAAATCAAAGTTGAACTACTAGCAAGTAAAGCAAAAGCTAAAGATTTAGATTACTTAATCTTCAAAATTAAGCAAGAACATCAAGATTTAGAACTAGATGAAAACGGAAAAATAAAAGGGATTAACTTTGAAGATATTAAGTCTGTTTATCCTGATAATTTCGAAGTTGAAAGTAAAAAGGAAGTAGATGTAAATAAGTTGCCAAATATCAATGATAAAGAGACAACTATATCTAAAGAAGAGTTCGATAAGATGGGATATCAAGAAAAGAATAAACTTCAAAGAGAAGACCCAGATACTTATAAAAGTTTAAAAAATATGTAAAGAAAAGAGGTAATATAAAATGAATGAAGAACAAACAGTAACAAAATTAAAAGAACTAATCAATCCTGAAGTTATGGCAGATATGATTAGTGCAAAAATTGAAAAGAAATTAAAATTAACACCTTTTATAAAGGTAGATACTACTCTACAAGGAAACGAAGGCGATACAATTACAATCCCTAAATTCTTATACACTGGAGATTGTAAAGAAATAAACGAAGGAGAAGAAATTCCAATCAGAAAATTAGGCGTATCTAGTGAACAATATACTATTAAAATGGTAGGTGATGGTATAGAATTAACTGATATGGCAGTGTTATCAGCACATGGAAATGTTGTTGGAGAAGGAAATAATCAGTTAGGATTGTCAGTAGCAGAGAAAATTGAAAGCGACATTATGGTCGAGGCACTAAAGTCTAGAAATGTATATAATTCTGGGCATACAATAGGATATAAAACAATTGTAAATGCAGAAGATTTGTTTGAAGAAGAAGAATCTTCACAAAAAATAATGTTAATACATCCAAAACAGGCAACTCAATTAAGATTAGATCCTGATTTTATCGATAAGTCAAAATATGGTAATGATGTTATGATGAGCGGAGAAATCGGAGAAGTTTCAGGTATTAGAATTGTAAGAAGTAAAAGAACTCGTTCTGATGAGTATTATAAAATTGTTACAACTGGAGGTCTAGAAATTGTGGCAGATGATATTGATAAGGACAATTTTAATAAGGAAAAACAAATCAGATTAAGAGAAGTGTTAAAAGTTAACAATGTGTCTTTATTTGATAACATACCTGAGGTTAAAGTAGGAAATAAAGTTGAAATAGTGCCTGCAACGGTTTATCACAATCCTATTTTAAAATTAAGCAATGATAATGAAACAGAAGACGACGCTGAAGCAATTACTATTTTCTTAAAACGCGACACTAATGTTGAAACAGAAAGAAAATCTAGGAAACGTCTTACAGAGGTCACAGTTGATAAAATCTATGGCTGTGCTTTAACAAATGAATCTAAAGTTGTCATTGCTAAACATTTAGCAACAGAAACAGTAGCTAGTACAGAACCCCCAAAAACTAATGATAATAAAGAAGAAGGAATTTAGAGTGATTTAATTCACTCTTTTTTCTTAATATAAAGGAGTGATTAAATGCTTATTAGTGTTAAAAAGTTAAAAGAATATGATGATAGATTTGATAGTTTTAAAGATAACAAGTTAGAACAAAAATTAAAGTCTATCGAAAGCACTATAAGAAAATATACAAATAATAATTTTCAAAATAGAAAGATAAGGTTTACAGCGAGTTCTACTAACCAAGAATTAAATGGTTATAGCCCTTATTTAAAGGTGGGTGACACGATAGAAATATCTAATAGTATAAATAATGGATTATATACTATAAAATCGTTAGAAGACGAAAAAATAACGTTTAACGAGGATATTTATGACAGTGAGTACAATCTATGTACAAAAATAGAGTATCCACTAGATATCGTTGATGGAGCTATTGAATTATTAGATTGGAAATTAAATAAATCCGGCAAAGTAGGTATTTCAAGCGAAAGCGAAACTATTTCTAGACATTCAACAACAACTAATTATAGAAATCTAAATAAAGATAATACGATAGATGGTTATCCCATTGAATTATTTGGTTTTTGTAATCTCTATATTAAGGCAAGGTTTTAATTATGGAAAAAATAGGCGGAAATATAGAATTAGTTCTCAAAAGAAAAGATGATTTTATAGAAAACGATATAGGCGAACAAATACCAAGCTATATTGATTATAAGACGTTTTGTGGATTTTTAGATATGGTAAACGCTGATGCTTCACATTCAACCTATAATGCAAAAATAGAAGAAAGCACACATTATTTTATATGTGATTATGATGAATTGCCTGATTTTGTAGATAATGAAGGTGTAACTCGTAAAGCTACTATCAATGAGTTAAAAGCTTACTGCAATGACAAAGAATATGATGTTTTATGGATTGATAACCCTATGGAATTAAATTATCATTATGAAATTTACCTAAAATATAAAGGTGCTTAATGAGTGTAAAATTTGAAAGCAACAAAATAGAAGTACAAAAAGCCCTAAATGATAAAGCAATAGGTTTTTTATATGATGCAAAAGAGGTATTGGTATCTCAAACAGTACGAAACACTCCAACAAAACACGGTGCTTTAAAACGTTCTTTTGAACAGGATAGCTACGTAGATGAGAGTAATTTGACTGCTTATATAGGTTCAAGTATAAAATACTCTGTTTGGGTAGAACTCGGTACAGGAGAATATGCTCTTGATGGCAAAGGCCGTAAAGGGTACTGGATTTACGTTGAAGGTAGCACATTAGAAAAGTCAGATACACCAAAATACTATACCTTACAAGAAGCTAAAAGAATTATGGCAATATTAAGAAATAAAGGATTAGAGGCTTTTTATACAAATGGACAAAAACCTCAAAGAATGCTTTATAGAGCTTTTATTGTAAAGAAAAACAAAATACAAGAACAAGCTAATAAAATTTATAGGGAGTTGAATGGAATATGAAAAACTTACTAAATGTAGTAGCACAATCATTAAAAAAACTAAATATCAACTATGATTATTTAGAACTAAAAAATAAACTGAAATATCCATATGTAGTTGGAGAATATTTTGAGAATGAATATATAGAAGAAACTCACTGTTCAAAAGGCGAGTTTCTTTTAACTATATGGGATAAAAATTTATCTAGCACAAACATTTTAGATGTTAATCAGAAGATTAAAAAGAAATTTGCAGATTTGAAAATTATCAAAAATAATACAGCTATAAGTTTGTCTTATAGTAATTCGTTGCCTGTATTACAAGATATAGACAATTTAAAAAAACAAGAAATAAGAATAGATGTTCAATATTTTGAAGGAGGAAATTAGAATATGAATATAGAAAAATTAAAAACACACGGTATTACTGAAAATACCCCTAAAGAAATTCTTTTAGGAGCAGGTGCCTATTATAAAAATTTAAAATATGATTATAAAATAACTAAAGATGGCAAAGTAGTTACTGGCAAAAAGTATTATACAAAGACTGATAATACTTACACTGAAGTAGAGACTCCATCTGATAGCAGTATTTCTACTTATTATGAATTAGGATGGGATGGTAAGGTTTTAGGAGCTACTACTGGCGGAGGAAAAGTAACAATTACACCAGAATATATGACAATAGAAGCAGATGGAGCTACAGTTAAAGTTAAAGGTTTAGAGAAAAAAGTTGGTGAAACTGCTAATATGGAGATTAATTTACTTGAATTTAAAGAAGATAATTTAATTCAAGCACTTCATATGGTAGAGGACACATCAAAAGAAATAGAAGGATATAAAATCTATAAATCTGTCAGAGATATAGATGATGATGCTTATTTTGATAATGTGGCTTTTGTTGGCACCTTAACAAGTGGAGAACAAGTAATTGTAATATTTGAAAATGCCATTGTTGAGGGTGCTATGGAATTAGAACCAAAAAATAAAGAAGTTTCAAGTATGAAAGTTACAGCAGAATGTACGGCATCTTTTGAACAAGATGATTTAGAACATCTACCATACTTTATTTATTTTCCACAAAGTGAAAAAGTAGGAGTTTAAGACACTAATTAAAGTGTCTTTTTGCATAGGAGGAATTTTCAATGAATGAAAATGTAGAAACTTTGAATGAAGAAAAAATAGTAGAAAATATAGAAAAAACTAAAAAATATACTTTTAGAAAATTAAAAGCCTGTGATATAGGATTAATGACATCTCTTATTAAAAAAATAGGCATTAATAAATTATCTAATTTATTAAAAAGTGATGATGTTAAATCTGCAATATCAGGTATTCAAAATAATAAGGAAACAGAAGATAACTCTATTATGATGTTAATAGGAGCTACAGTTATCACAGAATTAATGCAAATAATTACTGAAGGATATGAAAATTATGAAAGCGAACTACATAAATTACTATCTAATACAAGTGATTTAAGTTTAGAAGAAGTACAAAACCTAGATTTCGATGACTTTTTTGAGATGCTATTTGATTTCTTCAAAAAAGAGGAATTTATGGGTTTTTTAAAGCGTGTCTTAAAATTGTTAAATATAACAGATTAGAATTTATAGATTTAATATTCAAAAGATATTCAAATCCTTTTTTGTTTTTAGATAGTTTTATTGAAACTGATGATTTAGAAGATGCAATTGATATGATTATAAATCAAAGTAGAAACGATAATGATTGGCAATTATATTTATCTTTGAATCCGTGGAATGAAAAAAGTTTTTCTGAATGGAAAAAAGAAGTATATGAGTCTAATACATCAAATGAAATTACTATGACAAAAAAGGAAGCAAAAGAATATTTTCAAAAAGAATATAAAAATTCATTAAATATATTAAACAATTTTAAGCCTCCACAAGAAGAAAGGAGGTAGAGATACAATGACAGTATTTGAAATATTAGGATTAGTTAGTATTAATAATAAGGAAGCTAACAAATCATTAGATGAAATAAATAAAAAAGCAGAAAATGTTTCTAAAGAATTAGCAAAGAAATTTGAGACTATTGGTAAAGGTTTTACAAAAGCCGGAGAAACTATGACTAAAATAGGTTCAAAGATAACAAAAACTGTAACTTTGCCTCTAGTTGGGATAGGTGTAGCAGCAGGAAAGACAGCTATAGACTTTGTTAAATTAAAAGAATCATCAATGGGAGTTTTTGAGAAAATGTTAGGTGGCAGTGACGCCGCCGAAAATATGTATCAATCGCTCTTGAAAGTCGCCAAAGCTTCTACATATTCACAAGAAGCTTTTTTAACTGCAGGTAAAACCTTGGTTGGTATGGGTGCAAGTGCACAAGATACTACTAAATATCTACAAGCAATAACGGATGCTGTAGCTGGATTTGGTGGTTCCAGCGCTGATATAGAGAGTTTAGCTTCTGTTTTCGGAAAAGTATCAGCTAAAGGTAAAGTTCTTACAGATGACCTTAATATGCTATCAGAACGTGGTGTAAATGGATTACAAATTTTAGCAGCTCATTATAATAAAACTACTGATGAAATGCAAGAAATGGTTTCCAAAGGTATGGTTCCTGCAAAAGAAGGTTTAGATATTTTATGTGATGGAATGGAAAATGGATATACTTATGCTGGACAATTTCATCAAGGATTGTCAGGAATGGCACAACAATTAAAAGGCGGAACTTTAACAGGTGCTTTAGATGGTTTAAAATCGTCTTTTAGGAATTTTTCTACCGAATTAATTGGAGCATTTGACAATAAACAGTATATGATTGACTTGGTAAATGCTTTTGGTACTGCATTAGGTCATTTACCTAAAGTTTTATCTGGAATAACAGATGCTATAGCTCCTACATTGCAAAAAGTATCTCGATTACTTAACAAGTTTAATGAGTTTGCTGAAACAAAAGAAGGACAAGAAAGTCTAAAAAAGATAGGAGATTTAATTTTAAAATTAGCCGTAGTAGGTCCAATAATTTCAATTTTAGGAAAGTTAACTTCTAAATTCGGAGGATTATTTGAAAAAATAAGTGATCTTCACGAAGCAGGAGGATTACCAGGATTGGTTAATAAATTTAGCGTTGTGCCATCATTGCTTACAAAAGTAGGAAAAAGTTTAGGAAATTTAACAAATCCAATAAATCTTGTAAAAAATGGCTTTGGTGGTATTAAGAGTATTATTGGCAAAGTTTTACCAACTCTACAAGGGGTTATAATTACATTTAATGCTAGTGGTGGCGGTTTATCAGGTGTCTTAGGAATTGCAAAATTAGCACTTAGCGGTGTAGTGAGTGGTTTTGCAGGGTTACTAGGAGCAATATTACCAGTTATAGCACCAATTGTTGTTTTAGTAGGATTATTCGTTGTTTTAAAGAGCAATTGGGATAAAATTGTAAAAGTTTTTAAAGGGTTTATTGAAAATATTAAATTAGCTGAAAAAATTAATCAGATAAAAGAAAAAATACAACCATTAATTGAAAAATTAAAAGGATTAAAAGATTTATTTAAAGTAATAGGAACTGTTATAGGAATAGCATTAATTCCTGCTCTAACAATACTATCAGGCGTATTTAATGCTATATTAAATGCTATATTTCCATTAATAGATTTTATTGGCCATGTGGTAGATTTACTAAGTGGTATAGGAGAGGTAATAGTAGGGATTTTTACTTTAGATGGGGATAAAATACTCGGTGGTTTAAAGAAAATTTTTGGTTCAGTAATTGGAATAATAGTTAGTCCTTTTAAAATAGCATGGTCTCTTATATCTGGATTTTTTGAAGGTGTAGCATCATTTTTTGGCTCTTTACTTGAGAAATTAGGAATAGTTCAAGCACTTGAAAATCTCAAAAATGCTATTTCTAATTGGTGGCAAGGAGTTGTTTCATGGTGGCAGGAAAAATGGAATGGTGTATGTTCTTTTTTTAATACTTTAGGAACATGGTTATACGAACATACGATTCAACCTCTTATAAATGCTAAAAATTGGATTGTAAATGTTGTTACTAATATAAAAGATGGAATAGTTGACAGATTTAACTCAGCAAAGGATAAAGTTAGCAATATTTTCAATGGAATAAAAAACTTTATAACTGAACCAATTAAAAAAGCTAAAGATAAAGTAGGAGAATATATTAATAAAATTAAAAGTTTTTTTACCAATTTTACAGCAAAAATTAAATTACCACATTTTAGTATTAAAAATGCCAGTTTAAATCCTGCTGATTGGATAAAAAAAGGTATTCCTAAATTAGCAGTTGATTGGTATGCAAAAGCTATGGATTCAGGAATGATTTTAGATGAACCTACAATATTTGGTATGAATAAAAACGGTCAATTTATGGGAGCAGGTGAAAAAGGCTCAGAAACTATCGTAGGAACTAATTCTTTGATGAGTATGATAAGACAATCAGTAAGTAATCAAAATCATCTACTTGAGGCTCGTATTGATACTTTAATAGAGATTTTACTTCAATATTTACCATTGCTAACAAAAAGACAATTACGTTTAGATACTGGCGCTTTAGTAGGAGAATTAGCGGCACCTTTAGATAAAGAATTTGGGGATTTATCAGATAAGAAAGGAAGAGGTAGATAATGGAACGTTTTATATTATTAGAGGATATAAAAGATAATACAAAGTATGTTAATACATATGAAGATTGGGGATTGATTCTAAATAATATAGAAGATCCTCTTCCTTCCCCTAAAACTGATTATATTGCTAATTCCGGAGGAGATGGAACAATAGATAATACCGAAGCTCTTGATGAAGTGAAATACAATGACAGAACTCCCAAATTTACTTTTACTATGAGAGAAAAATTTAATGATATTGGAAAAATTAAGAGTAAAATAGCTAATTACATTCATGGTAAGAGATTTAAAATAACTATGTATAGAGATTTAGATTACTATTATATAGGAAGAATTTCGATAGAAGATTTTGCAATAAATAAAGCAACAGGAACGTTTAAATTAGTAGCTACTTGTAATCCATACAAATATAAACAAAATATTACTATATACAAATTCAATGTCGATAATGAAAGAATTGTTGAAATAACGAATGAAAGAAAAAATGTTGTTCCTAAAATCACTATATCTGATGATATGAAAATAGAATTTGAAGAACATTCATACTCTCTAGAAAGAGGAACACATGAAGTACTAAATATTTATCTAAAACAAGGTGTTAATGTTCTAAAAATAAAAGGTACTGGAACATTTAAAATAGAATATCAGGAGGCTAGTTTATAATGTTTCAAGTGAAATTAGATGATTATATTTTATATGATTATAGATTAGATGATATAGAACACGAAGATATGATTATTACTAATACTAAATTATCATTAGAAGCCAATAAAACTAATTCATTTCAATTCAATATATATAGTAATCATAGATATTTCAATAAAATAAAAAAAATGAGTTCTATTATTAAGGTATATGACAGAAATGATTTAATTTTTAGAGGCAGAATATTTGAAGATAATCAAGGTTTTAATAAAAGTAAAAAAGTTGACTGTGAGGGAGAGCTTGCATTTTTGCTAGATAGTATATATAGACCTTATAATTTAACTAACCAAACAGTTTCTTTAAAACAGTTTATTATAAGTTTAATAAACAATCATAATAGTCAAGTTAAAGATTTTCAAAAAATTAAAATAGGAATTATTGAAGTAGAAGATCCTAATGAAAAAGTTAACTTTTCTTGTGAAACTGATACTAAAACGTGGAAAGTTTTTGAGGAAAAAATAATTCCAACATACGGAGGATATATATACTTAACTCACGATGAAGATGAAATGCCTATTTTTAATTATTATAAAGAACCACCATATACATCAAATCAAAAAATAGAATATGGGGTTAATTTATTAGATATAAATAATTTAATTAGTGCTAAAGATTTGGCTACAGCTTGTATCCCACGAGGAGCAAAATTAAAAGACTCAAATGGTAATGAGACTTCACAAAGATTAGATATAAAAAGTGTAAATAACAATAAAGATTATTTAATCGATGAAGAAAAAGCAGAAGAATTTGGTGTAATATATGCTGATTCCAACTTATGTACATTTGATGATGTAACACTTGCTAGCAACTTATTAACTAAAGCACAACAAATTTTAGAAAATAGTGTTAAATTATCACAAACTTTAGAAATAAAGGCAAATTATTTAACTTCAGAAACAAATGTTAATGATTTTAAATTTCTTTACTATGTATATGTTGTTAGCCTAAAACACGGAATTAATGAAAAATACCTATTAGAAAAACTTGAGTTAGATTTGTTTAATATAGCTAATACTCAAATCACACTAGGACAAGTGAAAAAAACACTAACAGATAATTCTTTGACTAATAGAACTAATGCTAATCAAATAATAAAGACAATTGAGACTATAAAAACAGAAACTGCAAATCAAGAACAAGTAACTACTTTGATTAAACAACAATTAGAAACTTCAGCTAATATTATTGCATTAAAAATATCATCAGATATTGATTTAACAACTACAAACGAAATTGATATTCCTTTAGTTAAAAATATGTCAATTGGAACAAAACTGTCTATTTCTAATGGGAAGGTCAATATAGGCAAAGATGTCAATTATGTAAAAATATCGGGCAATGTTTCTTTTTCTAATGATACTGGTAGCGATAGTATTCGAGTTAATTTATACAAAAATTCAGATATAGCTATGAGCCTAACAGATAACACAACAAGAACTTTTCATTTTGTTAATAAAATTATACAAGTATCACAAAATGACAAAATTTGTTTGAAAGTAAAAAACGAAACTAATGCTCGAGGAAAAATAAATAGTGAATTAACGTATTTAACAATTGAAGTTATTTCATAAAAGAGGTGATAAAAGTGAAAAAAAATAAACTAAAATTAAATATTCAAATGTTTTCTGGAAATACAACTACTGACGAAAATACTTATGGAGTTGACAAAGATTATAATAAAGTAGAAGTATATTCTAAAGAAGAAACTTATTCTAAAGAAGATTTTGTTTTTAGGATATTAACCGGTTCTTTATCCTTAAACTCAGGAGAAACTAAAGACCTAAATCTTGATTATCCAGAAGGTTTTACTAAAGATAATTGCCATATATTAGGTTTTGAATGGAGTGAATCAGGTGGTTATAAAAGAAATAACAGTGGTTATAAAGGATCAACATCAGATATGGAAATATATCCTACTTTTTTACTCAAAAACACATCTATAGTATGCAAGTTTTATAATTTTAGAAATTCCCAAGATGTTTACAATATTAAAATTTTGCTAATAAAAATAAAAGAAGGAGATTAAAGATGAAAGTTTTAAATATAGATATTGATAGCTTAATAAAAATAAAAAGTATTGAAGATATAGACACTGGGGATATCAAAAGCGTTAATTCTACTCTAAAAATACCAACTGGAAATTTTCAAAATATATTATTGAATTTTAATTTTATTAGTCCTAAAATAGAAGACGATATGAAAATTGTTGCAAGTTTTGGAATAGAAAAAGATAAAAATATAGATGTAGTAATATCTAATATAAACGTCAATAACAAAGATTATCAAACTGCTTGTTATATTCCACCAGAAATATTTTTAAATCCGTGTAAGGTTACTTTAGGTGTTTATGGATTTAGTTTGAATGAAAACGAAACATTAAAAAAACGATTTTCATTAATACCTATTAGTGAAATTGTAGTAAAAGGTTCATACAATTCTGATTCTAAAGAAAGCATAACGCCTAGTCCAACAATCTTTGAAGTTTACTTTAATAAAATAGATAAAGCTAAAAGTGATTTTGAATTATGGATAGCAGAAAAAGAAGAAGAAATAAATGAATCGATATTAGAAAAAATAAGTTACTTGCGAATTTTTGAAAATCATCTTATTACAACTAGCGAAACATCTTCTATTCCAATTAATCTTGAAATTCAATATAATAATTTCGATATAGTCCAAGTTAAAATAAATGGCTTGGATTTTATTATGGGTAAAGATTTTGCTATCAATGATAACAAAATTATTTTTACAAATCCTGTTAAAAAAGGAAACACAATATATTATTCTATCAAACGATATATAACTACTAATCCAACAGATTATGAAATGTTAAGAGGCCCTGAAGGTTATACGCCACAACCAGGAGTTGATTATAATACTGAAGAAGATAAAAACGAAATAAAAAATTGGTGTAAGGAATATATAGATGATAATTATAGTAATCCTGAAACCGACCCAACAATTCCTAGTTATGTAAAAAATATAACAGAAGACGATATTTCAAATTGGAATAATAAGTTATCAAGTGTACCTAACGAATATATTACTAAAACTGAATTAAATAACGTCGTTGGAAACATAAATACAATTCTTTCCACATTAACGACACCTACAGTTAGTGGAGGTGCAGAAGAATGACAACAAGTGATTATTTAGATAGCTTACAAAATGATAAGGATAATTTTGCAACTAAATTAAGTGAAAAAGGTGTAGAAGTTACAGGGAATGAGACATTTACTGAATTAATACCTAAAATAGATGAAATACAAAGTGGTGGCAGTGCAGCAGAGTATTTTATTATTAAGCCTTCAGCAAATTCACGACCAATTTTAAGAGATGTTATAACCAAAATACCAACTTTAGATATGAGTAACATAATTAATGCAAGTTATGCATTTCAACAAAATATCAATTTAACAGAAATTAGCATTATAAATACAAATAATATCCGGGATGCAGAATATACATTTAGTAATTGCCCTAAGTTAGAAACTATATCTGAATTTGATGCAAGTAATATATTTAATGTAATCTCAATACTTTATGGAAGTTATAATATAAAAAATGTTGGAGGCTTTTTAAATTTAGGACAATCATACGAAATAGAAAAGGCAAGTAATTATAATCAATATACATTAACATTAAGCTATTGTACAGCACTTACACATGAAAGTTTAATGAATATTATAAATGGTTTATATGATATTGCAAATAAAGGCTGTAATACTCAAAAGTTGATACTTGGAAGTACCAATATGAAAAAATTAACAGCAGAAGAAATAGCAATAGCAACCAACAAGGGTTGGTCAGTATCATAATGAAAGGAGTGATAAAATGATATATTTTGGTCATACTAAACCAAAAATGCTTGTAGCAGATGAAGGTAAAGTATTGAAAGACAAGAATGATATTTATATTGAAGAACATATTGATGAAAACGGAAACAAAATAGAAGAACACATACCATATACAACCACAACAGTATTTTTGCCTGATGACGTAACAGAAGAACAAGCAAAAGAATTATATGTAGAAGAAATAAAAAAGAAGGTGGAATAATGGAAGAACTTATAAAAAATATTTCTAATTATGGTGTAACTATAGTGATAGTTGCACTATTTTTATGGGATTGGTTCAGTAATAAAAAAGATATGAAAGATACTTTATCAGTAATAAAAGATACATCAGTGAACATATCAAAAAGTTTAGATTTATTACAAAAAAGTATGGAAAAACACGATGGAAAACTGGATAGAATTCTAGAAAGTGAGTTGAAAAAATGAAAAAAGCGTGGACTGATCTAAAGAGTTTTGTGACAGTTATTATGACTATTGCAATGGTTATATTGTTATTTATACATTATGAAGTAAATAAAGAAATTTTAATGCTTTTTAGCACTTCATATGGTGCAATAATGACATATTTTTTTAATAGAAAGAATGAGAGTAAATAATACAAAAAAATTAAGTAATAAAACGACGATAAAAACGAGTCTATCTAGGCTCTTTTTTATTATATAAATTTTCATTTAAAGGAGGAAAAAGAAAATGGAAAATGAAGAAGTATTAGATATTGTGATTGATGAAAACAATCCAATGGAAGAATTAGAAGTACAAGAAATATCAGAAGAAGATAAAGAAAAATTAGGAGGGGATGAATAATGGGAACACATGAATATTATTTGTCAGTAATAAACAAAGGGTTTGATGAAGACGGTGTTTATGGCGTACAATGCGTTGATGGATTTAAACATTTTTGTAGGACTGTTGTAGGATATAATATATCACATAGAACTATAACTGCACCATCTGGTCTTGCTTATTCTATTTGGGATAATTTTGAAAGTTTAGGATTAAATAAGTATTTTGATAAAGTATCAGCAGATAAAATGCAAGACGGAGATTGGGCTATTTGGTCTAAATGTAGCGCTTGTCCTAGTTCACATATTGCAATGTTTAGAAAAGACAATGGTAACGGTAGAACAGGTATATTTTTAGGACAAAATCAAGCAGGTAAAAATAGAGCATATACTCAAGTAAATATTACTTATGCTGGATTAAGAGGTGCATTAAGACCTAAATGTTATCATAATACACCTGCACCAAGTCCTACACCAGCAAATGCAAAAAATTATGTTAATTTGCCACCTTCAATTGATCAATGGAGATTTTATGATGTAAATGTTACACCAGTAAAAGCTAATACAAAAGGATATTTAAAGCCTAAAAAGTTTGGTGGATTAAGTTATTATGTATATGAATATAAAGATGATGGAGCTACTGCAGTAATTAATACTGTTCAATTCGGAAAAGTTAAAATCTATATAAAAGGAACTTGTGCAAAAATAACAATTGGTAGTTATCAATATAAAAATGGTAATCATTAATAAAAAGAGTTAGTAAACATATATTGTCTACTAGCTCTTTTTTTGTTTACAAAAGTATTTATTTTAACTATAATTGATTTGGCTAGAGAAAACAAATACCTTACAATCTCTAGTTTTTATATGAAATTTAATTTTTGAAGAAGAAAATAAGCTGAATTTTAAAAATTGGTTTAATGATTTATATTATTTTAGTATAAGAAGTATTGTAGAAGTACTAAATTACTTGTTTGCAGTACTTCTTTTTTTATGCAATAATTTATGCACGAAAGGGGGACAAATAATATGTTTATGAAGATATTAGATGAAAGTGAAATCAAAAAATTTGGAGAACTTACTGGGATAGATGCAAAAAAAATATTCATAAGTAAAAACAATAGATACTATTATGTGAATATAGTTGATTATGATTTGAAATTAAGAATAAGCAAAGAATTAGCTAGTAAATTTGTATAACAAAAAGTATATTTTAAGTACACTTTTACTCTATGTAAATATTTAATTATTATAATTTTATTTATAGTAGAGGTGTAGTAGTAATGAGTAGTACAGAAGTAATATTATTGTTAGCAGGTGATAGAATAAGAGAATTAAGAAAAAAGAAAGGGATAACACAAGAAAGGTTAGGAAAGGAATTAAGAGTAAGGAAGTCATCAATTTCACATTATGAAAACGGAACTGGCAGACCGTCTTTAAAAGCCTTAATAAGAATATGCAATTATTTAAACACCGATATGAATAGTCTATTGGGTATGAATGTTGTTGGTAAATATAATAATAAGGAAATTATATTATCAGATGAAGAGGCTAGATTAATAATAGCTTTAAGAAATACAAAAAGTTATAGGAATATGATTTTAAGACCTGAAAAATATGCACAGTTAATAGAGTTGAGAACAGCTGATTATTCTATAAAGTGGTAAAAACATATATAAATGACAAAATAAGTTGAAACTGACACTTTGATTATGTTATAATGAATACAGGTTCAGTGATTAGTGACCTATTGTTGCTAGTCCTACCTTTTTTTATGTTTTTTAATAATATTTATATTTTAAGGGGAATATATTAAAGAAAGAATAAATTGACAACTAGATTAAAAAAGTGCTATAATATACACTAATTTTACAAGTAGAAACTTGTAACCGCATTTTTTATATGGTATTATATAGTTAATAATATTAAGAAGGAGGAAGTTAGGTATGGAAAAAAGAAAAAATATTACTCAATTTCCGTCTGGATTTTTTACTAAAAATAGACCAGATATAACACCTAGCAAAGATCCTGATGATAAGATTATACCAATAAAATGGTCTAAAGAAGTAGAAACCAAACAAAAAAAAGCAGTAGTAAAAAAATTGAAAGTTTAGTTAGGTGATTTTTATATGTGTAAAGTTGGAGATATTATAGTAGTTGAAGAGTACATTGGTGAAGATGGTGTAAAACTACCTAGACACTCTTTTGTAGTAGTTGATGATAATGCTAATGAGATAAGCGGACTAAAATATGATTTTGTTGCTAATGTTATGTCTAGTTTTAAGAATGATAAACATAAAGCAAAGAAATTGCGTTATAAGGAAAATCTAGGTATTACAAGTGATGATATTATTTCTAATACTAAAAATGGGAAAGATGGTTATATAAAAGCAGACCAGTTACACTATTTTAAAAAGAAAAAATTAAAATATTATGTTTTTGCTAGTATTAATGATGAGTTGTTAGATGAATTAATTAGATTAATTATTCAGCTAGAAGTAGAAAATAAAATTAATAAAAATATAAAAAATATTGAAGAAAACGCAGAAATTTCTGTTTAATAATGCGAATAGCATAGAGCAGATATTAATCAATGAAGTTTATCCATAAAGTCTAACCTAGGTTTATCCTAGGTTACTTCTATATCCAACTTCTACCAAATATTTTTATGAATTCTTCAATACTTTTATTATAATGTTCCATAAAGACAGCTTGTGCTATCTTTTTTAGTTTTAAATTTTCTAGTGGGTGTTCTGTTAAATATCTATGTTGTTTTTCATTCAACCATACAAATAAACCATACTTTTCACTTTTAGGTCTATTAGCAATTCCACCAAAAATATGATGCTTTTCCCAACCTTTAATTTTAACAGTAGAGTAAAGTACACTTTTAGGCATAATAGATATATAGTTGTAGTATCTATTACATTTTCCTTTTTTTATCTTATATTTATATTCTGATTTAGCTTTTAATTGTTTATGCTGTTTATATTCTTTGTACTTGCAATTACTACAATCGTTAAATGTTATTTCTTTCTTTATTTTTTTACAATAAATAGTTTTATTCATTTTTTGTTTTATATTTATACAATTCATAGTACTATCCTTTCGGATAACGTTAGTGTTCAGAAGAATTAGAACACTAACGTTATCAGTATAATTTTATCGTTATCTTTAAAGTAAATGAATCTTCATTTCCTCGTCCTTTTTTACATTTTAAATAATCTATATGATCTATTATACCACTTAATAGGTCATTTTTTTCTTTAGGACATAACTTGTCATTATAATTATCAATTACATTTTTAATACTTGGTATAACATCTTTTATTTTATCTATCTTATTTTTATTAGAGGAAATAGAATATTTTTTCTTTTCTTTATTTAACTTTTCAATTTTCGATTTCAAAGAGTTACTTCTTTCAAGAAAAGTAGTATTATCATATATTTCTTGTTCTAGCAAATCATAAGCTTTATTTAATTGTTTTTGTAATTTCTCAATTTCAGAGTTCAATAAAGTTAAAGTATTATTATTTTCAATAGTCTCCATACTATTATTAATTTTAAAATTATCGATAATAGAATTATATTCTTTCAATATATCCTTTAACGAATTTACAATTTCATTTTCAACCAAAAATAAATGACTACCAATATTTTGACAGTGTGGTCTGGGACAAATTAAACCATCAATATGTCCAGAACGATAGTTTCTTCTCTGCATAGTTCTACCACAAACTGAACATATAACTAATCCTGAAAGTGGATTTTGCATTTTTCTATCTTTCTGAACTGATTTGCCTTTTTTTTGAGTTATTGTTTTATTAGCTTTATCATATACCTCTTTTTTGACAAGTGGGGTATGTAGTCCATTGACTAATATATAATCACTATGTTTTGGTCTACTTTTATATATAATTCCATTAATCATTTTCTTTTCAGTTTTTCTATAGTTCCATTTTATCATACCATAATATACTGGATTTTTAATAATATCTCGTATGGTGGAGTAGGACCAATCTATAGATTTTCGTGGCTTAATGCCCAGGTTATTAAGGTAATTAGCTATATTTTGACTCCCTATACCTTCGCTTGCTTTCCGAAATATTATTTTAACTATTTTTGCTTCATCTTCAAAAGGAATAAGTTTATATCCTTTTTGTCCTTTTAGTTTTTCTTTACTGTAGCCATAAGGGCAAGTAGAACCTACAAATTTACCCTCATTAACAGAAGCTAATCTACCACGATTTAAACGTCTATTAATTGTTTTATATTCACGTCTCGACATAAATAGATTAAACTCAAAATATTCTTCATCAGCCTCATTTTCAGGATTATATATTTTATTTGGTGTAATTATTTTTGTAGAAGAATAGAGAAAACTTTTAGAAATTCTTGATTGGTCTGCAGTATCTCCACGTGCAAGTCTATCTACATCTACAACAAATATACCATCATAAATACCACTTTCTACCTCTAATAGCATTTTTTGGATTTCAGGTCTATCTTCTATTGTTTCTCCTGAAACTACTTCTTGGAACCATTTATCAATCTTTATATTCATTTTTCTAGAAGTTCTTAAAATCATATCTTTATGTCGACTTAAAGTATCCTCTCCTGTTGCATTTTCTAACTCAATATCAGCTCTAGATTTTCTTAAATAAGCACAGTACATTATAGCACTTCCTTTCTAAAATTTTATTGATAAGAAAAGATTTTTATGCTATAATGAAATAGCAGAAAAAAGATTTCCTATCGTGGTAGATAATTAATTTTTATTTCTGTATTTTGACTTCGTATTCGCAGTACGAGGTCTTTTTATTTATTTTTAATAATTGTTAATATATAGTAGGTTTGCACAATATGTTAATAGTATCTATAATTATTCCAATTCCAAAAAGCCCAAATGTAAACAAATATAAAATTCCCCTTTCAGTATTTCCTTCATAAAACTTATGCGCTCCAAAATAGCCTAAAAACAAACACAAAGTTAATGAAATCCATTTATTTCTAGCTCCAACTTTATTATATTTAAGAAATAGTGCTTTTTGTTGTTCAATATCATAATTATAACCACTATTTATATATGCTTCTTCATTTGTCCCTGATTTATTATTTTTATTTGATATATCTAAAGCACTAAATGTAGTTTTGTTATATACATTATTGTATATTGACTTTTTTGGATTATTTATAATTCCCATACCTTTTTTACTATAAGTAGGATTAACAGAACTTTTTACGGCTCTTTTTACTCTACCTGTAGTTCTTGCACTTATACTTTTTTTGATACTTGGTGTTCGTACTCCAAATTTCATAAAACTTCTCCTTTACATCTATTTTAAAACACCTGTACTAGCGCATTTTAATCAAAATTTAAATCATTAATATAGTTATCTATTTCTTTCTCATAGATATTAGAATTGTCACTTATAACGTTATATTTATAAGTGTGATTAAGTTCTAAATGACTTAATTCGTGTAAGAAAATTTTTCTTTTGTCTTCTTCACTTAAATAATCATTTATAATAATTACATTAACATCACGTTTTCTAACAATCAATCCATTAATTTCATTCGGCATTTTCTTAAATAATAGAGTAGCATTATTGTACCTTAAATAATCATCTTGAGTTATATCGTTGTTTATTAAATTTCTGATATTCATAATGCACCTCTTATCTTTTTTTAGTTTTGTCGAATTTTGTCGAAAGAAAATGGAAAAAATTGGTAAAAAAGTTAACTAAATGTGGTATAATGTTATTGAGATGTGTTCGTGTCAGGGCATATCTCTTTTTTATTTATAAGTAGAATAATTATATTTTTGTATTTGAATATAATTTTTTCTATCTCTAATTCAATACTTATATAAAATGTTTTCATTACTTCCTCCTTATTCTTTTTTTATATTGAATAAGAGGATATCTAGCTTGTATTAAACATTTAGCACCTCCGAAAATGTCTTGTGTTAAATTATCCGATACTGCTAGATAATTTTATTTAATCGTTATAATTTTCATCATCAATCATATCTAAAACTGATTTTACAGCATTAGCTATTATTTCTTGTTTTTCAATTGGTAAATTCTTTACTGAATCTATTTTATCTTTTTTTGAATATAACACATTATCAAGAGCGCTTAAATCATCGAGTTGTTCTTTTTTTATTTCTTTGAGACTATCATATATAATATTATCACCTATTAATTGTTCTAAAGAGATATTAAAAATTTGAGCAATTTTTATAACATCTTCCATGACAGGAGAACGTGTCCCATTTTCCCATTTACCTATGGTTGAATAATCTTTATCTAATTTTTTTCCTAATTCCTCTTGCGTCATATCGTGTTGAATTCGTAAATGTTTTAAGTTATTTGCAAAATTATTTTCCATAGAATAATCTCCTTTCAATTACATTATAATTCAAAGTGAAAAAAAAAACAAGACAAATTGTCAAAAAAATATTGACATAAGACAAAAAGTCTTGTATGATGGATTCAGATAGGAGGTTAAAAAATGGAAACGACTAAATTTCTAAAAAGTTTAAGAGCCAGAAAAGGATACACTCAAGAATATACAGCAGATGAATTATCAGTTACACGCAATACTTATATATCATATGAAAATAATCCTTTAAACTGTCCATTAAATTTAATATTTAAAATAGTAAAACTTTTAGATGGCAATATAGAAGATTTTTTAATTGCTTTCAAACAAGACTATGTGTCTTATGAAAACAAAAAATAAAAAAAAAGAATAGGAGAAAATATGGAAAGAAGAAATATTAAAATAATTCAAAGTATTTTGCTATATATTTTAGGATTTTTAATAGGTACGGTGCTATTAAACCTAAAATAAAAATTACAAACTGCTGAATATATGGAAGAAAATGAGTAACAAAAATTTTATTAAATTTAGATTCTTCATTATATTTAAAGAAGATTTTAGTCTTAAAAGTTGGAACTATAAAGTCATTTCTAACTAATTTTATATAACCTTCTTTAAATAAGTATTTTTGATAATTTTTGGCAAGTTCATAATTAATTTTATTAACACTAAAATAATTAAAAAATTCAAAAAACTTTATTTTTTCCATTATTAATAAGTATTTTAAAAATTTAATACAATTTTTATCTAACATAAAAAACACTTCTTTCTAAAAGTATTATAAATTAGAAAATCAAATAAAACAAATCTACCACGAAAAAAGGAAACTATTGTCGAATAAGATAATAGTATAGGAGGTCATAATATGGCTTTAATTAAAAAAATAAAAAATGGAAATACAGAAATAGAAATATATACTTCTGAAATTTCTAAAGAAGAACAAAAAGAAAATCTAAATAATTTGTATAAAACAATTAATCAAATAGCAGATAATCAACGAGAAAAAGGCAACAATGTTGATAATTGGTTTTATTCAAAAAGTGAACTAGAAAAAATGAAAGAATCAGGAAAATATAATTTTCTATAAAAGGAGCAATAGCAATGTTTAAAGAAGAATTAATAGAAGTAGCAAAAGAACTACCATTAAAGAAAACATTCAAAGTAGCTATAGCATTTAATTTATTAGTAATTATAGCAATGATAATAACATTTTAGGAGGTATAGAAATGAGTACAGGAACACAAATAACACTTATTATTTGTCTTACACTAATAGGACTATTTTGGATATTAGGGAAATATTTTAGTGATTCAAATAACAAAAAATAGGAGGAAATATGAAAATAGACATAAAAAAAGACTTAAACGCCTGGCAGCAAATTAAGTCCCTGTTAAATAAATTAACGACTAGATTATATCACAAAGTTGTTAATAAATCAAGTTTAGAGGTGTTTATATGTTAGAACAACAAATATATGAATACCTATTAACTTTCCATTTAGGTAAAGAAAATTTAATAAAAAATAAAGATTTAAGAGCTAGATTCAACGTAGGAAGTGACAAAAGTTTAAGAAAAATTATACAAAATATACGTGAAAGTAAAGATTTTTCAGAAATAATTGGCTCAGTTTCAGGTAAAAGTGGAGGCTTTTATATATGTGAAACTGATGAAGAAATAGAAGAAACAATCAACAATATCAAACATAGAGCTAATCAAATGTTAAGAATGTGCTATGTGCTTGATTGGAAAAGGGAGAGGTTAGAGTAATGGAAGAAAGACCAAGTTATTATTCAATATTACCCTCAACTGTAAGGTATGACAAAAAGTTAAAAGCAAACGAAAAAATACTCTATAGTGAGATTACTGTTTTATGTAATAAAAATGGTTATTGTTATGCATCTAATGAATATTTTTCTAATCTATACAATGTACATAAAAACACAATATCTTTATGGATTAACAATTTAAAAAGCAGAGGTTATATAGGAACAAAAATAATATATAAATCTGATAACAAAACAGTTGATAAAAGAATAATATTTTTATCTGAAATTATCTTAAAAGAAATAGCAGAAAATTATTGTGAAAAGCATAAAGAGGGTATCAACGAAATAATTGATAGGTATATACAAAATCATTTAGACCCTATCAACGAAAACATTGAAGAGAATAATACAAGTATTAATAATAATTCTACTACTACTAATACAGAAAAAAATATTTTTGAAATCATAGAAGAAAATTTCGGAAGGACTTTAAACTCTATTGAATATGAGACTATAAGCAAATGGAGTGAGTATAATTTTCCGTTTGACTTATTAAAGCATGCGGTTGAAAAAGCTGTGTTAAAAAATATTTATGCTATAGGCTATATAGATAAAATTCTTTATGAATGGGATAAAAATAATATTAGAACTGTAGCGCAAGCTCAAAAAGATGATGAAAAATATAGTAGTAAAAAAACAACTTATAAACATTATAAAACGCAACGTGAGCGAGAGGAAGAGGCAATAGCAAACTTCTTGAGTGATGAAAATGACTAAATCAGAAGTAATAAACTTTATGAAAAAAATAAAAGCATACTATGATTATTTTTCGATGGAAGATTATAAAATTGGAGAATGGTATGACAAGCTAAAAAAATACGATTTAGAAGATGTTTATAGAAAATTTGACCAACATTTAGACGGAGAACTAAAAGATAGTCCACCAAAATTACATTACATAACAAAATACTTATTAACACCTGAAGAAAAATCACAAGATAGAAACGATTATATAGTAGATTGCAATTTATGTAATAAAACTATGAGATTATCTGATTACAATGATCATTATGATAAATGTTCGTCAATTAATTACTTATTAAGAATATTTAAGAAAAAGAATATGGAAGTAAAACGAGAAGAACTAGAAAAACTAGATGAAAAAACTTTTAATAACATTTATGAAAAATATAAAAATGGAGCTGATGAAAATGATAAAAATTGAAATGGAAGCAAGTACTAGAAATTATTTAGTTAGACTTCTAGAAAACTATAAAGAACACTTAAATGGCTTGAAAGCTAATAAAGTAGACTTAATGTACGAATTAAATAATATATCAAAAGCATACGCGAGCTTGATGGGTAAAACACCACCTATAACACTTAATAAAAATCAAGTACCGATAAATTTTGGTTTAGGAGAAGAAGAATGATAGATACAGTAGACTTAACAAGTTATCAACCAGGATATGATGATTATTGTGAGCAAATAGAAAAAGAAAATAGAGTGCCTTATTCAGATTATGAAAAGTTAGAAAATAAAATATCTATTTATGAGAATTTTACTGAAGATTTAGAAAATGTATTTGAAGAATCAACTAACGATTTAGAAAAATTAAAATATGTACAAGCCTTGCTTGAAGACTTAAAAGGAGATTTAGAATGTTAAAGCATATATATGAACATTTAAAGACTAAAAAGAAATACAACACATTAATGAATAAATATGAAGACTTAAAAGAAGATTTAGAAAAGAAAGTAATTGAACTTAATACACAAAAGAAAATTAACAAAATAGAATGTGAAAAATTTGGACAAGCAGTAGAAGAATTAACACAAAAATTAGTAAAAGAAAAAGAGAAAAATAAAAAGTTAAAGGAGAAAAAATAATGAAAATAACAAAAGATTATAAAGGATTAGAAAGACAAGAAAATGGAGATTATATATTAATTGGAGACCTAATATCAGATGAAAATATAGAAATCGATTTAGATGATTGGTTAAGAGTAACAGGAAGAATAGAAAGCAAAAAGACTATTATAACTAAAAAAACTTTAGTATCAGGATGTGACATTAAAGCAGGATGTGGCATTGAAGCAGGATGTGGCATTAAAGCAGGGGATGGCATTGAAGCAGGATGTGACATTAAAGCAGGATATGGCATTGAAGCAGGATGTGGCATTAAAGCAGGAGATGGCATTAAAGCAGG
>CASPWD010000012.1 GCA_949425635.1 uncultured Bacilli bacterium | reverse complement strand
TAAACTTTTCTTCATATCTGAACACCTCCTATTCCATCTCTATAACGTATGGATTGGTCGATGTTCCATCACCATCTGTAAGGAATACACCTGGTTTAAGTGAAACCATTGGACGAATACCATAACTTTGACTAAGCGATTTACTAGATGTTCCTGATGATAATGGACGGAATACACTACCAGTACTCAAGATTAAATTAATATATGGAATCGTATTATTAAAACGATTTGGTGTCATAGTCCAATAATCTTGACCATTATACAAATAATAACTTGTATTTTTGGTTTCATATTTAGCTCCAGCAAATCTAGCTTCATTTACAGTAATTAATCCAACAGGATAATCTAACCTTCCTGAACTCACAGTAAGTTTATCATTACTTGAGCAAGTGCTTTCTTCGTTAAGAATAAACGAATTAGTAGAGTTCTTTGCACCATTAAAATGAAGATACTCTGTAGAATTTCCATCTTTTAACCAACCAGCATATTGTTCATCAGTACTTATTCCTCTATCATTACACCATACTGTATCTTCGAGCATATATGTATAAGAAGTCATATTAGATTGATACCATGAATCAACAGCTTTCTTTATATCTGATGAGGTTGCATTTGATGAATTAGTAATCATATTTGCAACAGCATCTTCAATCTTATCGCCATCAGTTAAAGTTATATAATATGCAGTCATAAATTGTTCAGAATCATGAAAGATATATTTTACAGAACTACATGTTTTTTCAGAATTCATACATGTATAATGATATTTATTTTTTACAACATCAATATTATCACCATATTGAGCTGGTTTTAAAGGGACAGGATCTACAAGAGTATATACACCATTTTCGTATGTTACATCATTACTATAATACCATGCTTTATTGTAAAAATAATCGTACAATTTCATGCCATGGGCAACCGCTTCATCATTATTATCTCTATTAAATCTTACATAATAAATCGTTTTAGTATCTAGATCAACATCAATAACATAAGACAAATACCCTGAACTTGGAGCTGTTGCCAAATCCGAATTAAAAACAGTATATTTTCCAATTAAATCTTTAGAAGCAACGTCTAAGTAAGTCGTACCATCCAATTTAAAAGATTTTACTCCACTAGACTTATCAAAAGTTCTATAATCATCACTATAATAAAACGGAGTTGTAAAATAATTACTATTGCTTGTTTGAGTTTGTACTATACCAACAGCATTTCCCCAATTTTTAAAACCAAGTTCTATTTGTTCTGTGTTGTACTGTTTTCCATACACATACCCAGCCATAGCTAAAGAACCAACATCATCAGAAGTAGCAGAATTATATATACCAGAACTTGTAGCAATCGTTGAAGCACCTGTTGTAGCTGTACAATTATTGCCTGAAGGCAAGCCATTATATATTAATTTAACTCCTCCAGCATCAGTCGTTCTAACTATCTTCCAACAAAAGCCGCCAAATAAAACATTATTATCATTTACATCTCCACGATAATATTGAATTGGATAAGTATTTCCTGATGTTGAACTATAAGTATATAATCCTTGACCATTAGTAGAAGAAGAAATATTATTAAAATTTATTCCTTCAGAAGAGACATATGTACTACTAACATTATCCATAGTTGCTTTTTCTGATAATATCTCATAAAAAGTTGACCTCGTTTTTATTGTTCCATCCATACTCTTACCTATTGATAATGATGTCCAAGTCCCATTAATTACAATATCTTCTAAAGGCATTATGAAAGTATCATCACCTACAAATTTAATAGTATCGTCTTCTGCTCTCCAATTTTTAAATTGATAATCACCACACAATTTTTTATCATTAGGAATCGACACATCATTAGGTATATAAACACTTGAAAAAGGAAAATGATAAACTGTTTTTTCAAGATTAATATTACAAGGATCATTTGAATAATAAGTCACATCGTACCAAGACTTTAAAACTGGAGTATCTTTAGTATCAGCCACAACTGTTGTAAAAGCATTTGATGTAGCATTTACTGAAGTTCCACTATTTGTTGGAAAGTATCCTTTAACATCTTGATAGTCTTCTTTTACTTTAACCTTAATCTTCATTTTAACAGAACTTCCAGTTTTAAGCTTTCTATCAGGGAACTCCCAAACGACTTTTTGCGAACCATTGTCATCAACTATCTTAACAGAACCATATTGTACAGAAATATCATCAACACTATTAATTTGAAAATAGTCTTTATTAATAACATCTTCCAATGTAAAACTAGTATAATAATAAGAAGATCTTACTACAGTCATCAAAGCACTAACCAAGCCATTAGTTGACGCAGAATATTGATAATCACTTATGTTAACTAGTGGGGAAATCACTTCACTACCTAGCTCATATTGAATAGCAGTCGAAATCATATAAGGATGTTCTTGTTTCAACATTTTATACTGTGCTTCATAAAGCCCTTTTCCTTCGGTTGGATAACCATCTGTAATAAACACCAGATAAAGTTCTCTATTATTTTGAACTTGATAATCTTTTAGTAAAGTTTCAACATCCTTTAAAGCAAGATAATAATTTGTAGCACCTTTATAAGACATATTCTCAATTATTTTTTCAACTAAAGATGCATCTCTCGTAAAGCCTGTATTAATAGTAGAATTAGTATTAAAAGAAATAATCGCTAAACGATCGTTTTCGTTTTTAAATATTTCATTAGAAACACTACGCACTCCAGCTTTAATCTCTTCAATTCGTTCTTCTGTCATACTCTCTGATGTATCTAGAACTAATATAATATCTCTATCAACATCTTTTAATGCAGGTTTTGTATTAACTTTAATTTCTATTGTTGCTTCATGTAATCCAGTCCATTCAGCAGATTTTTTTACAAAAACACTACCACCTTGATCAGAATCATAACCTAACGAACTAAAAGAAATACTTTTAACTTCTTTTTCATATAATAAACTCACAGCAAAAGAAAAGACAACAAACAAACCAAATATTAATATAGGAATCAACAATAACAATACTTTTCTATTGCTTTTATTAAACACGCGAAAAAATTCACATAATTTCTTATTTTTCATACTATCACTACCAAACTTCTAATATTTTTTTAAACTACTATATCATATACTATCTTATTTAATTATAATATATGTAGGTATATATATCAAGGCTATTTTTTAAGGACCTCGGATAAAAAAATAAAGAAAACCAATCAGTTTTCTTTAACTTTAATTGAACTAACAATATTACTATAGTGTGTTTCACAAATACTAGAATCGGCTTCCGAACCAATTTTATATTCTAACATTATCGAAATATCTTGTAATTTTGCAACTCTATAATATACCTTATTTTTATCATTTTTATGAACAAGTGTATACCACATGATATCATTTATATTATTCATTCCAACACTCTCTACAATATTATACCTGTCCCTTAATTTATTTGCATAATCCTCCACATCATCTACATTTTTGATTCTATCAATTGATACTTCACAACTACTATTATCTTTAGAATCATCAGTAACATAAACATAAGAATAAGTATCATTATCCGCTTTTATAAACACTTCTGGCATAGTTATATTAATATAATCTTCAATGTCGAAAGCTTTCTCTTTATTTTCTTCCTCTTCATTACTTTTATCATCATTGCCAATTTTACTAGTAATAGAACCTAAACTACTTTTTATAATCTCACTTATATTCGTAGCAGAAGAAATAGCAAACATCAATCCCCCACAAATCATATATATAATTATAGCTAGCAACAAATTATTTTTGCCTTTTTTCTTACACAAATTATCAATTTCAACTTGGTTCTTCTTCATATTATTTTTATCACTTAAGATTGCTTTTACTTTTTTCTTTGAATATTTTATATACATAGGATTTACCATTAAAGCCAGTATAACATGAATAACTAAAATAGCTACTATTGCGTATTTAAGTGGTACAAAGAAACTTATTCCAAACTCTATTAAAGTTAATATAACACCTAATATATACATTTTTCTATGCAAAAATATTAAACTTCCAAAGATAAATGATGAAAATGAAAATATTGACATGGATAACTTTGTAAAATCATTTCCTACAAATTGCTTTAACGCAGATAATTCGTCAAATACAGGAGGTGGAGCATCTAGCATAATTCCTACACCATTTCCATATTGCATCGGCATTTGTGCTACATTATTTTGTTTACTTTGTATTTCATTATTAATATTTGCGTTAAAAAATCTCGATTGCTCAACAACATCTTTAGGTTGATTTTCAGCATTCATTGAAGCTCCTCCTAAAGAAGCTGCACTAAGAGGTTGATTATTCACCCATTCTGTACCTTGAGGACTTGTCGTCCCAATTCCATTCTGCCATCCTGAATTTTGAACACTTTGATTATTAGATGTTTGTTGTTGCATTACCTGTTGGCCTAGTCCTTGCTGATTATTCTGATTATTTTGCATTTGATTAGATGAATTTTGAGCCTCTGCAAAAATAGGACTACTTGGACCATTAAATTGATTCATAACGTTAGGATTATTAAACTGATTAAAATTATTATTTTGCCTTTCAGTAATACTATTATTTAATTTAGGCATTTGTAATGATTCACTATTATTGAAATTACTTTGACTATTAAATTGATTATTTGATTGTGAAAAAAACTGATTACCATTATTGAAATTATTTCTATTATTAGGAAATTCGTCTAACGTTTCTATATTCCCATCGTTAAATATATCACCATTAACTTGATTAACCCCATAATCTTCTAAACTTTCAATAGAACTCGCTTGTTTTAAATTGCCATTTTGATTACTAAAAGAAGTTACATCTTTCTTCCCAACTCCCCAGCTTATTACATTACTAGTTCCACTACTAGCAGTTGCACCAACATCATTATTATTACTATTCATATCAAAATTAAAGAATTTATTTTTTACTGGTTGTGCAGGTCTATCAGGTTTCTTATTAAAGTTTGGATTAAAATTATTGTTTTCTGGATTCATAAACCTACACCTCTATTATAATCATATCACTTATTTTCAATTGTGTAAATTTTAAAAAAAGAATGCATCTTTTACATTATGCATTCTTTATTTATCTATTTTTCTCTTTAAAATTATATCTTCTATAATATGTGCTGTTTCTTCAACACCTTTTTTATCTACATTTAACATTAAATCGTAATTTTCTAAATCATACCAATCTCTATTCGTATAAAATTTATAATGTTTAGCTCTAGCCTTATTTATTTTATTTATTTCTTTCAAAGCCTTTTCTTTATCTAAACCATAATATTTAATAGCTCTTTTTACTTTAGATTCATCATCGCTATATAAGAAGATACTTATTACATTTTTGTTATCTTTTAAAATATAATCAGCACATCTTCCAACAATAACACAAGATTCTTTTTTTACTAAATCTTTAATTACCTTAGCTTCAGCAAGAAATAATCTATCATCATTATTTCCAGTATAATTAGAATTTTTCTTTTGTTCCGTTTTACTAATATATTCTTCTGATAAACCTGATTCTTTGGCAGCTAATGAAATTAATTCTTTATCATAAAAATTAATTCCAAGACTTTTTGCTAATAATTCACCAACATATCTTCCACCTGATCCATATTCTCTTGATATTGTCACCACTATTTTTGGACCATTATATGTATTTTCCAATTTCTTTGTCTCAATAGTTTCTTTGTTACTATGTTCTTTACTTAACTTTAAGTACTCTGATCCAAAAATAAATATACATACTATAAAGCATAATATATCAGCAATAGGACCAGCATATAAAACTCCATAAATGCCTTTATTAAATACCAAGCCTAATAAACAAGCAATAGGAATAAATAGAATTATTTGTCTTGTAAAAGAAACCATTGTAGCTTTAAAAATATTACCAAGTGATTGAACAACTATACTTGTCGTAATCTCTAAAGCATTAAGTCCCATAATTAACATAAATGAACGACATGTTAGAACTGCAAATTCTATAAATAGTTCATAATTAGCATCACCAGTTGTTATAAATAAACTAACTAATTGCTTAGGAAATAATACAAACATTAAGTTAAACATAATACCAATTATAAAGTTAGTTATTAAAACTTTTCTTAATGCCTCTTGTACTCTTTTCTTATTACCTGCTCCATAATTAAATCCTATAATAGGCTGTGCTCCAATAGCAATTCCTAATATTGAAGAAATATATAAACTATTTACCTTAGAAATTATTCCATATACAGATAATGGTATATCAGAACCAAATTTTGTATTAGCCCCTAACCTAGTTAACATATTATTCATAAAGACAAATAATACTAAAACAGTCATCTGTGTTATAAAACTAGATAATCCTAAACCAAGTATTCTAAATATTGATTTATTTGGTTTAAAATCCTTCTTCTCCAACTTAACACTTTTGATTTTAGGAATATAAGCTAATGCAATTATACATGATACAACTTGACCAATAACAGTTGCTATAGCTCCTCCTTCTACTCCCATATTGAATCCAAAAATAAATATTGGATCTAATATAATATTCAAGATAGCTCCTATAACTAACATAATCATTGAATATTTAGGAGAACCATCTGCTCTTATTATATTTGATAGAGCTGAATATATAATTACAAATGGTGACCCTAATGCAATAATCTTTCCATAAGCCAATGCATACGGATACACTGTTTCTGTACTACCAAATAACTTAACTAAAATTGGCAAAGCAAAATAGGATACAGCACCTAAAAGGATCGCTACTATTACTGATATTGTTATAGCACTACCTAGAGTCTTTTTAGCATCATCTTTTTTCCCCTCACCTAATTTTAGCGAAAGATTTGCACTTGTGCCATTACCAATTATTGATGCAACAGCACCATAAATTATAACTAACGGAAAAATTACATTGGTTGCCGCATTACCAACTGTTCCAACTCCTTTTCCAATAAATATTTGGTCGACAATATTATAAACTGAATTTATTAACATACTTATTACACAAGGTATCGCAAATGATAAAAGCAATTTATTTATATTATCTTTACCCAAGTCTAACTTTTTATTCATAAATTTACACCCTTTCTTCCGAAAAAAAGAAGCGTACATTTTCCATATCTGGACTTACGCTCTTTTCTGCTCGACTTACCGATTATAACACTATTTTTTAAAATTGTAAAATCTAATTTTTTTCAATATCCCATAGGGTTATCATTATAGTACTTTTAGAATTTTTATAACAAGTATACATTATTATATCTCCAGACATATCGTAAACACTGCTTCCGTTATTATCAACTAAATCATAACTTAAGTTCTTTCCAAGAAACCTTGCTCTAGCAACTAAAGTAGTAATTGTTCCATCAACATTTTTTATATAAGCTTTATCTCCAACTTTAACATTGTTTATTTTATCAAATCCTTGATAATTATGATCTGCTATTGTATACTTACCAACTGCTCTATAATAAGCAGCACTATCTTTTTTATCAACAACCTCTTGTGCTGTATATGTTTCGCCGCCAAAAGCCTGTGCATGATTAACGCCAACATTTAAATTTACAGATGGTATATATAGTCTTCCTACTGTCCCCAATTTATCATTATTTTTCTTTATTTTTTCTACATAATCAACTTCTGAATTTTCAATTTGACTCATAGATGTTTCTACTGAATTAGTTGTTTTATTTACTGGCTTCTCTTCTGAGACCTTTGTTTCATTTTTCACTTCATTTTTTTTGTTAATTACACTTGATTCATTTTTTACATTTTGAGTAGTATCTAGATTTATCTTATTATCAGCTGGTGCAATTTCTGACTCAATTTTCCCCTGTGTTTCATCAGGTATTTCTTGTTTAACATTTTCATCTATTATATTAGGTTGTTCCTGTTGACCTTCATTTGCACTTTCATAACTAATAATATCTATATCTTTGACAATATGCTTATCATCTAAAGCAAATATTCCTACTCCTATTACTATTAAATAAAATAAAAATTTTATCTTTTTCATACCATCATTTGATAAACTTTTCCAGTTAAAAAAAGCCTATCTCCCCTTCATAAGGACATAGACTATCACGAAGACCTTTTTATGTCAATTTTTTTTATTTAATTGCTGTTCTAATTCTAAAATCTTTTCTTGCTTTATAACACTCTTATCATAAGTAATATTAATATGTACATTAAACATATTATGAAAATCAAAATCGCTAGTTGCACTATTAATGCCACTCATCGTAAATAAATCATCAATTAAACCTTTAAAGCAAAATTCACAACAAATATCTTCTACATTCATAGTATAATGTTCAACTTCCTTACCATGCTTGTCAAATCCTATAAGTAAAGGAATTCTAAGTTCATCTATACAAAATAAAATTTCATACTTTATAACCACTGCACTAATTTTTAGAGAATCATATTTAACATAAATAGAACCAGCGTCAACATCGATTTTTACTTCCTCCACCCCATCCAAAGTAGAAAGATATTCATCTATATCAATTCCAATCCAATCACAATATTCAAAATATAAAGTTAATTCTTTCATTATTTTTCCCTTCTTTTATTTTCCAGCAACTTATTTTTTTAACAATTGTTTTCTCTCTAAATCTTCTAATATTTGTTTAATAATATTTAAATCAAAATCAAAATCAGATTCTAAATCTTCTAATCCCATAACTATGGATTCTATAATTTCTTTTACCTCTCCAAAAGATAGCAAAAAAGCCTCAGGTATTTTAATCCCAGGATTATAATATTTATTATAGAAAGTCGATCCCGTCTGATCATGAACAAAACTTACGCATCTATATGCACCACTTTTTTTATTACATGATAATATTTTTTCCTCTGTTCTATCTTCAAACTTTATTCTTAAGTCAATTACAACAGTATCTTCATCTAATAAAATATTATAAAGATGATTGTCTTTTTGTATAACACAAATCGTTCCTTTTTGTATTTTTTGTTTACTACTATTCCACAAAATATTCATACTTATTTTATCCGCAACACTTGATGCTCCTAATTCGTCCATTCTATTTGCATAATCAACTATTGAAATAAAATCGCTAATATGAACTTTAGTATTTCCTTCATTTTCTTGAACTTCTATAGTAAACGACTCAGTAAGTGATGAATCATTTAAAGTACTACTTTGAGTACATAAAGTCTTCTTTCTTAATTGTTGCAACTTAACTATCAATTCTCTTAACATAGACATTCTTCTTTCGTTAATATTATTTTATATAATAAACGAGAGAAAAAACTTATGCAAGAAAATAATAGAACACAAACGTATTTTACAAAACAATTAGTATTTTTTAACTCTCAAACAGTAATACATTTTCAGCCATAATAAAACTCGAACACCTATGTCCGAGTTACATTCAAAATGGTGGGGCGTTAGGGATTCGAACCCTAGACCCACTGATTAAGAGTCAGTTGCTCTACCAACTGAGCTAACGCCCCATTTGTTCAGTACATAAAGAATTATACAACAATTTTTTTATAAAATCTATAAAAAAATAACAATTTCTGTGCAAATTTGCACAAAAATTGCCTAGTTTATTCTCCTACAGAACTTTTTACACAGCAATAATTATTTATTTTACACATTTTTTTAGTTTATCGTACTTATAATACTACTCACTAACTCTATATCATTAATAACATTAGAAACTTTATCAGTAAATCTCAGATTATATTTTTCTTTTATTATTTTTTTAAAATTTTCATAATTTTCTGGATGCCTATTTAGTTCTTTTATAAAATAAGAATTCTGTTTTAAATAAGGCATTAATTTATCTTTTTCTAAATAAAGCAAAATTTGTTTTTCCATTTTAGTCTCCAAAAAACTTTGACAATGGTCTTTCAATACTTGGTTTTATATTATTAGTAATATTATCTGTCGTTTTAGTAGCTAATTCACTAAATATATCTAATGCCTTTTGAGCTGACTCTATATGTTTTTGAATTGAATCTGGATCAATTTTATCTATAAAACTAGACACTTTCACTTCATTATTAAGTGGTTTATATTTATTCCAAATAGTTTCATTTTCACCATACATATCATATAACTCATAAAATTTTTGCCAAGTCATTGTATTATTTTCAACATAATCTGCCAACTCTGGTTTTGTCTTAACAAACTCTTTAAACTGTTCTTTCCCCATAAAAAAATCACCTATTAAATTTTATGTTTAATAAGTGATTTCTTTCCTATAATTTAAAATCGTCTATAAAATCATCAATAGTTAATTCTGCTACTTCAGATAGCTTTTTCTTAGGCAATTCTATCTTTTCTTCAACAACCACTTCAGTAGTCTTTTCAACTACTTTATCAGTTGCTTCATTAAGTTCAAGTTTTCTTTCAACTAATTCTGCGACTTTAAATGAATCTTCAATATCAATTTTAGACACAGTACTTCCAGTTGAAGAAAGGTCCATAATCGGTAATTCAGTCGGTTTAATTTCTTTGAAATCACCATCTACTTTAATACCAATTAAATCATGATTATTTACAGAAATAGCATTAGTTATCTCATAAACAGTTGATTTTACTTTCTTAATTAATGTCGATCCCTTCTTAGCACGAGTCATTGTTTCTAAATCACTAATCTTAATACGTTTAGAAGTATTCTTATTAGTAAATATTGTTATGTACTCATCACTTAAAGAAGGGGACATACAAGTTACAACTACATCATTTTTTACATTAATTCCCTTAACTCCTGAGGCTTTAGCACCTACAACCGGAATTTCATTTGAATCAATATTTAAATAATATCCTGTCTTTGTAACAAAGATTGCTCTTCCGTTATCCTTAACAACTGATACTAACTCGTCATCATCTTTTAATTTCATCGCATTAACTGGTTTTGTATAACGACTAACTATTAAGTCTTCTAACTTCGTACGTTTAGTTGTTCCGTTCTTAGTTGTCATAATAACATTAGTTTCTTTATTATCTAAAATCATTGCTGAAATAATTTTTTCTTCACTACTAATTTGAATTAGATTACTAATATGTTTACCTAACTCTTTCCATTTCGTTTCAACGATTTCATGAACTGGAACATACAAATAATGTCCTAAATTAGTAAACATCAATAAAACATCAAGTGATGTTGTACTATACATTCCTCTAATAAAATCCCCTGGTTTTAATGCTGTTGGTTCACTACTTGCACTGACATATGATTTTAACGGAATACGTTTAACATAACCATCATTCGTAGCTACAACGATAACATTTTCTTTAACAATCATATCTTTAGGATCAAGTTTAATTTCTGTAACTTCATCTCTTATTTCTGTACGACGAGGATTAGCGAATTCTTTCTTAATATCATTTAAGCTATTCTTCATCTGTTTCTTTAATACTTCTTCATCATTTAAGATAGAGTTTAAGAATTCAATCATCTTAAGCAAGTTACCTTGTTCTTCTAACAATAAATTAATATCTGTATTAGATAAACGATATAATTGCATCGTTACAATTGCTGTTGCTTGAGCTTCTGTAAATTCAAATTGTTTAACTAAATTAGCAATGGAATCAGCTTTGTTCTTAGAAGCCCTAATTGTCTTAATAATCTCATCTAAGATATCTACAGCTTTAAGTAAACCTTCTACGATATGTAATCTTTCTTTTGCTTTACCTAAATCATATTCTGTACGTCTTATAATTACTTCTCTTTGATGAGCTATAAAAGCATCTAAGATTTCCATAATTCCTAATTGTTTAGGACGACGATTTACAATCGCAACCATATTAAAGTTATAGTTTACTTGTAAATCAGTATTTTTAAGTAAATAGTTTAAAATTAATTCTGCGTTAGCATCCTTCTTTAATTCTATTACTAACTTAGCCATATTTTCTTTATCAGAAACATCGATTACATCAGTAATTCCATCTACTTTTTTATCTATTTTTATATCTTCAATTTTCTTACGCAATTGTTCTTTTAAAACATCATAAGGAATTTCATGAATAATAATTTGATGAGTTCCTTTTTCTTTAACTATTTCAGTTTTAGCTTTAACTACAACCTTACCACGACCAGTTGTATAAGCTTGTAATAGGCCTTCTCTACCTTCAACTACACCACCAGTTGGAAAATCAGGACCTTTTACTATATTCAAAATTGTTTCCAAGCGACAATTTGGATTATCTATTCTATGGATAGTCGCCTCAATTACTTCACCTAAATTATGTGGTGGAATATTCGTTGCATATCCTGCTGAAATACCTGTCGAACCATTAACAAGCAAGTTTGGAAAATTAGCAGGTAAAACAGTTGGTTCCAAGTCTTCATCTGAATAGTTTAGAGTCATTTCGACTGCATTTCGATTAATATCTTTTAACATGACTTGGGCAAGGCGTGTTAATCTTGTTTCAGTATAACGATAAGCTGCAGGTCCATCACCATCAATTGAACCATTATTACCATGAATATCTATAAATATTTCACGCATCTTCCAAGGCTGTGACATATAAATCATCGCCCCATAAATAGAAGAGTCACCATGTGGGTGATATTTACCCATTACATCTCCCACCGCTTTTGCACATTTACGATAAGGTTTGTCAAAAGTATTTTTATCCTCCCACATAGTATATAAAATTCTTCTTTGAACTGGTTTTAAACCATCTCTAACATCTGGTAAAGCACGATCTTGAATAATACTCTTTGAATATCTTCCAAACCTGTCTCCCATTATATCTTCTAGAGTGTAATCATATATTTTTTCTATGATGTTTTTTTCTTCTTTTTTCTTAGCCATATTAATTACCTCCTAAAATTATCTTCTAATGTAAAGTCTACGTTTTCTTCAATCCATTCTTTACGTGGCTCTACTTTATCTCCCATAAGTACGGATACACGTTTTTCTGCTAATGCTGCATCAGTAATACTTACCTTTATCAAACTTCTTGTCTCTGGATTCATTGTTGTATCATAAAGTTCATCTGAATCCATCTCACCTAAACCTTTAAAACGTTGTACTTTATAAGCTTGTTTAACTGTTTTCTTTCTTTCTTCAAGCTCTTCATCTGTTGCTACATATTCTTTATATTTTCCAAAATCTAGAGCATATAAAGGTGGATTTGCAATATATAACATACCAGCTTCAATTAAAGGTCTCATAAATCTATAGAAGAATGTTAATAATAAGATTTGAATATGAGCTCCATCGTCATCGGCATCGGTCATTATTATAACTTTTCCATAATTAGAGTCACTAGGATCAAAATCATTTCCAATACCAGCACCAATTGCATAAGTTAGTGTATTTAATTCTTCATTACTATGAATATCATTACTTGATGCTTTCTCACAATTCAATACCTTACCACGTAACGGCAATATTGCTTGTGTTTCTCTATTACGTCCAGTCTTAGCTGATCCACCGGCTGAATCTCCTTCGACTAAGAACAATTCCATTTTTGAAGGATCTTTACCAGTAGCTTTTGCAAGCTTTCCACTTAAAATCTTATCTTTCTTTTCCTTACCTTTACCATTTCTTGCTGCTTCACGAGCTTTTCTTGCTGCTTCACGAGCTACCTTACTACGACTAGCTTTTTCAACAATTGTTAAAGCTATCTCTCTATTTTCTTCTAAGAAGAACTTCATATTTTCATAAGTTATTTGCTCTGTAACAGTTCTCGCTTCTGGAGTACCAAGTTTACCTTTAGTTTGTCCTTCGAATTGCAATAATGCTTCTGGAATCTTCAAATTAATTACTGCACTTAAACCTTCTCTTACATCCGTTCCTTCAAACGAAGTATCTTTTCCTTTTAATACCCCGTTTTCTTTTGCATAATCATTGAATGCTTTAGTTATACCTGATTTAAAACCAGTTTCATGAGAACCACCATCACTAGTTTTAACATTATTTACAAAGGACAGAATATTTTCATTATATCCTTCTTGATATTGTAGTGCTATATCTACTTCAATTCCTTGCTTAATTCCATTAAAATTAATTACTTTATGTAGAACCTTTTTTCCTTCATTTATATATTCAACAAAGTTAATTAAACCATTCTCATAAAAGAATTTAGCACTTTTGCCATCTTCTTGATCTTCTACCTCAATAGTTATTCCACTAAGTAAAAAAGCACTTTCTTGCATTCTTTCAGTAATTGTTGTAAATGAAAAATTAGTACTTTTAAATATCTCAGGATCTGGACTAAATGTTACAGTAGTACCAGTTCTATTAGTTGAACCAATCTTCTTTAATTTTTGTGCAACATGGCCACCATTTTCAAACTTAATATTACTTATAACTCCATCACGATAAATAGTAACTTCCATCTTTGTACTTAAAGCATTAACTACTGATGCACCTACACCATGTAATCCTCCTGATACTTTATAACCTGACTCTTCAAATTTACCTCCAGCATGCAAAATTGTATAAATAACTTCTGGAGTAGACATTCCATTTTCGTGTTTACCAGTTGGTACTCCACGGCCATGGTCTTCTATTGTAACTGATCCATCTTTATTTAAAGTAATCTTAATGTAATCACCATAACCATTAATACTTTCATCGATTGCATTATCAACTATTTCCCAAATAAGATGATGTAGTCCCCTCTTATCAGTAGAACCAATATACATACCTGGTCTTTTTCTTACAGCCTCTAGGCCTTCTAAAATTTTTATTGATGTTTCATCATATTTTGTCGTTGCCATTTTTTTCACCATAGTTAGTATAACAGAGAAATAAATAAAAAAAAAGAGATTTGACGTTTTGGAATGTCAAATTTCCCCTTTATTTTAGGCATTTTTTTAGAAATCATCATCTGTACTATATATTCCAGATTGTTCTTCTTTATTAATTTTTTTTGAACTTTCAACTTTATTTTCAAAAGTATTATCTACTTTTCTTATACTCTCTTTTTTTTCAAATCTTTTGTCACCAATTCCTGAAACTACAATAGTTTTTTTTACAACTTTTTTATCTTCTACTGGAAAAGAAATATCTTTTTTAGCTTCTTTACTAGTTTCATCATCAGGAGCAGTTTCCATTTCCATTACTATAGGAATTTCAATATTTGAAGAAGTTGATTTTAAACCATCTTTTAAAATAGGTATTTCCAAATCTTTATTTTTTTTAAATATCTTTTCTTCTAAAATATTCTTCTTTTCGCCAATTTCATTTAAAAAATCATCTATCGCATCATCAACATTTTCTTCTATATTTTCATCTATTTTCTCAGAAGAACCCTTTTCTTCTTTTAAATCATTTTTTATAGGAAGTATTGCTGTATCTTCGATTTTCTCTAAATCTAATACTTTTATAGTTTTCTTTTCTTTCGGCAAAATTAAACCACTTGTTTTTCTTACCTCCGCCATCTCTTCTTTTTGAATCTCCTCTTCAAGATTCTTTTTAAAATTTTCTAGATTTTGTGTTAAAGAAGGCATCTCAAAAGTAACATCCTCTTTAATATTTTCTAATTCAGCTGGCATATCAAAAGTTATATCATTAACTTCTTCCTCGATTTTTTCTTTTTTATTATTAGCTTTTTTCTTATCTTTAACCCCTAAAAAAAACACAATACAAAATAAAATTATTAACATTATAATAGAAACCGTCAAAAATGTTCCAAAACGACTACTTTCATATATTTTATCAATTATACTAAGTACGTTCATACTTCACCTCTTGTTATTCTAATATACTATTAGAATAACATAAAAATGACTATTTATAAATACAAAAAATTAATTATAAGTTAAAAGGATTTAGTACTCCTAAATCCTTATTTTTTCTTTTCTAAATATTTACTTGTTGTATAACCTAATATTTCATAATGATAAATATAAGCCATATTATCTCTAGTATAAAATTTAATAACTTCATCACCATTTTTAAGTCCAACACCTTTTATTATAGAACTTGATCTTATATTAGGAAGTTTATGTATATATAAAGGTTCACTAGGCACATCTACTACTTTATATGTTATATCAGATTCTTTTATAAAGTGATATTTATATCCTTTATAAGTTGTATTTTTTATTATAGAATCTTCTCTAACAAACAAATAATCTTCTGGTTTTACCTTATTTAAAATAACATATTCGCTATAAACTCCACTTACTCTGCGAGACCAACCTGCTGTAGTACCTTTAGCTACTTCTATATGAATATGATTGCCACTAGCATTACCTGTTCTTCCTTCATACATAATAAGTTCTCCTTGCTTAAATGTTGTTCCTAATTTCATATTAGTAATTTCAGAAGGATGAGTAATACTCATTGTTAAATATCCGTAGTACCCATTAGGAGATAATACTTTTCTTGTTGAAGTTAACCAAACCGTATTTGCATTTTTATTAGTATTAGTAGGTTGATACAATTTTGTTATTTTACAATCAAAAGGTGCATAAACTGCATCTTTACCACTATCTTTTCCCGATAGATCTAATGCATAAGACAATTTATGTGTCATACTCCTCGCTCCATAACCTTGACTTAAATTTATAACTTTCATCGGAAAGTATGCTCTTTGATAAGCCATCATTTCCCCTCCTTTCATTATATTTTATGTAAGATAAAAATTTAAAAAAATTGTAAACGCCCAAAGAAAAAGACTTTTTTTAAAAGTCTTTATTAAAATCAAATATTTACCATCGCTTTTTCCAACACTTTTTTTCTAGTTTTTTCTGTCACTCTTAAACCATAACGTACTTTTTCTTCTTCAGATAAATCTATATCATCTTTTTGTTTAAACCATAAATGACTACTCATAAATAAAGAATCATAAGTATTTATTAAACAACCTTTTCTATTTTGAGTATAACCAATTCCTTCATAGCCATCCTTTAACCAAGAAAATAATTTATACATTTCTTCATCGCTAACAAATAAAGCAAAACGAGAAAGCAAATCATAAGCTTCTACATTAGCATTTCTCTCCAAAAGAAATTGTTCTCTATTTTTAACGTAAATATTTCTTCTTACATTTCTATTAATTTGCTTCAAAAACGGTAATCTTTCATTCAATCCTACCAACAAATCAAATAACTCTCTATATGCACTTTGTAATAATGTACAAGGAGCAAGGACAATCTCTTTACCAATTAAATATTGGTAACCATGTTCGACTTCATGAGCCAAAATAAACACCATCAAATATTTAGCTAATTTATTTCTATCAACTTCTAACTCTTCAGTAACATTAAACAAATAATCTATATTATCTTTTAACCATACCAAAACCTTATCCAAATTAACAAAAATACATTCTAGTTGTTGATTGAAATAAGCTGTCCTATCCCCTCTTTCATTAACTACGCAAGAAATTAATTCTATATTATTAGAAGTTCTAGGTAAAATTTGCCTTAAAAATTCATAAATATCTCTTTGATTTAAATTACCATATTTTAAACCATTACTATCTAATGTGATCAAAAAATCCTTAATTAAAAGTAAAGTATCTTTATCCTTACAAATATATGACATAATATCACTACCTATTTTAAAGAAAATCTTAAAACCTTAGCTCTTGTTTCTTCATCTATTTCCAAACCAAAACGAACTTTATCTTCCATAGATAAATTATTTTCTTTATTCATCTTTCTATATTTATCACTCATTAATATATTTCTAAAAGTTTCACTAATACTACCTTCAGTACTATCGGCATATCCCTGCAACATAAAACAATTTTTCATATTCAAAAATGCATGATATAACTCTTCATCAGCATTCTCCAATGCCAACTTACTCAACAAATCAAAAGCTTCAATATTAGCGTTTCGTTCTAACAAAAAATTATTTTCGCGTTGTTTATATTTAATTAATGATACAACTCTTCGAACTTCTTTAACAGGTCTTGGGATGATATAAGATGGAGTCACTAATAACGAAAATAAGCTTCTGTAACTTTCACTAACTAAAGAACAAGGTGATTCATACGTCCCTTTCCCCATTAAATATTCATATCCATGTTCTAATTCATGTGTAATTACAAATAAAAGTAAATATTTTCTCAACTTTTCAACATCATCTACTTTATACATTTCTGCAAGTTGTAAAGAATTAGCAGATAACCAATCTATTATTTTATTAATAGAGATAACAATATCTTCAAACTTCGGTGAAAATACAGCAGTACCAACACCTTTTTCTTTAACTCGATAATTTATTAATAACTTACCTGCTTTATCACGTGGAATTATTAAATTTAATAACTCACTTATATTTTCTACTCTAATTCCATTTTTTTCTATTTCACTAAAAAAATCATTAAACATCAAAAAACTATTTTTACCACTTATGATATTACTCATTAAATCACCTCAAATCAAAATGTATTGTACATTAATATATTTTAAGAGTCAATTTACACAAAGAAAAAAGTTCACTTACGTGAACTTAATAATCTCAATGGTGACCCGTACGGGATTTGAACCCATGCATGTATGCGTGAAAGGCATATGTGTTAACCGCTTCACCAACGGGCCATAAACTAAATGGTGGGCCTGGGGGGACTTGAACCTCCGACCTCACGCTTATCAGGCGTGCGCTCTAACCAGCTGAGCTACAAGCCCATTTGCTTTAAGCCTTTTTTATTTTAACTTACTTTTATCAGTTTTGCAAGAGTTTTTTTAAAAACTTTTATCAGTTTTATTTGTCTCTTTCGCACTGACTAGTTAAGTATACCAAGGCTTTTAAAAAAATGCAACAAAAAATTTAAAAAAATAGCAAAAAATCGTGATATACTAGGTTTATTAGGTGATTTTTATGATTTTATTAGTAAATAAAGAGCATTTTTTCAACGAAAATATGCTAAAAGATTTTGAAATGATTGAATACGAAAACTATAAAGAAGAAACAAAATACATTGAAAAAGAAACTTTTAGACACTTTGAAATGCTTAGAGCCCACTTAAAAATTGATAATATTATCATAGATATTGATGGCGCCTATCGTAGTTTAGAAAGCCAAGAGAACTTATTTTTACATTTTATGAAGAAATACGGTCTAGATTATACAGAACAAATTGTAGCCATGCCTGGAACATCTGAACATCATACTGGACAAGCCATAGATCTTTCCATAAAAAAAGATGGAATATGGATTGAAGAAAATGATGATTTAATGAAAGAAGTCGAAATATGGCAACGAATTCATAAATCTTTAAAATACTTCGGTTTCATTTTAAGATATCCCAAAAACAAAGAACATATCACAGGATACCCATACGAACCATGGCACATTAGATATATTGGTGAAGAAGCAGCGATGCAAATTGGTGATTTAACATTAGAGGAATATTTAAGTAAAATAGATAACAAATAAAGAGTTCAACAAATAACTGTTGAACTCTTTTTCTATAAACGTAAATCGGGCATTATTATAACACTTGTATTAAGTAACATAATAAATATGATTATCATTATTAAAACTATAACTGATAAATTTAAAACATTATATAATATTTTTCTATTAATATTTTTAAAAGTAAGAACCTCGCCTATACCTATTAAAAAAGACACTACTGAATATAAGAAAGTAAATATAAGGACTAAAAGCGCCACATACATAGAAACCAAACTAGCAACCGGATATAGCACCACGACTCCTACAATTAAAGGTTGTAAAGCTAAATTACTTACCATCAAATATGACCCAAAAGGAACTCCTTTGCTATTCAAAAAAGAGGATGCATAATAAATTAACGAAACTATAATAATCGCTACAAAAGATATTATAAAAGCTACTATCAAATACTGTGTATAATTATCTAAATTTAAAACATTAGTAAAATCAAAATTAATTCTATAACTAGCTGTAATAGTACTATATGTTTTATTAAATGATCCAACTAGAACTCTAACCCCTATGCAAAGTAACATCGTTACAATCGTTATCCATGTCGTAACTGTCAATGCCTTCCCTGTACTTCTATATTTTTTGGAATTACTAACTATCGTCGTCCCAGGAGTCAAAATCATTCCAAACATCATTCCAATAACTGAAAATAAATTAGCTTTAGCATCGGATGGCAATTCTTCTTCCACAAAATTATTACTTACTGGAGCAACTGGATTTACAGGAACAGGATTATTCGCATTATTCAAAGGATCTAAAACTGGGGCTTGAGGTTCTTGAACTACTACATTTTGATTCATTTGATTTGTCTGCATATTAGTTTGAACTTGAACATCCAAAACTTCACTTTCATCTAACACATCCATATTACTATAATTTTGTTGTACATTATTATAATTATTGTAATTATTCATCTGATTATTTTGCATGTAATTTTCAGCTTGCATCATGCTTTCATAATTATCTGAATTACTCTGATTTTGTGGATAAGAGTTATAAACAAAGGTCTCACTCTGTTGATTGTAATTATTATTATTATTATACATATTATTAGAAGGATAACCTTGTTGATTATTAGAATATCCATTCATATTATTAGGACTTATTGTACCAGAATTATTCGGTTCATCCCTGCCAATATTAAAAAATTTACTCACAAAGGCCAACTCCTATTCTTAAACAATTATATCATACCAAAAGAAAAAGTTGATAATATTTCAACTTTCCTACAACAATTTTATCAATATTTCATTCATAACATAAATATACTCTGGATTTATATAGATATACTCACCTTCTACAATAAGTTCCTCTTCTTTTAAAGCTTCTCTTAAATCAAAAGCTTCTTGCATATTTACGTCATACTTTATAAAGAATTCTCTTAAATTAATTCCTTCCATCTTTCTAAAGCCAAGCATTAATTCATTATACATTTTATCTTCTTTATTAAGCAACTCTTCATACTTTGTAAATTCACCATTTACATATTTAGTTAAACTACGAGTATTTTCATATCTTACTCCATGTATATACCCATGTGCTCCTAAACCAAAGCCAAAATATTCTTCATTATTCCAATAAGTTAAATTATGTTTACTTTTCTTGCCTTTCTTAGCAAAATTACTAACTTCGTAATGTTCATAATTTTTAACATCCAACTTATCACAAATATATTCATACATTGAAGCATCAAGCTCCTCAGGAATTGGTATAACACCAGCATTTCCAATCTTCGTATTATCTTCAACTATTAAAGAATATGTACTTATATGATCTGGATTCAATTTTAAAATCAAATCTAAATCTTTCTTCAAGTCTTTTAAAGTCTCGCCAGGAATGCCATATATTAAATCTATATTAACATTATCAAATCCTACTTTTCTTATCAGTTTCATTTTTTCTTCAGCTTCTAAAAAAGTATGTTTTCTTTCCATAAATTTAAGTTTCTCTTCGTTAAATGATTCAATACCAATACTTAAACGATTGACTCCATTAATTTTCAAAAAGTCTAACAATTCTTCTGTAATATCATCTAAATTACACTCAAAAGTAAACTCTTCTAACTTTTCCAAATTAAATTTACTTATAATTTCAAACAAATATTTCAAGTCTTTCAAAGTCAAACTAGATGGTGTTCCTCCACCAATATAAAGAGTATGAACTTCTTCTCCTAAATATCTTTCTTGAATTTCATTTATTAGAGCATTTAAATACTTAGTTACAAAAGAACCATTATAATACATTTTACAAAAATCACAGTAACTACATATACTCTTACAAAATGGTATATGTATATAAACACTTCCCATAAATCACACTACCTTTACCATCTTTATTATATCAAAACATAATTTAAAATAAATATTATTTGACTTTAATTAGACATCTATTTATCAAAAGTATCTAAAGTCCAAGCATATGGTAACAAATCTTTTATCTTTACTATTTCATTCTCACTCACCATTACTTCAGTCTCCATATTTTCTTCATTAATCATTCTTATCATTTCACGACAGCGTCCACAAGCTGGAACTGGTGTATTTGAGTTAGCCGCTACTATTTTAACAATTCTTGACTCATTATTTTTTAACATTTCAGAGATTGCTGAATGTTCAGCACAAAAACCTATCTGACAAGCACAAGTTATAGCAACTCCTGTATAAATATTACCTTTATCGGTCATCAAAGCTGCTCCGACATGTCCATATTTTACAAATGCATTAAGTCTTTTCTTATGTGCTAATTCCTTTGCTTTCTTATATAAAATTTCAAAATCTTTATCCATAGCATCTAATTTCCTATTCCATTATTTCCCATTCCAAATTTTCCAAAGAACTCATATCCATTTCTCTTTTTTCCACTAATTCATTTATTGTAATTTCAAGTTCTTCCCCAATATTTTTATTATAATCATGGTGTCCTTCAATCATTTTCTTTAATCTACCAATTTCATTATAAGTATGACTGTCTCTAAAAAATAAATACTTCTTAGCATTAATCTTAAATAGCTCTATAGTAGCTTCCAAAATTCCATTATTACTAGCTTTCGTAAAATATTCTATAGCTTTTGCTTCATCCTTATTTAAAACTACCTTATCATATCCAGTAAGATAAAAATGCTTCGCTAAATTATAATATGCATAATAGCAAAGAGTCTTATAATTACTTTCTAAAGCCTTATTATAATACAGAAAAGCCAAAGACATATTCTTGGTAACTTTACCTAATCTATAGTATTCTCCCACTTTATTACAAGCCCAACTTTCTCCTAAGTCAGCAGACTTTTTATATAAATCAAAAGCTCCTTTTATATCTCCTTTATTTTCCTTAATCTTACCCAAATTATTTATAGCAAAAGCATAATCGTTATTACTTGCTTTTTCATAAAACTTAATCGCTTCTTCTTCATTCTTTTCTAAAGGATATATTCCATTCAAATACATATTACCAATTAAATTACATGCTGCTACATTACCAAGTTCATATGATTTTAACAAATAGTTGTACCCACTTTCCAATTCTTCATTAGACTTTCCACCAAGCAATCCTCTTATAAACATATTACCAATCATATAATTAGCTCCAGCATGATTACATAAAGCCGCCTTTTCTAAATATATGTAGGCTTTATCATAACGAGGTTCTCCTGTAACATATCCATAATACTCATTACATCCTATTTCAAAATTAGCATAAGCATTACCATTATCAGCCAACTTTTTCATCGAATAATCAAAATTAATTCCTTCTCTTAATTTTAAAGATAAATACTCTTGTAAATCAATCGAACTAATACTAGTATCATTTAGAACATTTTCAAAAACTTCTTTTTTCAATTCATCTTCATACACAGGTTGTTTTTTATTTAACACAATAAACAATAACTCTTCTACCAAACAATCATATATTTTATTATCAGTTATTAACATATATAACTTATTAGTAAACTCATTAATAATTTGTTTATCATTTTTAGCTAAATTATATAATTTCTTAGCTAAATTTAATGCTGTATCACTTTCATTAATAAAATCTATAGCATTAGTATAGCCATTATATACTACTCCATCAATAATACTTAAAATTCCTATTATATTATCAGTAAATTCATCTTTTTCCTTATGATATCTCTTTTCTTTATTTAAATATATTTGTTTATATTCGCCACCAATACTTCTACATCCTACACAATAATTATTAACTGTTGTATCATTAATTCCTTCTAAATCAAATAAAATACAAAATAACTCACTTTGTAATGCTGACAACTTATTTTTCGAAGAATCTTTTATAATTCTAAATAAATTACCTAAACTCAAATGTTCATCATTATTATTCATCTTAATATATTGCTTTTTCATAATATCACCATCCTTATTTTAACACTTGTTGTGGATTTTAGCTACCACGTTTTATTTCTGTGTGGATTTATATAACTTTATATTTCTAACTTTTTTGAATAAAATTGTAGTAATGAAGGAGGAAGACTATGAAAAAAATATGGTCAAATTATAAGCAAACGATAATTTTAATTATATCAATTATTATCGGTGCTATTGTTGGTTTAGTATTTGGTGAGAAAGCAAGCGTATTAAGTCCACTTGGCGACATATTCATTAATTTAATGTTTGTTGTTATAGTACCACTTATTTTCTTAACAATTACAACAGCGATTATTAAAATGGAAAGTCCAAAAAGACTTGGAAAGATTATGAGTAGAATTGTTATTGCATTCGTAATAATGTCTGTAATATCAGCATTAATCGGATTAGTTTCAACATATTCGTTTAATCTTGTAAAAACGGATGACAATTCTAAAATCTTAGAATTATTAGATGATGAAAGTGTTATAGATAATGATTTATCTATCTTAGAAAGAACTGCTAGTTTACTTACAGTAAGTGATTTCAATCTTTTACTAAGTAAAAATAGTATTATTCCACTTTTAGTATTCTCAATAATTTTCGGTCTTGCAATTAGAAAGACAAAAGAAAAAGGCGAAACATTAAAAAATATATTAATTACTTTAAATGATGTTGTCTTAAATATGGTTAACATTATTATGTACTATGCTCCAATTGGTTTAGGATGTTATTTTGCAGCTTTAATTGGAACATATGGTCAAAGTATTGCTGTAGGATTCTTAAAAACATTTGTTATATATACAGTAGTTTGTATTATAGTATACTTTGTAGTTTATTCATTATATGCACTTATTGCTGGTGGTAAAAAAGGATTTAAAGCGTACTGGTCTAGTGTTTTAGCTCCTACTTTCACTGCTCTAGCTACTTGTTCTTCAGCTGCTTGTATTCCAGTTAATATTAAAGCTGCTAGAGAAGCTGGTGTATCAGATGATATTGCCGAAACAACAATTCCTATGGGAACAAGTTTCCATAAAGATGGTTCTGTTATAGGTAGTGTATTTAAAATAATGTTCTTAGTTTACTTATTTGGTATGAATCCAAGTATTTGGACAGTTCTTGGAGTATCACTACTTGCTACTCTATTAGTTACAGCAGTTCCAGTTGGTGGAGGAACAATATCTGAAATGTTCATCCTAACTCTTATGGGATTCCCAGCTGCTGCTCTACCTATTTTAACAATAATCGCTACTGTAATAGACGCTCCTGCTACTGTTCTAAACGTTGTTGGTGATACAGCTAGTTCAATGTTAGTTGGTCGTATGGTAGATGGTAAAGATTGGATGAATAAAAAAACAATCGAAGCAGAATACAAAGAAGTTAAAAATAGTAAGAAAAAAAATAAATAATTATTTTAACTAAAAAAAGATAACTTGTTATTGAGTTATCTCTTTTTATTTTTAAGATACTACTTTAGAAGTTGCTTTACTAGATTCAATCTTCTTAGATTTTTTTGGATTAACATAAGTTTTTATTAAAGTATAGATAATAGATAATATTGGAACTCCTAGTAACATTCCAAATATACCACCTAATGATCCACCTACCATTACAGCAACTAAAACCCAAATACTTGGAAGTCCAATCTTCCCTCCTACAACATGAGGATAAATTAAATTACCTTCAATTTGTTGTAATACTAAGAAGAATATAATAAATATCAATGCTTGTAATGGGTTTACCATAAAGATTAAGAAAGCTCCTACTATACAACCTATAAATGCTCCAAATATAGGTATTAAAGCTGTAAAACCAACTAATACTGAAATCGTCGCCGCATAAGGAAGTCTACAAATTAACATTCCAATAAAACATAAGAATCCCAAAATAAATGCTTCAAAAGCCTGAACCTTAACAAAATTTTGAAAAGTATTATTAGATAATTCAGCTATTTCAAGAACCTTATTATATATTTTTTCATTTAATATCTTCCTTAACAACTTTTTAAATTGACGCATTAAATTTTCTTTATCAATCAAAACATATATTGCAAAAATCAAACCTACAAAGAAATTTGTTAATGCACTAAGAACAGAATTAGCAAAAACCATTGACATATTAATAATACTTTCAGAATTATTCGCAATAAGTGAAGTCAATTCATCCTTCAATTTATTATTTTCCAGATTTATAAAATCTAATTGATGTTCTGATAATCCTACCTTTTCACCAATAGAATAAATTGTTTCTTGATATTCAGGAATATTTTCCACAAAAATCATTCCCGCATTTTTCACTTGTGGAATTAGAATAAAAAGCATTACAATTACAAAGCCAAACACCAAAACTAATGACGTTATAATACTCAAAGTTCTCTTCATACTCTTTACTTTTTTTAATAACGTATTCTCAAGCATATTAACAATTACATTAAGAATAAACGCTATAATTATTCCTATTATAAAAGGGAAAAATATATTGCCTAAAAATCCAATAAAACTTCCAATCCATCTATAATTTAATAAGCATACAAACAATACAACCGCATAAGTAATTAATAACAGTTTATCTTTAAATTCCTTCTTTGTCATTTTACATCTTCCTCCAAATATTCTAAATAAACAAATTTTGTTATAACTTGTTTAATAACTTTTATATTTAAAACAATATAAAGTATTAATGCCCCAAATATATTAAGTATATAATCATCTACATCAAAAGATCCACTCATTGTAAGCATTTGCAAACATTCAATAATAATTATAATAATACTAGTAATTATAAAGAACTTATACCATTTGTCAATAAATTTAAACTGTCTTGGTAAAAAAAAGGCCATTGGCATAAACGCCAAAATATTACCAAATATATTATATATAAAATTAAGATCACTTAAATTATTATTTTTAAATGCCAACAAATAATTATTAATTGTTGCAAATGGAACTATATTAAAATTATAATCAAAATAATCTTTAATCTGCATTGCATCCTTAACATTCAGCGTTATTCCTCTACCAAAATATTTATCAAATAAAGTCAAATTAAGTAACATAATAACATATAATATAAACCAAACCCACATGTTAATTTTAGGCAATCTATTATTTTGATTTAACTTAGATTTTTTTAAGAAAAAACTACCAAAATACATCAATGCTATTATTACTAATATTATTTTTATTCGATCAATTGGAGAAGTCACATCTAATATTGAAAATTCTAATATTAAATAATATCCAGTTAAAATAGCTGATACTATATAACATATAATTCCAGTAACAAAACTTGACTTAGTTTTCATAGTACCAGCTCCTTACACTACAATTATATAATAAAAAAACTAATTATACCATAAAAAAAGATCTAAGGCTGTCACCGAAGATCTTTTTTATGTGGACTACATAATACCTTAAGTAAACTGACAGGAATACCAGATATTAAGCTCTTTGATTTAAAAATGAAATCCACATTTGTGTACACTACTTAATAGCCCAAAGATAAATCGTAAAAATTTCAAACTATAATTCAAACTTTTACATTTTTACTATAGTTTTCCATTGTACAAGTTATTAAGGGAATTAACTAAAACAAACTATATAAAATATCTTTCAATCTCACATAATTTTCAAAGGCTTTTCTTTTTCAGAAAGCTCAAATTGCACTTTTTTGCAATTAATAAAATGTTAATTCAAATTATTCAGTCAAACTTTTGATTCAACCAAATATTAATATTAAAGAATAACTTGCACAATATTTTTACCCTTTACTATTAAGTAACTTTATTATAATACTATTTTTTTTCGTCGTCAATAGTTTTTTCGACATTTTTCAAAAAATAGATTTTTAATAGTTTTCAAGTTCTTCTTCTCTTATTTCTTTTAGTCTAGCTTTTACCAATAATATAAGCTCCGTCGTTGCATTAACTTTAGGCAATACAATCAAACTATCTTGAAGTTTAGTTTTTAAAGATCTCTCACTTTCTACCATTCTAGCTTCTTTATCATAATCGAAATCTTTTATTGGATTAGCAAAAATAAAATCTTTAATATAATTTTCTATATCTTTTAAAACATATTCTTTTAATTCATAATTATCCATTTCAGCAATGCCATAATATGCACCTACTAAATATCTAAATGTATCTTCTAACATAATTTCACCAACTTATCTAAATTATTATAACACAATATGGTATACTAATAATATAAAGGATTGATTATATGATAATACGAATTATATTATTACTTATTTTAATATTTATTAATGGAATACTTTCTAGTAGTGAAATAGCTTATCTCTCCCTAGATAAATATTCTTTATCACGCAAAAGAGATAAGAAATCAAAAAAGATTTACAAAATGCTAGAAGATGAAAGTAAATTTCTTTCTACAATTCAAATTGGTATCACATTAGCAGGTTTCCTAGCTTCAGCCTTCGCTAGTGATTCATTTACAGATATTTTAATGGAGAAAGGTTTCTTTATTATTAGCTCTTCTTTCACTGAAAACTTCTTAATGATAATAATCACTCTCATTCTCTCTTATATAACTCTTGTATTAGGAGAATTAGTTCCTAAAAAAATTGGTCGTTCTAATCCAATAAAAATTGCTAAAGTCACAATCGATCTAATAAGTTTAATATCAAAAATTTTCTATCCATTAATCATTTTATTAACAATATCAACTGAATTTATTTGTAAATTATTACACATAAAAGAACGTGATGATTCACTTACTGAAAAAGATATTAAAAAAATGATTATTACTGGTAATCGTGAAGGAATTGTAGAAGAAAAAGAAAAAGAATATATTCTAAACATCTTCGAATTTAATGACAAAACAGCTAATAAAATTATGACACCTCGCTCAAAAGTTGTTACCCTAAACATCAAAGACACAAAACGTGATATCATTACCAAAATTAAGAAAAGTCGTTTTACTAGATTTCCAGTTTTAAACGAAGATGAAAGTAAAGTATTAGGTTTTATTAATATAAAAGATTTTATTTATTTTCACAAAAATAGTAAAAGTTTCACGTTAAAAGATTTAATACATCCAACCCTATCTTTCAAAAAAAGTGAAAAAATTGATGACATTTTTAGAATTATGCAAGAACAACATCAAAACATTTCTATAATAATGGACAAAGATGAATTTGTAGGAATTCTAACTATGGAAGATGCTATTGAAGAAATCGTTGGTAATATTGAAGATGAATACAATTAAAAAGTTCCCTAAGATAGAGAACTTTTTTCTTTTTTATTCTGTTTCATATAATCAACATTAAATTTTATAAAATTTCCCAAGACTTTCTTTGTTTCATTGTCTAATTCCTTACTGTTTTTCAACAACATAAACAATGTTCTAATCTTAATCAAATTACTTACATCATTAAGACCATTTTTCCTTAAAAATTCAAATATAGCTTTACCTATTTTTTCTCTTTCACAATCTTCATGGCTATCTAACCACATTACTATACTACTATCTAAATTTTTACTTAATCTGCTCAAAACTGCATCCTTAAAAGCATAATCTAAAACTTCCCAATTAAATATAGAATGAGCACTCAAATCTTTTTTTACTGACTTAACAACCTTTATATTATCGTCATGTCTCAAAATAAGTCCAACTATAGAATGATTAGGAACAATATAATTTAATCTATCTTTTATTCTTTTATATTTGTGCGATTTTATAATTTCTTTTCTTAAACCAGGTCCATCAAAATTATATATTTTCTTTATTTTAATTCTTATAGGTAAAATAGCTCCCATACCAGCTACCATACTTAAATGACCACCTTTAGAATGACCAAGAACTATAACTTCCTTATCAAATAAAGATACACTTTTATTAATATACTTAATAGCATCTCTTTCACTAGGTACAAGATTTCTATAACACATCGCAAAATCTTCTTCCCAACCTACCAGATTATGATCAGTGCCTTCATAATTTATAATAACTGTTTTATTAGGCAATTTCATTGTAATAGCTCCAAATTGTTCGTCAAAGCCTAATTTATAAACATAATTATAAAGAAGAATATCTTTGTACCTTGCTTTATCTTTAATAAGTCTACATAGCTTAATTATATCTTTTCGAGCAACTCCTTTTTTAGCAAAGCTTTTCAAATCATAATATGTCAAAAAATAATCCAACGCATTTCTTAAATACTGCCCCTTTTTATTCATTCCAATTATTCCTGAGAAATCAATGTAGGATATTAAAGAAAGTATTGCCGCATCTACTTCATTAAACTCTTCTTCATCAAAAGAAATATCCCCATACTTTTTAACATAATCCATTATATTGGTCATTCTAATCCCCCCTTATTAAGAAAAGACATACTAATTATTATAGTATGCCTTCTTCTTTCAACTTTTTATAAATCAAATTAGTGCTAGTTAATATATAATCTAACTCTCTTATATTATTATCATAATAATAGTAGGTTTTCATCATCTCATAATCACACCATATTAGCAATACTTCTCTATCATTCATATTTCTTACATACTCTAAATATTCTTCAAAATACAAATCAAAATCTCTTTTATAACTATAAATCATATATCTTTTTATAATAGAACCCTCTATTTTATATTCTTTATAACTATTATGTAAACTTTCCTCTATTCCTTTTGAAAAATCATTAGTAACAAAATATTTTCTTTTAAACTCATCAATATTTAAATCTAATCCTATACTTTCAAAAACAAGCCTATCTTCCTCTTTATACCTCGTACTACATAAATACTCTGTATCTGCTAAAACAGTTAAACAAACAAGCAACTTTTCATACTGATTAAATTTGTATATCTCTTTAAATAAATCATAGATTAAAAGTCCTGTACTCGCATATTCCATCTCAATAGTATCATAAACTTCTCCACTAATAACATGATGATCTATCGCTCCAATAACTTGCTCTTTATTTAACCCACCTAAATTATTGTGATCAACCAATATAAATTTATCATTATTAGTTAATTGATCTTTTTTTAAAATAACAACTTTTTCTTTAAAATTATCTTCAATAAGTAACTTATCACTAGAAGAAATTTTATAATCATCAATAATAACTGGTATAGCATGAATATCAAACGAATTTAAAATATTACTTAATAAATAATTTGAAAACACTGAATCAGCATCAGGAACCATATGTCCAACAACATAAACTTTCTCACATTCTTTAGCCTTTTCTATAATATTTTCTAAAATTTCCCTTTTTATCTTTTCTCTTACTTTAACAAGTATTTTTCCTATATTATTTTTTCCACTTTTATCTTTCCCAATACCCCAATAATATTCATCGATAGTTGCTTCACATATTTCACTATTTCTAGTTTCAATTAATTTGTAAGCAATATCTCTATTTTGTCTAAATTTCTCTAAGACTCCATCATACATTACATCTAACTTTATACCTTTAAAGTTCTCTTTACGAATATTATTTCTATCTCTCCCTATATTAGAAGCTTCTTTAGGAGTATCAGCATTTATTATCTTATTTTTTATTTCTTCATTATCAAATTTTTCTGATTGATAATAATGTTCAACAGTTTTATAAAAAACTCCATTTTTAGTAAATCCATGCTTAGAATAATTTGCTAAATAACCAAGATCTCCAAATTCTTTATAAAACTCAATTGTCATATTATCACTCTTTCACGCCAGGATATAAATATCTTTCTTTTTCATCTACAACTTTGTTGAACTCATCTATATTAATATCATATCTAAATGATGTTTGTCCTTCAACAGATGCTGTCTTAAATAAATCTAATTTTTCTATATTAATTGTATTATTAAAACCACAAGCCAACTTCCATACATAATTTTCTTGTTTCATTGTACTACAATGACGTCCATAATTACGTTCATGAGTTGGTGTTAAAGGTTCATTAACAAAACTAGTCAACCCTTTAAAATAATTAATAGCACGTCCTAAATTACAAATTATACCAGTATCAATTGTAAACTTCTTATCAAAGAAACAATCCGCTGGATAATTAGCTCCTTTAAGTGCATTAATATATGTTTTTAGAACTGGTAATATATGTTCATCAATATACTCTGCTTTATCTATTTTACCACGTTTTCTATAATTATGAGCTTCTTTGCTTACTATTTTTAAAACAGCTTCAACATCATCCCATGTACTATTTTTATAAGCATCCCTTAGTCCCATATTATAACGAGATTTAAATTTATAAATAGCATTAAGTAAGAATCTTTCTGTAACAATATAGCCACTTTTCTTTCTTTCATCTGTTAAAGGATAAATATTAAAGCCATAATTACCATTATGTTTAATTCTAGGTTCAATTGCATAATATTTACCATCTTTATTAGAAAACAAATATACTTCAACATCTTTTTCATAGTCTAAACTATTATTATCTAAATACTTAATTAGTTCTTCTTTTTTACTTGCCATAAAAGGTAAATTGTATTCTTCGAAAATAATTGGTTTTTCTGTTAATGCCAATGAATGTAAATACGGATTAGCTATATGTGACTCTTTAAACTCTACATTTTCTTCCTTAGAAATAAATAAATAATTAGAAGTTGCAATAATATATTTATCATTATAATTAAATTCTAATACTTCACTATTCATTACTAATGGATTATATCTAAGTTCAACACACATTCTTCTTGAACCTGAGCCAAACATATCAAAGTAAGGTCTATATATTTTCAAAAAATTCGTTAAATCAAGTTCGTAATCTTTTAAAGAATTATTATTTCCTTTTTCTTCCCAAACACGTCCATACTGGCTTACGGATAATCTAACTCCTGCTAAAGCAAATAAGGATGCTGAAGAATTAATCTTCTTATGTACTGCATTTAACTTTTCATTAAATCTACTATATCCAACAGTTGAAATACGTGTTCTAACTCCCAATTCTTTATAACACAAATCAACAAATTTATCTAAATAAGGATAAGAACCAATATCATTATTTAAATATGGAAAAATCACTCCAACACGATGTTCCTGTCTTTCCCAAGCTAATAACAAATCATCACTTGTATAATTTAAAGCAGTAGTTTTTAATGCACTTATTATATTTCTTAAAGATTTTTCATCCCAATACTCACTTTTACATACTGAGAATTTGCTACAAAATCCACAATTATTAAAACATCCAATTTGTGGTTGTAAATGTCTCATTTTAGAAAGAAAGTCCATAGGTAAATCACTAAATATATCTGACAATTTTTTTCTTATATTTAAATCTTCACTATTTATTGTTTTTTCATCACTTAATAAATATCCCATCCTATTCACCTACTTTGCTTTCACTTATAAATTCGATAAATTTATTCAATGCTGTTGTCGCAAACTCTTCTACATAAACAGCACAAACATCTACAGCAGGAAGTTCATTTCCATAAGTAATAACTTCAAAACTATCCTTGTCTTTTTGAATATCTATAACATTTTTTATAAAATAACCAATACCAACACCACGTCTTACCATCTCAATCATCATCTCTGTAGTCCATGATTCAAAAACAGGATACAATTTAGTGTTTTTAGACTCCATAAATTCATCAAGTTTCAATCTTATAGATGAAGTAGCACTAGGTAAAACAAGTGGATATTTTTTTAAATCCTCAACATTGTCAATAATTCCTTTTGGAAATGAATCCTTATTATAAGCAAAGCAATTCTGTAAACGTGCTAAAGCAATCTTCTTTACAGTCTTCTTTGTTGTAGAAATAGGTAATGTATCTACTATTAAATCTATCTTTCTAGTTTCAAGCATTTCAACCATATCAGCAGTTGATTTACTTACTATTTCAAATTTAACTCCAGGATATACTTTTCTAAAATCTGCTATAAATGATGATAGATAGAAAATTCCTATATGAGACGGCGTACCTATCTTTATTACTCCTATATTAAGACTATTTAAATTTCTAATATGTTCTTCTCCAGACTTCATAATATTAAAAGCGGTTGACACATAAGAATACAACTCTTTAGCTTCCATTGTTGGTTCTATACCTTTTGAATTACGATAAAACAATGTATAACCAAGTTGATTTTCTAATTCTTTAAGACTATAACTTATCGCTGGTTGAGACACATAAAGTAAGTTAGCGGTTTTAGATATACTCCTTTGTTCATATAAATATAAGAAAATTTTATACAGATTATAATCAGTATTATTCATAGACTTCACCCCTTGGTTTGTTATTATATTAACTTTTTATAAAATAGTCAAATATTATAAGCTTTTTTTATAACAGATATCATAATAATAAAAAAAAGCCCAAATAATCTAATATTTGGACTTCCTACAATACATTTTATATTTATTCACAATCAACAAGTTTAGTTAAATCTTCAACGCTAATATCAAGCAACTCACTAATTTCAACCAAGTTTTTTCCTTTCATAACCATTCTTTTTATTAGCAAAATCTGACCTATCATTGTATGTTATATGATAAGTTGATAGATATCATTTTAATTTCCATTATAATCTCTGATAATCCATTCCATTATTAACTCTACAACATAATTAATTTGATTATCAGTTAATTTTACTCCTTTTTTTATATGATGCCATTTTTCTAAACAACCGCGACAACATGTCGCTGTAGCATGACGAGCTATAAAAACAGGATGATTCTTCATTGGTGTCTGAGCTCCATCATTTGGAATAGCAGCTGGAACTAAATTTTTATTTATAAACTCATAAGCATGCTCTCTTATCTTTTCCAATCCCTTCTCTTCAACGTAAGAAAGTTCTTTTTTATGCAAATGAAAACTACTTCTAAACTTACTTTTACTTAAATCATTCAACTTAGCATTAATAATCTTTCTAGCACTCTCATTTAATTGACTTACCATCTAAAATCATCTTCCTACCATAACAAAAGTGACTCATTAATAGTCACCTTATAATGTTATTATAATTCCTTAACCCACAAACCATGTAAGTTACAATAAGCGTATATCTTCATACCTTCTTCATAATCAAAATATACTTCAGGTTCTTCTCCTGGTTTCAACATATACTTAACTATTGAGTCCTTATATTCAGCCACAACATATTCAATATAATGTTCATTCTCCATAGGATGCTTAACTTCTCCAATAGTTACAATAACAATTTCATCTTCAACATGACAATCTGGTACATGTTTTTCCTTAGCAGCATCGGCAGTATTAGCAACCATTTCTTTCATTGGTTCACCACAACAAATAAAGTTACCGCTCTTACCTTCTACTAAATCTATTATATTTCCACATTTTTCACATTTAAATAATTTCATTCTTACTTCCTCCATCTATATCTATTATTTTAACACAAAATTAAATGTCATCACATAAAAAAGACCAAAAAATTACTTTGTATCTTTTTTATCAATATTAGATTCTACTGGATTTACATGAATAACTGTTAAATATATTTCAGGAACCATTCGATCTATTTCTCTTTCTAATTGATTAGCAATTCTATGACTATCAAAAGTCGACATATTACCATCTACAAATATAGAAAAACTTACCTGATACATATATCCAACTGGTGTTGCATTAAAATGATTAACTTTCAATATTTCCTTATGACTCTTAACAATTTCCATTACTTTATCTTTAGTTTCTAAAGAAATTGTCTTATCCATTAAAACATCATAACTATCTTTAAATATCTTTAAACCAGTTATTACTATCCATAAAGATATACCAACACCAACTATTCCATCGACATATTTTATATTATATAAAGACAAAATAGCTGATACTAAATTAAACAGAGTTATAACACAATCATTACGATGATCCTTACTATTAGCTTCAACCAATATATTATTATATTTCTTACCTATCTTATTAGTATACAAATATAATCCCATCTTGGTTATTATCGTAACTAGACATACTACAACTAACCACATTGTAAAATAATATTCACTTGTAACAAAGATTGAAACTCCTGAATCATATAACATCTTTGCTCCAAGTAACACCATCGTAATACTTATTAACATCGAATAAATATACTCTGCTTTACCATGTCCTAAATTATGATCATCATCAGGCTCTTTAGCTGCTACCTTATTACCAAAATAAGTCATTATTGAACTTAAAATATCAGAAGCACTATTCATTGCATCAGCAAGCATTGCCTGACTTCTTGAAACAACTCCTACTACAATCTTTATTATAAATAAAAATATATTTCCAACTATCCCTAATATACTAGCTTTCTTTGTTTCTTTAAATCTATCCATTTTATTCACATCCATTAGAAACACCATTATATCATAATTAACCAAGTGTTACATCTAAAATCATCATTATCAAAAATCCTATTAAATATCCAACTACATTTAAATGATTTTCATTATCTGACTCAGGAATTAATTCAATTACTACAACATAAAACATGGCTCCCGCAGCTAATGCTAATAAATAAGGTAATATTATTGTAATAAAATTAGTAAATATTAATGTTACTATTGCTCCTATAAGCTCAAATACGGCTGAAATAAGTCCATAAAGAAAAGCCTTATTCTTGCTATATCCTTTTTTATATAAAGGCATGGATACTATCGTTCCTTCTGGAAAATTTTGTATCGCAATCCCTATTGCCAAAGCCATACAAGAAGCTAAACTAACTGTTCCCATTATATAAGATGCAAATGCGACTCCCACCGCCATACCTTCTGGAATATTATGTATCGTAATTGCTAACATTAAGTTATCAACCTTATCACTATTAATTATATTCTTCTTTTTTAATATTAAATCTAAAACATAAAATATCATAATACCTAAAATTAATCCTACACTAGCTGGCACCCATACATGGCTATCCATCGACTCCATAGATGGAATTAAAAGTGACCAAATAGAAGCTGCCACCATAACACCTGCTGCAAATCCCAAAATAATTCTTTCAAAATTTTTATTTAACTTTTTTTTCAAAAAATAAACCATCAAAGAACCCAATACAGTTCCTATAAACGGTATTAAAATTCCTATAATTATTTCCATACAAATCTCCTCATTATAGTGTATTCATGTTTGTTTTTTAGGCAACAAAAAACTGATAAAATTTCCTCTATCAGTTAATTATAATTATTATTAAAAAAACATCTAAATAGAATCATTTCTAATAGTTTCAATAATATTTTGCTCTTTAATTTTTTTATTACAATACCTCATAATACTTCTAATTACAATTTGCATTACAACTATCGAAATAATTATTTCTGGTAATGGAGACACAAAATGTCCAGAAAAGAAATTATCTCCTAATAGTATTTCAATCGTAACTCCAATAACTCCTCCAGTCATTCCAAATACCAGAGTAAAAGTATGAATAAAATAACTTTCTAAATTAGTAATACGTACCAAACCATCTTCATCTAATCCGATACTTCTTAATACTGAAAACTCTGTTGCTCTTACTTTCATATTAGCATTAATAACATTAAATGAATTTACAATGCAAACTATCGCAACAAATATTATAATTGTATAAATTACAAAGAAATAAGCTATATTACCTAAATGTGCTGCCTGTGTATCTATCTTATGAGGATTATAATAAATAGCTACATTTGGATACATATTCAAAACATTATTTATTTCAGCATCCAGTTTATAAATATCTTTAGCATTCATTCCAATTTGATGATCATAATTATTAATATCCACGCCCGTTAATAATACGTCATTAATTATTTTTTCATATTTATCCATATTCATAACTAAAACAATACCACCTGGTCGAAGATAAAATTCTTTATTTATCATTTTAAATTTATCTATAGTCCCAATTTTAGTTCCCTCTTCATTTAAATTACTATTTACAGCATAAATATCAATTGTAAAATCATCAATAAAACGATAAATTGCAGAATTTGCAAAATCTCCCTTAATAAGACTAGTTTGACTTGAATTAAATAACAGATAATCATACCCTTCAGCTTTCATCTCTTTTTGATACTTTTTAAAAGAATCATTATCTAAAGCAAATATACTTATGAACTCATGCTTATCTTCTATATAAGTCTCTCCCCATTCTTCAGCTTGCTTTTTCCATCTTTCCTCTTGTATCTTCATAGCTTCTATATACTCATCAGTTTCATTTCCTACGAGATTAACTGGTAAGATATCATCTATATACCAAACAAACTCATCATAACCGCTTAATTTTCTAAATTCATTAACATAAGTTTTAACATTTTCTGTAGTAGAAGGAATACGAATCTGGGCATCAAATTGATACCAATCATTATCTGAATAATCTTCTAAATTCGTTCTAAAAAAGATTGATAAAACCATAAATAAAATAATACAGCAACTTAAAGAGAAAATAATCGTACGAAACTTAGATTTCTGACGTCTTATATTTTTATAAGCATATTCCCCAATATAACCAAATCTTCTTCGGATAAAAGGATAATTTTCTTTACCTTTATTTATTTTTAATTCTTCAGTCGTCTTAATCGATTCAATCGGTGAGGTAACACTAGCTTTAAAAGCGGGAATCATCGAAGCGATAAGACTTACTCCTAATATAAATAAGAAAGAAACTAAAACATAACTCCAATCAAATATAAATAATATTTTAGTAGTTAAGAAACTCCCCATAATTAAAGTTATAATTAATATTACTAATTTAACTAAAATAATACTAATAATAAAAGCAAGCAACATACTAAAAAATGCTATTCCCATTGTTTCTGTTAATACAAGTCTAAAAACTTGTCCCTTTGTTGCTCCCACACTCCTTAAGATGCCCAATTCTTTTTTTCTATTTTGTATTGATATCATTATTGAATTATAAATTATTGAAATACAAAAAAGTGATAATACACCGAGGATAATAAGTAATAAATAAAACTCACTCTCTTGTTTTTTACCATCTGCATATTGCCCATTAATATTAAGCAAAGCTTCATTTATTTGAATATTCTCATATACTCTTTCTTCAGTCCAATAGCTATTAATTGTATATTTATATCCTAATTCATCTGCCAAATTATATATTTTAGCATAAGCATGATTTAATGAATTAAAAGTAATAAAATAAATTATCTCTCCCTCTTTATTTAAAACATCATAAGTATATGCATAGTAATCATTCATTCTTTCATACAAAATTTTAGAAGATTCATAAACTCCAACTATTTTATACCCCTCATAAAAGTCATCAACATTTAAATTTAATCTTCTAGAGATACGATCTGAAATAACTAATTCCTGATTGTTCGTTGGATAATCACCATTAATAAGACTTAACTCATCAGTATAATCTCGACTATAACCAATTATTGATAAACTAGGTGTACCGCCATAATCTAACTCATACTCTTCATATTCAATTGGTATTTGTTTAACTTCACTAGCTATAAGTATTTCTTCTATATCTTTATTCTTTTCTAACTTTTCTAGAATACTTGCATCATCCATAAAAGCGACATGATAAGAACCTGATTGTTCTAAAATCACTTTATTACCATTTTCTACTACTATAGAAATACCTATTCCTAATGAAAATAATAAAATACTAGTTAATATTAAAGCTACAAAGACTATTTTATTTTGCTTTTTATTAAATTTAATATTATGCCAAGCAAGTTTATTGATTATCATATGTAGCCACCTCATCTTTTATTATATGGCCATCTTCTAAAGTAATAACTCTATTAGCATAACGTGCTAAATCTAAATCATGAGTAACCATAATAATTGTTTGTCCATATTCATGATTAGCCTTCTTCAAAAGTTCCATTATATCTTTACTATTCTTACTATCTAAATTACCTGTAGGTTCATCTGCCAAAATAATACTAGGTCTAGTAATTAAAGCTCTAGCTATCGAAACACGTTGTTGCTGACCACCAGATAATTCACTAGGTATATGAGTTACACGACTTTCTAAATTAAGCATTTTAAGTAATTCGTTCAAATACTTTTCATCTTTCTCTCTATTATCAAGTAATAACGGAAGTAATATATTTTCTCTAACATTTAAAGTTGGAATCAAATTATAAAATTGATAAATGAGACCAATATTTGTTCTTCTAAACTTTGTTTGTTCTTTATCACTTAATTTAAAGTAATCTTGATTATTTATTAAAACTCTTCCTGATGTTATTGTATCTACTCCTCCTAATACATGAAGTAAAGTTGATTTACCTGACCCAGAAGAACCAACAACTGCTATAAAATCTCCCTTTTCAACACTTAAATTTACATTATCTAAAGCTTTAACAAGTGTATCATCCTTACCATAATTCTTACATAAATTTTCTGTACGTAATATTTCCATCTTTTATCTCCTTATATACATGTATGTAAATTTTAAAACACATCTAATATTCAAAACTCAGTATTTTACCTTATCATACTCAACTAAAGTATAGCAAATTACTTCCAAAAGAAAAAGGACACTCGTGTCCTTTCTATTAATATTTGAAAATTTTAATACTTTTCAATAATTATTTTATGTCCATTATCATCGTAACCAATCTCAATATCTTTAATTATTCTCGATAACACTTTACCTTTTTCATTTTTTAATCGAGTACTATCTATATAAACGGTATATGTTTCATCTTTATAAACATATTGAACAACAATCTCCTCTTCCTCATCTGTATATCTTACAATTGTTAAAATTGCATCTTCATTATTAGTAGTCTTATTATAAAATTCATCTATTTTATTTTCATTTATAACTTCTCCACTTTTTATAATTACAAATCCATCTTTTTCTGACTTTGAAAAGTCATAATCAGTTACAACATTATATCCATCAACGACATCATCATCCACATATGTATTATAAATCAAAGACTCATTTTTTCTAGAACATCCAGTCAATAAAGATAAACAAGATAAAAAAAGAAAACCAATATTATAATTTACTCTCATTATATTCACCTTTATTATTATAACACTTCTAAATAATTTTAATCAAAATAAAAAGTAGATTATTCATCTACTATATCATTATTCTCATCAAACTTAATATTTATTACTTTTCTACTTGCCAAATAATCGCACATATGAACAAATTTCTGTTCAGGTGTCTTAGGCAAAGGAAGAATTACATCACTATAATCGCTTGTGTTAAATCGTCCCATATGACTACTTATACAATCACAAACGAAATCTACATCTTCTTTAGTTATTTTAAGTTCAGAACTATATCTTCTTAAAAATTCACAAGCTACTAACGGATGATCAAATAAAGTATACTTACTTTCTACCTCGCCCTTTTTTACACTATCATGTAACACTAAAGCCATTATCATCAAATCTTTAGTTCTTTGAGGAAACTTATATATTCCATACAATTCATTCGCCATTCTAACAGCAGCTTTCGTATGTCTTACTAAACCACCATCCCCTAAAGCATAGGAAGGATGATACTTTCCTGTACTACTTGCTGCAATAGTAAAAAAGTAATCAGGTATTTTCTCAATCATAATACTTAATGATTCTCTTATATTTTCATCTTTTATAGAACATAATTCTTTTTTAAAAACTTCTACTTTTTCCATTCGTTACCACCTATATTTCATTATATCACAGTTTTACTTTTCTTGTTCTGTTTTAGTCTGTGGTTTATATGTCAACTTCATTTCACTAGTTAACGTACCTTGCTCTTTAAATTCTCTTATTTTAATAGAAAGTTCTTCAAGCATTTCCTTTGTTAAATTATGTTTACTAATATCTTCAATTGGAACAATATATTCATCTAAACCAGTAGCACTATTGTACTCTTTAAAATCTTTTAAATTATCCACATAATATTGTAATGCATCAGCTTCCATAACACCCATTCCTAAAAGAGATAAATGGATATTATTAACAAAATAATAAATTACTTCACCCGCTAATCCAAGTATTGTAATAATAATCTTCATTATTGTATGAATATCAACATTATAAAGAAAAAATAAACCAACTATACCTGCTATAATACTTCCATACTTTTTTAACAAAGTTAAACTTACATCCTCTGCAATAAATTTATAATAATCATCTAAATAATTACGTACCTGATCTATCATTCTACTGCGAATTACATTTAAATTATGTTCGCTAAAAGGACTCTTTTCTACTCTATTATTTGCATAAACTACAACTAATTGATTTTCTTCCCTTCTAACATCTGTTATAAAATATTCTAATTTTTCTGAATCTCCTGTCATTGGTATCATACATATCATTCCCATCCTACTTAGTTTTTCTTTTTTGTATTATTTATTGTACTATTTTTGCTATTTTTAAGCAAGAAAAAAAGCCGACTTATTTATCAGCTTTTAATACAGCTAAGAAAGCTTCTTGTGGTACTTCAACACGACCTACCATTTTCATACGTTTTTTACCTTCTTTTTGCTTTTCAAGTAATTTACGTTTACGAGAAATATCTCCACCATAACACTTAGCTAAAACATTTTTTCTCATTGCACTAATATTCTCACGTGCAATAACCTTACTACCAATACTTGCTTGAATAGGGACTTGGAATAATTGACGAGGTATAATTTCTTTTAAATTTTCTACTATCTTCTTCCCTCTATTATAAGCATAATCTTTATGCACAATAACACTTAATGCATCAACTGTATCTCCATTAATTAAAATATCCATTTTAACCAAATCTGATGGTTTATATCCACATAACTCATAATCAAATGAAGCATACCCTTTAGTCATACTCTTTAATTTATCAAAAAAATCATAAACAATTTCAGCCAAAGGTATTTCATAATGAATATTTACACGAGTTGGATCAATATACTCCATACCAATATAATTACCACGTTTATCTTGGCACAATTCCATAATTGGACCAATATACTCACTAGGTACAAATATATTTGTTTTAATATAAGGTTCATTTATTGCTTTTATTGTTCCACGATCTGGCAATTTAGTAGGACTATCTACTTCAACCATCTCACCATTAGTAAGTTCAACATTATATATAACTGAAGGACTTGTTGCAATTACATCTAAATCAAATTCTCTTTCTAATCTAGACATTATAATATCCATATGAAGTAATCCTAAAAATCCTGTTCTAAAACCAAAGCCTAAAGCTTCACTTGTTTCTGGTTCAAATGTTAAAGAAGCATCATTTAGTTGTAGTTTTTCTAAAGCTTCACGCAATGCAGGAAACTTATTTGGCTCTATTGGAAATATTCCACTATATACCATTGGTTTCATAGGTTGATATCCGGGTAATTGAGTATCAGCCTCACTTCTTAAAGTTGTCAAAGTATCACCTACTCGAACACTTCTAATATCTTTAATAGAACCACTTATCCAACCAACTTCTCCAGATACTAATTCACGCTTTATTTCTTCCTTAGGATGATTAACACCTAAATCTACTACACCATATTCGTCTTGTGTTGCTAACATCTTCATTGTATCTTTACTTGTAATTTTACCATCAAATACTCTTACTAAAGCAATAACTCCTCGATAAGCGTCAAAATGACTATCAAATATTAAAGCTCTAGTTGGAGCATCATTATTAATCACTGGAGCAGGTATTCTATCTATTATAGCCTTAATTAAATCCTCTACACCCTCACCAGTTTTACCACTACAAAGTATAACTTCTGACTCATTAAAACCTAAAACATCTTTAAGTTCCTTCAATACTTTAGGTACATCTGCATTAGGTAAATCAATCTTATTAATTACAGGTATAATTACTAAATCACTAGCCATCGCAAGATATAGATTTGCTAAAGTCTGCGCTTCAATACCTTGAGCAGCATCTACTACTAAAACAGCTCCCTCACAAGCAGCCAAACTTCTTGATACTTCATAACTAAAATCAACATGTCCTGGTGTATCTATTAAATGTAATGTATAATCTTCATTTTTATAGTGATAAGAAAGTTGTACAGCATTCAACTTAATAGTAATTCCTCTTTCTCTTTCTAAGTCCATACTATCAAGCATTTGTGCCTTCATGTCATGTTTATCTACTCCACCAGTTATTTCTAAGATTCTATCTGCTAAAGTACTTTTACCATGATCGATATGTGCAATTATTGAAAAATTTCTTATATTTTCTTGTTTCATAAAAATCACCTAACTAAGCGGTATTATACCATAATATTTAAAATTTAACTAGCATTCAAAAAAGAGATACTTAATGTACCTCTATTTCTAAATTAACTACAATAATAACCATCACTTTGCATATCATTTACCAAAGTTTGATAAAGAAAATCATCAGTTTCAGCACCATATTTTATTAATGTTTGATAATCACTTGTAAGACGTATATCCAGCGAACCACCATTTTTCCATACTGTAACATTATATCCAACCATAGTGTCTTTGTAATATCTTTCTAATTCTTCCCTGAATTCCTCAGTTGGTTCAACACCAACTTTAGTATAATCAACAATAATATTTATATATAAAGTATCTAATATATCATTCTTAAATTTCATTTCCCAATATTCATTCATATACCCTTCTGGTTGATAGGTTTTACCACATATTAATTTCTTTACATTTGTTGAAGATGTATTATCTTCATTATTTGAACTACTTCCTTGATTCGTATTTTCTTCTTTATTATTATTGTTTTCATCTTCTTTTTCTGATGTTGCACCAGACTGATTATTATTAGAAGAACTTGGCTTGGTTGTAGAATTACTATTCGAATTATTCTTATTGGTAGTTCCTTTATTTGTAGAAGGAGCTTTAGAAACAATCTCTTCATTCTTAGTAACTTCTTCTTGTTTATTTTCTGCTTCCTTATTAGCTTCTTCATCTTTAATAGAATCATCTAATTCGTCGTTTTCTTCTTTTTCTTCCTGATTTAACTTTGATTCATCTGTTTCAACCAATTTAGTTTCAGGCTCACTCTTCTTAAAAATATCATTTTTCCATAAAACACCCAAAACAATCCCAATTATAATTACTATTCCAACTATTATAGATATAATAATTATTCTTTTCTTTTTCACATCAACTTCTTTTTTCATATAAACACTCACTTTTCTTACTAAAAGTATATTATAGTTATATTTAATAATCAACTACAACAAACTACAATAAAACACTTTTATAGCAAAATTTGACATATTACTATTTTATAGATATGATATAAATATACAGAAGAGGATTGATTTATGAAGAGAATAATAGAATTAAATGGAAAAAAAGAAGCATTAATCGAACATCAAGATATTGAAACATTAATAGAAAGTAGTTACTTTGTACCAGAACAAATTTTTAAAGAACCAGCTATTGCTAATATGATTTGTGACGCCGAAGGATATTATCATATTAGTGAACCAGCTAATGTAGAATATATAGCTACTATAGCTTTTATTCCTGACTACGATTATTTAGCAAGTCTTTCTAAAGAACAACTTGATGCCTTAGCTGACAAAACTATTACTGATAAAAAAATGGTTTGTGAAATAATAACAAAACTATGTACATGCAAAGAAAAATTAAAAAGAAAAGAAAAAAGAATACTTAAAAAAGCAAGCTTTCTTGAACCTCGTTGTGCCAATTGGCTTGAATATAATGTATTAGATGCTTCTATGGAAAATACAATGTTTCGAAGTATGGAAACTGCCTTACTAGCCCAAGCTCGTAATTATACCTCTGCAATACTAAAAATGGCTGAAGCACCTTCTATGACAGAAGCATCAACTAAAACTAAAAAAATGTAACACATACAAAAAGTACTGATTATTCAGTACTTTTTTATTTTAATGTCCATTCTACGTTGTTATCTTTATCTATACTTACAGATTCCACAGAGTCTCCCCACAATGATTTTATTGCTTTTGGAGTAGCTTGAACTGCTTCAAAATTAAAATCTAATTCATACATTGCTTGTAAATAATCATCAAACTTAGGAGATGTCTTAACATCATCATTTAAATAAATTGATTCTAATATTTGAACACGTTCATTAGAACTACCTGCTTCTGTTAGTACTCTTTTATAGTAATACCAACCATCGTTACCTAATTCGAACTCTTTTAGCCATGCTTCTGTCCAACCTTTATCAACAACATCAATGTATTCATCATTGATTTTTAATCTATTACTTAAGAAAATAATTGATTCATCTTCCTGTATTAGCTTCCACATCTCATTGTAAGAAACTCTTAATACAACAGGTGTTTCATCTTTATTAACAATACTAACTTGTTTTACTCCCCAAGTTCCATTAAACACTTCTTCTATTTGAACATCGTAGTTAGCAACATTAAACTTATTATTAAAAGCATAACTATTACTAAAGAATGCCCAAGTAACACCAATAAGAAGAATGAATGAAAGAG
>CASPWD010000011.1 GCA_949425635.1 uncultured Bacilli bacterium | reverse complement strand
TTTACTATAATATACTTCCTACATCATTAGAAAGTCACTTATGTACTTGTATATCATGACTATCCTACTATACAAGTATAATATATATATATCAAGGCCTTAATGGCCTTGAATCAGAAAAAGCTATTTTAAAGCAAAAAAAAGATATTAATTATCATACAATTAATATCTTTTTTACTTCTTAGCTCCTAGTTCAACATCAAACATTAACTTATTAGTTGATGCATTAGGTTTCATATCAATATCTTGACTTTCTAACCACATATATACTCTTATCTTAGTTATTCCAGCTTGAATATCTAATAACTCTGTATCCTTATTATTTTCAAATCTTGTAAATACATTCGAAGTTACTTTTAAAAAGCTAAAGTTACCATCAACCTGTCCAGCACTTATTTCCTTCTTTATTTCCTCATCAACAGCTTTATATGATAAAAAACCTTCTTCATTCTTTTTATTTATATCATAATTTGGTTCCCAAATAATAGCTCTATTTCCACCCGATAATGATTGAGCCAAATCACTATTATCTGCTGGTACAGTTCCTTCAACTATAAATCCTACTCTAGTAGCATTATAATAATTATTATTACCTTTTCCAGACCTAGATTTTACATTAGAATTTTTAGTTAAATTCAACGTTACAGGATTATCTGATTTAATAAATACATCAAACGCTATATAATTTTTATCAACACATTCATCTTTTATAGCACAATTAACTTCATCTTCTTTAAACGCCTTTAAAAATTCATTCCCTTTTACATATTGTACATAATACATATCTAACTTACCGTTTTCAACTCTTAAAGGAGATGAAACATTCCCTAACTTTTTAGGAATTTGATTAACAGAATCCTTATAACTATCACTCAAATTAAGTATATCTTCTTTAGAAATTTCATCCTTAAATTCCTTGCCATCAACAGATATTTGTAAACCATCAGTCATTTTAATTTTAAAATCCACTTCTTTACTCTCATCATATATTTTATATATCCCAAAACATATAGCTCCAATTATCACCAAAATAACTAATACTTTTAATTTCTTCATTACTAATCCTCCATTAAAACATATTTCCACTATCTATTTATTCTTACCATCAACTAATTCTTCTATTTCCTCTATTTTTACTGCTGTTACATTGTCTTTGTTCTTCTGTTTCATTTCTTCTTCTAACTTTATTGAAGTCTTCTTCTTTGGTAATTCCAATATTTCATTTCCGACCTTAATAGTTAGTTCATCTTTTATTTTCTCTTCTTCTTGAACCTCAATTATATCTTCATAATTTTGTATTTTAGATTTCTTTTCTTCTATTTTTTTATCTACAACAATTTCCTCTTGTTGTATATCACTTTCCTCTACAAATAAATTACTATCTTTCTTAAATATCAATTTAAATATCTCAATCAATATCAACAAAACAATTGGAACCGTTATACAAGTAATAGTTAAAAAAGTATTTGTTACTATCTTTCCAAGAAAACTCAATACAACAAATTTGTAAACAACTTTTCCAAGTATCTGATCTTCATGTACAATCGGATCCTCAACATCATTAGCAATACCTTTTATATGTAATAAATATTCACCATTTGATCCCATTTCTTTATTCTTCAATTGATGAGTTATAATCATTCCTTCAATTTCTTCTTGCTTACCAACATAGGTAACTGTATCACCAATCTCTATCTTTTCTATTGGCATCTCTTTAACCAATAAAGTATCTCCAACATAATAAAGAGGAACCATACTCTCTGAACCTACAATATAGACACGATAACCAAAAAAATCGCCTTGTTTTGATACATTTTGAAATAAAGTTAAGCCAACAAGAATAACTAATACAATACCAATTATCCATTCCACAAGAGCTGAAACGAAGTGAATTATTTTACTATTTAATACTTTTCTTATCATATTCAACCTCTATTATTCTTTAATAAAACTATATTATATAGTATACACTTATTCACTATCTAAAATACTACCACAATTTACCCAAAAAATAAATGCTTTATCTAAAAATATATGAAGACAAAATAAAAGACACTTAACCTAAGCGTCTTCTACTATACAAAAATTATTAGTATCATCTACATCAACTATTAATTTTGCATTATCTCTTATTTTACCTTCTATTAATTTCATGGCAATTAAAGTTTCAACATTATCACTTACATATCTCTTTATTGGTCTAGCTCCAAATGATTCATCATAAGAATTCTCAATTATTAAATCTCTTGCTTTATTGCTTAAAGATATTGTAATTCCCCTTTGTTTTAATCTACCATTTATCTCTCTAATAATTTTATCAAGTATCTTAAATACAACATCTTTACCTAAACTATTAAATATTAATGTTTCATCAATTCTATTTAAAAATTCTGGTTTAAACGTACGTCTTAATTCTTGATTAATCATTGCTTCCTTATTGGTATTACCTTCTAAAATATACTCACTACCTAAATTACTTGTCATAATGATAATTGTATTTTTAAAATCAACAGTTCTTCCTTGACTATCAGTAATTCTACCATCGTCTAGAATTTGTAATAATATATTAAAAACATCAGGATGAGCTTTTTCTATTTCATCAAATAATACAATTGAATAAGGATTTCTTCTTACAGCTTCTGTTAATTGACCACCTTCATCATATCCAATATAACCAGGAGCAGCTCCAATTAACCTCGAAACATTAAAGGCTTCCATATATTCACTCATATCAATACGTATCATATGTCTCTCATCATCAAATAATTCATAAGCTAACGTCTTCGCAACTTCTGTCTTACCAACACCAGTAGGACCTAAGAACAAGAATGAACCAATTGGTCTGTTAGGATCCTTGATACCAGCACGACTTCTAATAATCGCATTACTTACTTTAGTTAAAACATCATCTTGACCAATTACTCTTTCTCTCATATTATCTTCTAACTTAAGTAATTTTTCTTTTTCACCTTCAACTAATTTTGATACAGGAACATTAGTCCATTTAGAAATAACCTGAGCAATATCTTCTTCTTTAACAGTATCACTAATTAGAACATTTTTATTATTCTTTCGTAATTCTTCTAACTCTTGTTCAAGTTTTGGAATATCTCCATGTCTTAATTTAGCTGCAGTATCCAAATCATAATTACTTTCAGCAACGCTTAAACGATACTTACAAGTTTCTAACAATTTCTTTTTATCTAAAATTGCTTGATTTGCTTCTTTCTCTTTATTAAAGTCATCTTTCAACTTTGTTTCCTTTAATTTTAGTTGGTATAACTCATCATCTAATTCTTGTAATCTCTTCTTACTTTGTTCATCTTTTTCTTTCTTTAAAGATTGTCTTTCTATTTCCAGTAACATAATTTTTCTAGTTAATTTATCCAAACTAACTGGTACACTATCCATTTCTACTTTAATAGTTGCACAAGCTTCATCGATCAAATCAATTGCTTTATCTGGTAAATATCGATCTGTAATATATCGATCTGACAAAGTTGCTGCTGCAATAATTGCTCTATCTTTTATATTAACTCCATGATGAACTTCAAACCTTTCTTTTAATCCACGTAATATTGCTATAGTATCTTCTACATTTGGAGCTTTAACAATAATTTTTTGAAATCTTCTTTCCAACGCTCCATCACGTTCAATGTATTTACGATATTCATTTAAAGTAGTTGCACCAATACATTTAATCTCTCCTCGTGCTAACATTGGTTTAAGCATATTGCCTACATTCATTGTTCCTTCTTCGCCATTACCTACTATCATGTGAATTTCATCGATAAATAAAATAATATTTCCATCACTTTCTTTTATTTTAGCTAATACAGCTTTTAATCTCTCTTCAAATTCTCCACGATACTTAGCACCAGCTACTAATGCCGCTAAATCAAGCTCCCAAATTTTTTTACTCTTTAAACTTTCTGGGACATCTCCACTTACTATACGAAGTGCTAAACCCTCAACTATTGCTGTCTTACCAACACCTGGTTCACCTATTAGAACAGGATTATTCTTGGTCTTTCTAGATAATATCCTAGTAATACTTCTTATTTCATCATCTCGTCCTATAACTGGATCTATCTTATTACTTTTTGCACTTTCTGTTATATCTCTACCATATTTTTTTAACACGTCTTCCTCTTGTTGCTGTGGCATATTATATCCATAATTCATGAAAATCCCTCCATTTCACAATATTCATTATACTCCAAAATTAGCACTTGTCAATAAAGAGTGCTAATTAAGAATTATTAAAAAATGCAAAGCATTTTAAACTTTGTATTTTTTAAATTTTACTAGTCAATAGACTTTTTTAAAACATTACCTGACGCACTGGACGACTTAGCTTCTTCTAATTCTTTTAATTCTATCATATCTTCGATTTTAACATCAACGTTATATTCATCAACAAGGATATAATAATTCGTTCTAATATAAGGATAATCTTCCATAACTTCAGTAATATCTTCTACTAAAGGAGAAGGTACTAAGACATATTTACCATCCTCACCCTTTTTTACATTATAAGCTTGATAAATATAATGTACTTGTAATTCCTTTCCTGTTAAATTACCATGTTGAGGATTATTCGTCCAATTATATTTTGTTGTTGAAGAAATTACTCTTCCTACACTAGTGAGCACTGTCTCTGAATATTCATAAGCTGTAAATGGCTTATTCATTTCTTGTTGTGCAAGGACTAGGTCAATATTATCATCTATTCTTATTAAATCTTTAGTGTCAAGAAATCCATATAAAGTAACTTCTTCTTCATTTAATTCTACTGAATTATAACTTCTATTATAACCTTCAAAACTTTTTCTCTCACTTATAACATATCTAATATATCCATCTTCATTTACAAACATATGAGCATGAGTAGTAGGTATTTCACAATTAACTTCATCTACACAACCTGTTAAACATGCTACTGATAATGTCCCTGCAAGTAAAAAAGCAGTTCCACGTCTTTTTATAAAAGCTCCTATATTAATATTCAAATTTTTCATATTATCCTCCATAAATTTAAAATCTATTATAAAACAAAAATCATAAAATTTCTATCTTAATATAGTTGATAAAATTAAAATATAAAGTTATAATGTGATTATGAAAGCAACTTCATCTTAATAAAAAAGATGATACATTTGAAGAAATGGCTTTCTTAATTGGTTATGTGACTAGTTTAGACTAGTCATTTTTTATTTTGTTAACAACAAAATGAAAATCAAACCAAGAAGTGCAAATATTATGATTTTATCGATTATTTCACGTTTTCTCATAATATCACCTCCTCTTCATAATTGATTATTTCAACCAATCCCCCTGAAGACGAAAGCCACCTGCATCAAAATGTATCGAAGTGTAGAATAGCATATTTTAAATTCCTTGTAAAATCACTCAGCTATTCATTTTTTTATGCAAATTATCTTTTTCTACAATCTCTTAGAAGCAAAAAAGCATTTTAGTTTTTTTATATATTAAAAAACATCCTTATAGCTACAATATTCTCCTAAAAATCAAATTTTTAAACGCCTTTTTAAATTCTAGTCACAAAATAAAAAAAGACTCAGATAAATCATCCAAGTCCCTAAATAACTATTTATACTCTAATTTTATACCTTCACAAACATTAACACCATATTCATCTACAGAATGTTCATAATCGCAATTTAATGCATGTACATAGTTAGCTAATTCACCATAAACTACAAAGACATTGTCATATTCACCAACAGTAGTAAGTAAATTACTAAACAACTCTTTATAAACTTCATCATCAATGCACATAGGTGTTTGAGATAAAATATACATATTATTTAACTCACCTAAAACAGCATTAAAATCTAAACCAGCTGCCTCTATCTTTTTATACTCACTAATTACTTGTTCATCTTCACTAGCTTTAATCATTTCTATAACATAATCACTTGAAGGTAACACAGTAATCGCATTTTCAGCCATTTCTTCTAATGTAGTACAAGTCATTCTTTCTTCATCAAATTCGTGTGCTGTATGAGAAAGTTCACATTCATTTTTATGAACATAAATAGCTAAAGGATAATAGTAATCAATTACATTATCATATTCACTTATTGTTGATTCCATATCACCAAACAATCTTAACCATGTTTGATCATCCATATCTGTAAAGGTTAAACTAAATGCTAATATATTATCTATTTCTTCTCTAATAACTTCATCACTAAGTCCAGCACTCTTTAATTTTGCATATAAACCACTAACATAAAGTTCACTAAACTTATCTTCAATTGATAACAATTCGTTAAAATCTTTACCAGCAGATTCGTACATTTTATCTAATCTAGAAAAAACATCTGTTTCTGAAACTTCTCCTTGAGTTTCTAAAACTTCAGACTCCACTGAAACCTCTCTATAATTATTAAATTCTACCATATGAGTTGTAATACTCTTTGGTTCTACTTTTTCTTCACTTATATTTTTCTTCAACATTTTTGATCCAGCATACAAATTAATTGCTACTATTGGAACCAATGCTAAAGATAACATTCTATGGCCATTCTTTTTCACAAACGACCCTCCTTCATTAAAAATGTAATTTAAATATATATTTTTATCTTAAATTTGTCAACTTTACCTCAATATTTTATATATAATCTCAAAAAAAGAAACAGATCTCTCCGTTTCCTTAATAATTGCTCCTATTTAACAACAATATTTACTATCTTATTAGGTACAACTATAACTTTAACTATTTCTTTACCTTCTAAATGTTTAGCCACTTTTTCATCAGCCATTGCCATTTCTTTAACTTTCTCTTGATCTTCATCCATAGCAACCTTAATAGTATTACGTAATTTACCATTAACTGAAACAGCCATATTAACTTCAGTATCTACCATCTTAGATTCATCATATGTTGGCCATGCCTCATAAGCAATAGTAGTATTATGTCCATACATTTCCCAAATTTCTTCACCCATATGAGGAGTTATACAACTCATCATCTTAATGAATCCTTCAGCATATTCCTTAGGACATTTGCCTATCTTATAACATTCATTTACAAATATCATAAATTGACTTATTGCTGTATTAAAACCTAAAGCCTCAAAATCATTAGTTACTCTCTTAACCATAGTATTATAAGCTTTATCTAAAGAGCCATCATTCTCCACAGTAATATTATCCATATTAGTAAAGAATCTCCATACTCTTTCAACAAACTTACGAGCACCATCTACTCCACTTGCACTCCATGGTTTAGAAGCTTCAATAGGTCCCATAAACATTTCATAAAGTCTTAAAGTATCTGCTCCATAATCTCTTGCTATATCCTTAGGGTCAATTGCAAATTCAGGATAACGTTTACCCATCTTAATACCATTTTCCCCTAGAATCATACCTTGATGAACTAACTTTTTAAATGGTTCCTTCACAGGAGACAATCCTTTATCATATAAGTAATTGTTCCAAATTCTCGAATACATTAAATGTCCAACTGCATGTTCTGGGCCACCCATATATAAATCAACTGGTAACCAATGCTCTGCTAATTTTTTATCACAGAAAGTTTCTTCATTATTTGGATCAATGTATCTTAAGAAATACCAACTAGATCCAGCACTACCAGGCATTGTTGAAGTTTCTCTTAACCCTTTCTTACCATCTTTAGTTACATAATGCTTCCACTCTTCTGCATTTTCAAGTGGTGCCTTACCATTATGTCCTTTGTAATCCTCAAGTTCAGGTAAAACAAGTGGTAACTCTTCATCTTCAAGTAACATGTCAGTCCCATCTTCTAAATGAACGATAGGAACTGGTTCTCCCCAATATCTTTGACGAGCAAAAATCCATTCTCTAAATTTATAATTAACTTTTCTAGCACCAATATTTCTTTCTTCAAGCCATGCAATCATCTTATCGATAGATTCTTGTTTATTCATACCATCTAAAATTTCAGAATTAATATGAACACCATCTTCAGTCATAGCTCCTTCACCATTTATTGCACGTTCTGCATCATATTTATGAGCTTGACTTGTTAATGTCTCAATTAATTTATCTTTATCTATCCACATAACATCAGCAAGATTGCTTTCTTCTTCTGACACATTAACTTGTTCCAAACTATTTAACTTACCTATAACTGTATAGCAAGTAATATGTCTATTAACATCTTTATGTGCTGCATAGAAATTATCATAATAAATAAATTCCATTTCTTTTAAATCTGCTAAATCAGTGTATCCAGTTTCTTCAACAACTTCTCTTTTTGCTGCTTCAATAGGAGTTTCTTCTCCTTCAATACCACCCATTACAAAGTTTATCCAATTAAATTTCTTATTATGTACACATAAATACTTATCTTCTGTTGGATGCTTAATTACTGCATTAACAACTCTTCTTTCAGTCATTTCTTTATCAGGACGAATCTCTGAATCACCTGTACCAACAAAATTCTTAGCAATAACTTGAATAATAGGAATATTAAATTTCTTAGCAAATTCATAATCTCTATCATCGTGAGCTGGAACTGCCATAATAGCTCCTGTTCCGTAACTTGCTAAAACATAATCACTTATATAAATTGGAATCTTAACTCCGTTTACTGGATTAATTGCATAAGCACCAATAAATACACCAGTTTTATCTTTATTAAGTTCCGTTCTCTCTAAATCACTCTTAGATGCACAAGCCTTTTTATAAGCATCTACTTCTGTACGTTTGTCTTCACTTGTAATTTCATCAACAAATTCATGCTCTGGTGCAAGTACGCAATAAGTTGCTCCAAATAAAGTATCACAACGAGTTGTAAATACAGTAAATTCTTTATCAAAACCATCAACTTTAAAATTAACATGAGCACCAATAGATTTACCTATCCAGTTTCTTTGCATTTCTTTAGTAGATTGTGGCCAATCAATTTCCTCTAATCCCTCTAATAATCTTTCCGCAAATTTAGGTTGATCAATACATAATTGTTTCATGTTCTTACGAACTACTGGGAATCCTCCACGTTCAGATTTACCATCAATAACTTCATCATTAGATAAAACAGTTCCCAACTCTTCACACCAATTAACTGGCATGTCTACATACTTAGCATATCCATCTTTGTATAATTGTTTAAAAATCCATTGTGTCCATTTATAAAATTTAGGATCACTTGTTGAAACCATTTTTGACCAATCATAATCAAAACCTAAAGTATTTAATTGTTCACTAAAATAAGCAATATTCTTTTCAGTAAATCCACTAGGATGATTACCAGTTTGTACAGCATATTGTTCTGCAGGCAATCCAAATGAATCATATCCCATTGGGTGTAAAACATTAAATCCTTGCATACGTTTCATTCTAGAAACGATATCTGTTGCTGTATAACCTTCAACATGTCCTGCATGTAATCCTACTCCACTTGGATAAGGAAACATATCCAATACATAATATTTAGGTTTACTAAAATCCCAAACATCTGTCTTAAAAGTATTATTTTCTTTCCAATATTTTTGCCATTTTTTTTCTATTTCACTAAAATTATATTCCATCTTATTTTCCCCATTTCTTATTTAAATATTTTCCGTAAGCAAAATACATACTAAATATCAGTACCATAATAAGTACAAAAGCTATGAATAACTTAAAATAGGACTGTACTGGTACAAGCATTGTTATAGTTGCTGTAAATGACATAATAAATGCATTAATTAGAGCAACTCCTTTTAATAATTTATGCTTATCAATTTTCTTTTTATCTAAATTAAACTTATTAGTAAATAAAACCAGCTCTGATATTTTTGTATACTTTTCTTTTTTGAGCATATCATCAAATACAAAATAATAAGCTAAATAAATTACAACAAACATCAAAGCAAAAATCATAATGTAAAACATAAAATCCCTCCTTAAGCAAAGAAAAAGACATATTCATCATAAGGACGAATATGTCGTGGTACCACCTTAATTTCTAATATAACTAATTATATTAGCTCTAAATCTATAAAGGAATCACCCTAAAAACTCTAGAATCAAGTTCATATACTTCCATAACTAGTTTACACCATCCACTAGCTCTCTTAATATTTCCATATATTACTACTATTCCTTCAACGTCTATATCGTATTATAAAATATTACTCGTTCAAAATCAAGACTATCTTGATCTTCCTCTTTCATTTTCTGGAGTATGTACATCATCAACGTAATTAACACCAATTGACTTTGCAAAATCTTCCATTGCATCCTGATAATCATAAACATTATAGTATCCACATTTTAATAAATATCTATTATATTTTTTAGCAGCTTCCATCTTTCTTCTAAGGCATTGCTCTTTTGTAATACGTCCTTCAGCAAGTAACTTATCACATAACGAAATCTTGCTTACAAAAGAATTATGTCTAAGTCCTCCTGAAGTCAATTTTCTTATTCCACATGCAAATCCTCCAAGAATACCATTTCTTCTCATCGCATGTCTAAAAGTAAACTCAGTTTCACACTGCATATCAACGATTGTATCAGTAAGTCTATCTCCACCAGTAGCTACATATCCTCCTGGTGCTGGTCTTGTTGGTCTAAAATAATAATGAGCCATTGGTCCCATCATTGGTCCAAATCTTCCTCTTGGTCCTCCCATTGGTCCTCTTGGTCCACGACCACCTCCTGGTGGTGGAAATCCTGGTCCTGGCATTTAATCATCCCCTAACTACGAATATTATACATAGAAAAGCTCTTTTATGCAAATATTCTTCTTTTATTTTATATTTGTGCAACATATTCTAATAGTTTCATAAACATATTAATAAACTGCCTTTCAAGTCCTTTTTTACTAAGTCCTCGAATATCCATTCTCTTCTTTTCAATACTATAATTCGAGAATACGATTCTTCCTATTTCTTCTTTTAAATTAGTTTTAATCTGTAAATCTGAAATAATTGAATCAATGTCTTCATTAATAAGTCTTACAGCATCTATTTCAATATCTTTACCTTTACAATTAATAGTTAATTGTTTTGTTGTTGGTACATCATTAACTTCTACAATAAAATCTGTATCTTCTACATATGCATCATGTTCAAACTTTTCACTATCTAAATATACTATTACATCATTTGCTTCCCTTGTATTTCTAAATCTTATACGATAATTACGTTTTGCAGGTACAATACCTGTCTTTCCTTCTACAGGTCTAATAATTAAAGTATAATTGTTAGCCATATAATTATAATCTACTCTTGTTAACAAATAATAGCCTTCTTTATAAAGTGATGTATATCCATCATCTTCATATAAATTATATTGATTACTCTTACCAGGAAAAACATGAATTTCCATTGTCTTTGGTGAACTAGTATCATTCATATTTTTTTCTAAATCAGCCATACAAACTATTGAACCATCTCTAGCAAATACTGGATAATCCTCATCTTTATAGAATAAAATATATCTTTTATTACCTAGATACTTCTTACCTGTTTTAAAATCATACCAAGTACCTTTTGGTAAAAATATCTTCTCAACAGATCGATTCATAACTACATCTTTTTTCTTAGTAATTGGTGCTACAAATAATTCTGTTCCAAAATAATACTCATTCTTATAATCAATCTCATTATATATTTCTGGATACTGATAATAAAGCGGTTGTACAATAGGCAAACCAACTTTATGATACTTATAAGCTTCACTATATAAGTAAGGTATTAATCTATGTCTCAATTGACAATACTCACGAACTATACTTAAAGTCTTAACATCCCACTTCCATGGCTCTCTTTTATAATATCTTCCATACTTCGCACTAAATCTAAATATTGGACTGAAAGTACCATACTGAACATATCTAGCATATAACTCTGAATCTTCTACACCATCTTTGTATCCACCAACATCATGACTCCACCAAGATAATCCCAAATTAGAAGATGTACTATTAAAATATGGCAATAATTTTAATGTATTCCAACTAACAACAGTCTCTCCACTATAATGAATAGGAAATCTATGGGGTGCATATGTACTTACTCTACTCAAAATTAATGGTCTTAAGCCTTCCATTTTACCAAAATCTGTATAATGATAATAATTTAAAACATCATTACTTGTCTTATCTTTTAAATTACGATAATTAATCCAAAAGAAATCAACACCAACTCTATACAATGGATCAATTAAATTATTTAAATAAGCTCCAATTAATTCTTTATCAAACACATTAAAAGGAATAATTTGCTTGTCTGAATTGCCTATCGCCTTCGCAATCTCATCAAACTTTGGTTCATGTGGATGAATTCCTTCACTAGGATCTAAACTAACTCCAACTCTGACACCTCTATCATGCATATATTGCGTAAATTCTGCTGGTTTATAAAATAATTCTCTATTAAAAGTAAAACCTGAATTAAATCTTGTTAAATTATTTTTATCTTTTAAATGCCAATTATCTCCTAAAAGTAAAACACTCATTGGAATTTTATTTTTATTAAAATCAGCTAGCAATCTCTGAACATCATCAAAATTATAAAAGTCGTTCTTATTCCACCAGATACCTAAAGCATATCTTGGTATCATAGGAGGCATTCCTGTTAATGTAAAATAATTCTGCAAGCAATTACCAAAATCCCTATTATACATAAATACATATACATCTATACGTTTTTTATCATTATATATAATAGTCCCATCTTCCGCTAAAAAGTTCGATTTACTATCATCCAATGTCGCAAAACCATCAGTCGAATATAAACCTTTTCTTTTTACATCTAAATAATTTTCAATTTTTCTTTTAAAATGCTTAAAATCTTTAACTGCTGCAACCTCAATAAATGGATCATTTGTCTTATCTATATTAGCAACAATACCATTAAAATTTCTTGCTTCTGGATGACCATAATACCATTCTTTATTAGTGGCATCTAATAACTTTATACGTAAAACGCTATCTGGAGAATACTTATTACCATAGAAAGGTTTCTCTTTTTCGTATCTTAAATTAAAATACTTTGTAGTAATATCTAAATGTTTTTCCGTTTGATCAACTTTCATCTGTGGTATTGGAAAATTTCTAAATTTAACTAACTCTGTAGGTCTATCTTCAAAGTATCCTTCTTCACTAAATTCAAGTCTTATTAATAAATCACTCAATATAGTTATTCTATAAAATTGTCCTTTAAAAACAACTTGAGGTTTACTTGTCAGATTACTATAATCAACTTTAAAATGTTCTCCTAAATTTGCCATTTTATATTCCTCCACATTCTTTTTTGTTACATACTATTGCACGCATACAATACTCTACTATTATAGAAACATTATACCATACTTTTACCTAAGTAATAGGACAAAAATTATAAATATGTTATAATACCAATTAGTAATTTATATGACTTATACGAAATAATGAAAGAAGTGACAAAATATGTTCAAATATACTTTAGATAACAAACGCTATCATACATTAAACTACTATTTTAAAAAGAAATACGGAAAAAAAACATTTAAAGTATCATTAAATGGTAACTTTTCTTGTCCAAATAAAATCAATGGGAAAGGTTGTATCTTTTGTTCTCGTCTAGGTTCTGGAGATTTTGCTGGTAATAAAGAACAAGACCTTATAACTCAATTTAATGAAGTAAAAGAAATAATGGAAAAAAAGTGGCCAGATAGTTACTATATAGGTTATTTCCAAGCTAACACCAACACGTTCGCTCCTCTTCCTATTTTAAAAGAAAAATATGAAAGCATTCTAGCTTTACCAAATGTAATTGGTTTAAATATTGCTACTCGTAGTGATACTATAACTCCTGAATGCTATGATTATCTTGAAGAACTAAACAAAAGGACAAATCTTATAGTTGAACTTGGACTTCAATCTATTCATGAAAAAACTTTAAAATTCATAAATCGTGGACATGATTTAAAAAATTTTGAAGAAGCAGTTAAAGAATTACAAAAAAGGAACATCGAAATAGTTGTTCACATCATTAATGGTCTTCCTGGCGAAACTAAAGAAGATATGTTAGAAACAATTAAATATTTAAATAATCTTCATATTGATGGCATTAAAATTCATATGCTCCATATAATTGAAGACACTGATTTAGCTGATTACTACAAAGAACATCCTTTTCATATCCTAACTAAAGAAGAATATATTGACATAGTAGTAAATGAATTAGAACTATTAGATCCTAAAATAGTAATTCACCGTATTACAGGTGATCCTAAAAAAGAAGATCTTATTGCTCCTGAATGGCTTCTAAAGAAATTCTGTGTCTTAAATGATATTGATAAAGAAATGGTTCGTCGTAATACTTATCAAGGTCGCCTTTTAGAAAAATAGTTTCATACAAAAACTTCTCATAAATTGAGAAGTTTTTTAATTTACATCATAAATATACTTTGCTCTTACTTCACTTTTTAACTTAGGTAAAACTATAACATCTTTTCTATTCTTACTCATTAGTTCATTATAATAATCAACTAAATCTTTTTCTTGTTTGAAATTTAGTAATTCCTTCGAATTATATAAAGTGCATATCTGAAAACATTTAAAATCATTATTAACTTTTATATAACTACTACTATCATTATAAGTAAATAAATCTAATTGAATATTATCACTTATCTTTTTATTTTTATACCCAATATTATAAACATTTTCTTTATAGATTTCGCTTACTTTTATATTACTTTTATATAATGATAGAAGATATTCATTTCCATAAACAATATCCCAAAATAAACAAGTTACTCCTTTTAATTTTTTTCTTAATTTAACATAAAATCTAAATAATTTAAAAGGAGAATAACTACCTTGATATTTAGTAAACTCATCTATATATCCTAAGAACTCTCTATATTCTTTCAAATCTAGTACCATAGCTGCTACTAATTTTAAATCACTTATATACCTGAAACAACTATCACTACTAAAATTCTTATCTAAATACTTACCATTTCTATCCAAATACAACTTTCTTAATACATTATCATTAACATCATGTAAATAATCTTCTAAACTTATATCCAAGCATTCTCTATAATATATATGATGAACATCCATAACAATATCTAAAACTTCTTTTAATGAATAATCATTAATAAAACCTAATGACTTACTAAGTATATCTAAATAAAGAGGAATATTTACTTTATTTTCATCTAAATAAGCAATATTACTAATTAAAATATCCAAAACTTCTTTACTTACATTTAAACTACTTAAGTAACTATATATTGAAATAACTAATGGTTTATTTCGTCCAATTTGTAATCTATTATATGAAGTTGTATCAAAATTTTTGAGTATTTCATTAATTTCACTATAACTTAACATACAAAAATCCCCTTTTTTTGGGGACTATCATATATGAATTGTCAATTTCTGTCAAATTTACCTATTATAAATATAACGACCATTTATTAAACATTATTATTAATTATGTTATAATCTTTATACAAGGAGGTATAAATAATGAATGAATTAAAGATAAAAGGTATATATAAACATTTTAAAGGAGACCATTACTTAGTAGAAGATATTGCTATGAGCAGTGATGATGGAGTAACTCCATATGTAATATATCGAAAGCTTTATGAAGATGGCTCTCTATACATTAGAGAAAAATCTGACTTTTTAGGTGAAGTTGATCACAACAAATACCCTAATGTTACTCAAAAATATAAATTTGAGCTTATAAATGTAGAAAGTTTAAGAAAAAAATAGAATATTAAAACTTCAGAAAAAATCTGAAGCTTTTTTTATCTCATAATATTATTCTTGGTAAGTGTATAAACTTTTTCTCTAGCACGAGATACATTTTCTGCTGTTAAAGATTCTAAATAAGGTTCTGGATTAACATTAGGACCACAAGAAACTATTCTTTCAATAATCATTAATAATTCCTTATCAATTCCAATTTTATCTAAATAATTCAAGTATACATAAAAATCTTCTAGTCTTAAACGAAATATATTACCGCCAAATAGATAATTTAAAATAGTCATAACATAACAATATATTTCAGAATCATCATTAGGTAGTAAAAATCCTCCACAACGTCCACTTTCATTAACAATATATTTAGATGGAACATGTTGTGCTAAAGAACAAGGAGAAGCATATCTAGATGGATAAACGCCATTAGCACCTATCTTAGAACTATCTAAATCAATAGCAGTTAATTCTCTATTATTAGGATTTACAATAAAATTAGATTCATGTAAATCATTAATGTAAAAATCTTTAAGAGGAGTATATTTACGTACATTTCTTAATTGTTCTAGTAACTGACCTATTTTTCTTAAATAATATATTTGTTCATCAACACTAACTTTTGTCGAATTTAAAATAGTAGCTAAATTAATACCTTCAACATAAGGAACTGTAAAACCAATAGTTTCCCCTTTAACAACAGCTAAAGAATCTGGAATACATAATCCTTTAGGTAAATATTCCCTTGAAGAATCTAACATCTGAACAGTATATAACTTAGTTGCATAGTATTCCCCTTCTTTTTCTTTTAATTCTTTAAGAATTTTTCGCTCTCCTCTAATATTAATGTCATATACTATACTTTCTGAATTACATATTCCTTCCTCTAAAACAAGTTTATGTAATTCCTTATACTTTTTCTTGGAAATAGTAGTTACTTTCATACCAAATCCCCCCTCAATTATTAATAAAATTATACATTATATTCTCAATCCTGACAAATTTTCCTCAAAAAAAAGAAATTAATTTTTTTTAAAGTTTCCAATTAATTTCTTATATTCACAAAATTCTTTATCATCAGAATTAATATTTAATACATATAATATTCTTCCATACAAAGAGTCAATATATTGTTTTTTATTTACACAATCACTAATTCTCTTTAAATGTTCATCTAAACCATACTTATTTATATAATAAACTTCCTGTCTTATCTTTTCTCTATATTTTCTAGGAACACTCACCTTTTTATTAACAACTAAGCCAGTAACCTTTTGTTGCTGTGAACAAGAAATTGCATTTATTTTCTTGTTATTTATCTTTAATCCCAATTTATAAAGTAACTTTCTTACCTTTCTTATAACTTCACTTGGATTAAATTCGCCTGAGAAAGTCATATCATCAGAATACCTTGTATAAGCAATATTTCTTTCTTCACACCAGTAACCTAATTCTTCATCAAAATCTTTCATAACCAAATTAGAAATATAAGATGACGTTGGAGCTCCTTGTGGTAATCTAGATTCATATGTACATAAATAAGTTAATAAATGTCCAATTTCTTTAGGAAAATAAGCTTCATTAAAACAACTATCATAAACATTATAAAAATCAATATTCTCAAAAAAATCAATGATATCAAGTTTAAGAATTATTTTCTTATTTGTGTGAACTAGAGCATTATCCTTTAAACCTATTCCTTCTTTATAAGCTTTAGCATACTTTGAAATATTTTTACAATTTAAGATATTTTCTAATATTCTCCTTTGAACACTTTTAAGTGTTGGACTAGGTTCATAAATATGTCTATACCCAAAAGTTTTCTTTTTTATTTTATATACCTTATAATTCTTATGAATTGTATTACTTAAAGTATAAAGTAATCTTATCTTTTTCTTATCAGGCATTTTATCATCAATTAAATCAAGAGATAGCAAAAAATTATTTACTTCATCCTTAGTAAGATTAATCATTTTACTACCTCCTAACCATTCTGAGCAATACTTAAGATATTGTAATATGGAAATGAACTATAGCGGTGTAACCGCGGTCTACACGAAGTTGTAGATAAGTTCCTTGGAATAGTACAATAATCACCTATATTAATATTGACCTTTAATGACTCATTAAAGTAAGAAATTATAAAATTTCCATCACTATTGCTCCTGCCATGTATTATAACACAGTTAAATTTTTTTATACAAAAAATAACAGCTATCTAAATCTGACATTTACGTTTTATTAAATTTCTTCTACATGATTATCTGCTCACATATAAATTTTCAATGAAAAGAACTCAATAAAAAAACATAACATAACATGTAACATTCTACTCTTTATATTTTGTTTATAATTTAAAGTTCTATTGTTTTATCAATTTTTTTACTCCTTCATCTCCATCCGGCATTTTTCCTAAATCGATTTCACATAAATCACTATAGTGTTCATAAAATGCTAAATCAAAAGGACTATATCTACTTCCTGAATGAGTAAAGCAAACGTCTAAAAAATCATATCCTCGACTAACTCTATTAATCTCTATACTTAATTCACCACTAGCTTCATCTAAAAACATAGTTAGTCTATTACCTGTTTCATAAGGTTCATTATCGCTATGGTATACTACACAACCATCACTACATAAATCTTTAAAGTAAGCATGACTATATAATTCTTCATTATCCTTTTCTATCTTTTTATATAACTTCTTAACATCTTCTTCTGTTCTACAAAAAGACTTATCTACTTCTCTTACTTGAAATACTTGATGATTAATAACTCTCATATATAATTTATAAAATAACTCGTATATTGCTCCATCACTTTTATCTAAAATAAAGAACTCATCACTACTATCCATGTTTCTCATATTTAAAATATCCCAATATAAGTCTCCATTCCCACCAAAGTATATTCTAAATTGAATATCATCCTTTAATAATGAAATAGTATAATAACCCAAACTATCTTTTTCTCTTTTTATTTCCATATAAAACACCCATTAATAATAATTAAAACATAAATAATAAAAAAACAAAATAAATAAATATTATAATTTGAATTTTTTTATTAAAACAGCTTTAAAAACTAAAAAAGAAGCACTATGCTTCTTCAATTAATAAATTTAAATTTTATGGCTTTTTAAAACCTCTTCTTCGTATTTTTTTTCATTAATAAAAGATCTTATATTATAAGCAAGTAAACCAAATATTTTTCTATTATCTTTTAAATAAAAATACTCATCTACATCTGTTTCAGTTAAATTTCTAGATATACTTTTAAACTTCATACTTCTTAGTTTATCAGCTAAAATATTTAAAAATTCTATTTCTTGTCTACTATAATATTGTTGTTGAGTAGTATGAATTTTGAATTCTCTTGATCTTTCAAACACTAAACTTATTAAATCATCAAAACTATGTGAATGAAAATGACTTCTATTATTTTTACTCTTAGTACCACCAAATTGATAATACAAATTATCATCAAAGACTTCATCTAAAGCACGATAGATTGACTCATAAGCCAAGCCAGCTACCACATAGTAATCTCTACCAAATATATCAGAGTGTATCCTTTTTGGTTTAGTAACTCCTTTATATTTACTAAAAACTTCTTTATTAAATTTATATAATTTGTAATTTTTCCAATCATTGAATTTAAATTCATCGAGATAAGATTGTTTATTTTCTATTTTTAATTTCTCTTTAACCAATTTTTCTTGCAATTTAATTATATAATCATATTCACTTTCACTATATTCAGTTCTATATTCTATAGGGATACTAAAATTCTTTTTATTTTTAAGCAATCCATCTAAAACATCACTTAGATTATGAACTTCATGTAACTTTTCTCCCACCATATAATGATAAGTTAAATAAGTACCTAAGAAATCCAAAAATAATTCATTTAAATCAGTATATTCTTTATCTCTATAAATATAACAAGTATAATTTTTGCCTTTATTATAATATAAGTAAGGCACAGTAATACCTTTTAATTTTCTTTTCATATTATCACTTCTCTATAATAATATTTTATCATTTTTATGATAATTATAATAGTTTTATTTTAAAGATTATTTTCTCCTATTTATAATCGTTTATAACTCCATTAATTAAATTTAAATCAGATGGGATAATCATTCCTATATTCGCTTTCTTAAATATTGCTAGTGGTATGATTGCTCCACTTCTAGCTCCATCCATCCACTTCGGATTACTAGGCATTAATTTATATAAGTCTTCCATTGTATATTCATAAAATACTTTTTCTGTTCCCTTTATATAATCTTCTAAAGTTAACATATACTTATGAACACCATCATTAAATAATATATTTTCTACTAAATTAAAATCCGTTAATAATTCAAATCTTTCTTCTCCACCTGTAAAAATTGCACAATCATAATCCTTGTCAAAATTTATATCATTTATCTTTTCTAAAACAAATTCTGTCATTTCTTCAATAGTATCACCACTAGTAACATCATTTACTTTACTAAATCCATTTAATAAATCAGCTACTCCTACTGTTAAATTCATGGTTCCAACAATCTCACTACCTAAAAAAGTAACTAATTCAGTTGTCTTACCACCCATATTAATAATTAATACCTTTTTACCATTATAATCATTTTGCATAGCTTTCTGTAAATAGTAATTCTCTATACCATGAGAAATGATATTAAAATGTAAATCAAACTTATCATTAAATAGCTTAATTAATTCAACTTTTCTTTCATAAGATAAATTTCTAAAAATTCCTGTTACATAAATATGTGTATTTTCATATTTCATATCATACTTACTTTTTAATTCTTCAAAGTAAGCACATAATTCATTTTTATTTTCTTCACTAATTCCATTATTACTATCAAAGTTATTTTTAAAATATATTGAATGTTCTTCTAATAACTTTAGACTTCCATTATATTCATATACTTTAATAGTAGATGAACCTAAATCAATATAATATTCTTGCATAACCATTCGCCTCCTATATATCTTTTATTTTATCATAATTCACTACAGAAAAAAACAAGGGAAAATCTAATCCCTTGATTTATAAAACCATAATTTCTATTTAGATAATCTCTTAATCCTTAAATACTCTTCTTTATACCACTGAATAAAATCAAGTATTGCTGAGTTACTTCCATCATGACGATTCTTTCTTTCTTCATCACCCATCTCAGCTAAAGTCTTATCATGATTTTTAGGTACAAAAACATACCACAAATTAGATCTAGCTTTCTCATTCTCATTTCCTCTAACTTCTCGAGCTATACTCCCCCCACTATATCCATAAAAAGTATGATATTCATTTCCATCATAAAACATCAAACAATCAATAAAAGTTGCCTCTCTATCTTCAACACTAGTTAAAGTATCAAGTAATCCTTCTATATCACTACTAATTCCACTTCTCTTTACAAAAGCCCCAGGATACCCTGGACATCCTGGATAATTCTTAATATAAAAACCTGAATCAATAACGAAACAAGGTCTTTTTAAAATTTCGTATGCCTCATCTACCTTATGTTTAGCAACAACCTTTATATCATTAATCTCTGGTTCCTCTGCATCATGAATAAAAAAATCCACATCCAAATACATACGTTCAAATTTCTCTTTAACGGAAAAGTACTTTCCTTTATTTCCTGTTACATAAACTGGAATTTCCATCTTACATTCCTCCCTTAAAATGATAAAGCTTTTTAACCATTGGTGAATAAGCGACCCTTGATAGATCTTTACTTTTTATTTCTGATATAGCTTTTGCCAACCACATTACCTGATAAGTTAAATAAAAATCATCTATTACTTGGTCCCCATACTTTCCCTTAATCTGAATGACTTGCTTATAATACTTTTTAAACTCCTCAAATAAAATACGGTCAAGTTCTGTTTCTCTTTCTAATACTATTGCACAACTATCATAATTTTTAGAAATGGTACTTCTACCATGACAATATCCATACTTATCATGAACAATCGGAATTCCTATACCTGCTTCTGTCAACGTTGACTCTAAAAAAGTACTAGCACACTTGGTATCATAACCAGACAATATTTCATATATGTCGCTACCCTCCACCAAATAATCATGCCTACTTTCTAAAATTTCTTTAATAAGACCTACATCATTACATATATAATAACTTAACAAAATTGCCATTGGCATAAGTGTTGCTCCTAAAGATATAAAACTATCTTCCGTTTCCAAACTTGATATATAAGTCAAATTATTTACACCTTCTCTTTCCCTACTAGAAAGTAAATACTTATTTAAATCATTATTTAATGATACATCGACTCCATAATTCCTTCCACCATAACTACTTACTAACACATTTTGATACCCATTTAAATTTTTGTATAGCATATCTCTTGGCTCAACAGACTCAGTAACACAACCATTCTTACTATTCAACACTTTACTAGCAAAATCACTAACTACTTTAGAACCGCCAACACCAACACATAATGTAGCACCTTTAATTCTATCTAACTTATCTTTAATATTTACTAAATCTGTTCTCGACAAAGCATCCAAAACTCTTCTTTCTAACATTTCATAATTTTCATACATATTTGCTCTCATAAAATAACTTCCTTTCGGTATCAATATATCACTTTAGTAGGAAGTATATCGTCTACTTAAAATCTTTCCATATAAAAAGTTATTCCTCTATTAGAATAACTTTTTTTATATTTTTGAACTAAAATTTTTCATCTAAAAGTTCATACTTAATAATTCTTCTTAACTCAAAATGTCTAATATCATTCTTAAGTAAACAAAATGCTGCTACATACCAACCATCCTGAAATAAAAACATTTCTGCAGGGCAAATAACACGTTCATTCTCTCCCTTACCATAAGAATAATATAATATCTTTACTTTTCTCTTTTCTTTAATCGCCCTAGTTAAACAATTATATTTACCTAGAGTTTCATCTTTTAGATTAAGTTCCTTAGCTTCATCTTTACTACCTTTATAAACTCCTTTTATTTTATCTTGAAGCATCACTAAATCACTTTTTTTATTTTCATCCTCTTCTGAAGCAATATAACTATTTAGAAGTTCATAATCTTTTTTTCTAAATTTTCTAACAGGCATCCTAATACTTTGATTCATTACATAACCACCATAAGGTCCCATTATTGTATCAACAAATATCCCTGCTTTCTCCATATCTTCCTTATAAGAACGAATCATTCTTTCCGATACTTCTAAAGTCTCTGATAATTCTTTGATACTATACTTCTTTCCAGTATTAAGTAACTCAATCATAGTTAAAACATTTGATATTTTAGACATTCCAATCACCCAATTTACTGTATTATACAATAAATTAACTTAATTTCTTAATTATTTAATAATTTCCTTTATTTTTTCTAAATTATCAAAACTTATTTCATATTCAGTTCTATCATTCATATCCTTAACTTTGAAAAGTTTATTCTTAACTTCATCTTCACCTAAAATTATTGCATAAGGAATATTTTCTTTATTACAAAAATCTAGAGATTTCTTTAACTTCTTACCTGTCATTTCAACATCAACATTTATTCCATATTCTCTTATATCATTAGCTAATTTTAAAGCTTCGCTATTAACACCCATTGGAATCACAAATAATTTAATTCCTGAACTATTTCCTAAATCTTCTCTTGTCTTTAAAAGTTCAAATATTGAAGTTAAACCAAAACTTATTCCAACTGCTGGATAAATTTCACCATCATCAATGAATTCAGTAATCATCTTATCATATCTACCTCCTCCACCAATAGCACCACTTAAACGACCAGTCGCTTCATAAACTTCAAAAACATTTCCTGTATAATAGTCTTGTCCTCTTGCTAAAGATGAAGTAAACTTACAACAATCTAAGCCAAGATTATTAACATACTCTTCCAAATTATTTAACTCTTCTAAACCTTTAACAACTTCTTCTATCTCACTATCTTTGAACTTAATATTTAAATCACTTAAGGACAATTTAAAATATTCTAATAACTTTTCTCCTTGTAAAGAACTTAAACCTAAGTTACTTAACTCACTTAAAAATTCTTCCTTACTCAACTTATCTATCTTATCAACAATCGTAATAGTTGAAGAAATTAGCTCTTCCTCTACACCACAAAGCTTTATTAAACCTCTCATTAAGTTTCGAGAATTATATTTGATTATTATAGGAATACCTAACTTATCAAAAGCTCTCACATAAAGACTTAATAGCTCTGCTTCTATCATCTGATTAGATAATCCTACAACGTCAACATCACATTGTGTAAATTCCCTATCTCTTCCAACTTTAACTGGTCCATCTCTAAAAACTTTATTTATTTCATACCTCTTAAAAGGTAACTTAAGTTCATTTTTATTTAATGCAATAAACTTGGCAAAAGGAACAGTTAAGTCATATCTTAACCCAAGACTTCTCTTACCTTGATCTGTTAACTTATATATTTCATTTAAAATATCATTGTTTTCATCATACTTTCCTGCTAACATATCAAAATAACATAATATAGGTGTTTCTATCGGTAAATAACCATACTCTTCAAAAGTACTCTTTAAAATTCCATTTATATAATTTCTAATTTTTTGTTCTTTAGGTAAAAAATCATAACCACCTTTTACATTTTGTATTTTCATAATAATCTATTCTCCTTTTCTTTCTTTCATTACTTTTAACGCTTTTTCTAAAGCTTCTTCTGGCGTTTTAGCGCTTAAACATTTAAGTCTCTGTCTATCATCAATATATTGTTCAGACAATTTATCTGCCCATCCTCCAAATTTATCTACTGTTATGATTGGAATGTTGGCCTGATATGCAATGGCCATCTCTGTTAAAGTCCCAGATCCTCCACTTATTGCAATAATTACATCACACGATAATACAAGCGAAAATTCACGACCACCACCAATTTCTAATCCACAAGGTATTAAGATAGTTGGTCTAAAATCACCATAAATATCTTTACTCTTGCCACCAGTAACTCCAACTGTTATTCCACCATTTTTACTAGCTTCTATCGCCGCATTAGTCGATAAAGAACTATATTCTTTCTCCGCTCCATAAACTAAAACATTTCCACTTAAAGCAATTAAGCGTCCTAATTCTTTAGCAAATTCTAAAGCATCATCACTATAATTCAAATCTGCCGCTGAACCCATAACTCCTATTTGTAATTTTCTCATTTCTTTTTTCATATTCTTCTTAACTCCTTCTTTAATGTTTTTACAATTTCTTCTTCGTCATTTACTAAAGTAATCTTCTCTGGTAAATCTCTTATATAAAATTTTCTTTTAGATAATCTTTCTATCTCACTCCATAAAGCAATACTTCTTCTTAAACACCCTCTAGAAAAAGTCCTTCGATACATTTCTGATATACTTGCCCTCTCTACTGGATTTCCAAAAGGAACAAAATAAGGTGCTTTATAAATGAAACCATCCTGCTGCAAAACTGAAATACCAGACTGAGCAACTCCAAAATAAAAATCTCTTTCGCAAACTTGATCTATAAAATTTCTCCCTAACAAATATGTACACTTAAGACCTAAAGGTAACTCTTTAAAAATTTCATAAGATGTAATGGTTGCAACTGCACTTCTAATTCCTAATACTTTAATTCCGTTTTTCAAAAATTCTTGAATAACACTTTTTAAAACTGAACCACTAAAAACAACATCATCTGCTAAAATAATCTCATTTAATCCTATATCTTTTAATCTATCAGCAATCATTTTTATTTGCCATTCAACATTATCAAAACGATTTAAATTATTTCTTGAAACTAATTTTTTAGAACCATCTAATCTTGTACAATCTAAAAATAAAACATTCCTATCATCAGTAACTAAATATATTTTATCTAAAGATATAATGGGGATACCTCCCAAATACATCACTTACCACACTATGAATTCCTTCATACATTTCTTCTTCAGATAAAACACTTACATTACCATCAAATATCTTCATCGTTTCTTCATAAAAATCCTGTCTAATGTCTTCATAAAAACTTTCTTCAGGTAAAACAATTCCCTTATCTTGATAACTAAAATCTAAAGCATTTTTTCCGTCCATAATCATTTTAATATCTTCACTAAATACTATTTTATCATCAATAATTTTCATAATCCTCACTCTTCTATCTTTCTCATAAATTCAAAAAAGCTATACAGTTTAGTACCTGTATAGCTTAAATAATTTCTATATATTAAGTAAATACAAGCACCACAAATAGCACTTGTACCTACGATCAATTAATGTCGTATTAACAAGTGCAGATTATTATGATGATGATTTACTGTAAATAAATTTTTTAACATAGTAATCTCCCTTTCTCGCTCTTATCATAATACTATTTTTTTATTTTGTCAAAACTTTTTACCAAGAAAAAAACAGATAGCTCAAGTATCTATTTTCTTCTCTCATTTACTAAATGAACACAAACTGTATCAATACATCCTAAAATAATTAAAAACACACCATATAACTTAACTTTATCTAAAATACTAAACATAACTTGTTGTAACAATTCTGACACCTTAACATCCCATATAAATATATTATCTATAATTACATTACTTGTAACAAGTATATAAGTAAATAATAATATTAACCCTGTTACAATTAGTGGTATAGCTAAAATAGTATCTTTAAATTGTTTTTTCATAAATAAACTCAATATAACTATCATAATCAAACATAGAATCAAACCTATATTAATTAATAGCCTAGTTTTACTTATAATTTTTTCTACATATTTAATATTATCTGATATTGTTATTTCATCCATATAAATCTTCAATATATTATTAACAAATTTATCAAGTGCTTCTTGATCTGTTATCTTTATATTGTTTATCTCTAAATAGTTGTTGATATTATTAATTAAATTTTCCTTTACCTCTTGTGTATTTACCTCATAAGTCTTACCACTATAAATGCTACTTATTATTTCATCAATTGTTTCACTTAACATTTCATTTGTATAAATGTTTTCTAAAGCACTATCATCTAATCCAGCTTGTACAACTATATTAGACATTTCATTATTAATTGATGTATATAAATTATTATAATAATCAGACTCTTTAAATTGTTCTTTTACAAAATCAGGATTATAAATAGTACTCTTAATTAAGAATAAACTCAAACATCCTAAAAATACTAACGACAAAATAAATTCTAAAATAAAATATAATATTACCTTTAATTTAGCTTTCATTTTGACCACCTGTATATTCTTGACTTTCTAATTCTGCGTAAACAACATATCTCTTATCTTTATGACCTACTGTTGTCGTTGGATAACAAGTATACATCATTAGTATTTCTTTTTCCTTTTGTATTGGCAATTCCTTTTCGTCAGTATCTTTAATTACTTTAGTATCATATACCTTATAATTAAAAACACCATAATCTGTTTTAACAGTAACAATAGACCCTATTTTCACTTTAGGCAAATACATAAAATGTTGTCTACTATTATGAGCTGCAAATATTATTGATCCACCTTCTCCAGGAAAATAACTCCCTGCAAAATGTCCAATATTATTCTTTATTAAATCTAAATCGTCACCATGAACAACATCTTTTGCAAAATCACCCATATCTGGAATAATTAATGTCGCAAATTTTGTTCCATAATGTGGATAATTGATTAATCTTTTTTCCATTTCATCAAACTTAACTTCAACTTGTTCTCCGTATTCCCCAGCAACTGCAAAGTTAGAAATTAAAGAAAAGCCCAGTTCAACCTTATCTTTTACAAACAGACTAACTATAAAAATTATCAACGAAGCAAAGAAAAAAGCAATTGCTAATTGCTTAACAATTGCCAAAATTGCTTTTATTATTTTCTTAAGCATTAGCTTTTACAACTTTTTTAACGATTAGTAATAAACCAGCTAAAGATATTGTAGCACCAACAACTAATACGATTGCCATTGAATCATCAGTATTTTTAATTAAATTTGATAATTTTGTAAATACAGTTTTTCCATCTTCTTCATAAATTGTAAGATCTCCACTTTTACTTAATGAAGCTTTTACTGAAGTCTTACTTGAAATATCGTTAACAATAGCAATTAATGCTTCTTTTTCTGAAGAAGTAAGTTCACGCCATTCTGTAGCTTTACCTTTTTCAATTAATTCTACTGCTTCATCGATTTTACCTGCGATATAATCACAATCATCTGAAGAAACTTCATATTTGTCAAAATATCTTTCAATTTGTGTAACTACTGAGTTATCAACTTTTTCAGTTCTTCCATTAACTGTATATTCTTTAGTCATTTTAGCTTTTAATTCTGACTCAGTCATCGCATTAACTGGAGCAGTTACTACAAGACCAGCAGCTAATAAAAGAGCGAATGATATTTTCTTTTTCATTTCCATTTTCCTCACTTTCATACTCTAACAATTATAAAGCTTGCTCTCTTTCTATGTCAAGAAAATTGAGTTTTTTTACCAAAATATTACTCATAAATAATAAAAATATATAAAAAACGATTAAGAATATTAAAATCAACATCTTAATCGTTTAAAGTTTTATAGAAAATTGTTAAGAGTTTGGACATTGCGTGCTTGATAGCCTTTATCAGTTTCGATAAGGTCAAAATACACGTTATCTCCTTGGTTCAAAGTCTTATATCCATCATGTAATATTGCTGAGTAATGAACGAAAATATCTTCATTTTCTTTATATTCAATGAACCCATACCCTTTCTCATTATTAAACCATTTAACTTTACTTTCCATTTTAATTCTTTCCTTCCTTTCTGATGTACTCATTATCACATAACGAATTGTCGAAAAAAGTCGAATTTTGTCGAAAAGCAAAATTTCTCTATTTTATTTATTTTTTCTCTATATACTAACACATTTTCCTACATTTATTATCAACAAATTTAAAAATTTAATTATAATTTTCCATAATTCTATGAATTTAATATCCAATCTATTATCATTTTCTTGATTTGAAAATACTCTTCTTCCTCAAATTGCATATTAGCAATACAAAATCTTTTATTAGCAATATGAGAACAAAACATACACTCATATAAATCAAAACAATCTTGAATAAAGAATGAATTACTAACTTTACTAGAACATATAACATTATATGAATTACTACAATCTTTAGAATCATCGACTCTAATAGAAAACATACAAGTTGCAGATCTTTGCGAAGAAAGAACAAATTCACTTTCATGAACGGATTCACAAAATACAATATTTTTAGAATCTCCACAATCAGAGGATCTATAAACATTTTGGCATCTATATATTGTGTCACTTTTAGCTACATTTTCAGAATCATAAACTCGTTCTGTTGTAGTATAATTTATACTATTCCAAATTCTAATTAAATCTTCTAAACTAGAAACATTCTTTTTATCTAACATCCATCCTACAGTAGTATCTCTTTTTTCCATATTGTCTAAAGTAATAAATCTTCCACTACTTATTGAATCAGCCCAAGTAACTTCATTAGTTATTGAGTCATTAACTTGTTTAGGCAATCTTATATCAAAAGCAAATTTTTCAAGAATTTCATCTAATGTATACTGATTCTTTCTATTAAAAATATTCATAAATATTTTATCAATTATTTCCAAAGCTTTATTATCATTCATTTACATTCACTCTCCTACTTGTCGAATTTTTACTTAATATATCATTCAAACTTATACTATTACTTATTTGAAAATTAAAATTATTTTCTTTCTTACATTCGGGTACATCATTATTTATATTCGAAACATTTATTTTTTTCCTAACTCGTGGAATACTAGTAAAATCCAAAGTTCTAGCTTTAAAAGCTGGTATTAACGCATCTCTATTGCTTACTCTTACAATACATTCTCTGTTATTTAAGCTACTTAAAAGTTTAATTTTAGTTTCCTTTTCATTATCACTAGGTATCTTAATATCCAAATTATCAACAAGCATTGTTGCATCTAATCTTGATACTCTAAAAATATAGTAATTTAAAACGTTTGCCAAAACAGCATCTTTTAAACTATCTGAAATCTGATTAAAATATTGTCCAGCTAATATTAAAGATAAATTGTACTTACGAGCTTCCGACAAAAAACGACATAAAATGGGATTTTCAACTACCGCAACCTCATCTATTACAAAAATTACATGCTCATTTATAGCTCTACTTTGAATAATAGTTAATAATTGTTGCATTATAAGGCCAGAAATTGTCTTAGTTACTTTATCCCCTAAAACAGTTCTATTTAAAGAAAACAAAGTAAGAAAATTATCATTAATCATCATTTCTAAAGTACTATCAATATGCTCTTCATTAAATACAGGCAACAATTCCATCTCATCAATAAAAGCTATAATAGGTGAAATCGCCTCTCCATAACTCTTTGTTTTCAAATCATTAAAATCACTTAAGAAAAAATCTATAACACTAACTGGCACAACTTTACTTAAACTATTTATTAAGCTTACTCGATATTCTGTATCCAAGATAAGTTTTCTTAAATTTATAAAATTAAAACTCTTAACACTAAGTAATAAATAAATGGAATGTCTAAGTACTCTTTCTAACTTTGAATTATATTGATCACTTATTAATGATTTAAATAGTTCCAAAGTTAATTCTGTTGAAGCTACTAAATCATTGCTTGATGATGCAAATAAATTTATACTATCTTCTAACGTATTAAAATCGATTGTTTTCCCTAATCCACCAATATCATTTTCCATCGCCGCATGCGGATCTATCATTACTACTTTAAAATTACCATAATTATTTTTCTTAATATTATTAATTAAAAGACTTAAGAATTTTGACTTACCACATCCAGAAGACCCAAGTACCAAAGAATGTTTAGCAAAATCAAATTTTTTTTCACTCAAATAGAAATCATCTTTAAAATATGGAAAAGTATCCACTTTCAATAAACTATTTACTTTATCTGTCTTTAATAAATATAAAGCTTTTTGTATATCCAAATACTTTGGAACTCCTACATAAGAAAATCTTTTATTAGTATCAAAATCAACACTCATTACATTAGCAGGCAAACCGAACATCATTTTTGTCTTAATCAATTTATTATCATGTTCAATAAATATATCTACTTTAGATAATGTCTTATCTTCTGATATTTTTCGAATACCTATATTAATAAATTTTAAATTGCCTATTTTTTTTATTTCACAATAATTATATATGTCAAATAAATTACTACCTATCGGAAAATAAGATGGAAAAGTAACATAGTATTCTGATATATTTATAAAATCAGCCTTCTTTAACAAAAATGAATTTAAATTATTAATAGATGGTGGCAACTGGCACTTTGTATTCAAAAAATACCTAACTTTATTAGCTTCTAAAGTAATCAAAATATTCCATTTTTTTAAATATCCATTATACCTTGATATTACTTTTATAAAATCTAGCCATTCCTCTTTTGAAACATTCTTTTTAGTCAAGATTATTTCTGATGAATACCCCTTAAACTTCATCATAATCATCTCCTTGGAAGTTAATATAACAGAAAGGAATTAAAAAAAACTGACATTTTTATTATCAGTTTTATCAGTTTAAATAATTGGTACTAAAAAATCAGTCACTCCATCATGATAATATTCTAACTCTGGAAGATCTGATAAATTATATTTACAACTAGGTAAGAATTCTAAATAAAATTGTTGTGAAATCTCACGAATATCTTTAGCTTCTTGTGATGGTATCTTAAACATTAACCATTTACTCTTTGGAATAACAACCTTTTCTAAATCAGGTATTTCTTGTGTATACAATACCCAGTAAGCATTTGTTTTTTCATGACATTCTTCTTCATTTTCATCATACGTCACCATTCCATAATTTATTTCACCATATCTATCAATATTTTTATTTTCTATTTCTGCAAAAAATTTTGGAGCATCAAATTCTATATGATCATTATCAGTCTTCACATATGTCCCATAAAGAACCATCTCATCTAATTCAACAATCTCATAACTTATTGATTCCTTAGTCTCATTCTTTTCTTCAAATACTATACGAGGAAATATTTTTAATTTTGTCTCCTTACTTATCTGACTAGGTTTAATTCCATGAAAATTCATAAAAGCTCGAGAAAAAGATGTCGCATTATCATAGCAATACTTAAAAGCTACATCTATGATTTTTCCATTATCTAAATAAAGCTCTTCTCCTGCTACAGATAATCTTCTTTTTCTTATATAATCTGCTAAAGTAATATTTGTTAAAAGAGCAAACAATCTCTGCATAGTATAAGTATTAACACCTAACATTCTAGCTAACTTATCATAAGATATTTTCTCATCCAAGTGTTCATCTATATATAACGTTATTTCATTTAAAGCTTTATAAATATTCATAATATCACCATATACTCATTATATCAAAAATCCTCACATTTCTCTAAACAATCAAATAACACGTTACAATTTCATTATATATTCATAATAATAAGAAAAAGCACTTGGTATAGAATATTTATACATTAATTCTTCTTTTGTAACCCACAAATATTCTTCTAATGGGACACGCAATTCTATCTTAAATCCTTGCATATACCATTCTAAATGAGAAAAAACATGTTTACATTGACCAATATCTTCTATAAAATCAAAAGCTATATTTTGCTCTAACAAAGAATTTTCTACATCAATTACAGAAGGGGTAGCAAGAAAATTAGGAAATTCATACAAAGAAGCAAGTAAACCATCCTCTTTTCTTTTTTGAATTGCTATTTTATCCTGACAAACCAAAATCAAAACAACCCTTTCTTCTACTTTTCTACCTTTTTTCTTCATATTTACTGGAAAATCTTGTGTTTTATTTAATTTTTTTGCCATACACCTATCACTTAAAGGACAAACTTCACACTTAGGACTTTTAGGTAAACAAATTTGACTTCCTAAATCCATAAAACTTTGTGTAAAATCACCTGCTTTTTCTTTAGGCAAAATCTTTTCCAGATACTGACTATAAATAGTATAAGTTGATTTCTTATTTATTGATTCATATATAGCATAATATCGCCCCAATACTCGATATACATTTCCATCTATAGCAATAGAAGGGATACCATAAGCAATAGAAAGAATCGCTCCAGCTGTATAATCACCAATTCCTGGCAAAGCAAGCAATTCTTCTTTCGTACTAGGCAAAGTCTCCATTCCCTTTTCGACTAAAAACTTTGCTGTCTTCTGCATATTTCTAACTCGACTATAATATCCTAATCCTTCCCATAATTTAAGCAACTCATCTTCCGAAACTATAGCTAAGTCCTTTAAAGTTGGTAGCTTCTTAATAAAATGTTCGTAATAAACTTTAACCGCTTCTACTCTTGTTTGCTGTAGCATGATTTCACTTATCCAAATATAATAAGAATCATTTGTTTTTCTCCAAGGCAAATCTCTTTTATTTTTTTTATACCACTCTAATAATTTTTCTGTAATATTTTCCTGCATTTTAATCGTTTCCTTTGTCTAATTATATCATAATTTATCTCTTATATATGCATCACTTAAACCACACATATATTTTTCATATCTCGTATAAATTATCCTATAAATTTAATTTTTTAATATCCTAAAAATTAAAATAATCTATTTTTTCCATTTTAAGGGTTCAATTATCATTATTTTATGTTATAATTATTGTTATCAATGCCTGTGTGGCGGAATTGGTAGACGCGCTGGACTCAAAATCCAGTGTTAGCAATAACGTGTGGGTCCGAGTCCCACCACAGGCACCATATATAAAATCGTTCGTCTCATTCGAACTTAATATAAAACAATCAATAGATTGTTTTTTTTATGTATAATACATCCAACAAAAAATGAATTATAAAAAAATATTTTATAAAACAGCAATTTCGAGTATAATAAAATGCAAGAAGAAAGCTTATATTATAGAAAAAAAGGAGATATATTATGACAATCGAAAAATATAGAAATGATTATGATTCTTTTGATATAACAATTATAGATTCTAATAAAGTTTTATCTGTCTTTTTAGGTGGAGCCGATCCCAACATTTCATGTCAATACAATGATTATAAAAGGATTGATGAAATTACATTTGTTATTCCTAACACAGAAGAAGATTTATTCAATATATTTAATAAACTATACAAAAACATTGTAAGTGGCAATGTCTTAGACTATTCTCCTGATTCTTCTGAAGCTCAACAGCTTATGAAAAATGAAACAAGTTATTCTTGGTATCAAGAAGTTGTAAGAGATGGAATAATAACAATACTTTCTGATGCCTACCCTGTAAACTGCCCTAATATATTAAAAATAAGTAAAGAAAAGAATTCTATAACCTTATCCTTCATGCAAATGAATAACCCAGAAGTTAGACTACCTAAAAATCCATTTTGTATAACCATCAACATCCGCCAAGAAGGATCTAAAATACATGACTTTTGTTTCCCTTTTAAAACACTATTCCAAGAACTTCAAAATTTAACAGAAACAAAAGATAAAAAAATTCTAAAAAAAGAAGCATAGAAATATATACATTTCTAGATAAATTAAACAAATAAAGGAGATTTTAATTATGGAAAAATTAGATACTTATGATGAACAAGGAAACTTTCTTGGAGCGGTAGATAGAAGCATCGTCCACAAAGATGCCTTATGGCACAACACAGTCCATTGTTGGCTATATGACTCAGAAGGAAACATCTACTTCCAAATAAGAGCCGATGAAAAAACTTTTTATACTACTGCTTCTGGTCATGTCCAAGCTGGTGAAACTATTAAAGAAGCTTTTGGTCGTGAGATACAAGAAGAAATTGGAATAAACATTAATTATGAACAAGCCAAATTAGTTACAATCAATAAATTCATTATGGACAAAATAAAAAAAGATGGTTCACTTTTCAAAGATCGTGCTTTCGCCAATGTTTATGTTTGTTTATATAATGGAGAAATCTCTGAATTTAACTTTAATACTGATGAAGTACTAGGTCTTGCTAAAGTAAATGCTAAAGATACTTTAAATTTATTTAACAACAAAACGAATACCATTAACATAACTACTATAATAAGTAATGACAATAAAAACATTGAAACAAAAACTACTGCAACTACGAAAGACTTTCTACTTAATGAAGGCGAAACACTAATAGATAAATATGGTCTTATCTTAGAAAAAGTAATTGAACTAACAAAATAATCAAATTATATAAATGCTTTTATATCTAAATAAAAGTGTTTTTTATTATTTAAACTAGGAAAATTTGCTTAGGTTTCCCATCACATGATATAATAACCAGCGATTTAAAAAGGGGAATTTTTTATGATAAATGAAGAAATGCAAACAATAATTAATAATGTAGATTTATCATGGCCTAAAGATTATATAATAAGATATTTATATATAAGACTTGCACCATTTTTTAGAAGAGACTTAAAATACTTTTTAGCTTCTGATGAGAGTAAATTAGAACAATTTAATGCGGGCTTTATAAATCGTGGAACGGATATTGTATGTAGTACTATTTCAGACTTTTTTGTTAATCTATATAAATCATTTGGTATTAATGCAAAGAAAATTGCCGCCAATAGCGCTAAAATTCCTTTATTTGCTATGATTGTTGAAGGAGACCATGGTTGGTATTTTATAGATCCATTAAATGACTTATTCCATGCTCAATATAATTTAAAAACTACTGAATATGGCGTAATCCCTTATTACAAAACTCTTGCAACGAACTACCCTAACCTTATCTCACTACCACAAGAATATCTTGCAGAAATAGATGAAAGATTAGGAATTGAAAAGCCATTAAATGATTTCTTTAATATTGTTCATATTGAAATGACTTCAAGAAATCGTATAGCTGAACATTTTCAGACACCAAAAGAAGATCGCATAGAATTGTTTAATAAAAAAATGGATTTTGCAAGCAACCACTTTATCAATATTGGTTCTGTTAATGGTGCATTCGAAAGATTACAACTATATCTATTTTTAGAAAGAATTATGTTCTTTAAAACAGAAAAAAGAAATTTAAAAATATTCTTAGATACAACTTTCTCTATTCCACGTCCTCATATCGAGTACACGAATCCTTATACTGGTACAACAGCCATCTTTGAAGAACAAAAAAAGGATAAACAATATACCTTAACTAAATTAAAATAAGAAAAAATTATACAAACTAAAAGACATGAAAATTCTATAAAGTTCATGTCTTTTTTCATTACAAAAATACTTATTTTATAACTAACTTCTTAACTTTATTTCTATCTTTACCTGCTTCTTCCCACATATCACTTGGTTTAAATAATACTTCTTCAGGTTCGAAATACTGAATATTACCTTTTGTGTCAGAATATATACTCAAGAAATAAGCTCCAACTGCATTTGATAAGCCTTGCTTTTGTTGGAACTGCGTCTTATCACAAAAACAAGGAACAGCAATACCTCTAACATTACGATAAACAAAAGCATAACTTTTATGATAATGGCCAATTAACAAAATTTTTGGTTTATAAGAAGATTCTAATATTTCTATTCTCTTTTGTGGCTTATAAGAAACGGAAGCAGCTGATCCTCCACCTGGATGGTCCATAAATATCTTAACTCCATTAATATCAAGAGAACCATAATCTTGTCCTAAATATTCCATATCCTTACGACATCTAGAAACCCATTGATTAACAGTTGCTTGACCATTCTTATAATGTGTCTCATCATGACTCCCTAAAATATATTTTGTTGTAATTCCTCTAACTTCAGGATACATATCGACAACATAACCAACCTGTTCATCAAATCCATGTAAAAATTGTTGTCTTGGTTGCTCAGGTCTATTGGGATAATTACCATCAACCATATCTCCACAATGTAATACAGTTGTAATTCCTCTATTAAATGCTTCTTGATATATTTGATTTAATAAATGTAATTGTTGATGAATATTACCAAAATGAGTATCAGATACAACACAAATTTCTGTATGTATCAAATTATTAGGATTTAAAGCAAATTTATTATTAACTGCTATTCTATTTATCATCTTAGAAAAAACTTGTACACCATTCTTTTCTACGACTTCTACATTTTTCCCATATAATTTACATAGTTCCAATATCCCATTAAGCTCATTCAAACTAATATGAAACTTAGCCATAAATTCTTCTATAGCCATTCCATTCTTTATATAACGATAAACCCTATTAACATATTGAACTGTTGTATCTTTTGGCTGTTCACTTTGTACTTCACCTTTAATATTCTTATCTTCCATTTTATTCACCACTTTTCTTGCCCTTTTTTTCTAACCTTAAGACTTTAGGTCTCGTATAATCATCTTTAGTAGTTTTATAATAAACAGAATCCATTGCTCTTACACTTCTAAGATTACCATATTTATCCGTTTCAACAGTAACATACCAAGCTCCAATTGTATTCGAATATCTCTTATCATTCATCTCTTTGGTCGTACCACAAACACTTGGTACCGAAATACATTCAACACTACGATAAGTAAATTTTTCCATTTGAAGTAATCCACCATATAATAAAATATCTGGTTTATCTTCACTTCTAAACGAATCAATTTGTTGTTGAGGACGATAAGAAACAGTATATGTTTTAGCTAACTTAGGGCTAAATACTAACATATTAGCTTTATCTATAGTTACAGTACAAGAAGTATCACCCAAATAAATCATATCAGGTCTAGCATCACTTATTCTTTTACCAATATTTATTTTATTCGCTTTCAAATGTTTCTCATCTTTAGCCCCTGTAATGAAATAAGTCTTCATTCCTTCAATATAAGGAAAATGCTCTGTTATATAGTCAACTTGAGCTAATGTATCAGCTAAAAAATTCCCCTCTGCATACACATTAGTTAACGGATAAATTCCTTCTGAAATATTCCCACATAATATAACATTATTATATCCTAAAGCATAAGCCTTCATATAAATATCATTTAAAATAGACAATTGTTGATGTTTAGAACCAAATCTAGTATCTGAAATAGCAACAAATTTAAACTCATTACTTTCATCAGTTTGAAACTTATAAGTGTTTTCTTGACTAAGTTCTCTCTCGCCATGATTAAACATATAAATATCATCGTCTTTTTTTTGCATAATAATATTTATTCCACTATCTCTTAATTCCTTGATAAGTCCTAATACCTCATATGCATTTAATTCAAGTTCTACGCATAAATTAGTTAAACTTATTTGTCTTGCTGTCAATTCTTTTAATTTCTCTATTTTTTCTTCCAAACTCATATACAACCTCCAAAAAAAGAGTGCACAAAACCGTACACTCATTTATTTCGTATTATCAGAAGTTAATGATAGTAAATTAAGATTCAGTAAATTTTTCATCATACTATCACTCCCTATCTTACATATGAATTATAACATTTTGTCATATTTTAAACAACCACATTTAGGAGTTCCCATTATAACTTTTTTTTATAATTTTAGTCGTAAAAATTATCTCTAAAATATTAAACTTTACAATTAATAAATTTATTTAAGAAAAGGAAAAATTTTTCTCAAAGTATCTCTCCTTCTTTGTTTCTTTAACTCTCTTTCTTTTCTTGTCTCCTCTATTCTACGTTGTCCTTCTTCCCTTATTTCTTCCTCTACTAATTGTTCTTCTCTTAATAACATTAGAACACCTCTACTCCAAGATGGACAATTCTCAATCTCTACAAACAACTTCTTATATAATAAATCTTCTTTATCTTTAATAGCACTTAGTACAATTGAAGAGTTACACTTATCTTCATATTCATTTTTATAACTATATGAGCTTATCTTAAAACGATTATTTAGTAATCTGTCACTAAAAATATCAACTCCATACTTACTAATAGCTGCTCTAAAATTAGAATTTTCAATCTTACAATCGTAATTATGTTCCAATTCAAAACCATCAAATGATTTAACTTCTTTAAACAAATTTAATAATTGATCGCTACACAATGATAATATTTCTTCTGCATGATATGTCTCAGACTTCAATACATAAACATCTCCATCTTCTTTTTGAGCAAAAGTAATTTTTTTATACTGATCACTATATTTAAATCCTATATTTAATTGTCCTTCTTTATGATCAAAAGAATAAATAATAATTGAAGAAGCTCGACCAATTTTATTTTCGACAATTGAAGATAATCTATTTTGATAATTACTCATAATATTTTTGTATTTACTATATCTACTACGAATTATATTTCTTAAATCATATAATGAAATCTGTGATATAGACTTATTTCTATTTTGAGAAAGTACATCTTTTATTTCTTCTAATATTTCTTGGCTATTTTCTAAAGGCCTATATGCAATAACATTTTTATCTTCCCAAGCTTTTTTATTAATTTCTTTGTCGGTATAAAAATACACTTTCTTATCATTCTTAGAATATTGTATCGTATTAAAAATAACATCAGGATTACTTTCAAAAATACATTTCAAACATTCTTCTAAAGAATTCTCACTTACATTACTAATACTACAGACTTTTAAATTTGCTCCAACATCTTTTAAAGGTAATACTGTATCACTATAAACTATTGTCTTATTAACAACTGTTGTACGAGTATGTGGCACAATAGGTACAAAAGGTACAACCATAATATCACTACTTTCTTTTTAGTACCCTCAGTATAGCATTTTTCAGTAAGTTTTTCACTATTATCCTAATACTTCAACTTCCTTAAAATTAGTAGCACTTATCTTATCTTGAATTTCAAAATTAACACTATCATCTGCTGATTCAACTAACTTATCAGATTTTTCTAAATACTTTATATAATAATTTGTATCATCCAAGAGAATTGTTTTTTTATCATCATTAACATTACCATAAACTTCTATAACATCATTTATATGAGCAAAACTTTGAAATTTCCAAACATTTGATATAATTTTATACTCTTCACCATTATACATAACTTTTGCTATTCTAGGTAACATTGCACTTTCTAATCCTTCTACAACCTTAACAGTAACTACTTTATCTTCTCCCTCTTTTTTAGGAATCTCTTGATTATCAATATCAATAAACCTAGGAGTAGACAACACTCCATTTGGTAACTCTATTCCACTCCAATTTCTCTTAATTATCTCACGCAAATCACATTCTTCTGGAAACCTCACCTTATGCTTATTATATTGATATTCTGCATGAATTGGTGTTATTGAAGTAACATTTAACTTTTTCTTTATATAATCAATATTTTCATAATACTTATAAAGATTCTCTTTTCCATAAATTATAAAATCTACATCTTTTGTAATATCAAATCCAACTAAATAAGAACCAAATATACCAATATCGTTATCTTCTATTCCAATTTCATTTAAAGCAAGCACATAATCTTTCCATACACTTTCCAAGACACCCTTATGTGCTTTATAAAAATCTCTTGGTTTAAAAACTCTTTTATATTCTGTTGGAACCTCTAACATCTGTTCTGTTGCTTTAACATAATATTTCTCTGTTATATGATTAAACTTAGTTCCCTCACTATTCACTGGATATACTGGGTAACCATAACATTTTCCGTTTTGTAAAGTCCGTACAATCCAAAAATTATCATCCATATCTTGTATATAATCTAATAATTCTATCTCTCTCATTACTTCAACTGCTCCCTATTCAAAATTAAATTAGTTAGTGAAAAATGCTTAATATTTTGCTTTTTCATTACATCAAGTAACTCATTTCTTCTTTTAACTTTAACACTATCAGGTACTTTACCATCCATTAATGCTGCTTTAGTACCAGGCCTTTCATTATACATAAACACTTTAACTCTATCAAAAAGTCCACTCTTTAATATTTCCTTTGTTTTATTAAAATCCTCATCAGTCTCTCCAGGAAATCCTACAATAACATGTGTATTAATCTTTAATTTCTTGTTATTTTTCTTAACTCTCTTGACTCTTTTTATAACATCGTCGATTTTATAAGGTCTTTCCATTAAATCAAGAATTCTTTGTGAACCACTTTGCATTGGTACTGTTATATACAAGAACTTCTTATCCTTCAAGCATTCAATGACTCTATCACTTAAGCCATTTGGATTAAACTCTGGTATTGAAAAATATATATCTTCATCAATCTTAACTACACTTTCAAGTAATTCTTCTAATGAACCACCAATATCTTTACCATAAGCAGAAGCGTCATCAGAATTTAGTCCAAATAAAGTATATCCTCGACTCATTCCATCATGAATAGCTTCCATAATATCTTCCATTGGTCTACTTTTAAGTCTTGTTGTAAACTTCTCAGAACAATAAGTACAAGTTCCTCTACAGCCACTAGAAATCTGTAAATAACAAACATTCTCTCTTTTTAATCTGTACTCAATATGTTTACTTTTTAACAAATACTTATTAAACAAATATAAAAAGTTTTTACTTCCTTCTAGCTTGTCTGTTACAGTAGTTGCTTTAGTTTCTATTCCTTTCTTAAATTTAAAATATTTACTTATTGCATCTAAATCTCTTCCAAATAAAATCATCTCATCATTTATATCTAATAATTCATCTTTCAAAATACTAGGTAAACAACCTATAACAATAATTTTTTGTCCTTTTCTTAAATTCTTATCAACATTCTTAATAAATTTATAAAAATATTCTTCCTTACTCTTTAAGAAACTACAAGTATTAATAATTATATAATCTGCTTCTTTCTCTGAATCAACATTCTTATATCCATTAGCTAAAAACAAATTAACTACATCAACTCCATATAATTTAACTCTTGTGCAAGTTCCATTATTATAAACATAAATTTTCTTTGACATACTCTAACATCCTTTCCAAAGTTACATCCAAATTATCATTTACAATATTAAAATTATCTTTCATTAAATACTCATTTATTTGATTTATTATCTCTATATTTTCTATCCATCTACCTTTCCTTACTCTATTTTTCATTTCATATCTTTTAATTAAATTTTCTTTATCTAAACATAAATTAACATAAGAAACTTCATACTTTTCCATATCAATCAAATCTAAAATATTTCTATTTATTGTTGCTCCTTCTACAATGATGACATTATCATTAATATTACTAACTATATCCAAAGCAATTTTATTAACTTCTTCACTATGTTTTAAAAATCCCTCTATAATAGAAATATTTTCTAATTTATAAGCTTCATGAGTAGTAGTAAAAACATATTTATCAAAGTTATCTTTATAAGTTCGTGTCATCGCCTTAATCATATCTATACTAACAACTTTATCTATACCAAGTTCTAATGCTAATTTATAAGCAAGTGTTGTTTTGCCAGTACCAGGAACTCCTCCAATTAAAATCAACTTAGTCTTCATTTCTAACACCTTTAAGTAATTCTTCATGTAACTTAATTGATATATCTAAATTACTTCCATTCTCTAAATAATCATTAAAAACTCCAATATAATGATTAGTCATCCTATCTCCACTACCTTCAAATAATATTTCTCCACTAGTAAGATTAATTACTTTTTGATTCATACTATCTAACCTAATAATTTTATTTTCATAATATAAATCTATATATTTTTGACTCTTTTCTTCGTCCCATAGTACTTCTATTTCTGCATCTATATCATTAACTTTAAAATTAGATCTCGAATAATAATCAAATAAATCTCCATCATAGCATTTCTTTTCATTACTAATAAATTCCACATTGTATCCAAACAATCTTGTTATAGCTGATAAAGGATTAATCACTTCATCTAAATAACTCCCACATAATCCCAAAGATTGTTCTATAATGTGACCATCTTTAACGTAAGGATCACTTATGTAAGCTTTAATCTTTTTTGGTAATTCACTTCTATACTTCATGTAATAATCAATTTCTACTCCATAAGCAAAATGTAATGAATTATAGTAATTATCTTTATTTACAATTTTTTTCAATTTATTTAGTTCGTTTAAATTAATAACAATTGGCTTTTCTAAAATAACTTTCTTACCATCATTAATTATATTATTTACTATCTCAAAATGACTTTTAGGTGATGTCGCAACTATTACATAATCAGATTCCAACTTTGAATAATTATCTTTACATCTATATTCTCTAATCCTATCTTCATTCTTATCACACAGCTCTATTTCTTCAAACTTCTCTATGCTTTTTAAAGCTTCATATTGTTTTTTAAATGCATGTCCAAGTCCTACTATAGCTATTTTCATAAATTTACCTTCTTTCCAAAAGTGTATTTTTTACGCATATATATTTAAAATAAATATAGAATCTATTACACTTCTACTATAACTTTCTTTAATAATTTATTAGGTTGTCCACTTTTTTGTCTTTTTACTTCTTCTGCAAAATCTCTCGCATACTCCATCATCTCTTCTAGAGTTAATGTACAATATTCTTTTTCTAGTTTCATCATTGTTAAATAATACATAAAATCAACAATGTACATAAAATTTGGATCACATATCTTAGAATTAATATTAATAAGAGTGATCGGATAATTTTGACCAAATTCGTCATTACAAATAAATTTAATACAACCATCTTTTTGATAGTGATCTTTATGACCATTGTTTAAATTAATTTGAACATAATTCTTTGCTGGAGTAGTTAATAACTCATAAAATAATGGTAATGGTTTACTATTATAACTGCGAACTCCCATTGCGTGAGCTTCATGAATTACAGCTTGAATCTCTTTAGCCGCTGCTTCTTCATCACAACATATATATTGTAATTTGATTTTATTTCTAAAAGCTGGATGATTATATAAATCTAAATCAACATAAGCCCAACCAAAATCACCATTAGAACCACTCACAGATTCTTTCAAAGGCAATTCTATTTCATGATAAGTGTATTCTTTTTCCTCCACTATACTAACTAAATAACAAATGACTTTTATAGCTTCATCTAAATTATAAGAATTTACATCATAAACACTAGCCCTCTTACTATATAAATACTCGTCTTTCTTTTTATAAGATTCTTTTATCTCTTCTAACTCTCTTGATAATCTTTCCCTTTCCAAATCTATTTGTTTCATTCTTTCTAATTGTTCCTTTAATAATTTCACTTTTTAATTCATTCCTTTCTCATTATTTTAAATACGCATAATTACAAATTAAATAAACATCTTTATACTTCCTTTTATGCTTTTATTAATCAATTTAATCTCCAACACTTGAATGTGTATTTTTTACACATATCCTCTTAAAATAAATAATTGTCCTAAGACAACTTTTCTTTACAAATACATTATATGCGTATTTTGTACACATTGTCAAGAGAAAATAAGTAACTTCTATTTTTATATCAATAATAAAGAAATTTCACAAATTTCAAAAATCATTCCAAAATAAAATACAACTTTAAGTTGCATTTTATTCTACACTAGCTTTTCTACTTTTCTTAAGTTTGTGTACGTCATTAATAGGTCTACTATTTCTCTTTTGAACAATAGCTTCTTCAACCATCGTAGCAGGAACCTCTACAAGGTTATCTCTATTAGCAATCTCCTCACAAAAATAGCTATCATAAAGAATTTCTTCCGAAAGTTTCGTATACTCTTCTAATCTTTCAGCATCATCTAAAATCTTCGCAGCATCACTATAAGCATTCCCGTTATACTTCATAAACTTATTTCTAGATATAACAATTCCAGAAGGATATATAACTAAATTATCATCGTCTAACTCATCTACAGAAACCACTCTTCCTGTAACCAAATCCATGTAATAACATCCAGAATTTTTGGGCATACTCTTAGGATTACCTATTTTATCCAAAATTAGAGCACATTTTGTACACTCTACCTTTCTGTATACTTCTAAAAATTCACTACTTTCACTCAGCTGAGTTCTTTGCCAAAATTCTAAACCACTTATATCTACTTTAAATAAATTCCTTTTGCCAAACATTGTCGCATCATCCTATCTTTTATTAACTTCTAAAACTGCCTCTTCAAGTAATTTCTCCAATTCATTAAATGGTTTCTTTTTATAATCAAGCTCATATAACCAATCTAAATATTTAGTTTTTGGAGCATTATCTGGTCTACCATAAATAACTTTATTAGAATGTAACCAATATCCAAATTCCACATTTGTAGTAAATGCTGGCATATCAGGTAAACTTCTTGGTATCCAAAATAATATAATTGTAGCCTCAGTTAAAGCAATTCTTTCCCACATCGCTTGATCAACATAATCAGCCTTTGGTTTCCAAGTAGAATACTCTGGAACATATACTACTCCATCAAATCCCAGTTTTTCTAATATAGAAACAGCTTCTGTCCTCCAAGACAAAACATTTTCTCCTCTCGGCGTTGGTCCCGCTAAAAATATAGATTTAACTCCTTTCATTACATCTTGATCAGAATAATTAACTTGCATAATAAACACCTACTTTCTTAAAACTATTATATCATACAGATTCATTTTTAATTGAAAATTACAAAATAACAGTATATAATTAACTTAAGAAAGCAAATATCATTTTAATAAAAAAAATGATACATTTGATGTTGCTTCAAATGGCTTTCAAGGTTTTGATTCTGATTATTTCTAATCAGAATTTTTTATTATCTTAAAATCCTAAGATTAATAAGATAATAACACCCAGAAGTATTAGTATAATGATATTTTTAAAGAAACTCTCTAAACTACTCATAATACCACCTCCTTGTTCTAATATTGATTTTTCAACCAAAACCTCCCTGAACAAGAAAGCCACTTGCATCAAATGTATCAGTGACTACTCTATCAAACAAAATATCACTTGTAAACAACAAAAAAAGATACATTTTTTCAAATAAAGTTTTAACAGTTTCTGTTCACTAACTTTCGGATTTTAACCACAATTTTTAGGAGTACCAAGAAAAAAATTTATATAATTTGCAAAATCCATAAAAAATTATTATAATCCCATTTTTACAAATATAAAAATATACAAAGAAATTTCTAATTGAAATGTAACATATAATAATATATAATTAACTTAAGAAAGCAAATATCATTTTAATAAAAAAAATGATATATTTGATGTTCCTTCAAATGGCTTTCAAGGTGGTTTCTGATTCTTATGAATCAGATTTTTTTTATCTTAAAATCCTAAGATTAATAAAATAATAACACCCAGAAGTACCAGTATAATGATATTCTTAAAGAAACTCTCTAAACTACTCATAATACCACCTCCTTGTTCTAATATTGATTTTTCAACCAAAACCTCCCTGAACAAGAAAGCCACCCGTATCAAATGTATCAGTAACTACTCTATCAAACAAAGAATCACTTGTAAACAACAAAAAATGATACATTTTTTCAAATAAAATTTTAATATTTTTTATTCACTAACTTTCAGAATTTACCACCAGTTTTAAGGAGTGCCAAGAAAAAATTTTATACTATTTTCAAGATTCATAAAAAATTATTATACAAAAAAAGAACTTAGCAACACTACTAATTTCTTTACTTACACATTTAACTAATATACCCAGCTTCCTCTAATCTTGAAGTAATTTTCTCTTCACTAGCACTCCCAACAATTCTCAGACCCAAGTTTTCTTCTCCGTCTTCATAAAAAAACGTTGTAGGCGTTCCAGAATACTTAACTAGCTTATTTAAAAAATCTCTATCATCATAAGTTAAATTACTTATATTTATTTCATAGACCTTTAAGTCATATTCTTCCAAAACTTTATTTAAAATAGGTTTATAAGTAGTACAATGTCCACAGCCAGTCTGTGTTATTACTAAAATAAAAGTTTCTTTTAATTCCTGTTTAATATGAAAATCATTAACACTTAAAATTTCTAATCTATCATAATTTCCATCACTAGAAACATAAACCTCATTACTATTATTTGCTTCTTCCTTTTTCTCATAACTTTCTACTTTCTTCTTTAAAGCAGAATTTTCGTTTTTTAACTCATTATATTCTTCTTGTCTTTTTTTATAATCCATATTACTATCATACAAACTAAAAAAGCCTAAACATAAACCTACAATAACAAGAACTAATATAAAAATTATACATTTCTCTTTTTTCATCTGTATCCCCTATTCAACTATTTCTATATCTAAAAGTCGAACTAACTCTATAGCTTGAATTGTATTAACTTTTATTCCCTTCAAACATTCATGAGTAAGTCTAATACCTGTAATATTACAACTACTAAAATCAATACCAAATAACTTTGTTGCAAAAAATTCCACTTTACTGAAATTAACGTTTTCAAACTCACTTTTCTTTAACTCTACGTTGTAAAAATTTCCTTCAGTAAAATCACTATCTTTAATTTTAAATTCTTTAATCTTTGTATCAATAATACTTGAATACTTACATAATGAATTATTTATTTCTACCTTAGTAACATGATTATTTACAAAACTTGTTCCAACCATTTTACAATTATCTATTTTACTATCTCTAAAGCTACAATCTACAAATTTAGTATTTGAAAAATCACAATTCCCAAAACTAACATTATCAAAAAAAACATTAGTAAATGTCGAATTACTAACATTACATTGCAAGAATTCAACATTTCCAATCGTTTTATTTATAACATTTCCATTACTTAAATCACATTTCGTATACTCTTCATAACGAACATCTTCATCCTCTTCAAAAAACAAACTTATATTATCATTCATCTTTTTCAGCTTCCTTATAAATTGACGTAAACAATTCAGAGCTTTCATCACTATTCTCTTCTGTCTTAATTATTGTAGGAAGATCACTTATTGAAGATAATCCGAAATAATCTAGAAATTCACTAGTAGTTACATATAAATTAGGTCTTCCTGGCATAGTACTTTTACCAGACTCCTTAATAAGTCCCTTAGCTACTAGTTTTCTTAACATATGAACATTACTTACTCCACGCATTTCATCTATTTCAATTCTTGTTATAGGCTGATTATAAGCTACAATAGCTAATGTTTCTAAAGCAGCTTGTGACAACATATTACTTTCTGGATTTTCAATTAATTTACGATAGTATTCTTTATGTTCTTTCTTTGTTGTTAACTTAAAAGCATCTCCCAAGTAACTAATTCTTACTCCTCTATTCTCATCATCATAACTTTTCTTCAACTCAGACAATAGACTTTTAGCTTCATCCATTTCAATTTCTAAAATATCACATATTTGTGTTAATGTTATACCTTCATCTCCAACCACAAATAAAATTCCTTCTAAAACACCAAGTTTATTCATCATGCTCACATCTCTCTATCATAATAGGACTAAAATTATCCTCTTGTGTTAACAACACCTCATTATTCTTACTCATTTCTAAAATAGATAAGAAAGTTACAACTACACTTTCTCTAGTTATTTCAGTAAATAATTCTAAAAAATTAACTTTTCTTCTTAACTGTAAAACACTTCTAATATCTTTTATTTTATCTTCAACACTTAATTCTCTTTTAGTAATTTTTGTATTTAAAGGTTTAAGAAGCTTCTGTCTCTCAATAAATAATTTATATGCATTGAATAAGTCTTCAACATTAAGTTCGCCTTTTTGAATACCAACATCATCAATATATTCTTTTAAAGATTCTGGCAATTTAGTATAAACTTCACCTCTTTTTTCTTCCAACTTTTGAAAGTCTTTAGTTATTTGTTTATACTTCTCATATTCTAATATTTTATTTCTTAAGTCTTCTTCTGAAGTTATCGAAAATTCATCTTCTGGATTTTCTTCTTCGTCTCTACGATTAATTAACAACTTACTCTTTAAATGTATCAATTCTGAAGCCATTACTAAATATTCGCTAGCTACATCAATATTCTGCTCTTCCATACTATGAATAAAGTCTAAATATTGATCAATTATAGTTCTAATATTTATTTCATATATATCCATTTTAGATTCTTTTACCATGTGTAATAATAAATCTAAAGGTCCTTCAAAATCTGATACAGTAAATTTGATTGTCATAATTAATCTCCTATCCACACGTATATCCTTGAGCTTCTAACTCAAATGAAACAGTATTAATATTTTCGTTATATTTAAAGAATTTATATGTTTTCAAGTTAGCTAAAGTAGCATCAGCAATATCACGATGATTAAATTCATTAATCATTGTAAAACGTGTATTAGTTTCTACAAATGTTGATGAGAAATTATTTACTCTTTTATAACTATCAGATAAAATTTTATATGCTGCTTTATCATTTTCGTATGCACTACTACCTTCCATAGTTTCTGTATAAGTTTCTACCAATTTAACCAACTTATTTTCTAAAAAATAGTATTTCATTTCATCATTTCGATAATTACATTTAAGAACGGAATAATCACCATCTTTTTCTGTTACCTCAACTGTTGGATAAGTAGATGTAGGAATTTCGACAACTTTAAATCTATCAGCACTCTTGAATCCTCTTTCATTTATCGTTAAAGTTATCTCCTGTACAGCATTTGAACCAATTACATCATAAGCATGAATAAGAGCACGATAAACAATTGATGAGCCATCGTAAAATACAACATAATATTTTTTATCATATTGATAAGCTCTATCATTCTTATTTGAAATATTAAATGTTAAAAAATATTCGCCATTTTTAACATGTTTAACAAAATTAGTAAACTCTAATCCATCCAAAACAGCTCTTACTGAAGATCTATTAAAATAGAAAAAGTCATCTTCATCTTCCTCGTTATCAACCACTCCTGGAGTCGGATCACCATTCTTAAAGTCAACCTTTTTAGAAATATAAGGTAAAATAACAATAGAACTTAATAAAAATAAGAAAAACAATATAACAACTATCGGATTACCCTCTTTTTCTGGCTTTATTTCATAAAGTACTTTTTCATTACTATTAAAAACTTCCTTTTTCTTTTCATGCTCTTTTACTAATTTTGTAGGTTGTGCATCTCCATTTGTATTTTGAACACTATTAGCTTCCGTAACACTATTCCCTATTGAATTCACAGATTCATTTATATCTTTATCCAATCTAACAGAAGCTGGCATTGCTGTATTTTCCTCTGAAGTAACATTAAATATCGATGTAAAATCAGCAGGAGGAACAAAATTATCCTCATTTTGCTTTACAATATTCTCATTACTTGTAGCAGCTTCCAGAGCATTAGGATCAAATATAGGAGTACTTTCTAAATTATTACTTTGTTCAACAGCATTGTTTTCTTCATTTACTAAAGGCATATCATTAATCGGAGTATCATTATTTCCAACTTCTCCAACAGGAATACTTGATTCTAAATTTACTGCTGGAATATCTGAATTATTTACTTCAATAGCTTCTGGCAATGAATTTTGAACAGGGAAGACTTCATTATTTACAATCGGAATATCTGATTGATTAACCATATTATCAGAAGAAGTAACATTATTATCATTTTTCTTCTTTTTAAAACTAAAATGTTTTTTAGGTTTCTTATTTTTTGAAGGTATTTTCTCATTTAAAGGAGAATTAACTTCGTTAACATTAATATTATTATCCATAACTACGTTTTCCAAATTTTCTTTATTATCCATATAAATCCCTTCATTCTTTCACCTTTAATTATATCAAAGAAAAAGCAAAGAAAAAAGAGCTATATTATTAACGAACAACGAGTTCGTATAATATAATCTCTCTTATTCTTTTACTTTAGCAAATAATGAAAAAATAAAACCAAAGAATATTGCCCCACTTATTCCAGCACTTGTCTTACTAAAAAGATTAGCAAACATTCCTATAAATCCGTTCTGATTAAATCCTTCCAAAGCCGCCTTATATAAGGCATTTCCAAAAGATGTAATTGGAATACTACTACCAACTAAAGAATACTCTGTTAACATTTCATATACTCCTAAAAATGATAATATAGCTCCAATGACAACAAATATACTAGTTACATGGCCAGGAGTTAACTTAGTATTATCTAAAATTACTTGACCAATCATTGATATAATACCAACTACTAAAAAAGCATTTATATATTCCATTATTTCACCACCTCAATACTTACTGCATGTGTTATAGCAGGAATACTCTTTTTTAAATTAACCATCAATGGACTATGTAATGACCCTGTAGCTAATAACAGTATTCTTTTATTTTGTTTATCATTTAGCAATTTATTAATAAGAACCAAAGGAATCACAACAGGACCACTTCCTCCTTGAAATGTTTCTTGATTCTCTTTATATAAAATACTTGCAGCATCTATATAATTTTTAGGAACATATCCATAATCTTCCTTAATTAATTTCAAAAATATATTACTACCTAACTTACCTAAATCACCAGTTACTATTATGTCATAATAACCAATATCTCTTTTCATTTCCTTTAAATGTTTATTTAAAGTATGTGCCGCACTAGGTGCCATAACAGCTCCCATATTAGAAGAATCTTTAATTCCATAATCTACAACACATCCAATAGTACTTGATTCTAATTTTGCATTTGTCTGTTCCTTAGTTAATAACATAGCAGCTGCTCCAGTAGTAGTAAAAGTTGTATAACACTTCTTTTGTGCCCCATACTCTATTGGAAATCTATATTGTCGTTCAGCATTTAAATTATGACTGGAAGTAATCGCTATCCCACTATTTATTAATCCAGTATTTATAAAATTAGCAAGTACTATTAAACTTTCATTAAATGTTGCACAAGCATTATAAACACCTAAAAAAGGAATTTCTCTGTTTACAATATTATAAGATGTAACAGCAATTTGATTTAATAAATCTCCTCCTACTAAAAGTTCAACCTTATTATTTAATTTATTTTTTTTCATCAAATTAGCTAAACAAAAATTCTGCATTTTTATTTCAGCATCTTCTATTTTATCTTCACCATAATAATAATCATCTATCTTATTTTTAAACTCTATATTTCCTTCAGCTTCTTTTGGACCTACTATACTTTCACAATCTTTTATATAAACATTATCATATTTAAAACTAGACATTTAATATCACCTTCACTAACGTTAAAATAACTGCACTTACAACACCATATAATATAACTGATCCAGCTAACTTAAATGCATTAGATCCCATATTTATAAGGCCTTCTTTTTTGTAATCTAAAATAGATGATGAAATAGAATGTGCAAAGCCTGTAATAGGAATTATAAGTCCGCATTTGAATTTTGAAAATAAAGTATCACTTATCCCTAAACAAGTAAGTAATGCACTAGTTATTATCATAATAAGTAACATAAAAGCGATTGATAATTCTTCATTATATACCTTATTTAAATTAACAAATAATACCATTCCAATCAATCCAATAATTCCTCCAACTACAAAAGCTATAAGCATATTGATTAGTCGATTCTCTTTAGGCGTCATTTCTTCTACCATTTTCTTATATTTTGTACTATTCATATCTTAACCTCCACTATTATTTTGGTTAAGCACTTAAATAATTATACATTTTATTTAAACTTTTCTTTTCTGTTCTAGAAACTTTAACTTGAGATAATCCTAATATTTTAGCAGTTTCACTCTGTGTTAAGTCATTAAAGTATCTACATTTTATAATTTCTTTTTCTTCTTCTGTTAATCTATCCATTGAATCAATTAAATCAATTCTACTTGTATTTATATCGTCTCTTGTATCAGTAACAACTTCATAAATTGGTCTTTCACTATCTCCATCTAAAGATACAATACTAGCTGTACTCATTGCTACTTGATATATTGTTAATTCATCTATGCCTAAGTATTCTGATAATTCTTGAATTGAAGGAAGATGTCCTAATTTTTGAGCCAACAAATATTTAGCTTGTTCAATCTTTTTATATAACCCTAAAATATTTTTATTTAGTTTAATAGACCTTAAACTATTACTGAGTTCATACATCTCACCAAAAATATAATTATATGCATATGTTGTAAATTTAGTAACTCCATTATCTACAAAATTATTATATGCTTTTATTATTCCCATTACTCCTGCTTGATATAAATCTTCTCTTGGTACATCAAAAAACTTCGTTGAAATCTTATAAATTAGTTTCTCATGCAATTGTATAATTGTTTCTAAATCTGTCATTTTTATCACCTGTTACTTAGAATATAGAGGAATATATAAACCTTTTAAACAAGTTCGACAAACTTAGAATTTATAAGACTGTATAAATATAAAAATAATGTAAAATATTAAAAAAAGATTCCGAAGAATCTTTATATCTTAATTCATATCAATTGTATATGGATCACTAATAGTACCAGAACCACTAACAGTTACAGTAGAGACTAAATTAATTACAGGTCTTATACCATATTCAGTATTTACTTTAGTAGTTTGAAGTGCTCCTGTATTAGAAACAGTAAACACATAAGCATTATAGTAATAGTACTCTGCTGGAGTTAAAGTAAAGAAATTCTCTCCATTATATAAATAATAATTTTGATTATTAGTTCCAAAATATCCACCAGCTAATGCTACTTCATCTGCTGATATTAAACCAATTTTCTGATTAAACTTACCACCAAAATCAGCATTTGTTTCCTTACAAATAATTGATGGACCTTGACCATTAATTAATCTATCGTAAGCACTAAAATAAGTATGATAATTAGTTGTTGTATAACTAGAATCATTACAATAAGTACCATTAGTTACATACTTATCTAAATCTCTATTAACAATTACTTCATTATACCAATTATTTAAATAATTACTAATATCGTTATTAACCATTTCATCATTATACAAATAATTTAAACCAGTATAATCCATATAATTTACTTGTGTACTATACTTTTGATAAGCAGACGATTTATCAAGTATTAGTCTAACAGTTCCGTCTGAATTAACTCTGACAATTCTCCACATATTATCAGCAAACTTAACATAATTATTGTTAACTACACCACGATAATAATATGTCTTTCCTTCGTCAGTATTAGCTGTATACATACCTTCATCTTGGAAAGAAGCTTGTGTTAAATTTGGACTTCCTTTTTTTTCTATTGCACTTGTATTGGTAATTAAGTAATCTGCGAAAGATGCTTTTGCTGAAGACTCTGTATCAATAAGTTCAAATCTTGCTTTCAAAAATAAATCTTTATCTAAATTAGGTGCTTTCTTTTCATCAAACCACAGTTTTATATTTGTTCTTACTGTTTCATTTGGTTCTACCAAAACAAGTCCAATTATCTTACTTTGAATAACATCTTCTTCTGTTGATTTTGCATTACTTAAATTCTTATATAAAGATACTTCTTTCTCTATATTTCCTGCTGCTTGTATAGTCAAAGCATTCACGTCGACAGTTGAATCATTTAATATATTCAATCTTACTTGTAATTCTTTTTTATCTTCACAAATATTAGTAATAGTAAGTGTATTAGGAGCTGTTTCTAATCCTTCTTCATTTACAACTGGATTAATATTTCTCATTTCAATAATATCACTTCCAGAAAAATACACTTTAAAACAATTCAAAGTTGTTGATACTTTTTCTGTACTATCATTAGTAGCAAGCCATACTCCATATCCAGTCCCAGCTGCTAAAACAAATAGAAACATAATACTGATTACTACTAAACATAAAATATACTTTTTTTTCATCCTTTATCACGCTCTATTCTATAATTATCTAATATAAATATATAATATTTAAAGTTTATAGTCAATGCAATAATACTCTCAAAAGATTAAAAATTTTAACTATACAAAAAGAAAGACATTTTATTATCTTTCTTAAAAATTATAATATTAACTTTGAGGATTTATACCTAAGATTTGCACATCTTTAATAATATATTTAACTGTATTAGTAATAAATTCTTCTATATCACTTACATCAAACATAAATGTCTTTTCTTGTCTACTATCTTTTATTATTAAGCCCATTTTATCGATTAAAACATCTAATCTATCAACTGGTATTTCTGTTATAACACTATCTATACCTTCAAAATCATTATAAAAAATATCTAAAGGCAACATATATTTATCAATTAAATCTATATTAATATTAGTATAATCATTATAAATAACATCTTTTATAGCAGTATATGTTACTTTCTTTTTATTTTCATCATTAGTATATCTTTCTATATATTTATAGATATAATCTCTAAACCAATACTTATCAGTTAATAAATGAATAAAATATCCCATTTCAAATGGTTTATTTAATTCTCCTCTATATTTAGCTAAAAACCTATCAATATTAGGAATATCATCTTCATTAGTATGATCTAAAAAGTGTGATATCTCTTTAGTTTGACCAATTTGTTTCGCAATATCTGGAGCTATAGAACCTATTAACATTTGACTTTCATCCATATGTAAATACTTATTTACTTCATGTGCAACACATAAATGTATAATTGCTGATGCCATAAATATCCCACCTATCATAATAAATTATATCATTAAATTATTATTCCTAACATTTCTTTTTTAAATACTTTACAATTTCTTTTTCAGAAGGAATAAGTCCTCTACTTACTAATTTATCATTTATATATAAAATAGGAAGATTTACTTGTTCATAATCTTCTATCAAATTTATAACTATTTTATCTTCTACTTCATTTGCAATCTTCAAGACTCTTTTTCTTAACTTAATTCCATTAATTGTATTCGATCCAATTATCTCTATTTTCATTTCATCTTCCTTTCATATAAAAATAATACTTTTCTTATATGAAGATATTATGAAATTTAAATGAAAAATCGAAAGAAAAAAGAGCTTTAAAAGCTCTTCCGAATTAAATTCTTTTAATAACTACTTTTTTTCTTTTAATCGCAAATAGATAGAATAATATTAAGGCAAATACAATAGTTAAACTTATTAGAAGTATTTTGATGTATTCATTAGTACTACTTCCAGTATCAGGATTTATTGGTATAACTAGGTCGTTATATTCTGCAACAAATTCCCAATCTACATAAGAATATTCATCATTCTCTGTTACATCGTATTTTTCAATTAACTTTGTATTTACGACTATCTCGCCATTCATTTTTGATTTGTATTCACCTATATAAATCGTGTTTGTTAAATCTAAATTATCATGGCTGTAATCTAATCCATCCGCAAATCCACTATATAGAAGTTCACCATTCATTGTTATTTCCATCTTTATATTCTTTAGTAAATCTGCAGCAAGTTCACTTTGTTCTCTATTCTTAACTCTCATGTATAATTTGTAATCATAGTTGCTATCATTTTCAATAGTTAATCGATCTTCATATGATGAACCAGGTACCATATCTACATGTTTCATAAAGTATTCGTCGTCATACTTAGAGCTATCATAGTATAATCTATCTCCACTACCTGTGAAGTATAGTTTGTTTTCTCTAGCATTTACTAGAGTAAAACTAAATAGCATAAGTACTAATAATAAAGATTTTAATAATCTTTTCATAGGTGTTCCTCCTTTTTATTTTCTATGTTTAAAAGAATTACTCAGTAATTTTGATATCTGTATTAAAGTATTCTTTATATGCATCATATTGAACAGTTTCTACTTTAATAGTTAATTTATATTCTAATCCAGAAT
>CASPWD010000010.1 GCA_949425635.1 uncultured Bacilli bacterium | reverse complement strand
AATGTGGGAGAACACAGAAAGAAGTTTAGCACGTGAAGAAGGACATGAAGAAGGTCGTAAAGAAGGAAAAAATGAAGAAAGATTAACAATTATTAAAGCAATGGTTGACAATGGTGTAAGTATTGAAAATATAAGCAAAATGATAAATATACCTATTAGTACTATAGAAAATATATTACGTCAAAACAATTCGGAAGAAAAACAGAATTAACTAAAAATAGTAACATTATAATGTAAAATAGTTTGAATAATTTTGTTGAATAAAATGATAAAAAAACAAACAATTATTTGTTTAAACAAAGTTATATACATGATATAATATTTTACATGAAGGGTGGTAATGTTATGTATATTCCTTTAGGTATAAAATCAGACTATTCATTATTAAAAAGTTTAATTAAAATCCCTGATTTAATGATATATTTAAAGTCTAAAAACATAACAGCTGCTGGAATTATTGATGATAATCTATTTGGTAGCATGTGTTTTTATCAATCATGTCTAAAAAATAATATAAAACCAATTATTGGCTTATCTATCAAAATTACTTTAGGTAATATATATTTATATGCTCAAAATTATAGTGGATATCAGAATTTACTAAAAATAAATACTATAATGCAAGAGAGAGAACTTAATTATATTGACTTAAAAAGTCATAAAAAAAATATAATCTGCATACTCCCATTTAAAAGTAAAGAATTGTATGAAGAATTTAAAAAAATATATGAAAATATATATATTGGATATGGCGATGACTTTGAGAAAAAAAACGCTTCTTTAATTAGTAAAAAAGTCGTTTATATAAATGAGACAAGAACATTCACATTTAAAGATGTTAAATATCTTAGTATTTTAAATGAAATAGAAACTGGCGAACGCTCTTCTTTAGAAGAATATAGTGAAGCCTATTTAGAAAAACAAGTTAGTGAAGAAGACGCAAAAACAACTTTAGAATTTTCGTCATTAATTGATTTAACAATAGATAATAATCAAAAGTATATTCCTCATTTCGATGATAAGATAGAAGATTCTTATGCCTATTTATTTGCTTTGTGCAAAAAAGGACTAAATAAAAGACTTAATGGTGAAATACCTGTTAATTATGCTGATCGTTTGTTAATGGAACTTAATGTAATAAAAAACATGGGATTTGTTGACTATTTTCTAATTGTTTATGACTATGTTAAATTTGCTAAAACAAATAATATTTTAGTTGGCCCAGGTAGAGGAAGTGCAGCTGGTTCTTTAGTAAGTTATTCTATAGGAATCACCAATATAGACCCAATAAAGTATGATTTATTATTTGAAAGATTTCTAAATCCAGAACGTATTACCATGCCTGATATTGATATAGATTTTGAATATACTAAAAGAGATCAAGTAATTAATTATGTTAAAGAACGCTATGGCAAAAATAATGTTGCAAATATAATGACTTTTGGTACATTAGGTGCTCGTCAAGTAATAAGAGATGTTGGTAAATGTCTAAGCATAAATAATGGTTTAATAGATCGTTTAAGTAATTTGTTAGATCCTAAGTTAACACTCAAAGAAAACTTAGAAAACAAATTAGTAAAAGAGTATGTTATGTCTAATAGTGATTTACAAAATTTATACAAAGTAAGTTATAAGTTAGAAGGTTTAAAAAGACATATTAGTACTCATGCTGCAGGCGTAGTTATATCATCAGTAGCATTAGATGAAGTAATACCTATTTGTTTAAATGGTGACGAACTACTTACTGGTGTAACAATGGAATATTTAGAAGACCTAGGTCTTTTGAAAATGGACTTCTTAGCTTTAAGAAACTTAACTATTATTCAAAACGTTCTTGAATTAATTGAAAAACAAACTGGTAATAAAATAAATTTAGCTGATATTCCGTTTGACGATTCAGAAACGATGGAAGTATTTAAAAACGTAGATACAGAAGGAATTTTTCAATATGAAAGTTCAGGAATGAAAAACTTTTTGGCTAAACTAAAACCAGACAACTTTAGTGATTTAGTAGCAGCAGTAGCCTTGTTCAGACCTGGACCTATGCATAATATTGATTCATTTATTAGAAGAAAAGAAGGAAAAGAAGCAATTGTTTATCCTGATGAATCTTTAAGTGATATTTTAAGTAGCACTTATGGTATTATGATTTATCAAGAACAAATTATGCAAGTCTTAGTAAAAATGGGAAACTACACATTTGCTGAAGCAGACAATATTAGAAGAGCTATGAGTAAAAAGAAACATGAAGTAATGGAACATGAACGAAGTGTCTTTGTTAATCGTTCAGCTGAAAATGGTTATAGCAAAGAAAAAGCAGAAGAAGTATATGACTTAATTATTAAATTTGCCGATTATGGATTTAATAAGGCTCATTCAGTTTCCTACGCTTTAATAGGTTATCAAATGGCTTATTTAAAAGCGAAATATCCTGTATTCTTTATTGCTAATTTGCTTAATATGAGTATAGGTAGTGACATAAAAACTAAAGAATATTTAGATGAAGCAAAGAAAAAAAATATTTTAGTTTTCAAACCAAGTATTAATGTTAGTAAGAACGAATATGTAATAAAAAATAATGCTCTATTATTACCTCTTAATGCTATACATAATGTAGGAGGAGCTGCTGTAAGTGATATTTTAAAAGAAAGAGAAGAAAACGGACGATTTACAGATTTCTTTAACTTTGTTGCTCGTACATATGGAAAAAGCGTTAACAGAAAAACGATTGAATCTCTAATAGATGCAGACTGCTTTAGGGACTTTAATATAAATCATCAAACTCTAATGAATAATATTGATAGTGCATTAGATTATGCAGCCCTTTGTAGCGATTTAGATGAATCATTAGTAATGAAACCTAATTTAGAACATAAAGAGGAATATGATGATTCAGAGTTGATGAGCAGAGAATTAAATACTTTTGGCTATTTTGTTACAAATCATCCTGCTTCAAAATATACAGATGGAATAATGAAAATCAAAGATATAAAAAACTTTTTTGACAAATATGTTGAATGTGTTGTTATAATAAATAACATTAGGAAAATTAAAACAAAAAAAGCAGAAGACATGGGATTTATATCTGGTAGTGATGAAACAGACTGTTGCGATTTTATAATATTCCCTAAGAATAATAGATATTTAGGTGAACTTAGAAAAGATGACCTAGTAAGAATAAAAGGACAAGTAACAAGAAGAGTAGACAAGTATCAAATAGTAGTAAACAACATTGAAAAAATATAGGAGGTTGAAGTATGCAAGAGAGTTTGAACAGATTTTTTAAAAGTATAGGATACGAAGACACAGAAGGGTACTTTAATGATGCTGCTGTATCAAGAGTAATCTTAAATAAAAAGACTGAATCTTTTGAAGTGTTTATCGAAAATGAAATTCCAATTAACCCTGTTGCTACTTTGGCTTTAAACAAATGTGCCTCAAAAGGAATAAATGGAAAAAACAAATGTCATATAAATTTTATTTACAACGATATGAGTGATGATGATATTTTAGAAGCTTTTAAAGTACTATTAGGTGAACTTATTTCAAAAAGACCTTCACTAGTTTCTCTAGAAAATAAAAATATTTCAATTGATGATGACTTCATAATTATTGAGTTAGACAGTAAAAGTGAAGAATATGATATGTTGCAAAAAGAAATTAAAGGATTAGTTGACGGCTTAGTCGATCTAGGATTTTATGAAATGGAAATTACGACCGCAATTAATAAAGAAAATGAAAGAAAAATCCAAGAAGAAATAGAAGAATTAAAAAATCGTCCAATTGAGGTTGACTATACTCCAGAACCAGAGTTTAATAGCGGTAATAGTTATAGTAAAGGTAGTTGGACTCCTAAAAAAAAGATTGAATATTCAAGAGAAGGCTTAGTAACTATTGAAAGTATTGACCAAGAAGAAAACAACGTTCATTTAGAAGCTTATATTTTTGGCTCTGAATTTAATCAATTAAAAACTAAAGATGGGCGAGACTTATATCTAATAACATTAAAAATAAGTGATAATACTTCTAGTATTCTTGCAAAATGCTTTGCAAAAGATGAAGAAGACTTTATTGCCAAGAGTAAAGAGTTAAAAAATGGTGCATGGTTTAGTTTCAAAGGACAAGTAAGACATGACAACTTTGCTGATGACTTAGTATTTAATTTTAGAAGCTATGAACCACTAGAAAATACTCCTACATATAAAAGACTTGATAACGAACCAGAAAAAAGAGTTGAGTTGCATTCTCATACAATGATGAGCCAAATGGATGGGGTGTGCGATGAAGTAAAACTGGTTAAACAAGCTATGGAATGGGGACACAGAGGAATAGCCATAACGGATCATGACTGTTGTCAATCTTTCCCACATGTGTTTGGCGAAGTTACTTCTTATAACAAAGGACTAAAGAAAAAAGCTCAAGCTAAAATAGATGACTTAAAGAAAAGTTTGGAAGAAATTAAAGAGACAGGCAATGCTGAAGGAATTGCGGAAATGGAACGCATGATTGCCCAAGCTGAAGAAGAAAAGAAAAACTTACAATTTTTTAAAGCTGGATATGGAACAGAAATAGAAATGTGTGAATCTTTTCTAAATGTGTGTTTTAACGCTAATGATGAATTACTTGAAGGCAATACATTCGTTATATTCGATACAGAAACAACAGGTTTTAATCCAGGCCTTGGAGATTCAATGATTGAAATTGGTGGAGTAAAAATCCATAATGGTGAAGTAGTAGATCGTTTTGATGAACTTATTAACCCAGGGCATCATATTGATGAACAAATTACTCGTGTTACAGATATTTCAGATGATGATGTTAAAGATGCGGATAATGAAGAAAATGTTATCAAAAGATTTAAAGATTGGATTGGCAATCTCCCATTAGTTGCTCACAATGCGAGATTCGATAAAAACATGCTTGACATGGCTTATTATAAGTATGATTTAGGTAAACTTGAAAATCCAATTATTGATACATTAATGTTATCTCGTGTTATAAATCGTGATTTAAAAAGACATAGTTTAGCAGCATTAGGAAAATTCTATGGCATTGATACAGGAGAAGCTGACGATGATGAAGAGTCTGTATCAGAATCAGGGGTTACAGGCGCAATAATAGATCCAGAAATCGGTGAATCTTTTACTAGTATTTTAGTAGATGGTGAAGAAATTTTAAATGTTGAAAAACAAGAATATTATGATATAGACATTAGTACAGAAGAAAAAGTAAAAAAATATCGAAACATCTATCATTTAGCAACATTACATAAAGCTTCAAAAACGGAAGAAGTACAAATAGAAGTTAAGACAAAAGATGGTGTCGAATTAATTGAGTTTGAGCCAATCATCAAGTTACATCCAGCTGAAAATGATATAGAAATTAAATTTAATGATGACTTCGGAGAAAAATCAATTACTATTGTTGTTTATGTTGGACAACACCATGGTGCCGATGTCGACTCTGAAAACACAGGATATATATTCAATAAGATGCTAAGTCAAATAAAAGGAATTGAACGTCTTAATGATTTAAACAACTTAGGCTTACTTGAAGAAATAGCTATAAAAAATAATCCAAAATTTTTAGAACATCTTGGTGAAGCAAGCACCTTTAGAAATTATGTTTTTAAGCCCTCTGAAGGGGAAGAAGTACCAGAAGAATGCGGATATCCATTTGAAAAGTATGGAAATACAGAATATAGATGGAAATATCCTTGGTGTCATGAAGATTACTTACAAATGTATGAAAATATTCCAGGTAAAACATATACAGAACATATTGCTAATATGTATGATAATAGCAAACATGTTACATTTATAGCAAAAAATAAAGTCGGGTTAAAAAACTTATTTAGAATAGTAAGTTTTGCTAATACCAATTTTATTCAAAGAAATGCTCGTATTCCAAGAAAATTAATCGAAGAAAATCGAGAAGGATTACTAGTAGGTAGCGCTTGCTTAAATGGAGAAATATTCTATTTAGCTGAAACACGTAGTGATGAAGCTTTAATGGAAGCAATGAAATTCTACGATTATATTGAAGTTCAACCACCAGAAAATTATTCACATTTATTACGTGGACACGATATTAATAATATGGAACACTTATATTATTGTTTAAAGAAAATTATTAGATGTGCTAAAAAACTAGACAAAATAATTGTTGCTACAGGCGATGTACATAATATAAATAAAGAAGATCGACTATATCGTGAGATAATCGTTAATCAAAATGTCCCAGGAAAAGGTCGTCATCCACTTGCTCGTTATTTAAATGGTAACAATAAACGAAATACCAATAATGATAATATCAAAAATGTAATAGAGAAGTGTGCTTCCCAAGGTGTTAACCTAGGTGTTGTAGAAGAAAAAGTTTTAAAATATATTTATATATTAACTAAAATTAAAAAAATTCCAATTACTGCATTAAATATAGCTTCTATATATGTGCCAAAATTTATTCCAAAATTCATTAAGAAAGAAAATCCAGAAGACTTATTTAGAGGTAAAGAAAGCGAAGGAGAAAAATTAAAGGCTGTATCATCTACTTTAAGAAAACTTACCGTAGCAGGTATTGTTAAAGAAAAAGAAGGTGTTTATGAATTAACAGGCAACTATAATGATTCGATAACTTCAGTATCTGGTCATATACCTAATCAATTTTTTAGAACTACTAGAGAAATGATGGACGAATTCTCATTTTTAGAAGATAAAGATTTAATTAAAGAAATAGTTATTACAAATCCAAACAAGATTATTGATATGTTAGAAGAAATTGAAGTAGTAGTTTATCCAGATAAACCATACTCACCAATAATTGAACATTCTCAAGAAACATGTCGTGACCTAGTATTTAATAAAGCTCATAGTATGTATGGTGATCCACTTCCTCCAAATATTGAAGAACGTATTGCCCAAGAGTTTTATGGAGATAAGATAACTGACTTAATTAGAGAAAAGATTGATATAGATCATCCAGAGATGAGCGAAGAAGAAAAAGATAAAATATTTATTCCTACTGTTCATGACGTAATCATGAGTGGATACGATGGAGTAGTAGCATTAAAGAAAGACCAAGTTAAGAGACTATCAGAAACTCCAATGACAGACGAAGAAGCAGAAGAAACAGCTAAAGCCCAATTAACAGGAATTATTGGTGGAGGATTCGACGTTATCTATCTTATCGCTCAAAAGCTAGTTAAACATTCAAATGATGACGGATATTTAGTAGGATCGCGTGGATCTGTTGGTTCATCATTTGTTGCGAGTATGATGGGAATTACAGAATGTAATGGTTTACCAGCGCATTACTATTGCCCTAAATGCTGTCATAGTGAATTTAAAGACGAAAATGGTACAAGCTATGCCGAAAACTATCCTTCTGGTTTTGACTTGCCAGCTAAAGATTGTCCAAAATGTGGCACATTAATGATTCATGAAGGTAATGACATGCCATTTGCAACTTTCTTAGGATTTGCGGGTGAAAAAGTTCCAGATATCGACCTTAACTTCTCAGGAGATAACCAAGCATCTGCCCACGAATATACAAAAGTGTTATTTGGTACAGATAATGTCTATCGTGCTGGTACTATTGGTACAGTGGCCGACAAAACAGCTTATGGCTATGTACAAGGTTTCTACGAAGAAAGACTATATGACATTCTAAAAATAGAAGCACAAAGTTATGGCTTATCAGTAATGGGAAAAGATGACTTGAAGAAAAAAGGTATTATAAAATCTGGAATTCGAACTCCAGAGATAGAGCGTATAGCAGTTGGTTGTACAGGAGTAAAAAGGACAACTGGGCAACATCCAGGTGGAATAGTTGTTGTTCCAGGATATAAAGATATTTGGGATTTTACACCTTTTCAATATCCAGCTGATGATCCAAATAGTGCATGGCGTACAACTCACTTTGATTATCATGCTATCGATGCTGACTTACTTAAGTTAGATATACTAGGTCACGATGACCCAACAGTATTACGTATGCTACAAGAACTAGCTTCAAAATATATAACTCATGGCGATTATTTTGATGTTACAAAAATCGATTTGGGTGACCTAGACACTATGAAGATATTTACGGGTCCAGAAATACTTGGCGTAGATAGATATAAATTACGTGGTTTAACTGACAAAGAAGGTAGAAAATATTGCCCAACAGGTACACTTGGTGTACCAGAATTTGGTACATCATTCTTACTTGGAATGCTAGAAGAAACTAAACCAACAACATTCGCCGAACTTATTAAAATATCAGGACTTTCACATGGTACAGATGTATGGTTAGGAAATGCGAGAGATCTATGTACACCAGATGAAACTGGAACAATTCAAGTACCATTTAAAAATGTTATCGGATGTCGTGACGATATCATGGTTAATTTAATTCAATGGGGAATGAAACCAGCTAAAGCATTTAAAATAATGGAATTTGTTCGTAAAGGTAAAGCTTCAAAAGATCCAGCAACTTGGGCAACACATGCTGAAACGATGAAGGAAGCTAATATACCTGAGTGGTATATTGAATCTTGTCGTAAAATAAAATACATGTTCCCTAAAGCTCATGCAACAGCTTATGTTACATCAGCATTCCGTATTGCTTGGTTTAAAGTTCATCATCCGATTTTATATTATTGCGCATATCTTTCAATTCGTCGTGATCAATTCGACATCGAGTCAATGATTAAAGGCGCTGATGCTCTAAGAGCGAAGATTGATGAAATCGATGCAAAAGGCAATGCCGCAAGTAATAAAGAAATAGATACAAGAGATACATTATGTTTATGTTTAGAAATGTGCGAAAGGGGATTCTATTTTAAAAATATTGATGTTGATAAGAGTGATGGTAAGAAATTTATTATTACTGAAGATGAAAAAGGCTTAATAATTCCATTTAGAGCCTTAGATGGCTTGGGAGAGAACGTAGCTGAAGCAATTGTTAAAGCTCGTCAAGGAGGTCCATTCATTTCAATGGAAGATTTACGAAATAGAGGAAAAGTAAATACTAGTGCAATGGAAAAATTAAAAGCATTAGGATGCTTAGATAATATGTCAGAAAGTAATCAATTAAGTTTATTCTAATTGATTACTTTTTTCTTCCAATAAAAAAGTTAGTTAACATTAACTAACTTTTTCAACATTTTCAAATGTATAATGACCATCATCATCTAAAGCTAAAGTAAATTTAAATTTATCAAATTCATTAATCTTATCTTCTGGGAAAGTATTTCCAGAGTCAGAAACAATATTTGTACCATTACTATCACTAGCATAGATAATTGTATCTTTATCTTTTTGATATGTATAAGCAACAGCAACAGTTACAAAATATTTTTTAGTCTTCTTATCTTTAGATGTTTCGATAATTTTGTATTCAACATTTTGCTCTTTTGAAGCATAGCTTTCTATAGAATTACGTTTTACTAAATAAATGTCAAAATCTGCAACATAGAAGAAATCATAAATAAAACCACTTTCATTAATTATTGAAATATCTTCAAATTCCTCGCCAAATAATTCAAGAACAGCTTGTCTCAATCCTTTTCCACTATACGCAGTATATTCACTAATATCTCCATACAATCCAGATTCATCCAATTGTTCAAGATATGTATTTAAAACACTAGTATCTAAACCATTTTCATAAGCATATTTAGTAGCAAGATTTAAAACTGCTGCTTTATTTAAATCGTCATAAGTAGTTTTATCTTTACTATATAAAACATCTACGCCATTATAAGAACTAACGTGTCCTTCAGTAATAACTGAAAAATAATCTTCCATTACATCATTTAACTTCTCTTGTTCTTCTTTATTTGTATTGCCACTACCATTGCCAACTAGTTTCATTCCAGCAAAGATTAAAACAATAACAATAGCAATTATTGCAATAAAAACTAACAACTTCTTAAAATCTAAATTTTTCATTTCTTTACCTCTTTCCTATTATAAATAATAGCATATTTGATTAAAATAATCTATATATTATTAATATTATCTATTTAAGATAAACTTATTTGTTGATGAAAGATATAAAATTATTTATAATAAAAAAAACAAGAAATAAAGGAGACGTAAAAATGTTAAAAAATAAACCCATTATAGGAATATTTGCAACTAGTAATTATATGTTAACAAACGACACTTTTCAAGATACATATAGATATGGGAATAACTATGTAAAAAAGATAGTTGAGTGTGGTGGAATTCCATATTTTATTCCCTTAATGAATGAAGAAATTATACCAGATACTCTAGATATCTGTGATGGATTATTATTACCTGGAGGTAATAGAGTAAGACCAGTAAGTTTCGAAATTATCGATTACTTCTACAAGAACAACAAACCAATTTTGGGAATTTGTTTAGGTATGCAAACAATTGCTATGTATTCAGTTAAAGATGAAGATAAAAAGATTTTGAAACGTATCGATAATGGTGTTGATCATCATCCTATAGAATTACAAAGAGAAAATAATGAAGACTTAGCTCACAAATTGCTAATCAAAGAAAATACCAAACTATTCAATATTATTGGTACTAAAGAAGTAATAGTGAATAGTGTCCATAAAAGTACTATAACAGAAGTTGGAAGTGAATTTATAATATCAGCTAAATCAGAAGATGGACTTATTGAAGGTATAGAGTACAAAGAAAATGATAAATTTATAATAGGAGTTCAATTTCATCCTGAAATATTACCACAATTTAAAAATGTTTTTGACACGTTTATTAAAGAATGCACCAAGTAAATCAACATATTTTCTCACAATAAAATGAAAAAGATATTTCTTAAATATCTACTATTTAAACCAGTGTTTAAAAGAGCAAAAATAATTTTGTTCTTTTTTCTTGCTAAAATAAGAAATTTCGTATAAAAATGAAGTTAAAACAACTATTTTCTGTTATAATATTTAACAAGGTGGTAAAAATGAAAAAAGTAATTCTTGTCGATGGAAATAACTTAATGTTTAGAAGTTATTATGCCACAGCTTACACAGGAAATGTAATGAAAAATAGTAAAGGATTTCCAACCAATGCTCTATATGGCTTTGTAGGAATGATGAATAAAATAATATCAGAAGAGAAACCTGTTTATGTAGCAGTAGCTTTTGATATAGGAAAAAACTTTAGAAAACAAAAATATGAAACTTATAAAGATGGTCGTCAAGCAACACCAGATGAACTAAAAATGCAAATGCCAATTGCAAGGCAAATTCTTAACGCTATGGGAATACAATATTTTGAATTAGAACCATATGAAGCTGATGATATTATTGGAACATTCGCTAAAATGTGTGAAGAAGATCCTGAATATGATGCAACTATAATAAGTTCAGATAAAGACCTTTTACAATTAATAAGCGATGTAGTAGATGTTAAATTACTAAAACAAAAAGACTATATAAGGTATAATCCAACTTCATTTAAAGACGATTGGGGATTTGAACCAATTAGAATGATAGATTATAAAGCTTTAGCAGGGGATGCTTCTGATAATATTCCAGGAGTAAAAGGCGTTGGTGATAAGACAGCTATAAATCTTTTGAAACAATATGACACAATTGAAGATATTTATGAAAATATCGATTGTATAAAAGGCAAATTACAAGAAAAACTTATTGCTGATAAAGAAAGTGCTTTTATTAGTAAAGAAATAGCAACAATTTATCGTGATGTTCCTCTAAATGTAACTCTAGACGAAGTTGTATATAAAGGTCCAAACTTATTAGAACTTAATAAAATATATGAAGAATTAGAATTTTATTCATTTATAAAGAAAAATATGGCAAATAGTGCAACTGTTGAAAATGATATTAAATTCCATAATGTCAAAAGTGCTAGCGATTTAGATAAATTAGAAGATAAAATCAGTCTTTACATAGAATGCGACAGAGAAAATTATCATGATGGTGATATTGTCGGTATTGCCGTTTGTGATAGTAAAAACAATTATTTTATAAATAATACCTTAATTGAAGAAATAATGCCTCTTATAGCTAAAAAAGAAATTTATACATTTGACCATAAAAAAAATTATTGTTTACTAAAAAAAGAAGGAATGATTATAGATTCTACCTTCGATGCTATGATTGCTGCTTACTTACTTAACATGAACATCAAAGACGATATAGCATATTTAATGAATAACTCAGGATGTGAAGTAAACTTCTATCAACATAGCTTAAAAAATGGTTTCGATAAAAAAGATATTGTCTTAAAAGCTCGCTTTATTTATGACAAAAGTCCAGAATATAAAAATGCACTAGAAAAAGAGGAAATGCTTGATTTATTTGAAAGTATTGAAATGCCTTTAGTTACTGTTTTAGCCAACATGGAATATGATGGCGTAAGAGTAGATGCTAATATCTTAAAAGCAATGGAAACAGACATGTCTACAAGAATTTCTGAATTAGAACAAGAAGTATATAACTTAGCTGGTGAAGAATTTAATATAAGTAGTCCTAAGCAACTAGGTGTTATTCTATTTGAAAAGTTAGAACTCCCATTCGCCAAAAAAACGAAAACAGGTTATAAAACAGATGTTAGTATCTTAAACAAGCTAGTTGATAAGCATCCAATTATAAATAAAATCCTTGAATATAGAGGACTTGCTAAAATAAAAAGTACATATCTTGAAGGATTAACTAATTTCATAAGAGAAGATGGAAAAATTCATACGATATATAAACAAAACTTAACAAGAACAGGACGTCTTTCATCAGTTGAACCAAATCTTCAAAATATCCCAGCTCGTGATGAAGAAGGACGTAAGATAAGAAAAGCTTTCTTACCAGTAAACGACGTCTTCTTAAGTGCTGATTATTCGCAAATGGAATTAAGAGTTCTAGCTCATGTAAGTGGTTCTCCAGAACTTCAACAAGCATTTATAAACGACGAAGACATTCATACTAGAGTAGCTAGTGACATTTATAATGTTCCAATGGAAGAAGTAACGAAACTACAAAGAAAAACTGCTAAAGCTGTTATATTTGGTATTGTTTATGGAATCAGTGGCTTCGGACTAGGAGAAAACTTGGAAATAAGCGCTAAAGAAGCGAAAGAATTCATAAATAAATACTATGAGTTATATCCTGGTGTTAAAAATTATATGGATAACATAGTATTTGAAGCTTATCGTGATGGTTATGTAAAAACATTATTTAATAGAAAAAGAGTTATTGATGAATTACAAAATAAAAACTTCATGGTAAGACAAAGTGGTGAAAGAATAGCTCTTAATACACCAATTCAAGGAACGTCAGCGGATATAATGAAGATAGCTATGGTTAAAATTTTTGAAGAAATGAAATCTAAAAATTTAAAAAGTAAAATGTTACTTCAAGTTCACGATGAATTGATATTCGACGTTGTAAATAGTGAAAAAGAAACACTAGAAGAACTAGTAAAAAGAAATATGGAAACTTGTGTTAAGTTAAGTGTTCCATTCAAAGTAAGTAGTGACTATGGTACTGATTGGTACGAAGCAAAGTAGGAGGGTTAAAATGAAAGAAGTAAAAGCATTTATAATAGCAGACTTTATTATTTTATTAGTTAAGGTACTTGGAGGATTACTATGTAATTCATATACTATGATAGCAAGTGCAGTTTATGATGTAGCATTAATTGTAGCAACCTTAGTAACATTAAAAACAAAAGAAAATAGCAAACTAAAAGGAATTATCAGCTCATTTCTAGGATTAATTATGGTTCTTCTAGGAATTGGTATAATATTTTTGAGTTTCTTAAACGGCTATAATAAAACATCATTTTTTATAATATTATTTGTTTTACTATCACTAGTAATCAGATATATTATAAGTTGCTTCTATACAAATGTTAGTTATCAAAAGAAAAAAGGTTTACTTACATTAGGACGTATTGGAAGTAACGTAGATTTTATAAGTTATGGAGTAATCTTAGGAGCTTTAGTTTTAAGCAAATTAAGCAGATGGATTGAAATCTTAAAATATGCTGACAATTTAGGAGTTATAATTTTATCTTTATTAGTTATAATAAAAGGTGTAAAAGTTATTATTAATAGCATTAAATATTTAGAAGAAAAGGATTCTCCAATAACTGATGAATACAAAAGTGAAATTACCAATAGAGAAGAAATCAAAAAATTAGAAAGTTTAGAAATTACAGCATTCGGTGGAATTAAAAAGGCAACTTGTAATATTGCTTTAAAAGACGGAATAAGTATGATTGATATAAATACATTTATTGTAACATTACAAGATTATTTATTAAAAATAGCTGATGTAGTAAAAATAAATCTAGTTAGTGGAAAAACAACTAAAGTAAAACAAAAAGTAAGGAGCTTGAAACAAGATGCCAGAAATAGCAGAAGTGGAAACAGTAAGACAGACCCTAAGAAAAAGAATACTAAGAAAAAAAATAAAAAACGTTAATGTTTTATATGATAGAATTGTTGAATCTGATTTAGAAGAATTCAAGAAAAACTTAATCGGTTTAGAATTCACTGATATTTTAAGAAAAGGCAAATGGCTTATTTTCGAAATAGGTGATTACTATTTATGTAGTCATTTAAGAATGGAAGGCAAATACTTTATTAAAGATGATACAGAAGAGATAGCTAAGCATGAACATATTATTTTTACTTTTGAAGACGGTACAGATTTAAGGTACCATGACACCCGTAAATTTGGACGTATGAATCTCGTATTAAAAGATAAACTTGATACAGTTGAAGGTGTTAGAAAACAGGGAATAGAACCAATTGATCCAAGTTTATCTAAAGAATATCTGTACGAAAACTTTAAATCACGTAAATTACCTATGAAAACTTTATTACTAGACCAAACCATAATATCAGGACTTGGTAATATCTACGCTGATGAAGTTTTATTTGCTGCAGGCATTAATCCAGTAAAATTAGGAACAGAAATATCTATGGACGAATGCGATAGAATTGTTGAAAGTTCAAATAGCATAATTAAAGAAGCTATTAAATGTGGTGGAACAACTATTCGTAGTTATACTTCAAGTTTAGGAGTTACAGGTCGTTTTCAACAAAACTTAATGGTTCATAAAAGAGAAAATGAAGAATGTAAAGTCTGTGGTACTATCATTAAAAGAATCGTAGTAGGTGGTAGAAGTACTTACTACTGCGAAAAATGTCAAAAATAAATAAAACTTAAAAATACTTTTACTTTTGTAAGAGTATTTTTTTCGACTTAAATCGATTTACTTATATTATATATTTATAAAAGTGATGAATATGAAAAAACGAAATATACTTATAATAGGAATGAGTATCTTATTTATATCAATCTTGGTATCTAATAATATATCTAATAGTATAAAAAGTGATACTTTAAATGACGATTTTACCAAAAATGAAATATATAATTTGATTATAGATAAGAAGATAAATTTGAATGATCAAAAGCAACTAGATATCATAACGAATTGGTATAGTTATTTTGATATAGAGGATATGTTTCTGACTAAAGATGGTGAATATATTGACTATACTACTTACGAAATCTATCGTGTTCATTTAAATAATCAATATAAAGAAAATAATAGAAAAATTGCTAATAAGCTATTAAAGTCATCAAACTACCCAAAAGAAGAAAATCATCAGACATATGAAGATTATATAAATGAATATATCAAAACTACTGGCAAAGAAATATGAGAGTTTTTTTCTTTAAATATAATTAATATGTATTATAATAAATATTGGTGATTTTATGAAAAAAATTATTTATATCATTATTTTGTTTTTCCTAATTATTCCTGTTAATGCTAAAGAACCAGCCAATTTAATTGCTCTAACTAATAAATGTGGCGTTATTAAAGACAATACCTTAATAGTCCCTATAAATATAGTTAGTACAAATGATGGTGGAATGTCTAAATTAATTAGTGAATATACTCTAGGTAAGATTGAAAACCAAGATAACTTTACTATAACTATTAAAAATATTGAAAATAAAAACCTTAATAATGTAACAATTGATAAACTAAAAGACAGCAATAACTATAGTAATGTAAAATATACAATTAATAATGATATTGAATTAAAAAAAGGAGAATCTCTTGCTAATATAAACATAGAAGTTCAATTTAATGAAGAAATCCCTGCATCAATTTATATTCTAGGTAACACTATAAAAATTAGTGATGATGAATCAGTTTGTGAATTAATTAATGGATACAAAGTAGAATTATTAGAATATGAAACAATGTCTAAAAATAATTTTCTATACGTTGCTATAGCTATTTTATTAATCTTAGTTATTATTGAACATATAATTTTATTTAAGCATAAGGGTAAGAAGTAATATTTCTTATCTTTTATTGTGCTATAATACTTTTAGGAGAGTGATAAAATGCCATATATACATACAAGAACAAACACAGAAATAAATGAAGAAAAAGAACTTAGAATAAAAGAAAGACTAGGAGAAGCTATTAAAGTTCTTGGTAAAAGTGAAGACTGGCTCATGCTAGACTTTAATGAAAAATGTCACCTATATTTTGCTGGCAATAATGAGGAAAAAATCGCTTATATAGATATAAAAATCTATGGTCATGGAACAAGTGAATCTTTTAATAATATGACTAATGAAGTAACTAAAATAATTAGTGAAGAATTAGATATACAACCTAATCGTATTTATATTAGTTATAGTGAATATGATAACTGGGGTTGGAATGGAGCTAACTTTTAAGAATGTCTAAAAAAATATTTCATGATTTAAGTGAAAAAGAACAAAATGCTATTAGAAGAAAATATAAAAATGAGTGTAGTACTTACTATAAATATTCGATTCATCTTTACATTATCTATGTAATCTTAGGAATAATATCTATCTTAAGCATGGTAGGAATGGCTTATATTAATTTCATAATAAGTCTTATTATACTCATAGTTACAGTAATATTAATGATAATTACAATACATTTACTAAAAAAATCTAACATAAACTTTTTTAACTTTCTAAAAGAAAACAATATGATTTATGATTCTAAAAACATAAAAAAATAGGGACAAATATAATCAAATTGTCTCTATTTTATTTGTACTGGAATATTCTTTAAATCAAAATTATTTAAACTTTCTTTTAACGCTTGTTCATATAAATAAGCACTCTTAAGCTCATAACTATAAAGTAGGGAATCCTTAACTGGTGTAGTAGGTAAAGATATATCTTTCTTTATTCCATTTAGGTATTCTTTACCACGTTCATTAAAACCTAGTATCTTAATATAGTCTAACTTTAGTTTTCTATTATCTTCCTTAGTTAAACCAATCAATATATGAAGTAACATACGACTTATTTTATTATAAGTATACCTTTTAGTTTTAATATTACTAATTAATTCATCAAGTGTTTTAGAGTTATTTACATATTTTAAAATACGATATTCAATACCTTCGTCAACATCTAAGTAGATACTTAAATCCTTATCAGTTAATATTTTAAACTTAAGCAAGTTAAATAAACTATCATTACTTATATTTCTTATAGAAGGTAAAACATTTTCAGGTACATAATTACTAATATCTTCACCAATTTTTAATTTCCCTCTAATATTACTAGCACTAATTACTGAATCATTAGATAAAATATCATGGTAATCGCTAGTTCTTTGAATAGTTTCAGCTTTAATATTTGGATTTATCTTTCTAATCGCCTTAATATAAGAAATACCAAGTAAATCATTTGGTTTACTTATATCGTCATCAATATTTAAAGCCTTACGCATAGCTGTAGGATAATTATCACCTAAACTTAAATATTTTTTTACATTTTCTTCATACATTTGGTCATTAAGTTGTATATCAACAACTTTATTAAGCAATTCTATATTATTTGATTCACTACCAAATACAATTGAGTCGACATTTAATTCATTAAGAATCTTAACACTTACATAACCAAAAATATCACTAGCTTGTGTTCCATATACAAATGGCAACTCTAGTACAATATCAACTCCAGCATCTAAAGATAATCTTGTCTTATCTTCCTTGCTCAGTACAGAAATATCTCCTCTTTGTGTAAAATAACCATTTACGACCAAAACAACTAGCAAGTCAGGATACATCTCCTTAATTTGACTCAAATGATATAAATGTCCATTATGTAAAGGATTATATTCTGCAATTACTCCAATTACCTTCATTTTATCGCCTTCTTTATATAACTAATTTTATTATAAGAAGTTGTAATATTCAAGAAAAGTTGATATAATTGATTAGCTAGTAGGTGATTTTATGTATATAGATTTAGCAAAAGTAGACGAAAAAGGTATTGTAATTGATGATACTATTTCTTTTGATGAAGAATATATTAAAAATACACCTATAAAAAAATTAGATAATGTTAAGGTTCAAGGCAAAGCATATTATAGTATTACTAATGAAATCGTCTTTGATTGTCACGTAGAAGGGACTATGATTTTGCTTGACGCAATGGACTTAAGCGAGGTCGAATATCCTTTTAATTTCGAAATTTCTGAAATTTTAAGCGAAAATGATGATGAAAAAGACCAAAATCAACTAAAAACACTTGATATTATCGATATTTTATGGCAAAATATTGTACTAGAGGTCCCAATTAGTGTTCGTAAAGATCCTAATAAAAAATATAATCTTGAAGGTGACGGTTGGGAACTAGTTGATGAAGAAAGAAATAAGTTAGATCCAAGATTAGCTCCTTTGTTAGAGCTACTTGAAAAAGAAGGGAAGGAGTGAAATCATGGCAGTTCCTTTTAGAAGAACAAGTAAAACTAAAAAAAGAATGCGTCGTACTCACTTAAAAAAAGAAGTTGGAACTTTAACTAAATGTCCAAAATGTGGTGCAACAATCCAACCTCATCGTGCATGTATGAAATGTGGTTATTACAAAGGTAAAGAAGTAATAACTGTTGCAACAGACGCTACTGAAGAATAGTTTTAACTAACTACTTTTAGTAGTTTTTTTTTGCCCTAAATTAGTAAAGTAAAAGTATAATTAGTTGATTTTATATCAATATATTAATATACTTATAGATAGTAGAGGTGTCTAAAATGAAGAAAATAAGTATATTATGTTTATTAAGTTTAATATTATGTAGTTGTGCAAGTCCAAGTAATGCAGTAGTCGAAATCGAAATGGAACTTTACTGCGAAAAAGGAGAAGTTTATGGAAGTAGATGCAAAATAGTAGAAAATGCAGAACCTGAAGTAACATGTCCAGAAGGATTCCCTTATAATGAGAATCTAAAGACATGTGCTAATATAATTTCCGTATCAGCTCCAGGTAAATATGTTTGTAAAGAAGGCTATAAATTAACTAGTGGTAAATGTGTTAGTGAAAAAACTTACGAAAAAGAAAATGGTAAATGTCCTGAAGGCACAAGCACATACAATGGTGAATGTAAAGAAATAAAATATCGTAGTTACGAATACCATTGTCCTACAGGAACACTTAATGGTAAACTATGTGAATTTGCGGATGAAAAGAAACCAGAAATAACATGCCCAGAAGGATATAATGTAAACCAAAAAGAAGTAAGTTGTGAAAAAATAACATATGTTGATGCTGTTCAAAGAGAAGTACAAAAATAATATAAAGAAACGAAACAATTATGATATAATAAATATATCAAAGCCCCTTTAGTTAAGTGGTATAACAAATCAATGGTAATGATTAGTCGTAAGTCCGATTCTTACTTGGGGCACCATAGGTAGATTTGAAGCTAGAAGTTATCTAGCTTTTTACTTTTTTATCTAAAAATCACTCTGGACTATTTAAAGTCAAAAATAAAAACAATTAAAATAAATTATTGGAGAAATATTATGGAAATAAAAAATAAATTAGAAAGTGTAGCTAAAATAAATGAATTAAGATTAAATAGATTTCCAGAAGCTATCTTTAGAAGAAATGAAACAGAAAAAGTAAGACAATTTTTAAAAGAAAACACCGCTAAATATTACGCCATAAGAGACAAATCATCCTCAAGTGGAATATTTAAACTTAAAGTCGAAAGTGATAAAGTTTTAGATGAAATGAAATGTTATGATCTTTTTTCTATTAATGTTAGTTCAGCTAATTATGTAGATAATCAAATACTTGTAGGTGAGATAGAGCTTTTATCTAATAATGAAGTCTATGCAACTTTATCTGTTGATTCTACAGCATCAGTTAGAGACGCTCTTAAAAAACCAACATTCAATTTAAAAACTGATATATTTGATTCTCAATTAAACCAAATACCAGGTTTCGATTTTCTATATAACTACATCACTACCAAAAATCTAAAAGATGTTATTATAGAATTCTCTTTATTTAATAAAAAAGTCGGTATATTTAATGAACCAATAGTCATCTATGAATTAAGAACAGATTATTAAAATAACAAAAACATTAAGGAAGTGAAAAAATGACCGAATATAAATGGTATAAAAATCAAGTCCCATCAAACTTAAAAGTAAAACAAGTATATGGTATTGTCTTTGATAAAAACGGAAGAGTTTTACTAAGAGTAGACAATGGTATTTATAAACTAACAGGTGGTAAACCAGAAGAAATAGATTTGAATTATGAGCATACTTTAAAAAGGGAATTTTTAGAAGAACTAAATGTTGAACTAGAAAATATTCATTATTTAGGTTATTTACTAGTAACTGAAAATCAAGAAACATATGCTCAAGTTAGAATGATTGCTAAAATAAAAAATGTTAAAGAATCATTGCCTGATACAGATAGTGGAAAATTGTATCAAAGATTTATGTCCACTCAAAATAATGTAAAAAAATATCTCAATTATCCTGATATTGCAGGAACAGAATTGATTGATGATGCTATTAAATTAGCTAATGAGTTATATGAATTCACCTATGATTCAAAAGAACAATTTGTCTAGTTAATCAATTATTTAAAAAGCACTAAGTAAATAAATCAAGATAAAACTCGGATTATACGTTCCGAGTTTTAATATACCTTGAAATATGTTAATATATAATTAGATATTAAGGGCGAATTTTATTGTATATAGGAGGTTTTATGGAACAAGAAAGTAAAATATACGAAAATCTAAATCTTATTGTTGCTATTGGGATGCAAAACGAAATTGGTTATCAAAATAGTCTTATCTGGCGTATTAAGGAAGACTTACAATATTTTAAAGAAACAACAATGAATTCATACCTTATAATGGGACGTAACACATACGAATCAATGCCTAAAAACTTAAAAGGACGAAATTACATTGTTCTATCAACTAATCCAAGCTTTACTTTAGAACCACCAAAAATAGTAACAAGAAGTGTTAGTGAAACACTAGCTATTGTATCTTCGCTTTCGGATAGTATTTTCTTTATCACTGGTGGAAGTTCTATTTACAATCTTTTCCTTCCATACGTTTCAACTATGCATATAACAGAGATTGAAGATACATTCAAAAAAGCTGACACATATTTCCCAGATTATCATCAAGAAGACTGGCAACAAGATAGCATTGAGAAAAAAACAGAAAACTCTCTAAATTATAAACGTCTTGTTCTAACAAGAAAGTAATCTTCTTGAATTATAAAACATTAAGTATTAAAAAAGGAGTACATATGACAAATCAAGAAATATTAAATAAAATAAGAAATTTAACGAATAAAGAAAAAAGAAACTTATCATATCAAGAGCTAGTAACTATTATGGAAAAATTAAGTTCAAATGAAATAATAGAATTATCAAATATTATTGGCTATCCAGTTTTTACAAGACTTTGTATGAATGAATTAAAACACAAATTTGTCCTTCTTCAAGATGGAGCAGCCGCTATTATTGTGAATAAAGAAGGAGAAATACTATTACAAAGTAGAGCTGACCGAGATAAATGGGGACTTCCTGGTGGATGTCAAGATTTAGGTGAAACTTTTGAAGAAACTGTTATTAGAGAGGTCAAAGAAGAAACAAATTTAGATGTCAATTATAAAGATTTAAAAATTATTGATATTATTTCAGGTAATTCAAGAAGAAGTGAGTATCCTAATGGAGATGTTGTTATAAATAACACGGTTTTGTATTTAGTTGAAAATTATTCAGGCGAAATAAAGATTGATGAAGAATCAAAAGAACTAAAATTCTTCTCTTTAGATAATCTTCCAATCAATCAACATGATCCAGATTTAATAGAAGCATATATAAAATACCTAGAAAAAAGGAGTCATGAGAATGAAAAATAAAAAGAAAATTCTGCTATTGGACGTTGATGAAGTAGTATGTTTTACTGGTTTCCTACCTCTAATAAATGAATTTATGGGAACGGATTATGTAATTGATGATTTTACAGAGTACTACATTGATAATACAGCAATTCCTAAAGAAAGATTCTCTGAATTTAATGAATTTATAAGAGAAAAAAATATGTATGAGTATGCAAGACTACTTCCAGAAGCGGTTGAGACTTTAAAGGATTTAAATGAAATTTACGATATTCATGTTTGTTCGTCTTGTATTAATCCATTAGACATTGAAAACTCAGGGCGATTATTTGTTGATAAATATAATTACTTAATAAAAACATTACCATTCTTAAAACCAGAGAAATTCATTTTTACGGGAGTTAAAAACTTATTTAAAGCCGATGTCCAAATCGACGATAGAATGCAAAACTTAATCAGCGATGTCGAAACAAAAATCTTATTTCCTTCTTACCATAATAAAAATATTGGTGAAGCAGAATTACAAAATAATAATGTTATAAAAGCTGGTAATGACTGGCGTAATGGGTGGAATGAAGTTAGGAGAATTCTTTTAGATAATGAAAAGTAATAAAAAGAATTTATCTAAGTACCAGCATTCTATTTTAGATAATAAAATAATATTTAAAAACAACGAAACAAATAAAGAACTTATAGTAACACATTACGACGAAGAATACATAAGTGATACAATAATCTTAGACAACAGCTACGAACTAGATTTTATTCTATATATTGTAAAAACTCTTAAGAAGTCAAACGACATCCTATGCTTAGACGTGCTATATGATTCAAAAGAATTAGAACGTAGACTAGAAAAAGAAGGATTAAAGGTTTCTAATTATCAATATTTAATCAGATGTAAAGATAGTATAGAATATTTTAATCAATATGAGGTCATTGATGATTTAAATTCAACTTCAAAAGAATATTACTTAAATAAGATAAATAAAGCAATTAAAATAAACCACGAGTATTATAATCCAAGTGAAAAAATATCTTTATATAGTTATAAAATATTTGAGAACGATGAATATTCATATTTAACTTATAAATATAACAATAAGGTAGTAGGGATAGTAGATTATAAAATTTTTGAAGAATCTTCATCTAAAGCAATTCACGACATTTATAATTATAATAATAAGCTTTGCATAAGATCACTTCTAGCTGATAACAAAGAAATAATGGAATATATACTTAAAGATCTATGTAGAAGATTTATGAAAGATATAGTAATAAATATCACTTATACTGAAGAAGTTTTAAGAGAAGCTATCATTTCTTGTGATGGTGAATTTAATAGATGTCTTTATCTATTAATTAAGTAGTTAAAGAGGTGAAAAATGAAATTATTTTTAATAAGACATGGGGAATCCATACAAAATACGAAAGAAAATTATTCTCTTGGTTTACCAGACCACAAAGTTTACTTATCTGAACTAGGTAAAGAACAAGCTGATAAGGCAGGTCAATTCTTAAAAAGGTACCTAGAATCACACCAAATAGATTTAAGCAAAGCAACATTATGGGTAAGTCCATATACCAGAACAAGACAGACGGCTCAGATTATTAATAGTCACTTAGAAGTTGCAGATGTGAAAGAAGATATTACATTAATAGAACAACGTTATGGTCTATTTAGTGATAAAGAAATAGAATTTATAAAAAAATTGTATCCAGAAGAATTTGCTTTCTATGACAAATATTATCAAAATGATGGCAAATTCTATGCCAAAATGCCTCAAGGAGAAAGTCCTTATGATGTAGCTTTAAGAACCAAACAATTTCTAGAAACTATATTTAGAGATAATGCAGACCCATTAATAATAGTTAGTCATGGTACAACAATTAGAACAATCGTTATGAATTGGTTTCACCATTCTCCTGAGTGGTTTAACGAAGAACCAAATATGGAGAATTGTTCAATAAGATTAATTAATAGTATAGATAAAAAAAGTACAGATGACTATATTTATGGAGGTCCAGTAAAAAAATTAACAAAGAAAAAAGAGGATTAATATTAATATATAGTTTATAATAAAAAATTATTGGGGGAATCAACTATGAAAAAAATAAATATTGATGAAATCATAGAAAGTAAAGAATTTAACAGAATTATAGAAAGCGATAACTTAAGTGAAGTATTCTTTAAACTTTTACAAGATTTTGTCACAAAATATAGCGAAGAATACAATGAACAACGTGAACTAGCTTGTCGTTTATATGTTTACTATTTGAAATATAAAAATAACTTAAACCATATAAACAATGTATATGAGAAAGCTTTATTAAGTTTTGTAGGATTCTTTTCTTTGTCTGAAGATACCTTTAACTTCTTGCTAAGTCAAGATATCGATTTAGATTATCAAGGAGAAGATATGCATGGAACACCAGCAGTTTTAAAAGACTCACTAGCTCTAGGAATATCTAACCCTAAATTGATGGCTAAATTTTTAGATATTCTAAAAGCTGAAGATGTTAAGACTTTTAGTAATCCTAATTATGATTTATTTACAGATACAGTTCATATGAATATTGTTGCAGGAAGAATTGCTGAATCTATAAAATTATTTGAATCTTCAAATTATATACTATTTACAGAAGATAATATCGATATAGAAGCACCAGAAAATACAGAGAACATTATGCAAGCCACTTCAGATAACCAGGATGATAAAATTATGTCATTAATTAAAACTACTAGAGGAGCATTAATTTCTCCAGAATTAAAAAGAGCATTCTTAAATACAATTCTATATAGTTCTAAAATAAGATTCTTTAATAAAGACAGTTTAGGTGATTTAAAAGAGATACTAAATGAAGATGAATATCTTAGATTTATAAATTACCTAATAGAAAAAGTAAATAGCGGTGAAATAAATTTATATAGTCTTCAAGGAGTAGGGAATAGAATTCATTTAGAAAATGCCAACTCTATTAAAGATAATCCTAAATATTTAAAATTTAAACAATAGGGAGGAATTTTTATAATGATTTATTGTTATGATAAAAGACATCCATTAAATAGCTTTGAAAGAGAAATAGAAATAGCAAATAGAACAGGTAAAGTTGTCCTATATGATGAAACAATAGATGAATTCGTCGACTTAGAAGGAAAGATAGTTGATATTCGAGGACTAGTCTTAATGACTCGAACATGGGCAGCTCAAATTAGTGAAATAAATGAGGAAATAATTAGATTCGGCGGAATACCTCTTATTGACGATGAAAATACCCAAGTTATTATAGATTGGCCAAAATATTACCAACCAGAAAGAAAAGCTATCATTTTAACTGGTGGAGATTTAATAGAAGAGGATAACATTACAGCACTAGAAAAAACATTTGGTAGTGAAATATTTATAAAAACGAAAGATAAGAACTTTAGTGGAATTATACCTATATCATTACTTCGTGATTCTAAGTGTGCCTTTTACAAAGCTCTTCAGGAACATTCGAAAGACGATTTTATTGTTAGTGGCAAAGTAGACATAATAGAAGATGAGTTTGGAAAAAAAGAATATCGTTGTTTTGTTATTAATGGTAAAGTGGCGAATATATCACGCTTTACAGATCATATCTTACATCAAATTGAGCCTATAATTTTAAAAAGAGCACAAGAGATAGCAGATATTGTTAAAGATATAATGCCAATATCATATGTAGTTGATTTATTTGAATATCAAAGTAATGGCTCAAGAAAAATAGATGTAGTTGAATTTAATCCAATTCAAGCATCTGGAATATATTTATATAATTCAGCAATAACTGAAAGTAGTGATATACTGCATTCATCTTTATCGTCATTGCCTTACGAAACAATCAGTAAATTAAATGAATGTGTAAAAAAAGGTTCTATGATTAATCAAAGAGAACCACTATACAAAGTTCCATTTTCTTTTGCAGGAGATTTAAGGAGTATTATTCTAACGGGAAAAACTGGTATAACTTTTACAGACCTTCCCATAACTTCAAAAGCCTGGACTAGTCATGAACCAATTTTCGGATCATTCTCATTTGAGAGTATAACAAGTGACTCAGCTCTTCAAAGTGATTTAGACCTTAGCAAGAGTGACACTAATAAAAAATTAAGATTAGAACTAGACAAAAAAGATAATTAATAAATCAAATAACGAATAAAAAAGGGAGATTGTGCAAACGCACAATCTCCCTTTTAATTATTTTTACAAATAAAAAACCACATTGTGGTTAATTAAGCATTTTCTTCTTCTTTTTTCATTGTTCTTGCTTCTCTAGCAGTTAAAACAACTTTTGTACCGTTGATAGTTACTTTTTGAAAGTTTGGCTTTTGAGCATGTTTAGTTGCATTTAAAGCATGACTTCTTCTATTACCACTTAAAGGTTTTTTTGTACTTACTTTTTTTGCCATAATTACGCCTCCTTAAAAAATCATTTCATTACCAACTTTACCATAAGAAAAGGGGAAAGTCAATTATTTCTTGGATATTCCAGCTTTTTTAATCGTTTTTACAACAAAAAATTGTCACATTCATATCTCAATGTTATAATATTGGCGAATTTGGGGGAATTATTGATGATAGGAAGTTTAATAATAGACTTAGAACCAGAAAGGGAAGAAAATAACTTAGCTGCATTGTCATCTAAACTTGAACTTTATCAAGGAATAGATGACAATGAATATAGCATTAATGTTAAGACTTCATTAGATGAAGATTTATTAAGCATTTTAAAATCAAAAAATTATACAAGTCAAATGTTAGAAGAGTATAAGTATATCTTTGATGATACAGATATATCTGATTACGTCTCAAGAAAAATTGCAAGGAATGAACTGTTAGAAGATATCGAAGAAGTTGTCATATTTGGAACAGCTGGAAATATTAAAGAATATCTCGAAAGAAATCCTTTATTAAAAAGTAAAAGAATATGTATTGGTACTCCTGTATCATTAAAACGTTCAAATCTAACAAAATTAAAAACAATTTTTGGCGAAAATGCCAATATTATGGTTAAAATAGAAGGGAATACGAAGGGGATAACTTTAGATGTTTATGAAAAAACAATCAAAGCTATTGAAGAAATCGTTAATAAAATAAAAAGCTATAATTATTCACCATATGAAGCCCTAATTCATACGTATGACTTAGTAAGAGATAAATTTTATAACATGGAAGATGAAACAGAAAGTTATGCTATATCCAGAGATCTTTCCCATGCATTATTAGGAGATAAAATTGTATGCTTAGGATTTTCTAACATTTTTAACGCAGTCTTAAAAGGTCTCAATATTAATTCAATTGTTTTTTCTTTATCATTACCAAATGATGAACCAGGTCATGCTCGTGTTTTATCATATGTAAATGATGAAAAATATAATATAGAAGGATTATATTTTTTTGATCCAACTTTTGATTGTAAGAAAAATGACAGTAACGATTTTTTATTAAGCTATCGCTTCTTTGGTAAGACAAAAGAAGAAATGGACCTTTTAAGTGGCTATGACTTCATTTATGAAACATATAGTTTGTTTGGCTTTGATGAAGTTGGTGACTTAGAGGACGATTTGGAGAATGAAATTTTATCTTTTGAAGATTTAATCAGAAAAGTAAAAGTCTCACGTGTTAATAGAATGTTAAGACTTTTAGGAAAAGAAACATTAGAAATTGGTGAGAATCAATATACACGTGATGAAATAATGGAAATTTTATGTGAAATATCTGATTTTGCTAATAGACCTATAGATGCTGAAGTATTTTTACAAGCACTATATAGAGTAAGAAGAAATGAGTATTATGAAAATCCAATAAAATATGCTTTTGACATGAAAGCATTAATAGATATACTTGTTAACTCTAAGATTGCAAGTAATCAAATTGTTGGTGAAAAAAACTTATTAGCAGCCTTATTCGGAATAAAAAGACCGATAAGTCGTCAAGAAGCAACTAGTACAGTAAATGAATACCTTTCCAATAATGGCTTAGATATTGATATTGAAAGAATAAAATTAGCAAGAACATTAAAAAATATATGTGAACAAAAGCGTGAAGAAAAGAAATTAATAAAATAGCAATGAACCTAGAATGAACGATCATCTAGGTTTTATTTTGAAAAAAAGTCAAAAAATTGTGAAAAGAGTTAAAAAAGGAGGACATATTAACTTTTTTTCGTTATAATATTAAAGAATGACTATTTAAAGAGAGTGATTAACATGAAAAATACAAAAGTAATATTTATGGGAACACCTGATTTTGCTGTTCCAGTTTTAGAAAAATTAATTGAAAACACAAATGTTATTATGGTTGTTACTCAACCTGATAAAGAAGTAGGAAGAAATCACGAACTTCAACCAACTCCAATAAAAAAAGTTGCTATGAATCATGGTATAGAAGTTTTTCAACCAACTAAGATAAGAGAAGATTACGAACCTATTACTAGTTTAAATGCTGATATTATTATTACATGTGCTTATGGCCAAATTATTCCTGAAGCCATTTTAACTAATCCTCGTTTAGGTTGCATTAATGTTCATGCCTCATTATTACCTAAATTGCGTGGTGGAGCTCCAATTCATCATGCCATCATTGATGGTGAAGAAAAAACTGGTATTACAATAATGTATATGGATAAAAAAATGGATACTGGAGACATTATATCTAAAGAAGAATATACAATAAAAAGCACCGATAATGTTGGTACATTACACGATATTTTAAGTGAAATAGGAAGCAACCTTCTAATTAAAACATTACCAAGCATTATTGATGGAACGAATAACAGAATGAAACAAAATGAAGAGGAAGCTACATATGCTTGGAATATAAAAAGAGAAGAAGAACACCTTGACTTTAATGTATCGGCAAAAGAAGTATATAACAAGGTAAGAGGACTAAATCCTTGGCCAAAAGCGAATACCATAATAAATGGTGTCGAAGTAAAAGTACTTGAATGTTTTATCGGTGAAAAAGACAGCAACTTATCATCAGGAACAATCTGCGAAATAAATAAAGATAATATAGGTATTTGCACTAAAGATAAAATAATCTATATAACTAAAGTAAAACCATTTGGAAAAAAAGAAATGAGTGCCAGAGATTATATAAATGGTTTAAACAAGGACAAAATAATTCATACAATAGTGGAGTAGTATATGAAGAAAAAAAACTATTTAGCTATTTACTTTATTATAATTGCAGTAATCCTAGTTATAATAATGTTTATTCTACCAGATGATTTCTTTTTAAAAAAATACGACAACTTAGATATACCTTCCATACCAAATAATGAGACCATAAAAAAAGAATTCCTCGATTATGAAGAACAAAAAGATAATTTAGTAAATAATAATTATAATTTCGAATATAATATTCTTGATAGCATGAGTGACAAAACGTATGAATATAAATGCCAAGGAACAAAAGAAGGTACTAAATATTCAGGAGCCTGTACTGGAGCAGAATCAATTACCTTTACTGAAGAAACGATAAATAGTAGTTTTAAAATAAATCCAACATATTTAGATTTAAATAATATATTTAATTTAATAAATAATGTTGAGCCAGAGTTAACAAGTGAAACAGAATCAAGAGAATATTTATATAATGTAAAAATAGAAGACCTAGATACAGAAATTATCATATATACAGATTTATACGATATAAATAAAATAGAAATAAGTAATGGATATATGGTATATGTTTTAAAATATACCAGGATGTCTTAGTATAATTTCTCGCTTTCCTCATAAAATTAAATGTAAATAATTATTAATAAATATCATTAAAGTTGACAAAGAAAAAGCTAGTTGTTATTATAAGTTTCAATAATTATTTTCGTTTAATTGGGGGTATATATTATGAAGAAAAATAACTTTTTTAAAATAGAAAAAGAAGAGACAACTAAAAAGTATGGAAAAAATCATATAAGAAATAAAATATTAGTAAACTTAATAACATTTGCTCGTTCTTTAGGAGCGGTAGCTATTATTCCAATTTATGCATTATGTGGATCATTTGCAGCTGGTTTAGCTACTATTGGCTTTTTTGCAACTGATTTTATTGATGGTCAACTAGCTAGAAGATTACATGTTGAATCATTTTTTGGCTGTCTATTAGATGCTTTATCAGATAAAGCTTTCGGTGTTATATGTTTATTATTACTATCAACAGTTAATCCTATTTTTTTAGCTGTAATTGGTCTTGAATTAGGAATATTTGCTATAAACTATAAGAGTCTTCAAGATGGAAATAACGTTCATTCAAGCCTAGTTGGTAAAGCCAAAACATTTTTACTAGCCGGAACTATCGTTGGTGGTTTTTTCTGTCATGCAGCACCAACAGTAAAAGAAATCTTAAATTATGTAAATGTTTCTTCTTTTAATACATTATTAGAATTAAATCCAACACTATTATCTACCATTTTAGCTATCCCAACTATTGGAGCTAGTTTATATGTTGCTAAAGATTATAGTAAAAAAGCTAAAGAACAAACAAAATCTAAAGAATTAGCTACTTCATCAGCTGTTGAGCATTCAAAAGTAGACGAAGTTCCAGAATCTACTAGACCATCTTTAGATGAGATTGCCAAACAAAGAGCAGAGTTAAATCATCAAAAAGAAGAAATAAAGAAGGCAAAAGAATTAAAATCAAAATCAGAAATATTCCATGATTTATTCGATACCGACTTTTACCTTGAACATAAAAATGATGATATAAAAAAATTGTTATATAAATAAAAGGAGTATGGGTATTATGAAACAAAAGGATATGCAAATTCTTGTTGAACAATACTATAAATTTATAGGTATTTCAAGTAAAAAGAAACAATCTAGAATTTTAAATCTTTTAAGTTATTGTAAAGAAATAAGAGATACAGCATATCCAATGAAAGGTTCTAAAGTTACAGAATTAGAACTAGTTGAATTTATCGCCCGTAAAGAAAAAGATCTAATATATATTAATGGTTCATTATCATTGTGTGATGGAGTAAATGAGAACAGAACATTTGAAGCTTATATAATTGAGGACAAAGAAGAAGGACATGTTCGTATATATATGGACATCACAAGATTATGTGTCAATGATGAACCTCGTATGATTAGAACTAGTGAAGTAATCAAAGATTCAGAAAACAAAATAGAAGTAATAACAACCTATGCTTCAACAGATTCTACAGAAGAAAAGATTAGCTATTCTGAGATATCTAAAGAAGATAGTGAAGATTACATTTTAAAAAAGAAATATCAACAAATAAGTGCTTTATAAAAGCACTTTTTAATTTATGTAAATATTTAAATACATGATATAATAAAATCTAGAGGTGTTAAAATGACTACAAATATCGACTTAATTATTTCAATTATTTTATTCATAATAATTGCCATATATAAAATATTTGAACACAAACATAACAGAGCTAGTACCTCTTTATCTAAGAAAAACAAACTAACTTCAATTATCTTATTTATTATTAGTTTAGTACTTTTTTTCATTGCTTTAATTATAAATATAACTTTTGATGGTAATAATACTTCTAAAACACTTGAATATATTATAAATGCTTTGAGCATTGCTATAATAGCATTACCAATTACCTTTACAGATTTGTACTCTTTACCTCAAAAAAATAGCGAAAAACTTATATATACTAAAACTATTGTCACTAATATTATAGATAAGAAAATGATTAATAAATTTAAAATTGCAGGTATGAATACAATAATTTTAACAGAAGAAAATACTGACTTAAAGCTACCATCTTTTAAAGAGGAGGAAACAAGAAAATATTCCAAACAATTAAATAAAAATATCATAATTAAGACAGATAATTTAAAATTATTAAATAAACTATTAAGTAAAGAAACAACATGTTTCGAATTTAAAGACTTAGAATCTCTCTATCAAGAAATTAAAAATAGTCGTGGCAAATATGATAACTACTTAAGAACCATTAAATATCTTACAAATACTTACTTACCAATACTTATTAGTTACTTTATTCTTTGTATTTTAAAATTTCCACCTATTTATAGTTTAATCCTAATTATAATTTTAAAAATGTTTACTATTATTGTAAGTCGCTTACTATATAAGGATATTCAATTTGATGTTGACATCATGGAAAGAAAACCAATTGAACGAGGAGCAACATTTAATAAACAAGATATCATGTTTATACTTATCCAAAGTTTCTTTAATACATTTACATTATGTGTTCCTTATATGTTAGTATTAGCTTATGGAGGAACAAAAGAATTTGCCAATACTTTATTCTTTATAGTTTTTATTTACGAAAATATCTTTATGACAATTTCGTATTTAAGTGAAGAAAACATCTTAAAAAATATTCTTAAAATTTTTAAAAGTAAAAAAGTTATATTATATATTATAATGTGTATATCATTTACTATATTTATAAACTTTAATAGTTATTTCAATACTCGTAATATTGAGTTACATAATTACTTATCTTGTATTTTATTTGGTTTTCTTCCGATATTATTTAATGAATATACCAAATTTGCAAGATATATGACTAAGAAAGGAAAGAAAAAAAATGAACGTAAAAATAACAAATAATCCCAATGAAGCAACTTTAATAACACATGATGCTAAATTTCATCCAGATGATGTCTTTTCAACAATGTTTTTATCTAAATTCATTGAAAATCCAGTAGTTTATCGTGCTTCTGTTAGAAATATTCCTGAAATCAAAGATGCTATAATTTATGATATTGGTTTTGGTAAATTTGATCATCATGGAGCAGATGCAAGGTATCGTGAAAATTCTAATATAAAATATTGTTCTTTCGGGCTTCTGTGGGAAGAATATGGTCGTCAATATTTAGATAAGATAGAAACTGAAGATAAAGAAATGTTATATAAAGCAATCGAAGATAAGTTAGTAAAACAGATTGATGGTATAGACAATGGCTTATTTTATAAAATAGAAAGTCCATACTCAATTCTTGATTTAGATAAAATAATTGATAGCTTTAATAACACGTGGAAAGAGAAAACGGATAATAATGAAAACTTCCTAAAAGCTGTATCTTTTGCTGAAATTATCTTTGATAATTTATTAAAAAAAGAAAATAGTACTATAACAGCAATAAAATGTGTTGAAAAGAAACTAGAAAATGTTGAGGGAAATATCTTAATACTAGATGAATATATGCCATATACTGAAGCTATTTTTAATTCGAAATTAGAAAAAGTTAAGAATATTAAGGTAGTGATACTTCCTTCCAATAGAGGAGGATATAACATTAAACCTTTAACTATCTCTAAAGATAATAAAGATTTGATAGTCAATTGGCCAAAAGAATTTTTAGGGAAACATGATAAAGAATTGGCTCAACTTAGCGGCGTTAAAACAGCCTTCTTTATGCACGCAACAGGATTCTTAGCTAGTACTGAAACCCTAGAAGATGCCATAAAATTAGCTAATATAGCAATAAATTATAGTGAAAACACATCTAATCTATAGTTATACGCATATAATAAATAGTTATAGTAAAACGAAGCAAAATTTGTCTTCTAAACAACAAAATGCTATAATTCAAATTAGGTAGGGGATTTGTGTGATAAAAGAAAAAATATCTTTTCATGATATGTTTTACACATTTTTATTTGGATGTTTTATGGGTTGGATTGTCGAAGGAATTTGGACTTTATTAAAAAAAGGTTTATTTCTTAATCATTCAGCATTAGTAATTGGTCCATTTAATATTATATATGGTATAGGAGCAGTAGTCCTAACCCTTGTTTTATTTAGAGTTAAACAAAAGCGCAACTTTGAAATTTTTGTTTTGTCCTTCTTTACAGGAACAATCTTAGAATATATAGTTAGTTTTATTATGGAACACACATTAGGATTTGTTGCTTGGAATTATTCTATGAAACCATTTAATATAAACGGACGAGTTTGTTTACCATACTCTTTATTTTGGGGCTTTCTAGGTATACTATGGATTAAAATAATCTATCCTAAAGTAAAGAAATTAATCGATAGACTAGATAAAAAAGAGAGTATAAAGTTTATGAAAATAACTCTTATCTTCTTGGCTTTTGATACTCTTTTAACATTTGGAGCAATAGCTCGTGGTAAAGCATATGAAGAAGGATTACCACCAAATAATAAAGTAGAAGAAGTTTTAGATAAATACTTTGGCGTTGAATATTTAAATAATATGTTTAATAATCGCTGGAATAGAAAATAATATATTTAAAAATTGATTGACTATTATTTCTTGATAATATAAAATTAACTCTAGTTAAAGGAGGCACAATATGGTAGACATTATAATTGATACATTATTAGATAGTATAAAACTTATTCCATTCTTATTTGTTGCATTCCTAATTATTGAACTTATAGAACATAAATTTCAAGATAAAACAGCCTCAATAGTTAGTAAGTCTGGAAAATTAGGACCTTTATTAGGAAGTGGACTTGGCTTAATTCCTCAATGTGGTTTTGGTGTAGTCGCTACTAATCTATATATAACTAGAATAATTTCACTGGGAACTTTAATTGCTATATATTTATCTACTAGTGATGAAATGCTACCAATTCTATTATCAGAACAAGCACCTTTGAAACTGATTATAAGTACATTGGCAATTAAATTTATAGTAGGTTTAATGGCTGGTTATATAATTGACTTTATATATCGTAAAAAGCAACAAAATCAAGCAATATATGATATCTGTGATGATGAACATTGCGGTTGTGATCACGAACGTAGTCTTATTAAATCAAGCATAATTCATACATTAAAGACTTTAGTATATTTAATTATAGTTATTTTTATTTTAAATATAGCTTTTGAATATTTAGGTGAACATTATTTATCTAACTTATTTTTGAAAGATAGCTTATTATCACCATTTATTACAAGTTTAATTGGTCTTATTCCAACATGTGGTTCAAGTATTATGATTACAGAATTATATTTAAATGGTGCTTTAAATTTTGGAGCTATGATATCAGGATTACTTACTGGTAGTGGAGTAGCTATTCTAGTATTATTTAAATCAAATAAAAGTATTAAAGAAAACCTAAGTATTTTAACTTTAGTATATATTATCGGAATAATAGTAGGTATTATAATAGAACTAATTACTATGATAATTTAAGTGTAAAAAACGACAAAAATATTTGTCGTTTTTTTAAATATTTTTATATAAAATTAATAAAAAATATCAAGCCCCTTTTTTAAAAAAGGGGCTTGATATATATATATATATATATATTATAATCAAATAAAATAGAGTTTCGCATAATGCAGAAAATAAAATAGGGTAGTGGTAGTATGAGAAATAACAAAGTTTATAACTTTTTTGAGTGTCTTTTAAAGCCAAGAAGAAACAAAATAATTTTAGGAATAATCACGATTATATTTTGTGTACTATTAACTTTTACATTTAGTGCCAATATTGACGAAGAAATTAAACAAGTTGATTTTGAATCAAGTGGTTGGAAAAACCAAGAACCTGGTAGTTGGCACATCGACAAAAGTGCCGATTGGACAGGAGAGAGAACAGCTAGAGTTCAGTTTGATGTAAGTACAATAGAAAAAGAAGTGAATGCCAATAAAGATGTTATTTTAATATTAGATGTTTCTGGTAGTATGGTAGGCGATAAAATTGAAAAAGTAAAGTCAGATGCGAAAGAACTTGCTTACAATATTTTATCAAACAAACAAAACAGAGTTGCCTTAATTTCTTTTGATACAAATGCTACAATTTTGTCTGAATTTACGGATGATTTCATAGAAGTCGCTAGCAAAATTAATCAATTAGGTGCTAACGGAACAACTAATTACGCGGATGCTTTAAGAAAAACTGGAACCATTCTAGAAAATTATAGTCCTAGAGATAATACGGATTTATTAGCACTATTCTTATCAGATGGTTATCCTTGTGAAGAAACACCATATCAAGTTGTAGAACATGCCGTCTTAAAGGATAATTATCCTTATTTAACTATCAATGCTATTCAATACGAAATGGGTAGTGACATAATAAATGAATTAAAAGAAATAAGTGATAACCAATATTCAGCATATGTTGACAATTTAGGTAATGTCCTATTTGATGCAGTAGTATTAACTCAAAGCTACGATAAATTTGTTATTAATGATTTTATAGATGAAAGATATTTCGAACTTGGAACAATTGAAAATGTCAACGTTTCAATTGGTAGCGCAAGTCTTAGTATTGAAGATGGAATGGAAAAAGTTACATGGGACTTAGGAATTAACTATCGTACAGGAGCTAGTGCGACTATGACGATAGATCTTAAGTTAAAAGATGGTGTCGAAATAACTGATACATCACTTTTCCCAACAAATAGAAAAGAAGATGTAACTACAAAACTACCTGATGAACCAGAAAAAGATCCAGTTGAGTCACCTAAAACACCAAAATTAAAAGGTGCATATAAAGTAATCTATGATACTAACACTCCAAATGGTTGTAGTATCACAAATCCTAATAGTGAAAATTATCTTGTTTTTGATACAGTAACAATGAAAGATTATGATTTAAGCAATAAGTGTTCTGGTTATTTATTTAAAGGATGGGAAATATCAGACGAATCAGCTACTGGAATAACTAAAGTAACAGATGACACTTTTATAATGCCTAGTCATAACGTAACAATCAAAGCAATTTGGACTCAAGTTTCAATTTCTAAAACAATGACAGCTGAAGAATATACACCTGCAGATGTAATGCCATTTAATGGCGAAAGAGGATATCTGGATAATGAAGCAAGTGATTATGTAGATAATTCAGCTGGAATTAAATTTAATTCTGGAGCATCTGCTACAAATGGAAAAGGTTTATATATAATGGCTGGAACGGAAGAAAAAACAGAAACATATCAAGGAGAGCCAATATTCTATTATCGTGGTGCTGTTGATAACAATAATGTCTTATTTGCAAATAAATGTTGGCAGATAGTGAGAACTACTGAAACAGGTGGAACAAAATTAATATATAATGGTCTTCCGTTTGATGATGGTACATGCTATGGTTATTCTAATGAACTATCTTCAGTATATAATAATAACTACAATTCTCCAGCAGATGTTGGTTATATGTATGGTACAAGATATGAATTCAAAACAAAAGAAATAAATTCAAGTGAAAAGTTCTTATACGGAACATCTGTGACGTATTCTAATGGCAAATATACATTGAATGATGCCCGAGAACTTTCTTCATCAGACGATAAATCATATACACACTATACATGCTTTTCTAGTTCTAATACTTGTACAATAGTTAATTATGTTTACGATACTGTTGGAAGTTATCACTATATAGAGCTAAAAGATGGAAAAACAATAGAAAAGGCTCTAGAAGAAATGTTTGAAAACAAGACTGACTCAACAATAAAAGATTATATAGAAAATACATGGTTTGCTGGTCCAGATGGAATGCTTAGTTATGATGACTACCTAGAAGATACGGTATGGTGTAATGATAGAGCTATCTTTGATTTAGGTGGATGGAATCCAAATGGTGGAACTACTACAGCTGATTTAAGAGGTGCAAACTATTCATCAAGATATTTACGTTTTAGTCCTTATTATAAAGGTTGGTCCGATATTACAACAAAAAGACCTTCTTTAATATGTGAAAATCCAAATGATAGGTTTACTGTAAGCAGTGAAAATGGAAATGGTAAGTCAAAATATAAAGTTGGTCTATTAACTATAGATGAGGCATGGCTAGCGGGAGCTTATAAATATAACTCTACTGAGTCATATTTAGGATATGAAAATATGTTTTGGCTTATGTCACCTTCTCACTTTACGAGTGAAGATGTGCATTACATTAATGTAAAAACAGATTACAATGGTCCACATTTCAGCTATCCTTCGATAAACACAACAGACACTAGTAAAAATGGAGTTCGTCCAGTTATATCGCTAAAACCAGGTATAGTTGCATCAAGTGGTGACGGTAGTCAAATCAATCCATATAGAATTAGTTAATAGTTATATAAATATTTAAGGAGGTGAACTGTAATTGAAAAAACATAAAAGAAAAACAAATAAATCTGTATTAGCTATTTGTCTTGTCTTAGTTGCTTTAACAACATTTATCTTATTACAGTTTACAAAAATGGAAAAATTAGAAAATATTTTTGATTTACAAGTAGATTTGGATTCCGAACTAGCTTATACTTTATCAGTTTCTTATGATGGTGTAGATAGAAATAGTGATAAGTCTAGCGAATTATTAAATACAGATGGTAAACCAAAAATTATTAAAGTAGAGAGTGGTTACATTTATGTTGAAGATATTCTGCCAGACGGCTTAGAATTTCAAAAATTTAATTTTGTAGGTGATGATGACCAAGTACTTGGAGCCACAAAACGAGATAGCAGTGTTGCAGGTAAGTGTAATGGTTATGTTGTTAATGATTCTGGAAGTTCAACAGACCCTAAAAATAATCATGGCCTACATTATGATGAAGAAACAAGAAAAATAACTTTTAAAATCAAAAATCTAACAGCAGGCTGTAAGTTAGATGTTGGAATTATAACTAAGACTCCAAAGACTATTGAAGGGTATAAAAAAGACTTTTATAATACCGCAACAGCTTGGGAAGGTACTCAGATGGCTAAATCTAATATGACTCACGCTTGGATTCAAACAAAGAAAACATCTGTTAATAAAGTTAGATATAGATTAGTAAACAATCCAGTTGATGGTACCATAGTTCCTCCAAATGTTAGTGCTCCTGATACTCAAGAATATGCTCCTAATAGCGTAGTTAACGTCGCCTTCGAGCCAAAGGTAGAGGGTTATACCTTTAGTGGTTGGAAAATAGTTGACCCACTAAGTCTACAAATAACTAATGGTAAATTTACGATGCCTTCATTTGAAAATGAATCTGATGAAGTCGTACTAGAAGGCTATTTTACTGAATTACCTAAATATGAAGTGGCATATAGGATAGATGGTGATGATAAGCCTAGTGGATATGTTTTACCTCTTACAAGTAGCTATTACGCTAATGAAACTGTAAAAGTGGATAGTATGAATGCTGGTGATGTATTTAAAGGATATACGTTCCTAGGATGGGAAACAACTGATGTAAATATTTCTAGTGATAAAGACTTTATAATGCCATCCAAAAATGTTGAAATAGTAGGAAGATGGGAAAAAATCAAATATAAAGTTACCTACGCCTTCCAAGATGGTGTAAGACCTCCTAATTACAGAGAAATACTAAATGAATTAAATAATAAAGATAATACATATGCTCCAGGTGAAAAAGTAAAATTACCTATAGTAGAAGATATTCCAGCTACTGAATATAGTAATGGATATCATTTCCAAGGATGGTATAAAGAAGATAATTTTGTAATGCCAGAAGAAAATGTAATTGTTTATGGAGAATGGAAAATAGTAAGAAAAATATTTGCTCCATCTATCAGTAAAGAAATTATCAACAAAAAAGATTACTATAAAAAAGGTGACATTGTTGAGTATAATATTATTGTTACAAATTCCGAAAATTATGAAATAAAAAATGTTATTGTCAAGGAACACAATGTTAATGCTCAATTCATAAATAATAATGATACTTATAATATTAGGTCTACTCATGTAGTAGAAATACCAAGCATTCCTGCTAAAGGTAGTGTTATTGTTAAAGCTACTTATGAAGTAGCAGAAAATGATATAGGAACCATTGTTAATATGGTTGAAATATTAGGTGCTACTGCTGATAATAATGATTTAGATACTAGCGAAGAAGCTAAAGAAAAATATAAAGCAACCGCTTCATTTGATATATGGCCAGAATTAAAAATTAGTAAAAAGGTATTAAACGAAGATAGTACTGATAAAGTTTTCCAATTTCATATAACAAGTGATAATGGTTATGATAGTTGGTTAAATTTAACTAACAATGAAGAGCAAGTATTATATTTAGAACCAGATGATACTTATTACATTAAAGAGGTAGTACCTCAGGAATATACTTTAGAAAGCGTTACTGGAGATATTAGTGATAATGGAGAGGGTATTGAAGTTAAGCTAGGTGAAAAATATTCTGTAGAATTTACTAATAAACATCATAGAAAAGGTTATTATCATTCTGATGGAAGAGTTTCTAATGAGGTGAAAGATGTTACTAATGGAAGACCAGATAATCCAGGAGGAGGTCCATCTTATACTTCATTAACAATACAAAAAGTGTGGATTGGTGATTCTGAGGCTGAAAGACCTGCTAGTGTTAGTGTTCAGCTTTATAGAGATGATGAGCCTTATGGTTCTCCAATTACATTAAATAACGATAATAAGTGGTCTTATACATGGAAAAATCTTAACAATAGAAATACTTGGGTAGTTGGTGAGATAGATGTCCCTGATGGTTATACTTCATCTATTACCCAATCAGGTACTACTGTTACAATAACTAATACTTATGGTGAAGACATACCAGATCCTGATGAGCCATCAGCAGAAACCGTAAGAATTTATTTTAAAGTAATAAATGGATATTTCTTTTTTGGAGAGAATGTATATCCAAGCGACTATCAGGAGTCTTATGAAATATCAATAGATATACCATTATATGATGAAGAAGGAAATTTAAATAAAAGTGGTAAAGCGTATCTGACAGAAGATAGAATTCCAAAAGTTGCACCTTTAATTGGTTACAATTTCAAAAAGGAGTGGGATACCATAACACCAGTTCCAGGATTAGAAGTACATGATGGAGATATATTTGTTATTGAATTTTTGCCTGGTGAATGTTTACCTTCCACAGGTGATAGCTGTGAACAAACACAAAATGATAAAATAAATGTAAAAGTTTTATGGGATGATAAAGGAAATGAAAGTAAAAGGCCAGCGATTTTTACCATAGTTTTGTTGAAAAATGAAGAAATTTATGACACAGTAGATTTAAGTGCTGAAAATAAATGGTCATATAACTGGGAGGGGTTAGATACTGATTATAGTTGGACGATTACGCCATTAAATTATACAAACTATAATTGTTCTGTTATTAAAACTGACAATAATACCATTATACTAGTAATGACTTATATTACGAATTCTGATCCAATTCCACCTCCACCTAATGAATAAATAGTATTTTAATAAAAGTCTTTAAGATAGATAAATGTTTTTTAAAATAAAATTCGTAAAAGGAGAATTTCATGAATAAATATGATAATTTATTACGTAAAATAAAAAGCAAAAAAATATTACTTATAATTGCTCTTTCTCTTGTTTTTGTAATTGGTTTTACTTGGGCATTCTTTAGTAATAGTTATGCTTTTAATAATAAGTTTAATGTTGCTAACTACGATGTTCAAATAGAAGAAGTGTTTAATGGAACTTGGGGAGTAAAACAAGTTAGTATTGTTAATAAAGATGAAACACCTGTTGTATTAAGAGTTTCTTACAATGAGATGTGGAAGCTAATACAGGAAGATGAATCAATTATTTTCTTAAGTAATAGATTAAAAATCAATGATGAATACATTGATGTTGTTGATAAAGGTTGGACAGAAGCATGGCTAAAAGAGTTCGAATTAGGTAACGATGGTTGGTATTACTATAAAAGAGTACTAACAGAAGCAGGTAGTTCTAATGAACGTGTTCAAATATTAGAATCAATTTATTTAAATGATGATGTTAAGACATCTCCTAAGTTTGATGATTATTTACAAGCAATGTATGAATTAGATTTTAATTTTGAAGCAGTTCAAGCTACTCCAAAAGCAATAAAATCATTGTGGGGAGACTCTGTGGAATCTGTAAGTATAGATAAAGATAACAACGTAGAATGGACTTTAAAATAAAAGTATAAGGGTTTTGGTTGATATTAATTTTGATATTAAAGTTTAGCATATGGTAGTGTTAGATTTTGATATAGATAGAAAAAGGAAGGAAGTAGAGAATAATGAAAAACAAAAAAATGCCAATAGTTGCAATAGCTTTACTTGCTATTGTAGGAGTAGTAGGAGGAACAATTGCATACTTCACTAGTGTTAAAGAATTCCCAAATATTTTCAAAACAGATGTTTACAAAACTGAAATTGAAGAGTTCTTTAATCCAGAAGATGGAGAAGATTGGAAACCTGGATCAACAGTTGATAAAGCAATACATGTAACAAACACTGGTAATGTACCTGTTGCAGTACGTATTGAAATGGAAGAATCTTGGTATGAAATCAATGCTGATGGTTCAAGAGGCGCAAAAGTTGAAAAAACTGGTAAAATAAAAGTTGATGGTAAAGACGAAGATGTTGTAATTAAAAATTTAAACAAGGAATATGCTGCTAATTGGATTATTAAAGACAATGTTTACTACTACAATAAAGCTTTAGCAAAAGGAGAATCAATTCAACACTTAGAATCAGTAACATTAAACAATGAATTAGCTAACACTAATAATCTTTGTAAAACTACTTATTCTTATAAGACAAGTGAAGACGGAAAAGTAACTTATGTTGATTCATTAGAAGAAATCCCAGCAGGAGCAACTAAAGTATCTGAAAAAGAAGTTTGTAGTTCTGATAGCAATGGATATTCTGGATTAGAATACGAATTAAAGATTACAGTTTCTACTGTTCAATATGATGCTTATAAAGATTTCTTCAAAGTAACAGATGTTGAAATAGATCCAGTTGCTTAATAATGAAAATTCCTAATAAAGGAGGTTTACTATGAAGAAAATATTAAAATCTTTATTACTAGTACTAATAATGTTTACTAGTTTGAATATAGTTAGTGCTAGAGAAAATAAACTGTACTTCACAGGTAGTGGAGATAGATTATACTATGATAGCTCTAAGTATGACGACGAATACTTTATGAAACATGTAGATATGGTACCTGGTTCATCATATGAAGATCGATTAACTATTGAAAATGATAGCAACTATGATTACAAATTATACATGAGAGTTAAGAATAGAGAACAAAGTGAACTTGCTGCAGATTTACTAAAGAATATAAAGATGGAAATAACAATGAATGGTGAACTTCTATATAGTGGATTTGCGGATGGATTAGATTACAGCCATGATAATTTAGATTTAACAAACACGATTTATATAGGTGAATACAAATCAAAAATGAATGGCGAGATAGTCGTAAATACAAAGTTAATTGAAAAATACGATGTAACAGAGAATGATGAATATTCTTATGTAGATTGGGAATTTGTTGCAGAATATAACGACCTAGTTATACCAATAAATCCTGATACAGGAGATAGTCAAAGTGAGTACATCAAAATACTTCTAATAAGTTTAACTATTGTATTTGTACTGATACTATTTTATCTATCTGTTAATAAAAAAAGAAAAGTTATTTAATCAATTTAAGTAAACGTGGAATATATAAACATGAAATAAAACTATCAAACTACAAATACTTTACTACTAAATTCGTTATATATTCCACATTACTTATTTAAGAAAGCCATATAATAAGGCTTTTTTCTTTGTAAAAAAGGTATATATACAAAAAATTATAGAAACAAATAATTATATATGATAAAATACATACAAGAGTAATACATTATAGAAAGTGCGTGATTTTATGAAATTTTATAACAAAGACATAGACGATGTCTTAAAATATTTTGAATCTACTACAAAAGGATTAAGTACAGAGCAAGCAAAAAATAATTTAGAAAAATATGGAAAAAACGAACTACCTAAAAAGAAACAAGATAGTATTCTAAAACTTTTTATTTCGCAATTCGAAAATCCTATTGAAATTATCTTAGTAGTAACTGTTATTTTATCCTTTATTGCTGGAGAAGTAATAGACGCCATAGCTTTAATATTTATTATATTAGTAGATGTAGTAATGGGTACATATGAAGAGTGGAAAGCAAGACGTGATGCGGATGCATTAGTAAATATGATAAAAGCAACGTCTAAAGTTATTAGAGATGGTAAAGAAATAATTATCGATTCTAGTGATGTTGTTGTAGGAGACATACTAGTTCTTGAAAGTGGTGACAAAATAAGTGCCGACGCACGTATTATCGAATGTCATAACTTCCAAGTTGACGAATCCGCATTAACAGGGGAGAGTTTAAATGTCTATAAAAATAGCAATACATTAGAAGAAGACATCTCTTTAGCAGATCGCAAAAATATGATTTATGCTGGAACTTCAGTTACAACTGGTCGTGCCAAAGCAGTTGTTGTTGCAACAGCAATAAATACTGAAATAGGTCGTATTGCTGATAAGGTTACTAATACTAAAGAAGAAAAATCTCCACTAACTATTAGAATAGAAAAATTTTCAAAACAAATAAGTATTATTATTGTAATTGTTGCCATAATAACAACAATAGTATTATTAGTAAAAGGATATCCTATAAGCGAAATATTCTTATGTGTTATAGCTCTTTCTGTTTCAGCTATGCCAGAAGGCCTACCTTTAGCATTAACAATGGCTTTAACTATTGCATCAAAAAGAATGGCAAAGAAAAATGTTATTGTAAAAAAATTAAATGCAGTAGAGTCTCTTGGTAGTTGCACAGTAATTGCTTCAGATAAAACAGGAACATTAACAGTAAATGAGCAAACAGCCAAAGAAATTATTTTAAAAGATGGTAGCATTTATGAAATAACAGGAACTGGCTATAATGGGGATGGAAAAGTAGTTCCATCAAATGGAGCAGATATAAAAAATGCTGAATATATTGCGATGCTAGGGGCAATAAATAATGAAGCACATTTAGAAAAGAAAAAAGATAAATGGGAATCATTTGGTGATTCAATCGATATTGCATTCCTTAGTTTAGCAGAAAAATTAAAAATTAAAAATAAACCAAAAGTTATTGAAAGTATTCCTTATGAATCAGAAAACCAATACTCAGCTGTTTTCTATGAGCGTGATGGAGAAACTTATTGTACTGTAAAAGGCTCTTTAGAAAAAGTAATGGAATTCTCAGAAGAAAACAAATTATATTTCGAACAAAATGAAGACTTAACAAGTCGTGGCTACAGAGTAATTGCTATAGCTGATGGTAAAGTAAAAGGAACAAATAAAACAGATATTAAGAACCTAGATTTCATTGGAATGGTAGCATTTATTGACCCAATAAGAAAAGAAGTTAAAGATTCTTTAAAAGAGTGTAGCAATGCTGGAATTAAAGTAGTTATGGTAACAGGCGATCACCCTCTAACTGCCTTCGCAATTGCTAAAGATTTAGGTTTATGTGCTAATAAAAATGAAGTTGCTACTGGTAAAGATATAGAAAAATATCGTAATTTAGGTGAAAAAGAATTCGATAAATTCGTTAGTTGTATTAGAGTATTTTCACGTGTAACTCCAATGGATAAATTAGATATTGTCGAATCCTTTAAAAGACAAGGTGAGTTTGTTGCTGTAACAGGAGATGGTGTAAATGATGCTCCAGCTATTCGTGCTGCTAACATTGGTATAGCTATGGGTAGCGGAACAGACGTTGCTAAAGAAACTGCTTCCATGATAGTTACAGATGATAATTTCACATCAATTGTTTCAGGTGTTAAAGAAGGTCGTACAGCTTATAGTAATATTCGTAAAATTACGCTTTTCTTACTAGGATGTGGATTTGCAGAGGTTTGCTTCTTCTTACTATCAATTGCCTTTGGATACGATATCCCATTAGTTGCAATTCAATTATTATGGCTAAACATTGTAACAGACGGCTTACAAGATGTAGCATTATCGTTTGAAAAAGCCGAAGATAATATTATGAAAGAAAAACCACGAGATACAAAAGAATCATTATTCTCTAAAGACTTAATGATAGAAGTTAGTATCTTAGGAATTGCTATAAGTGCAGTAGTATTTGGAACATGGAAATTTATGATGGATAAAGGAACTGATATTGTTACTGCAAGAGCTGTAATTATGATGCTTATGGTATTCATTCAAAATATTAATGTTCTAAATTGTCGAAGCGAAAAAAGAACTGTTTTCAAAGAATCATTACTTGATAATCCATTTGTTATTGTAACAGTAATAGGATCAATATTGCTTCAAATAATATTAGCTGAAATTCCAGTTACAGCTATGTTCTTAAAGGTAACACCATTACCAATGGTAACCGTTGCTAAAATATTATTATTATCATTTATTATAATTGTTGTTTATGAAATTTATAAACTAATTTATAAGTTAAGAAAGAAGGTTTAGTATGAGCCCAGAAATATCAGCTATCATAGCAATTCTAATCGGTTTAGTTATGTGTTTTGGAGGATTTAAGATTCAAAAAATCCTTATTACCTTAGTATGGTTTGTCATAGGTGCTGCTTTAGCTAAATACCTAGGTAGTTATTTTATTGATAATAATCAAATGCTAATTATAGTCGAAATTATAGTTGGCTTTATTGTAGGAAGTATTGGCTTTAAATTAGAAAAATTAGCTTTATTTATTGCAGTATCTTATTTGACTTTTAAGACAATAGGTCCTTACATTACAGGCTTAGAAAGTGGTGTTGCTTTAATAGTACAAGGTGGTATTTCACTACTAATAGGAGCTTTATCAACTTTCTTCATAAAACCTATTTTAATAGTTGTAAGTAGTATTGCAGGAGCATCTATTATAAAGTCATATCTACCAGCTTTAATTTCGTTATCATCAAATGTTGTATTAATTATAGTTGTAATTATTGCTGTTTTAGGTATCCTATTTCAATTTAAAAATAATTAAGTTTTCAAGAAGACAAAAAAGTCTTCTTTTTTTAGCAAAAAATAAAGGAAATTGGGAGTCAATAGATAATAATTATAAGTAGAGGGATTACAATTTTATATAAAATCGACATTATATAACTTTTCAAAATGATAATATCTATTTGGTGATGATATGAAAAAAACTTTAATAGTTATTTTATGTGCGATTTCTTTAGGTGGTGGAATAGCTTATTATTTATTTAATAAAATAGTCGTAAAAGCTAGTCCAAGTGATACTACGATTGTAAGTGCCTTTCAAATTGGAGCTTTCACTAATTATGATAATGCTCTTAAAGTGGCTGACCGTAATAATGGTATAGTCATCAAAGACGAAGACATATTTAGAGTTTACATAGCTATAATTCACAATCAAGAAGTAATAAGCAAGTTAAAAAAACACTATTCTGAAATAGGACTCAATTATTACTTAAAGCAAATACCTGCGAAGAAAGAATTTATTGAACAAACTTCATCAATCGAAGAGTTATTAAATAAAAGTAGCAGTGATACTTATGTGGTTTTAAATAGTGAAATCCTAGAAAAATTTAAGGAGTTGCATTAAAATAATGAGTTACATGATAAAAGAACTACCAGAAACATCACGTCCTCGTGAACGATTTAAAAAATATGGAGCCGAAGCCTTAAGCGATGAAGAATTAATAAGCATTCTCTTAAGAACAGGTACAAAAAGCAAATCAGTTAAAGAAGTTAGCTTAAATCTATTAAAAGAAATTTCATTAAAAGATTTAAAAGATACCAACTATAACACACTAAAATGTATAAAAGGAATAGGTGAAGTAAAAGCAATTACTTTACTTGCATCTATTGAATTAGGAAAAAGAATTCTAAGCGAGAAAAATGATAAGTCCAAAATTAGAAATGCCAATGATGCTTATAATATTGCCTCTTATGAAATGAGCAATAAACTCCAAGAACAATTTATGACCATATATTTAGACACTTTAAATAATGTAATAATGAAAAAAATACTTTTCATTGGAACAGTCAACAAAAGTTCAATAACACCACGTGATATATTTAGAGAAGCAGTAAAGTGTAATGCTACCAAAATAATCCTTGTTCACAATCATCCTGCTGGTTCTGTAAATCCTAGCACATCAGACATATATTTAACTCAAGAACTTGTAAAATTAGGAGAAATGTTAGAAATAAAAGTACTAGATCACATCATAATTGGTAATAATAATTATTATAGTATTAAAGAAAGATATGGTGATCTATTTGCATCGTAAAAACAAATTACTCATTAATTTAATTATTTTTATTTCTATTGTCGGTCTAATAATAGGCAGTGGTTATATTATTAGTTATTTAAAATATAACGATTATGACTTAGTAGAATTAGAGACACTTAAAGTACAAAATAAACTACTTCAAGATGAATTGGATAGTATTGAAAATTTAAAAACTATCAAAGAAGATTATATAATAGGGAAAGTAATAATAAGAAATATTCATGAATTCTATAATGAAATAGTTATAGATTTAGGATCTGATAATCAAATAAAAGAAGGAGATGCTGTCTTAAATAGTGAAGGTCTAATTGGCATTGTATATAAAGTAGAACGTAATAAATCTTATATAAAGCTCTCAAGTAGTGACTATAACATTTCGGTTAAGATAAATGACACATATGGTAACTTAAGTGCTGGTAAAATTACTATGTTAAATAAATATAGTGATTTAAAAGAAGGAGACAAAGTATATACTTCTAACTATAGTGGTCTTCCAGAAAATATTTATATAGGAGAGATAGAAAGTATTAGCTTTGATAACGAGAATTTAGGTCAAACAGCTAAAATAAAATTAATAGATAATCATAATTTAAATTACGTAGCTGTTATAGTAGGTGCAAAATGATATACATCGGATTTGTCTTAGACTTTTTAATTGTTTCCTTTTTACCTATAAACACTTACTTTGTTATTGCTGAGCTTGATAAGAATAACGTACTTAGAGTAATATTAATCGGTTTAATACTTGATCTAATATTCAAAGCTCCATTTTTTAATGTTTTAATTTTTTTGAGTATTTATATAGTTTTAAAAATACTAAAAATTTCTAAAAAATATATATTTTTTAAGAATATTGTTGTATATCTAATTTATTTCAATTTAACATATTTTCTATTCGGCCATTCTATTAACTATTTAACAAGTTTTTTTATTAGTATGATACTTCAAATTATTTACTTAAAATTATCAGATGTGTTATTAAATTAATTAAATTATCATATTATTAAATGGTGATAATATGAAAGAGAGTAAATATTATAAAAAGAAACTCAAAGAAAATAAAAAAATAAATCCTTCCTATAGTATTGCCATTAGTAAGCTATTAATATCGACTATAATTGTCCTAAGCACATTAATAATTACCAACTTTAATAGTAATGCTCGTGAATATTACACGAAAAACTTCCTAGAACATAATATAAGCTTTAATAGTATTAATAAAGTATATCAAAAATATATTGGTAATTTTAATAATAGCGAGCCAAAAGAAGAGAACACAATTAAAGTTTCAAATACATCTAATGATTTAAGTTCAATGCCAAGAACAGAAATGAATGGTTCATACGAAATAGAAGTTGGTCTTGATTATCCAGTCACTTTTTTAGCATCTGGAATAATAGTCTATATAGGAGATAAAGGCGATTTAAAAAATACCATAATAGTTCAAGGTAATGATGGTGTTGATATATGGTATAGTAACATCATAAATAATGACTATAGTCTTTATGACTATGTAAGTAAAGGTAATATTCTAGGAACTACCAATAATGACAAGTTATTACTATCAATTCTAAAAGATGGAAAAAAACTCTCATATGATGAATATTTTTAAGAAAATAAGTATTGATTTAAGTACATATATTCTTATACTTCTGGCATTATTAGCCGGTTATATAAAAAATGTTTTTATCATTCTTCTAATTGTCATCATTCATGAATTAGGTCATGTTTTTTTCTTTTCGATTTTTAACATAGAAATTGAGAGTGTTAAGATTTATCCATATGGTGGAATGACCACTGTCAATAAAAAATTGCATGAACGAATATACAAAGATATTTTAATAAGTCTTGGTGGAATTATTTTCCAACTGATCCTTTTATCAATCTTTTTTTTCTTATACAAGAAAAATATAATTGTTTCAACTACATATCAAATATTTAGTCTCTATAATAAAAATATTATTATCTTTAACTTAATACCAATAATCCCCCTAGATGGTAGTAAATTACTATTTAGTATTTATAGTAAATTCTTTTCCTACAAAAAAAGTTACTATTTAATGATTATAACTGGAATAATAAGTCTTATCATTTTTATAATATATAATTTTATCTATAAACTAAATGATATAATTTTATATATATTTCTTATTATAAAATTATTAGAAATAATAAAAGAATTTAATTTAGTTATGAATAAATTCTACCTAGAAAGAATAATGTACAATAATTATTATAATAAAATAATAAATAATATTACAGACATCGAAAAAATAAGAATAGATAAATATTACTATTTTAAAGAAAACAATCGTTACATAAATGAGAAAGATTATATAAAGAAAACAAGATATTAAAAATAATTCTCTTAATTAAAATAATGTGCTATTATAAATAGTACATTTTTTAGGTGGTTTTATGGAATATGAAGTAATAAAAAATATAACAGATGAACAATTAGCTAAAATAAAAAAAGAAAGAAATCAGTCTTTTAGTCGTGAAAAAGTTTGTATTGTTCGTGTTAATGGTATTGAAATAGGATTTGCCGTTACTATCTTTATATGTGGTCGTTTAACAATTGAGTATTATCTCTTTGCAGAATATCAACATAAGGGGTATGGTTCTCAATTTGTCAGTATAATAACAGATTGGATAAGTTCAGAAAATCCAAGCTACGATACTGTTTATCTTCTAATTTATCGCAAGAATATACCTTCAATGAAGGTTGCTCTAAAAAGCGGGTATATAATGAATTGTGAGGACTGGGATTTCAAAGATATGATACATGACGAAATGCCAGAGCATTATGTATATTCAAAGCCAAATTCCTACTACAAAAATAATCATTATAAATTAGAGAAAGTCCCTAAATATAAAGGTGGTATTTATGAAAAAGAAAATCAAAACATATAATGATACACTCTTACAAGGAAATTATTATCCCTATCAAGAAGAAAGAGAATACTTATTAGATTGTAAAAATGATATTATAAAGCATTATCTAAAACCAGAAAAAGAACAAAATAGTATAGATGCCTATGTTGAATCAATTAAAAGTTTCTGCCAAAAACTTATTACAGCTTTAACGGATGGCAAAGTGCATTTTGCTTATTATGATGGAACCAGTCTAATTGTTAAATATAGAGTAGGAAAAACATTCCATAAAGACATCTTCACTTTAACCAAAAGTGCTAAAGAAAATAATGACTTTATGAGTTTCTTAAATGAACTTCCATCTCTCCAACCAAACTATAATGAATTACTTATTGAAGAAAAACATACCAAAACTTTATATTCAACATATTATAATAAAACACCATTATCTTTTAAAGAACAACCAAGCTTAGATGAATTTATTAACTTCTATAAAAGCAAACTTTCTATATTAGCTAAAAATAAATATAAGAATTATGACAATATAAGAAAAAAATTATCTAGATATCTACCAAATCTTCTATCACTCTTTCTTTTAGATGGAATTATCATGTGTACGATAGGATGGTATCCATATGGCTTAGGATGGCAAATAGTAACTAAAGTAGGTTTCTTAATTGCTAAAGAATTTTTAACAGATGAAGTTTTTAAGTTAGTATCAATAAGTAAAGTTAACAGAGAACTAAAACATGCTGTCTCTGATAACCAAAGTATTATCGATTCACAATCATTAGAAAAGAGTGTAGAAAAAGAACTTGATGAAGAATGTTTAGAAGATACTAAAGAAAAAGATGAAATCATTATTGAAATTGAAGACTATATAAGAAAAATAGAAGTGGCTCAATATGACGGATATCAAAAGCACTTGAAAATTTTGTACGGTCTAGCAAAACTTTATTTAACTGCTAAAAAAAATAATATTGGTGAGACTACTACAATCTTATTTGGAGAGAATGAAGAGTTTTTAACTTCTTTAGCTGCAGTAGAAAGTGAAATCGAAGCCTGTATAAATGATCAAAGCATCGATATGTTAGATGAGACAATATTATCTGAATTAGCATTACACGATGAAGAAAGTGAAAAACAAATAGAAGAGACTAATAAAAATGATAATAATACTTTACCTGGTAGCGGACTTGTTTTAAAAATATAATTTAATTTGTGAAAGGTTGATTTAACTATGAGAGGATATTATACAAAAATATTACAAGGAAAAGAACCTGATACGATTTATTATGATTATATAGTAGATGTAGCACCATGGTTATGTGGTAAAAGAATTGAAATAAAAAGTAGCACAAATGAAGCCGAAGACTCATCAATTACATATCTATCAGAATTCGAAAATGAAATCAAAAAAAGTAGGGTTGGCATTTTTTGGATTAATTATAATGATGGAACACTAATTATAAAAGTTGAGAAAAATGGCTATTATGAAGTTCATCGTTGTCATTTAACAAAAAAAGCATTAGCTGATAAAGAAATAGTGAGTCATTTTAGGAAAATTGAAAAAAACTATAATTTTGAATTGCAAAATCTTGGTGAAAGATTTGCAAGAGATTGGGCGAATGTATTATATAATCAAGGAGAAATTTTAATTAATGATGCAAATGAATTAGTGGAATTTAAACATTTCCTTCGCAGTACAGACTATATAACACGTTCTTCTATAAAGAGTAAGTTTATGTCAACATCTAAAAAACAATTTATTACTATTTCCACTTTAGCTTGTTGTGCAGTAGGAGTTCCTCTTTCTTTTGTTATTACCCCAATAGGAGGAGTAATTTGCGGATTTGTTAGTTGGTTAGTAACATATAATAGAACGGAACATATTTTTGAGTCTTTAATAAATAAACGTTTTGACCAATTTGTTGAGAATGTAATAAAAGAATGTGAACAGAAAATTTCTCTACCACAAGGGGAACAGATTAAATGCTTAGAAGAACGTCAAGATACTTTTATAGATGATATAAGAAAATGTATTAATAAAATTAACGAAAATAAATATGATGGATATAAAGAACATTTAAGAGTACTTTATAGATTAGCTGAATATTATTTGAAAATTAAAAAAGCAAATAGTGATAAATCTCCATATGAGTTGTTTTTATCTAATGATAGTTTGATGAACACTTTAATTACAATTGAACGAAGTGTTGAGCAAGCTATATATGAAAATAATCAGAAAAAGACAAGCGATGATATTTTAGAAGAATTAAGAACTATGACTGGTTTATCAGAGGAAGAGCTAATATTAGAAGAATCTTCTGATTTAGGTTCAACCTGTATTCAAGATAGTTTTGAAAGTGCATTTGTAGACAAACCACAGCCAATAGAAAATAGTGGAGCTACTAAATTATTATTTAAGAAAAAAAAGAATTCAGATAATCAATAACTTTATAGGAGATATCGGGTAAAATTAACGATATTATTTGACTTTACCTAGCTTCTCTGTTATAATCTTAGATGTTTTGAAAGCTTCATTCAAAACCGCACTAAAAAGGTTATAAGTACTTTTGAAAAGTCACCTCAAGGGCGCGTCTTAAAAATATATAAGGAGGTATGAAGATGAAAGCTATATTTGTTACTGGTGGAAAACAATATTATGTTTCTGAAGGTGAAACTATCTACGTTGAAAAATTAGATAACGAAGTAGGTTCAGAAGTTGAATTTACTGAAGTATTATACGTTGATGGTGTAGCTGGTACTCCAGTTGTTGACGGTGCAAAAGTTGTTTGTTCTGTAGAAAAACAAGGAAAACAAAAGAAAGTTGTTGTTTTCAAATACAGACCTAAGAAAAAATTCCGTAATAAACAAGGTCATAGACAACCATATACTAAATTAACTGTTAAGAAAATTGTTAAATAATTATGATTAACATTAAAGTTAAAAAAAGTAATAACAAAGTTTATGAAATTGTTACTAAGGGTCATGCTGGTTTTGATGATTATGGTAAAGATATTGTATGTGCTGCTGTCAGTACAATGATAACTACTACTATAAACAACATCATTGCCTTAGATGATTCTATAAGTTACGAAGTAAATTCTGGTTTTTTAAAAATCAGAGTAGAAGAGAATACTGATATAAATAATAAATTATTAGATAATTTAGTTAGAATGCTCGAAGAGCTTGAAAGTCAGTATCCAAAAAATATTGAGATTAGAAATGAGGATTAAATGATGAAATTTTTAAGTTTAAATATCCAATTATTCGCTCACGTTAAAGCTCAAGGTTCTACTCAAAACGGTAGAGATTCTAGAGGTCGTAGATTAGGTGCTAAAGCAGCTGATGGACAAACTGTTTCTGCAGGTAGTATTTTATACCGTCAAAGAGGAACTAAGATTTATCCAGGCGTAAATGTTGGAATGGGTAAAGATCATACTTTATTCGCTAAAGTTTCTGGTGTAGTTAAATATGAAAGACTAGGAAGAGACAAGAAAAAAGTTAGTGTTTACGAAGCTTAGTAGTTAGAAGGCCTTATAAAAGGTCTTTTAATATGTATTAAATATATTTCATTCCTAATAAAACATAGAGTAAAACTTGTCAAATTGTACTTTTTTTATTTTCTATGTTACAATAGGAACGAAAAAAAGGGAGGGATTATAATGTTCGTAGATGAGGTTATAATTAAACTTGTTGCTGGTAAAGGTGGAGATGGTTGTACATCTTTTAGAAGAGAAAAATTTATTCCACTAGGAGGACCAAATGGTGGGAATGGAGGCAAAGGTGCTGATATAATTTTTACCGTAGAAAAAGGCCTAAAAACCCTAGTAGATTTGAAATACGCTAAAGTAATTAAAGGTGATAAAGGTGTGAACGGCAAAGGCTCAAATAAACATGGAGCAAAAGCGGAAGATGTTATTGTAAAAGTGCCAGAAGGAACGACTCTAATTGATGAAGAAACTGGTCTTGTTATATGTGATTTAGTTCACGAAGGAGATTCTTTTGTTGTATGTCATGGTGGTCGTGGTGGAAGAGGGAATAAAGCTTTTGCCACTCAAGAAGATCCTGCTCCTAAAATGAGCGAATATGGTGAACCAGGTGAAGAAAGAGTTGTAAAATGTGAGTTAAAAGTATTAGCTGACGTTGGTTTAGTTGGTCTTCCATCTGTTGGTAAAAGTACTATTCTTTCTTTAATAAGTGGAGCAAACCCTAAAATAGCAGCATATCATTTTACAACATTAAGTCCTAACTTAGGAGTTGTAAAATTACGTGATGAGAGAGTATTTGTAATGGCTGACTTACCAGGTTTAATCGAAGGTGCTTCAGAAGGTGCTGGTCTAGGTGAGAGATTTTTAAAACATGCAATGCGTACTAAAGTAGTTGGTCATGTTATTGATATGGGTTCATTTGAAGGCCGCGATCCAATTGAAGATTATAAAGTTATCAGAAAAGAAATTGAAAATTATGACGAAAAACTAGCTCGTAAACCTGAGCTTATTATAGCCAATAAAATGGATTTGACTGAAGCTAAAGAGAATCTAGCTAAGTTTAAAGAGGCTTATCCAGATTTAGAAGTAATAGAAATATCTGCAATGGAAAGAGTTGGAATCGATGAAATGATTATCAAACTAGCGGATATCTTAGACAAAACAGAAGCAGAACCATTATATGAAGAAACTAAATATGAAAGTCATGTAATTTATAAATTTAAAAATGAAAAACCATATACTATCACTCGTGATGATGCTGGCGTATGGATAATAAAAGGCGACGAAATTGAAAAATTATTAAAAATGACTAAATTTCAAGAAGATGATTCAGTAAGAAGATTTGCTCGTAAACTTCGTGGAATGGGTGTTGATGATGAACTAGAAAGCCTTGGCGCAGAAAAAGGTGACGATGTTCAAATACTTGATTTCATGTTTACTTTCAAAGAATAAAACCAATATAAACGAGAAAATAATCTCGTTTTTTTCTTGTCGTAAATTCCATATTCCTTTATAATAAATACTCAGGTGATAGTATGACAAAAATCGAAGAATTAACAAAGTTAAAAGAATATCACTCTAAAATAGGTGAATTTAAAATATTATCTTCCATAGAAGTAGAATATCTGTACAAAGATTATAAAGCAGGAAACCTTTCTTCCTTAGAAAAAATTGTTAATAACTACTTACGTCTTGTAATAGATATTGTTTTAAAATTTGGAAATAAAATAGATAATGAAAACGTATTAGAAGCTATTAGAGTAGGTAACGTTGGTTTACGTAATGCAATTATTAATTATAATGGTAATAAAAATAATTTTGAAATAACTTTACTAAAAGAAATAAGAACGGCTGTTGCGAACTATCTTTCTTCACAAGTTTCTTCTTTAAATAAAGAAGTAGAAATACCACTACCACCTTATAATATAGACGAAGAAACTTTAGCAGTTTTAAAAAGTGTTATGGAAGGAGAACAATATTATTGCTTATATTGTACACTAAATAACATAAAAATAGAAACGATGGCTGAAGCATTATGCTTAAGTCCTAATGAAATACTAAGAGTCCAAAAACAAGCGTTTGAAATTTTTAAAATTTATAGTGACAAGAAAAGTCCTAAATACATAATAGCTTTAAAAAGATTAACTCTATCTCATCCTAAACAAAATTCTAACTTTAATACACGTCCTCTAAGTATTATTGACATAATAAAATATTTGTTTATCAAAGATGACTTAACCGATGAAGAATTATTATTATTCAAATATCGTACTTTAAAAACTCGTCAGTATAATACTGATGAACTATGTCATATCTTAAAGATAAGCCGTTTAAAATACACAATGATAAACAAATCACTAATAACAAAACTAAGTCGTATTGAACAAGACCCAGAATACTTATCATTTAAAGAAGAAATGACTTTGAAATATGGTGAATATTTATATCGTTTAATTGAAGAACAAGAAAATATTATAAATTACCAAGCTGTAAAAGCAGCCTGTGATACCTTAAAACTAGAAGATGTTGAGGCTTCATTAGAAAATCAAGAGCTTTTAAATCCAGACGAAATAGCTTTAATAAGAAAATATTTTACAACTCCTGAATCACATGTTAGAGCAGAAGCGATTGAAAGAGAATTAAATTTACAAAAATTTGGTTATAAGAAGAAAAATTATCGAATAAGCAATAAAGCTTTATACGAAACATTTTTAAAATATAAAGCTTGGTTTAATGAAGAACAAATCCTTTTCTTAGAATGTATTTATTTTAAAAAGAAAGATAAAAAAGAATTTGCTGATAAATTCCCGAATAGTGTTTTATATTATCGTTATTACTACTTAATTGATCGTTTAGAGAAACTTACATTTGGTGTCTTTAACATCTTAGAAAATACTTTTAACAAAGAAAAATATTTAGAAGTAAAAAAGAATTATAGAAATCGTTTAACCCCTGAGCGAATAAAGTTCTTAGATTTATTTTATGGTGTTCCAGACAAAAAATACACAATTAGAGAAATAGCAGATATGTATAACATGGACTATATAAGATGCCATGATATCATTAGTGATGCTAGAGAATATTGTATTAATTTATATAATAATATGACAAATCGTTTAGATATAGTTAAATCTCTTTATACTCCTTATCTTCACCCTAGATATGATTTTACTGAAGAAGCAAGAACAATATTAACAATGTTCTTAGTTGAAGATGCCAGTTATGACAAGATATCTGAAGCAACAGGTCTTAATAAAACAAGAATATCTAATATCATAACGGAATCAATCAGAAAAATAGATTTCTATCGTTTTGGTATAACTGAAGCAAAAACGTATACAAAAGAAGAATTAGATAACATTTTCGAGTTCTTTCCTAAAAAGTTTACAAAACTTGATAAAGAAATTCTTACTATTCGTTTTTTAGAATACAAAGAAAATAAAGAAATAGCTAGTATTTTAGGTTTAGCATTATCTGATGTAAATAAAGTAATAAGTCGTTTCTATAAAATAGACATCGATTATAAAATAAGAAATATAACAATTAATAATGAGGATATCGCAGTAGAAATAGCCCGTCATAAAAGCGAATCTTTACTTAGTGAGTTACAAAAAAATATCCTTAGTTTATATCATGGACTTCAAAATCAATATAATGAATGTGGCGAAAAATTATCATCAGCAGATATCTGTGAAAAACTTAATATAGATATTAATGCATTCTATCGCCATTATAAAGGAGCCATTAAATTAATTAAGTCACGTAAAGCAAATGTTCAAAAACCAGATTTAAATTATATCCAAAGAAGTGAAATGGCAGAAATTCTAAAAGATCGTCATCTTCCAATTAGTGATAAAGAACGAGATATTATTTGTTATTTATTTGAGTTAAATAATCATCCTCTAAAAACATTAGACGAATTAAGTATCATATATAAAGAAAATACAACGAGTCTACGAAGAAGATATCAAAGAGCAATTCTATCAATAAGAAAATATCAAAAAGGTGAAATTGAAGGAAAAATAGACTACGAAGAAGATTTAGTTCCTATTCTAAAATATTTCAGTGATAGTGATAGAGAGGTTATTGAATTATTATTTAAAGATAATCTTCCTGTTGAACAATTAGCTAAAAAATATAAAATAACAATCGATAAAATGCGTAGCATTACAAACCGTATACGTCGCAATATCTTCATTATATTAGAAGATCCAAATACTAAAAAATTTGATTTTGATTATTATAAAGAAGCAATTAAAGACGAAAGACTTCCATTTTATGGTAACTTAAATATTGCTACTAAAATCTTTGATTTATTCTTCGGTATGGAAAGTATCGAAAGAAAAAGTGCTATAGAAATAATAAAAACATTAAATCTTAAGACAAAAGCTTCTGCTATAAACAATAGTATATATTGTCTAATGTTGAGTGTTTGCAAATTAAGAAGTGGAATTTATAAAGATAAAGAACCATCTTACGAAACAATTTTATCTTATTATGAAGCTCATAAAGATTCAATGCCTTCAACCCACAAGGTATATTATCAAAGATATTTTAAAAGAATGAATAATCCACGTATTATAAATGGTATAAAATCCCTAATGAGTGATTATATAATATATGATTTACTAAAAGAATTTCATCAAGATGAATGTCTTAGATTAGAAAGCATGGACTCTAATGAGGCTTTAAAAATACTAAAAAGTAATGAATATAAATTATGTAAATCTGTTAGAGAAGGCTTAATGGCCTACTTTGGTATAACAGGAAAAGACATAATGAGTGGCAAAGAACTAAATCATTTTTATAAATTAATGAATTATTTAATCAAACAAAACATAATTAACATCACACCACAAGAATCAATCTTAAGAAAAGTATAGTTAACTTTAAATTATATAGATATAACTATATATTATAACTATATAAATATTAATTTAAATTGATTAAATTTAGAAAGAACACAAAAACACTAGTAACTGATTACTATTTTTGTTAAAATTTTATTGGAGGGTAGAGAAAATGAAATATGATTGTTTAATAATAGGAGCAGGACCAGCTGGTTTATTTAGTGCTTATGAGCTTATAAGCAAAAATGATAAACTTAAGGTTGCTGTTTTAGATAAAGGATTTAGAGTAAAAAATAGGGTATGTCCAATGAATAAAAATGGCATTCCTTGTCAAAATTGTAATCCTTGTGCTATCTTAGCAGGCTATGGTGGAGCTGGAACATTTAGTGATGGTAAATTAAATTTTATACCACGTCTAGGTAAAAGTGATTTAACTAAATATATGCCAGAAAGCGTTGCATATAAATTAATAGATGAAACAGAAGAAATATTTAATAAATTTAAAATGGATGCTGAAGTATATCCAAGTAATATGGATGAAGCCAATGAAATAAAAAAACAAGTTGCTATTTCAGGTGCCAAATTACTATTAATTAAACAAAAGCATCTAGGAAGTGATCACTTACCAGAATATATAGATGGCATTTGTGATTATTTAATAGAAAAAGGAGTAACTTTAATAGATCGTGCTGATGTAACAGATATCAAATCATTAAAAGAAGACGAACATGAAGTAACTTATCTAACAGGTAAAAAAAGCACTACATTGAGTGCTAAGAATGTTATAGTCGCTCCAGGTAGAACAGGGGCTAAATGGATTCAAGAATTAGCTGATAAATATGACATTCCTTATCTATCTCAAAGCATTGAAATAGGTGTCAGAGTTGAGGTAAGAAAAGAAATAATGGAAAGCATAACTAATGTAATTTATGATCCAACTATATTTATTAAAACTGATACATACGGTGATGAGATAAGAACTTTCTGTACTAATCCAGGTGGATTTGTAGCTAAAGAAAACTATTATGGTTATATCTGTGTTAATGGCCATGCTTTAAAAGAAATTAAATCAAATAATACAAACTTTGCTTTTATTTCTAAAGTCAATTTGACAGAACCAGTAACAAATACAAGACTTTATGGTGAATCAATTGCTCGTATCGCTAATGTCCTAGGTGACGGAAAACCAATAATTCAATCTTTAAAAGACTTAAGAAACGGCCGTCGTAGCGAATGGCATAGAATTAATAAAGGGTTTATTGAACCAACACTTAAAGATTGTGTAGCAGGTGATTTAGCCTTAGTAATGCCACATCGTATTATAACTAATATTATAGAAGGTTTAGATAAATTAGATAAAATAATTCCAGGAGTAGCGAACGATGACACACTTCTTTATGGCCCAGAAATAAAATTTTTCAGTAATGAAATAGAAACAGATAATAATTTCAAATTAAAGAACACAAATATTTATTTTGTAGGTGATGGAGCAGGTAAAGCAGGCAACATCGTAACAGCTGCGGCTACAGGACTTGTAGCAGCAAGAGACATTTTAACAAGAAAATAAAGAAAATGAATCTGCAATATGATTCATTTTCTTTTGCCTTTTTATACCATTTAAAGATATAAAGAATAAATTGTATATTTTTTATTAAAATAATTATATAGAAAAATTTACAAAATTACATAAATTATTTGATTTACATTTAAAGAACCTAATGATATAATTTTATTATTAGTATAGGATGTGTGGTTTAACATGACTGATAAAAATAAGAAAACTTTAATCAAGAATACATTATTGTTAATAGTAGGAGTAGCAGTAATTGCATTATATTGTATAACTCCTAAACAAGAATTAATACAAGACCCTTTAGAAACTTATTCAATCAATTTCGATAGTGCAGGTGGAACAGCAATTGCTGCTATAACTATTGAAGAAGGTTCATATCCAGATCAGCCAGAAACTCCAACTAGAGAAGGGTATATTTTTGTGGGTTGGATGCTAGACGATGAATATTATGACTTTAGTGAAAGTGTAAATGGAGACATTACTCTTAGAGCTGTATGGAAAGAAGTAGAACCTGATAAAACATATTATACTGTTACTTTTGATACAGATGGTGGTAATAATATTAGTAGCCAAGTTATTGAAGAAGGACAACCAGCATCACGTCCTCCAGTATATCCTGTAAAAGAAGGCTATACATTTATCGGATGGACTTTAAATGGAACAGAATATGACTTTAATAGTCCAGTAACATCTGATATTACAATAGTTGCTACTTGGGAAGAAAATAAACAAGAAGAACCACAAGATCCAGATAAACCAGCTGAGACAACTTATACAATTAGATTTAATGGTAATGGCGGTACACTAGGCAGTGGTTGTAGTATTCAAACAGTAAAAACTGGTGACTTAGCTAAAAACACTTGTACAGCTACAAGAAATGGTTATACATTAGTTGGATTTAATAATAATTCCAATGCTACTGTATCTAACATAACAACTAGAAGAATTACATCAAATACTACATATTATGCAATCTGGCGTCGAAACCAAACGACAAATCCAGTTAATCCTGAACCTCCAAAAGTTACTACATATCAATTATCATTCAATCCAAATGGTGGAGACTTAGGAAGCAATTGTCCAGGATATGGTAGTCAAAGAACTGTTAATGAAGGAACAGCCCTAAGTAGTGTCTGTACAGTTACAAGAGCACATTACACATTCACAGGTTGGACAATTAATGGTAGAACTACAACAACAGCTATCGCAACTGGTCAATATCAAGCTGGATGGCGTATGAATACATTTGCTGTAGGCTGTGAGCCACTAACATATTATCAAGATGGTACTCCAAGAACATGTAAGCCTTACGCAACAGAAAATGGTACTAGAAATAGTGAGATAAAAGTTTATTTAGGCGGTTCAAGTGCAAGACCTTCGATGAATGTCAAAGGTGGTTGGGATGAAGTAACTGCTTCAGAAATCGAAATAGAAGTAGATGGAATAAGAACATCAGCAAGGAAGGTGAGTTAGAATATGAAAAAAATTAAGAAGATACTATTTATATTAATATCAATATTTGTATACACAAATGTTGCTGATGCAAAAGCAGTAAGCATAGATGAAATTCCAAATGAATCCTATGTTATTGGTTCATATTTATTAACTCGAGATGATAACGAAATATACAACACTGAAAACATGAGTGACAATCCAAATAAAATATATGATGAATATGAAGGTCTTAACGACCAAACAATAATGTTAGCTGCATCGTCTATAAAAAATCCTAATTTTAGTAACATGATTATTTATTACAAAAATTATAGAGGTGCTTGGAGAAACGGAACAACAGGAGAAGCAATAGAAGTAGGAGACAACTTCGAAATAACTCATGTTAATGGAGTTTGTATGGATTCTTCATGTATGGGCGATGAATTTAAGATAACATTTGAGGCTCAAGAATATGAAAAAGATGTTTTTCAAACAAAAGAAATATATCTTGGATATGGAGACAAAATAACATCAGCTCAACAACCAACATTGAATAATCGTCCAGGTTATAAATTCGTATGTTGGACTATTAAAGGAGAGTATGAATGCTTTGACTTTAATATTTCAATAACTGATGATGGAACAAGAATTCCAGAAGGTGGAAGAGAACTTACATTAGAAATAAAATGGGAACAAATTGGTTACAAAGTAACTTATGATAGTAACTTCCAAGGTGGTTCATCAACAACTTTAGATGAATGTCATTATTATGATGAGACCAATCCTAATAATTGTAAATTTGCATTATACGATAGTTTAAATATATCTGAAAATTCTGGATATCGTTTCTTAGGATGGGCATTAACACCAGATGGAAAAACAATATATCAACCAGAAACAGAAATGAGTATTATTCTAGGTAACGAAGAAGAGATAACTTTATATGCAATATGGAGTGCAAGAGATTATCAAATCAAATATGATTTAAATGGTGGAACATTCAATGTGAATGATGAAGTAACAAATGGATTTGACTCAGAAACAGAAAAAATTGTTCTATTTACACCAACAAGAGTTGGTTACAAATTTACTGGTTGGACTCTAAATGGAAAGGCATTCGATGGAACAGACTTCCCAAGACAAGATTTACTAGTAAAAGCAAATTGGGAGAAAATAACATATTCATTTACATACAACAATCAAGAAAAGAAATGTACATATGATGAAAGATGTGAATTAGACTTTACTACAACCGAAAAAGCTGGACAAGACTTCTTAGGTTTATACTTAGAAGACGGAAGTAAATTACCAAGTTATGTAATTAACTTCACTACAGAAGATGGTAAAAATTATGTGGTAGAAGATAAATATGCCACTATAAAATATACAATAAGCTACGATTATCGTGGCGGTAGTGTTAGCATAAATAATCCAACAGAGTTTGAGTTTAGAGAAAATGGTGTAAACAATATTCAATTATTCTCACCTGAAAGAGAAGGATATAATTTTGCTGGCTATGAAATTGAAGGCCCAGCAACTATAGGCGAAGACAAGAAAACTCTTACGATAAATGAAGCTGGTTCTATAAAAGTAACAGCTAAGTGGACAGCAATCGAATTTAGTTTCACATATAATGGCGAAACTAAAACTTGTCAATATGACCAAAAATGTACTTTGGAATTCAAAGAACCAGTTGTAGAAGGTAAAGAATTTAAGTATTGGTATTATATTGAAAATGGTGGTTTAGGAAATAAAGTAAGAATTGATAATAATGTTACAAATTACACAAGCGTACCAGCAACATATAATATTGAAGCTGAGATGGGCGATATTACATATAATATCTCATATAACTATAATGGTGGGGTAGTATCTACACCAAATAAAGTTGAGTATACAGTAACAGAAACGACTATTCCATTAACGGAACCAACTAAAAAAGGTTATAAATTTGTTGAATGGAAAACATCTGAGAATGCTGAAATTACAGATAACAATCTTGTAATCAAAACATCTGGAAATGTTACACTTGAAGCAATTTGGGAACCAATTCAATATACTTTAAAACATAACGATAAAACACAAACATGTACATATGATACAGAATGTCAAATTGAATTTACAGCAGATGATATAGCAGGTAAGACTTTCAGTCATTGGTATATTGGTGAAGGTGCATCAGCTAAGATAATATCAAATTATGTAACAAATTTAACTTCTAACGAAGAGGAAATCGAAGTTAAGGCATCATATACTTTAAATAAATATAGAGTAAAATACGACTTAGATGGTGGAGTAATGCCAAATGATGTTGAAAACACTCTATATGTTGAATACGATAGTGACAAAGAAAACATCTACACTCTAGTAAATCCAACAAAACTTGGTTATACATTCAAAGGTTGGGCAAAGAGTGATGAATCTAATGTTGAAATAGCAGGAAATAAAATGACTGTTACAGCTATCGGTGAAATTAAATTAGTAGCTGAATGGACACCTGTAAATGTTACAATTAATTATTATGAAGAAAACGATGTTGTATATGGTAGTGCAAATACTTGTGCATACAATGAATGTACTATTATAACTGAACATCCTGAAAAAGAAGGATATATCTTCGATGGATGGAGAACAGAAAATGGTCTTGTTTACCAAGGTGGTTCTTCAATAACTTCTGATGAAACATATGTAATTAACCTATATGCAAAATGGACAAAAGAATACAGGAATACAATAAGCTATGACTTAGCTGGTGGAAATATCCAAGAAGGAAATCTTCCAACTTCATACGTAGATAATGAAACAATAGTTATTCCAGGTGTTACAAAAGTAGGATATACGTTCAAAGGTTGGAAGATGAATAATACTACATTAGAATTAAATGCAGAAGGAAATACAGAAATTACTAATAGTACAGGAGATATTAATTTAGTAGCTGAATGGGAAGAAAATAAATATACAATTTCGTTCAACTACAATGGAACTGAAATTGGTAAGAAAGAATGCTCTTATGATACACCATGTGAATTAGGAGAACACACTATTGATGACGAAGATGTAGAATTAATAGGTTGGGCTTTAGAAGAAAAAGGACCTCTATATTATGGTGATAATATTACAATAAGAAATTTAACTACAGAAGCAGAAGAAATAACTTTATATGCTGTTACTAGAGAGTTGGTAACAAGATATACCATCACTTATGAGTTAGATGGCGGAGAAATGGCCGAAGATGCAATAACTAGTGTTGTCGCAGGTAAACAATTAGATAAATTGCCTACAGCTACTAAAGAAGGTTTTGAATTTGCTGGATGGTTCTATGCAGACAATGATGAACCATTTGTAGAAGGAACAACAATTACATCAAGCATTGTTTTAAAAGCAAAGTGGTCTGAAGTAGTATCTAATGTTTATAATATTGATTACGAATCAGGATATGGTGAAGTTGAATTGGAAAATGCTACGACATCAGTAAAAGAAGGTGGAACAATTACACAACTACCAAGTGTTACACCTGTAGAAGGATACAATTTCATGGGATGGAAAAATAAGGAAGATCTTGAAGGAGAATTTATAACTCCAGAAACAATAATAAACTCTTCAATGACTTTAGTAGCTATTTGGGAACCAATTACAGAATAAAAAATACAATGAAAAAACATTGTATTTTTTTCATTTATGTAGAACATTTTTTGAAAAATATTCTTGATATATCCATATATGTATAGTATACTTTGGGTATAAAGTAAAAGTAGTCATCATAAAGTTAACTACTTTGTGATGTAGGTTTGAGTATTGTATTTTTTATAAGATTTTTAAAAATAATAATTTAAGTATTAAAAAATTAGAGATTAGATGATTAGTATATTATTGAGACTTTTTATTTTATAATTTTTGTTTGATAGAAAGTTGAGTAGTATATGAAGAAATTTAATTGTGCTAGTTTTTTTAATACTTTTTTTTGTGATAAAAAGAAAAAACTTTTATTAATTTTTATTCCTATTTTAATATTTGGTTTATTAGTTGCTTTTACATTAAGCGCTAATTTAATAGGTATTGAAGAACTTAAAAGTGTTGAATTTGTTTCAGACAATTGGCAAGAAGCAGAAAAACCTGAGGATTTAGTTCAAGGAAGCTGGAAGGTAGTAAAAAGTGCTGAATGGACTAGCGTTAAGAGTGCTAAAATAACGTTTGATGTTACAACGGCAATTAAATTAAGCGAGCACAAAAAAGATGTAATTTTTGTACTTGATTTATCTGGTAGTATGAGAGGAGAAAAACTTTCTAAGTTGCAACAAGATGCTAGTGAACTAGCTGAATATATATTGCAAGATAGTGAAAATACTATGTCAGTTATTTCATTTTCAACTAAATCACAAATCCTAACTGGTGAAGAAGGTAATTATTTTACAAATGATAGTGCAGAAGTTTTAGATATTCTAGCAAATTTAGAAGCTAAAGGTGGAACTAATTATGCTGCTGCTTTGAGAAATGTTAGTAGAGTTGTTGATGGATATGTAGAAAATCCGAATAGAGATTTAGTCGTAATGTTTTTAACTGATGGATATCCAGCAGAGGAATCTCCAGCACAAATTAAAGAATATCTTTTGTTAAAAGAAAATTATCCATTTATGGAAATAAATGGCGTCCAATATGAAATGAATACAAAAAAGGTAATTGACCAAATAGAAGAAATAAGTGATAACCAGTATATTGCCTATAAAGATAATTTGAAAAACATTTTAATGGAAGCGACATTAAGACCTGGTATTTATGAAGAGTTTAAAATAACAGATTATATTAATGATAAATATTTTGAATTATCTAGTGAAGATGATATTGAAGTAAATTTAGGAAATGTGAATGTCGATTTATCATCTCAAAAAGTAGAGTGGGATTTGAGTAATATTTTGGTAAGTGGTAATAAAGCTCAGATGGTTATTGATGTTAATTTAAAGGAGCCTTATAACTCAATAAAAGACTTATATCCTACAAATGATGGTGAAGACTTAAAATTAAAATTGGAAAGCATGGTAATTGATAAACATTATGATGATACTCCAGTGTTGAAAAATAACTTTGATGTAGTTTATCAAACAAATGCCCCTGAAGGATGTAATATTAAAGTAGAAGAAACTAAGAATTATTTTATATATGAAAATGTAAAAATAACGGATTCTAAACCAATTTGTTCTGGATATATATTTAAAGGATGGGAAGTTGTAGAAGATGATGTTGAAAAAATAAATGATGCTGAATTTATAATGCCTACTCACAAAGTGACTATTGGTGGACAATGGACTAAAGTAGGAGTTAATAAAAGTTTCGATGGTAATATTATTGTTAAAACAACTTTATGGAAACAAATTCAATCTGATTATTTAAATAATTCTGTAATAGATAAAGGTGCTAAAATCTATGCTGGAACAGAAAATGATGAGTATCCAATTTATTATTATAATTATGGAAATAATGTTGAATCTGATACATATAAGCATAAAAATTATGTTTATTATGCTGGGTATTGTTGGAAGATAGTTAGGACAACAGAAACTGGTGGAGTTAAGCTCTTATATTATGGTACTTGGGAAGATAATACCTGTAAAGCAGGAATTGCTTTAGATGTTTCGGGAACTGAAATTAAAAGTTCATTTAATAGTAGTTATTCATCGCTTAGTTATGTTGGATATATGTATGACAAAATTTTTTCTTTCGAAGAAAAAGATTTGCAATATTATGATTATTTATATGAATCTGCTAGAATTAGTGATTCTAGTAGCTACTATTATGGTGATGATATTAAATATGTAGATGGTAAATATGAACTTCAAAACGCAAGGTTATTACAATGGGCAGATTATCATGAGGAACTAAATGGTTATTATATGTGTTATAGTTATAGTAATGTGGATAGTTCTTGTACAAGTGTTAGATATATTATTGATGCAACTCGAACAGCCAACAATAATTTGATTTATTTAACTTTAAAAAATGGCCAAATTTTAGAAGATATCAATATAGAATTGAAATTTAGTGAAAAATATGTCGAGAATGGGGATGGAACATATTCATTAGATGAATATACTTTGAAAACAATTAAATTATTAGATTTTTACACTAATGCTGACTTTTATGAAAAACATTATATGTGTGCAGATAAAGTTAGTATAAGATGTAGTAAAATGTATTATATAACATATTTCGGGGGACGTTATGGTGGTAAAGGTGAGTATCAATATTATTATATAAAATCTGATAAATATAAATTTGGAAATGATTATAAAATAAATAAAGATGGAAAATATGAACTTGTTGATACTGATATTTCGCCAATTATGGAATTTTGGAATTGGCGTACTAATTATGAAAAATTAGGAAAAAATCATTATACATGTTGGAATGAAAGTGGCATTTGTGATAGTGATGAAATTTATTATATATTCTATTTAAGTAGTGTAGACTCTAAATATATTATTTTAACTGATGGAAAAAAAATAGAAGAATTTTTAAATGGAATGATTGGATATGAAAATTATGAAGGCTCGGTGCATATAGATATAAATCAAAAAGATTCTGTCGTTAAAACGAATGTTGAGCTATGGTATGAAAGAAACATTAAAGATACTGAAGCTGAACAATATTTGGAAAATACAATATTTTGTAATGATAGAAGAATTAGTGATTTAAATGGATTTGATCCTAATGGTACTGAAGTAAGCGATCATTTATATTTTTATTCTTCTAAAAATAATGATTTAACTTGTGAAAATTTAAACGATAAATTTACAGTTAATGATATATATGGCAAATTTAGCAAAATAGGTGATGATACACTAGGTGACGGTAATGGTAAGTTAAAATATCCAATTGCATTATTAACTAAAGGTGAATATAACATTATGGGATATGGAAATGCATATTATAAAGGATATTACTGGACATTATCACCTTATCGTTATGAAATGTGGGGTAATCCTATTGCGCAGAATTATTGGATAAATGATAAGGACTCGCATGAATATTATGGATATTATGTTACCACCAAACTTGGCATAAAGCCTGTAGTTTCGCTTAAAAACTCAACTGAGTATATCAACGCTGGTGATGGAACAATTACTAATCCTTATAAGATTGGTAGTACAGAATAATAAAGTTAAACTTTTTAGAAGGAGTATGTAATAAGATGAAAAAAAGAATTAATAGAAAATTTATATTACTTTCATTATTGATATTTGTATTACTTAGTTTAACTTTATTCTCTTTCACTCGTTCAGAAGATATAAGATATACTGAGGAAAGTAAAGTTGAAGAAAACTCTGACCTTACATATTATTTAGAAGTTACTTATGATGGTATTGATAAGAAAGGAATAAATTCAGATATTTCATCTTCAGCTGACATTAAGAGCGGATATATTGAAGTGTCTGATCCTATACCAGAAGGTCTTATATTTAATGGTTTTGTAGAATCTGTTGATGGTACTTTCGGTGCTAAAGACCAATATGGTGGTATGTGTATAGGTAGTGTAGTAGATGATACTGGGGAACCCACAGAAACTGAAACAGAAGTAACTTATCATGGACTTCATTATAATAAGGAAACAAGAATGGTTACATTCAAGGTAAGAGATTTAAAAGCGGGATGTAGTTTGGAAGTTGGAATTAAAACTAGGACACCATATCTAGGTGATAAAAATCGAATGGATTTTTATAATACAGCATTTGCTAAAGAAGATACTTTATCTGTAAAATCAAATACTGTTCATAATTGGATACAGAAAGCAAAAACTCAAACATATAATGTAATTTATGAATTTGAAAATACTGATGATGAAGAATTAATAAGATTAACAAGTGAATTACTTCCAACAGATGAAATGAAATATCCTGCAGATACTGATTTAACGATTCTTAATATTCCTGAGGTGGAAGGATATCGATTTTTAGGTTGGACAACAACAGATGCAACAGTTATTAATGGTTCATTTAAAATGCCAGATCACGATGTTAAGTTTATTGGTAAGTTTGAAAAGATTAATAAGTATACTGTTACATATGTAATTGAAGGAGATAAACCAGAAAATTACAATGAACCAAGTAGTAAAGAATATGTTCCAGATGCAATTGTATCAATTGACAGTTTAAATGAAGGTGATATAGTTAATAACTATCGATTCTTAGGCTGGACTATTGAAAATAATGTAGAAATGCTTAAGGAATATAAAAAGATTAATGGTGAACTTATAGAAGTTGTATCAAAAAAAGACTTTAAAATGCCGGAAGAAAATGTAATTATCAAGGGAAAATTTGAATCTGTAAAATATAAGGTTCAATTTAAATTTATTGGTGATGTAATACCTTCAGAAGGTGATAGCTTGTTACCATCAACTATTGAGGCTGTAGCTGGCCAAAATATTACTATAGAAAATGTAGAAGATGTGGAAGGCTATCGTTTTATAGGATGGAATTATGATTATGAATTTTTGATGCCAGATCATGATGTTATTATTGAAGGTGAGTGGATGATAAAAAGAGGATTATTTGCTCCAACTATAAAAAAAGAATTGGTATATGATAAAGATTTTTACAATCCAGGAGATGTAGTTTTGTATAAAATTACTATTACTAATACAGCGTCTTTTGAAATAAATAACGTTTATATAAAGGAAAACAATAGTAAATCACGATTTATTACTGATGGAACCAATAATTACAATGTAAAGTCAAATAATCTTGTTGAAATTTTAAGCATACCAGCTAATGGTAGTATAAGTATTGATGCTATTTATAAGGTAACAGAAGAAGATAATGGGACTGTTACTAACGAGGTTGAAATACTTAGTGCTGAAAGTGATGTTAATGATTTAGATTTAAGTGAAGAAGCATCTAAAAACTATAAAGCTAGTGCTGAATTTAAAGTATCTTCTAAATTAAATGTTTGTAAAAATATAGAAGGCAAAGGTATTGTTGATCAAAAATATCAATTTCATGTAACATCAACAGATGAAGAATATGAAACGTGGTTAAATTTAGGCAATGATGAATGTCGAACTATCTTTGTTGAACCTAGAGAATATAAGATAAAAGAAATAGTTCCTCAAACTCATGAACTATTAGATATAACTTATTCAAATAATTTAACAGGAAATAGGGTGGATGATACAACAACATTTACAATAGGTAGTGATAGTAACTATGAAATTACATTTACTAATAAATATACTAAAAAAGGATTCTTGCATTCCGATGGAAACATCATAAATATAGTTGAACCTGTACGTTTAGAAGAAGGATATGAGTATTGTTTTGGTGAAGAATGTTTCTATAATTTGGGTTATGATAAAGAAAATGATGTTTATAGATTCTTTGCTAAATATAACTTATATGTTGGAAATTATGTTCCGAGTGGTAGTAGCAAAGCTACTGCGATAGATATAAGAGCAACAGATGAAAATGGAAATAAAATATATGGTAAACAAAATGCTTTAGCGATTGGTGATAAATCAAGTGGAACTAGGTATGGTACAATTCCTTTTCAAAAAAGTAGTACAGATGCTAAAGGCATTGATGATTATATTTCAGATTATATTGATTTATTAAATAATACATATGATTTAGATGTATTAAATGGACGTCTAATAACTGTTTCTGAATTAACTGCATTGGGGTGCGATCAAAATCGTTATTTAACAGATAAATCTACTTATAAAGCTTGGGGATGTGAGTATCCTGGATATAGTAGATATGCCTGGGTTTTAAATTCAACATATTGGGTAGGATCTGATACTAGTACAACAATTTATCTAGTTGGTGGAGACGGATATTTTAGACCTCTTAATAAAACAACATCGCAAGTAACTAACGCGACAAGTAGAGGATTAAGACCAGTAATAGAAGTACCAGCAAGAAAAATAGTTATATCTCCTTCTGATGGTCTTATTCACAATTAATAAGAAAATCCGTGAAATTACTGGAGTTAAGATTACGAAAGGAATTTGTTTATGAAAAAGGTGTTAGATAAAATAAAGAAATTCAATTATAAGAAAAATAAACCAATTATTTATCTGGTTCTTCTAATATTATTAGTCGGAATTGGTGGAACAATAGCTTTTCAAATGTTTACTGGTGAATTTACTAATGAATTTAAAACGTCAGCTTATAATGTTGAGATAGAAGAAGAATTTTATAGTAAATGGGGAGCTAAAAAGGTAAGTTTTATTAACAATGATGGAACAGCTGTAGTTATAAGAGTAAATTATACAGAGTCTTGGGAAGATTCAAACGGATATGCACTAAACAATAAAGTAAATAAAATTGATGTAGTAAATAAAATGTGGACAGAAGAATGGCTTAATGACTTTATTTTGGGACAAGATGGTTGGTATTACTACAATAAAATTTTAAGTACAGGAAACAGAGTTCGAGTATTAAGTGAAATAACTTTAAATGAAGATTTAATAAAAGATACATTTGATTATAACAAATACTTAACATCAGATTACGAATTAGACTTTAATTACGAAGCAGTTCAAGCAGATAAAAAAGCTATTAAAGAGTTATGGGGACATGATGTAACTATAACTGATAATGAAATAGAATGGTCATTTAATTAAATTGGCATAAAAAAATTTGGTATCTAAGGTAGTACGATGGCAGTATTAACTTTTGATATAGATAGAAAAAGGAAGGAAGAAAAATATGAAAACAAACAAAAAGCCATTAATTGCTTTAGCTGTATTAGCTATGGTAGGAATCGTTGCTGGAACAATCGCTTACTTCACAAGTGAAGCAGTATTTCCAAACGTATTCAAAACAAAAACATACAACACAGAATTAACAGAAGAATTTAAATCACCAGAAGATTGGACACCAGGAACAAAAACAGACAAAGTTGTAAGTGCTAAAAATACTGGTAACATCGATTTAGCAGTAAGAGTATCTTACACAGAAGAGTGGGTAGCTGCTGATGAAACAACAAAACCATCAACAACATTACCAAATGGAGAACAATCAGTAATACTTCATAAACCAGAAGAAGCAAACTGGAAACAAGAAGGTAATTATTATTACTATTACAAAGGTTTAACAAATAACCAAAGTGCAACATTCATTGATTATGTAACATTTAATGAAAATGCAGATGTTAAATATGACGAAGTAATTGAATATTACTATGAAGGAGAAGAAGCACCAGTTACTACTCCAGACGAAACAAAAACATTAGTAAAACAAGTAAAAAAATATACATCTAAAAAAGATGGATACGCAGGAGCAACATATACTTTAACAATTAAAGTAGAAACAGTTCAATATGATAAATATGCAGAAGCTTGGGAAACTGAAGTTGAAATAGCTCCAGCTGCTTAATAAA
>CASPWD010000009.1 GCA_949425635.1 uncultured Bacilli bacterium | reverse complement strand
AATTAGAAGTTACTAATACAGGAACAAGACCAGTTAAGGTAGCAGTAGAGGTTTACCAAGAATGGACATCAGGTAATGGAGACAAACTAGATCCATGGGGAGTTTCAAGATATCCAGTTTCATTTATTTATAATGAGAGTGAAACATGTCCTGAATATACTGAAAAGTATATATTTCCACCGAAACCACAAATACCTAAAGGTTCATCAATCCCTTCTAATGCCATTGGAGCTTGTTATCCAATTCCTTCATCAGCAATTTTAAACCTGGCGAACGAAGAAGATTGGTCACATTATTATGAATATGAATATAATTATGTTGGTGAAGGTAATGGAACTCATGAATATGATGAAGAAACGGATTCTATGATAGAAATAGAAGGTGGTTCTTATATAAAATATGAAGCCCCATATTTGTATGATAAAGGTTTATTTGTATATAACAAAGAATTAGGAGCAGGAGAGACAACTACATCATTTTTAGAATCTGTAACGTTTAATCCATATGCTGTAGCAGATGATGATTATTATGGGGATGATGGTTTAGTATGCGATACATATTACGTAATGGAAGATGGTACAGAAGTGTTGAAGCCAGTAGAAGAAGATATCGATGCAATTGAAGAATCAAATGAAATTGATATGTCTAAAGTAGTTGGTCAAAAATCAAAATGTCATTCTACTGGGGATGGATATAGTGGAGCAACATACACATTGTATTTTGTCGTACATATAATGCAACCTGAAGTATTTGATGACTTTGTAGAAGATAAAATAGATGAGTTAGATGAAACTAATTATGAATGTATTCCAAATGGTTGTGATCAGTAGTTTAAAACATAATCTGTAAAGAGCATAAAGTTAAAAGCTTTATGTTCTTTTTTATTAGCTAAATAATCTTATTTTTTTAGTTCAACATCAGTTCTTTTGAATAAAATTACAACATTAATGCTTAGAAAACATAGTTGCTATCCATAAAAATTTATAGTATACTTACATTATAAAATATAATACAAAGTATAATACAATATGTAATATTTGCGTTGCTTTGTAAATAAAGATGGTAGGTATTGTAGTATGAAAAATTCTTTTTATATGCCACTAAGTAAGAGATTAAAAAGAATTCTATTAATGTTTATATGCATAATAATATTAAATTCTTTAATATCAATTACTACTGGTTTTAATTTTATACAAACTGGAATTACTAAATTCTTAGATATTTTAGAAGTAAGGGAAGAAGTAAGAGAAGTCACAATAAATTCGAACGGCTATAGCGATGAAACTCCTGGAAGTTTTACTGTGTCTAAAAACTTTGAATGGGTAGACAAAAACACGATAAATTTAAACTATGATTTTGATAGCTATTCTAAAGATCAAAATAAACCTAAAGATATTCTCCTTGTTATGGGAATAACAGATACAATAACATCTACAAATTTCAAAAAATCAGCTCGTGAATTTGCGGCCAATATCTTAGGAAAATCAAGCGGAAATAGAATGGCCGTTCTCGGTTCTATGTCTTCATTCTCTGATAACGCAAAGCAAGTAAATGAAGGTATAAATTCTTTAAATATTGTACAAGGATATGATAGAACAGACGATCATTTTCAAAATTTAGTAGACATTGATAATTTTATTTATAACGAATTAAAAACCAAAATTGAGGATTACTATAATGAAATACGTGATCCAGATATTACAACTAAACTAAATGATGCAATCTCCACCGAACTTCAAACAAAATTAGATAATGCCATAAAGAATAAAGTTGAAGCTTTAATTGAATATAATAGTAAAAAAATTAATAACAGTGCTATTTTAACTTATACAAACAACACCAATAGAAGCATGTTTAATACATACATTAATAGAACAATAGAAACGAATCTAAAAAAAATAGCAAATGATGAGATTGCCAATTTAGTTCCTGAGTTAAGTGCTTCATCACACAATGTTTCAGTTACTCTTCGAAACGCAACAATATTAGAATTCTTAAATTCGAACTTTAAAGATTCATTAAACGATACATTATCTTCTTATAATGTAGAAACGCCTTCTGATACTGAAATAGACGATTTGTTAAAAGAAATATCTACAGAAATAGCGAACAACTTTACTTCTAATTATGATAGTAACGAGTTATATATGAATGTTTATAATAAGATATACACAAGTTTAAAAAATTCAGTTACTAATTACATTGATAACAGAGTAATTTCAAATATTAATTCTTATGCTGAATCTAATATTAGGTCTTTGATATACGGCAATATCAAAAATGCTTATGTAAGTCAAACAAATATTATTCAATCAGAAGAATGGATTAAAAATTCTCTTGATAATAAAATAACTTCTTTTGTAGCAGAATATAAAACTGATAATCCAGAATATACAATCGAAGAATTAGAAAAAGCTTTAATTTCCTCATTAAACTCTCATATTGAATTGAATATAATTCCAAATATTGTTACCGATTTAGAAAACTTCACAAATTCAACGATTAAAGATGTTCTTGATTCAAATATGAATACTATTATAACAAATACGGAATCAAACGTTAAATCATACTATAACAATACTTCAAATTATTCTAGCATGATTACAAACTTTAAAAATTATGCAGTTACTAATAGTACAAACGAAGTTGTTAAAATCATTAATGATTATCTTTATGCTTTTGCTAAAAAAGAAATATGTACTAAAAATACTGATCGAGACATAATAGTGATTTATGAAACTCATACATATATTCAAGATAGTCAAAATATTCAAAATCAATATAAAGTTTTAAAAGATACTTATCCTAATTTAACCATTAATATGATTCAATATAATTTAGGTGATGATTATATCGAGAGTATAAGAAAAGTTAGTGATAACCAAATTATTGCCAATGAGAATACATTCTCAAAGAGTCTTTATATTGCTGCTGAAAATCCTGAACATTATGAAATCTTTGAGTTAGAGGATTATCTTAGTACAGATGGTTTTGCTATATCAAAAATAAAAATACCTTTTGGAACAGCTAATTATGATAAAGAATCACGAAAAATAAATTGGAACTTTGATACGAATGACATTAGAACAGGTATTAATGCCAAAATGGTTGTAACATTAACGATTCAAGAAAAACTTTTAGAAAAAAATGCCAAAATATACAATATAAATGAATATAAAAATGATGAAAAATGGAATATTCAAAGTAAATTACAAGATAGTGTAATTTCAACATATAGTGACGATAAACCACTAGCTATACAGACTAGCTTCTATGTTAAATATGATACGAACGTACCAAGTTGTACAAAAGAAACTGCAAAAATATTATCTTCTACATTATATAATCCATTTGATAGGGTTGATAAATCGTCTGAAAAACTAAATAGTGTTTGTAATGGCTATGATTTTCAAGGTTGGGAAATTACCGATGCTGATAATGATGTAAGTGTTATTAATGCTAATAGTTTTATAATGCCAGACCATGATGTCACAATAAAAGCTGTCTGGACAAAACTTGAAGTTAATAAAAGTTTTCAAGGAACATTATATTCTGTACCAACTCTATGGGAAACAATTGAAGCTGTAGATAAAGCTAACAAGACACCATCTTTAAAGAAACTAGATGGAAATGATGATGAACTGCCAATTTTCTACTATACTTCTGATACAAATAGTAATGTTATCTTTGGTAACTATTGTTGGCAGATAATTAGAACAACTGAAACAGGTGGAATTAAATTATTATATAATGGTCCAACTAAACTTGGAGATACAGGTAGAAAAATATGTACAAATGATTCGCCTTCTACTAAAACACTTTCTATAAGTAAATTTAATAATATGAACGAAGGTACTACCCAAGGAAAAATACGTGATACAATCAATGCTTCAGGATATATGTTAAATACAAATAATAATTATGGTATAACGACAGGTTGGACATCACAACTGACTTTCGGCTCTGATGTCACATATTCTAATGGTGTTTATACTTTAACTAATCCGAGTACAGTGAATATGGCTAATTCTACAGACAAAAGTATAAATGACACAGTAAAAGATAAACATTACACATGTCTAAATGCATCTACATCATGTCCTACTGTTTATTATATGACTTGGGCGGATAAATCTAATGGATCACTTTACTCATATATGGCCTTGACTGAAGGGAAAACTATTAAAGATGCCTTAGCATTGTCAATTGGAGCACATGAAGAATATGCTGAAACTTTAGGAGTATTTGATAAAACCTCACCAAATTATTTAAATAAAAGTGATTCAACAATTAAAAGTACAATCGATAATTGGTACAAAAATAATCTAACAAATTATACAAAGTATTTAGAAGACACAATATGGTGTAATAATAGAAGTTTAAATTCTACTTTAGGATCATCTGATATTTCGAATGGTAACTTGTCATTTGTTAACCCTAATGGCGGTAGTGTCTTAGAAAATGATGGTGGTGGATTCGATAACAGAATGTACTATAATACATATTTTGGTTTAAATAATATAAACCGTGATTCTCTAACTTGCCAAAGAAAAATTGATAGTTTCACAGTGAATGAAACAGAAAATGGCAATGGAGATTTAACTTATCCAATCGGTTTACTAACTATGGAAGAAGTAAAATTAGTTGGTGATTCAGCTGTTATTTTAAATAGTAATGACGGTTTTTGGACTATGACACCTCGTGCACTACATGGTTTAGCAAACTGGATATACTTAGCTAGAGAAAATAGACAAACGAATGATGGTTCATACTTATCATATCAAAGCAATGCATCTAATAGTAATTTTTATGCAAGACCAGCCATATCACTAAAACCAGGAATAAAATATACGGATGGTAATGGAACAAAACAAGCTCCATACATCATCGAATATAGTTAAAAAGTCACTATATGAAAGGAAAATTTTAAAACATTGATATAAATTGAAGGGAGTAAGAATTGTGAAGAAGAATGAAAAAAAGATTATAATATGTCTTATTTGTTTTTTACTTATTATTACGAGTTTACTACTCAAATATACTATGTCTTTAGAAGTCTTAGAAAACAATTCTCGAGTCAATGAAGGATCTCAGCTAGTATATTATTTAGATTTCCTATATGATGGAGTAGATCGAAATTCTCTTGAATCCAATGCTACTCAAACAATCGTTGTAAATAGTGATTATATCTTAGTCGAAGATAAAATACCAGATGGTCTTACATTTGAAGGATTTGTAACGAATGGTCAAACTGAAATAGGTGCGGTAAGACAAGATGGCTTAAATAATATTTGTTTAGGTAAAGTAGTTGATGATTCAGGGTATAACTATACCTATGCACGAGATAATTTCGGAAATATTTTATATAATCAAGATGGAGAACCTATTTATACAACTTATCATGGTCTACATTATAACGAATCAACCAGAACTATATCTTTTAAAATAAGAAATCTTCAAGGTGGCTGTAAATTAACTGTTGGAATTAAGACACGTGTTCCAACTCCAGAAGAATCATCATATACAATATGGTTTCATAACACTGCCACAGCTACTGAAGGAAAAAGAGTAGTTACATCAAATAGAGTCAGTGTTTACATTGAAAAACTTGCTGAGCCAAAATCACAATATACAGTTAGTTATACTTATGATTCTACTGCACCAGAAGGCATAGCCACTCCTTTCGATGAAAAACATTATGTTGGGGATACGGTTAATCTATATGAAGGTGTTAAAGTCGAAGGATATAATTTCCTAGGCTGGGAAGTAAAAAGTGGTGGAGTAACTATTCTTAATAATAAATTCACAATGCCAAGTAGAGATGTTGTTTTAGTTGGTCGTTATGAAAAGGAAAATGTTGTTACTCCAGATTATAAAGTAACTTATTCTATAGAAGGCGATCAGCCTAATTTAGATAAATATTCATTTCCTATAGAAAGAATATATTATCCTAATGAAACAGTTATAGTTGAAAATGATACTGGTATAAGTATAGGAGATATAATTGGTGACTACGAATTCTTAGGCTGGGAAGTAAAAAATAGTAATAACCCACCATATGCTGAAGAAGTAGAAGAAGGAAATGAAAATGAGACAGAAGAAGACATTTTTGATGGTGATACTTCTACTAATGAATTAGAAAAAGTGGAAATTACTGAAGAAATAGATAAAGACATCGAGGCTGAATTACCAGCCATTCCAATAACTCCAGACATATCTGTTACGACTGGTAATGTTAATTTAATATACGATGCAACAAATAATCGAAACGAATTCATAATGCCAAGTGAAAATGTTGAAATAGTAGGAAGATTCAAAAAAGTAATGTATAACGTTGAATATCGTTTTACAGAAGATAGCGAACTGCCAGACGATATCGAAAACCTTTTACCAGAAACAAAATCATATAAAGAAGGAGAAACTATTTCTTTAGAACAAATGAAAAGTTTCTTTGGATACTATTTTACAGGATGGACAACAAATGATGTTTCCATCAATGAAAATACTAATTTCATAATGCCTCAAAAAGACGTTATTCTATATGGTACATGGCATAAAAATAATTTATTTGAATTAAATATTGAAAAAGAAGTACTAGGAAATAAAAAATATTATATGACAAAAGATAATATTTACTATAAAATTACGGTCACAAACAATAATGACTTTGATGTAAAAAGTGTCTCTCTAGGAGAATTATTATCTGGAGCAGAGTTTATCGATTATGATAATGATATTCTAAGAAATGCTTTCAATATAGAAGCCCAACCTTCGTATATTGTTAATATAAATAATGCTTCTTATGCCACTATACCTACAATAAATGCTCATAGTAGTGTAAATGTTTATGCCAAATATGAAGTTACCAAAGACGACATAAATATAGTAAAAAATGAAGTAATAATAAATACAGCAATAACAGAGGAAGAGAATTATGATTTTGACTTATCTCAAGATTATAGAGCTGAAGCCATTTCCAACATTCAATCATTACTGACAATTTGTAAGGAAGTTTCTGGTATAAAAAATAGTCGTCAAGTATTTCAATTTCACATTACAAGTAATAATGATTATGATTCATGGATGACTTTAAGCGACGGAGAATGTAAGACCATATACATTGAACCACAAACTGAATATACAATTACCGAATTAGATACTCAAGAATATAAAATGAAATCAGTAGTATTAGAAACAGCAATCGATGGAACTTTAATAGGTAAAGAAAAAGTTGAAAATGGTATTAGTTTTGATGTAGAGAAATCAGCTCATTACACAATAACATTTACTAATAATTTCTTAAGAAAAAAATTCTATCATTCTTTTGGTCGCGTTGTAAACGAAGTTTTAGGTAAAATAAATGCTAATGGTTTAGTAGATTAGAGAGGGTAAAATATGAAGAAGTTAAAGTTAAATAAGAAACCAATTATAGCTCTTATTACTCTCCTGACTATTGGAGTAGTAGGAGTCGTATACGCTTTATTTGGTAGCAATAATTCTTTTATAAACCCCTTTAGTACTGCTACATATGATGTTCAAATAGAAGAGGTATTTGAAGGAAAATTCGGTAAAAAAGAAGTAAATTTTGTTAATAGAGGAAACACCCCAGTCGTAATAAGAGTATCTTATAATGAAATATGGAGTTTACAAGATGATGATGACTTCTTGCTTACTTTAAGTAATAAGATAAATGGCAAAGAGGTTGTAGATAAGAAATGGACTAATGAATGGCTATCTGACTTTATTCTAGGTCCAGATGGATGGTATTACTATTCTAAAATTTTAAATGCGGATAGTAGCGTCCAAGTATTAGAAAGTATTAATCTTAATTTAAGTGTTCTAGCTAACTCACCAGATTATGAAAAATACTTTAATTATGATTATGAATTAGATTTTAATTTTGAGGCACTACAAGGTGACGAAAAAGCGATTAAAGATATTTGGAAATATGAAGTAAATATAAATAATGATGAAGTATCATGGCCATTCGCCTAAAGGAGGAACATATTTAGTATGAAAAATAAACTAAAAATTTTAAGTATTTCATTTTGTTTCATCTTTATAGGAATCGTTGGAGCAACATATGCTTTCTCTAGAATGTCATCACTTTTTCCAAACGCTTTTAATGTACCAACATATAGCACAGTAGCTAATGAAATATTTGAAAGTCCAGATGATTGGTTACCAGGAAGAAGTGTTGATAAGCAAATTTCTATAACAAATACTGGTGACATTGACGTAGTAGCTAGAGCTTCAATTGTTGAAGAATGGAAAGATGCAGATGGCGATTTAATAGAAAATAACTCTGATATGGAGATTGTTTATAAAAACTTTCCTAACAGTGATTGGATTGCTGAAAATCAAACAGATGAACAAGGTAACATGAAAACATATTATTACTATAAATATGTTTTAGGAAAAGATGAAGAAAGTTCTTTATTAATTGACTATGTTACTTTAAATGAAGATTTGGAGATTGAATATGAATGTATTGAATCGAAGAAAAATGAAAACGGAATTATCTTAAGTTCTAAATGCCAACCAATGATTTCTAAGTATGTAGGAGCTAAGTATACATTAACTATAAAGATAGAAACAGTTCAATATGAAAAGGATTCATATAAAGATTATTGGCAAACAAAAGTAGACATAACTAAAAGATAATTAATATTAATAATTTTAGTATCAAATATTTCTTTGTAAGTATTTTTGATATAAATAATAGAAAGGATGTAGTAAAATGGAAAAAATAAAAAACAAGAAATCTTTAATTGCTATATTGGCCTTAGCAATGATTGGAGTAGTAGGGGGAACAATTGCCTTCTTTACCAGTACAGGAACTTTTGATAATATTTTTGAAACAGCAGATTTTAAAGCTGAATTTTCTGAAAAATTTGAATCCCCAGACGATTGGACACCAGGACAAACAGTGGAAAAAGTCGTTAATGTAAGAAATGCTAGTGATATTTCTATGGCTGTTGTTGTACAATACGAAGAGTCATGGACAAGTAAAAATGGTAAAGAATTATCTCTTGAATTTAATAATGAAAGAATTGTTCAATTTACACCAAGCAGCGACTGGACAAAGGTAGAAGGAGCCACAAATACTTATTATTTAAGTTACGCTCTTTCTCCAAATGAAAATATTAACTTTATTGAAAATGTAACTCTAAATGAAAATTTAAGTGATGAAGAAGGAAAAGGCATTATTTGTACAACAACTTATTATGATAAGGATGATAATGAAATTCCTGATCCTGAATCAGAAAATGCTCCAAAAGTTGCAAGAACATCGAAATCATGTGAATCAGATGGTAATGGATATACAGGAGCAAAGTATGAATTAAATATCACAATTACAACTCTACAATATAGTGAAGATACATATGTAGATGCTGTACAAAATATTATAGGAAATTATCCTGTATCAATTTCTCCAAATAAACAATAATAAACGTATGTTAAAAGACTTATTTCTATTTAAATAAGTCTTTTTTCTGTATGAAAAAAACATGTAGATTTCTACATGTTTTATATATTATTGTAAATCCCCATTTTCATTATTTTCTTCATTTTCATTATCGTTATCATTATTATCTTTGTTCTCGTCATTATCATCAGGAGTAGGGATATCAATTTCATTATCTCCACTTCCATCACCAACACTAACTGTTATTGTATGACCAGAACTCATATTAGCATCAAATATACTATATGCTGATTTTATAACGAAGTTATATGTTCCACTAGATGGTGCATTATATGTAAAATATGGATTTACAGTATAACCAATATTTTGAAGTGCTCCAGATTCAGTTTGTAGATAAACTCTATATCCAAGAGTACCAATATTAGCATCATTATAACTAATTCTTTTATTTAAGTACATATCAGCAAATTGTCCATAATTCTCTTTAAAGAATCTTTGTAAGTATGTTTGACTTATTGCATTAGGTGTACTTATTTCACTCCAGCTAAGAGAAATTTGATTACCAGTTACCTCAGCACTACCATTTGTTGGATTTCGTAATTGGCTAAATCTCTCCGATACCGCACTTGGCTCAGTCCCCTTCTTAAAAAGCTCAGTCGAAATTAAATTAGATGGAGTATATTCTGATGGTAATGCTGGAGGGAATGTTTCTACCTCATATTTAGAAGCTACAACTCCATGAGGTTTTGTAAATTTTGAGTTCTTTTTAAATACTCTATTTGCAATTGCTGCAACAACTTGTTTCTTTTGAACAGCCGCTGCTACAGAATCTGTATAAACTTTATAGTCTGCTTTTTCAACTCCATACCAACATGATATAACATAATCAGGAGAGTAGGTTATAACCCAGTTAGCAGAAGAAGCTGTATTTGGAATATTATATGTTTTTAGTACTGAAGAATCATATGTAGCTGTACCAGTTTTTAAAGCTATATCAGTACCACTTGCATGAATAACATTACCAGCCCAAGTTTGTTTAGTTGTCATTAACATATCAGTCATCATATAAGCTGTTTCTTCGCTCATTGCTTGAACTTTATCGTATTTAAATTCTACTTGTTCATCAGTCTCACGATAAACTATTTTAGAAATAGTATAGGCTTCAATATAATATCCGCCTCTAGCAAACGCACCATAAGCAGCAGCCATATCTTTTGGACTTACTTCATATCCACCACCAATTGCGGCAGCTTCATATAGGTTACAGTCTGTTGGAGCATTATTTCTTCCGTTTCCATATGAACAATAATCAATACCTAAGCCGTGAACAAATTCAGATATTTTATTTTTATTTACAGCTTGGAATGCTTGAACTGCTGGAATATTTTGTGAATGAGCTAAAGCCTGACGCATTGTAATAGCTCCCATATAACTTCCATCACTATTCTTTAATGATTGACCAGTTGAATAAGTCATTGGATTATCGAAGAATAGAGTACCAGTATTTCCATTATTATATTCTAAGTATGGTCCATAAGCGAATATTGGTTTTGCTGTAGAACCAGGTTGGAAATAAGATGTTGCTAAACTTTGATTTCTTTGACCTTTTTTATTTCTACCACCATTAACGGCGATAATAGAACCATCATGAACATCAGTAACAACCATACCAACTTGAATAACATCTTTATAATCATTATAACTATATGTTTTCCATTTGTATCCTAATTTACCTTCATTTAAATCAGTCATATATTGTTGAACAGTACGATCTAAATTAGTATAAACAATCATTGATGTAGTATATGGATTCTTTCCAGTTTTTTCGATAACTTCATCAATAGCAACATCTAAATATTGTTGATAAGGATTCGTTTCATCAATTGTATACTCAGTAAGTAAAGATTCAACAGGAATTGCTTTAGCATCATCAGCTTGTTCTTCAGTAATATAACCATGTCTAACCATTAAATCTAATACAACAGCACGTCTATATTCAGTATTTTCTGGATATATATAAGGATTATAAATACTAGGACCATTAAATAATCCAACTAGAATAGCCGATTCCGTTAATGATAAATCAGATACGGATTTACCAAAATAGGTTTGTGAAGCTTGTTCAACTCCAAACGAGTTACTACCAAGTTCTTGTGAATTAGCATAGAACTCAATAATTTCTTCTTTAGTATAGTTTCTTTCAATTAAGAAAATTGCCATATAGATATCTGTAAATTTACGAACGATACCTTTTATACCATGAGCCTCAACAGTTCCGTCTTCATTTTTACTAAATGTGTTTTTAGCAACTTGCATGGTTAGCGTTGAAGCACCACCAGCACCACTATTACCAGCTAATTGTCCTAAAGATGCTTTAACAAAACGAATAACGTCGAATCCATTATGTTGGAAGAATCTTGAATCTTCTGTTGCAACTAATGCATCAACAAAAGTTTGAGGTAATTCTTCATAAGTTTTAGTTTCACGTTTTTCAGTACCAACACGAGCAAATTCTTCTCCTTCTTTATCTAGGAAAATAGATGCCTCTTGTGAATATAACTTATCAGCCTCAAAAGGTGGGGCAGATACAACTATATAAACACAGAATGCCATAACTAAAACCATAACACAAATACCTAAAAACATTAATATTGAAAGTATTGCATTAATGATCTTACCAGTTTTCTTTTTCTTCTTTTTAGGCTTTTCACCTTTAACTAGTGTTCCCGGTTTATTTACTCCAGAAACCAGTTTCTTTTTAGGATTACTAGCAATAGAAGATTTAACTGGCTTATTACCTTTAGCATCTTTACTAATAGTGATAGCTTTTTTTGATGTACTAGATGCTTTACCTTTATTAGAATTACTAGTACTTACATTTTTTGTAGCCATTTTTTACTCTCCTTTAAAATAAACTTCATCCACAACTTTCAGATAATCTAATTGTGGTTGATATGCTTCCTTAATTATATGAGCTTTCTCTCTAATATAATTATAGCTTATTGATTTTCTAGTTTCATTATCTATATAAGCTATATAATCTTCACCAGTTAACAAATAATTAATATTATTCATCCTGATTATTAAAAATACGATTCCACCATGTTTTATAACATTTCTTATTTGAACTGTTTGATGTTCATGAATATTAGATAAAGGAAAAGATGTCTTATTTAAAGTTTCTTTCGCATCAAATTCAATATACTTTCCTTTATATAATCCATTATAATCCAAAGTAGATTGCTCTTTAAAGTAAGCTTTCTCTATAACTTTTTTGTGATTCTTATAAGATACATCAACAACTCCTATTGGAGTAGGCTTCTTATATATCAAAGCTCTATCTACTCTTAAATAATATTCGTTGCTTAAATTAATAGCATTTTCTAAATTCATACCTCTATTACTATGAGATACTTCTAATTTAGTATAGGATTTCTTTATATTATTAGGGTATTGCACTTTGAATCACCTTACATAATTATACTATATAAAGAAAAGAAAATATAGTCTTTGTAATCTTCTTTACATTGTATTTTTTTTGCTATTTTTGTCTAATTTAATGACTTTATTTTTTATTTAGTCTATTATAAACGTAGGAGGAATAATATGAGAATCGAATATTTTATTCAAGATATGATAGATATGGTAAATATGGTAGATAGAGAAGTCCTACTTAATTCTTGCGACCTTGACAAATAGTCCTATATCGATATATAATTTTGACATAAGAAGGGTGATTTATATATGGATGCAGATAAAATTGTATTAAGTCCAGGAGAGATTCTAGATAAAGAATTTAAAATTGATGCAAGAGGATATAGACCACAAGAGGTAGATAAATTCTTGGATTTAGTTATTAATGATTATAATGAGTTTATTACTTTAATCAAAAAAATGAAGAAAGAATTAGCTATTATGAATGATGAAAATACTAAGTTAAAGAATGAATTACGTCGTATTAAAGCGAATATAGAGGCTGCTGAAGGAACTGGAAGTAGTTCTGTAAGTAATGTAGACCTTCTTAGAAGACTTAGTCAACTTGAAAAAGTTGTATATGGTAAAAACGAAGAATAATAAATAGTAATTTTTAGGCAAATGCTAGCTAGTAATAGTTAGAGGAAAGTCCAAGCTCACACAGTCTGTGATGATTGTAGTGTTTGTGCTAAGGGAAAAAATAACCTTAGGTAGTACATAAGTACTAACGGCTTCGAAATAGTCCTTCTGGGATTAAATTAGATATAAAAGTGCCAAAGAGACGAGTCTAGGAAGCAATTTCTAGAGTGGAACGTGGTAAACCCCGCAAGTGAGAAACCCAAATTTTGGTAGGGGAGTCTTTGCTAGGAATCAAGAACGAAGCAAAGGACCTAATTTTTTAGGTAGATAAATATTTGCCACCCAGTAATGGGTACAGAACGTGGCTTATTAAAAATTATTATTTTATTTTTATTCAAAAGAAAAGGAGTGAATAATCTTGAATGAGATTGGCTGCCTGTTGCGAACTACTCGTGAAGAAACAGGGGTAAGCATCGAAGAGGCCAGTAACGATTTAGAGATTAAGACGCTAATATTAGAAAATATCGAAGATGGAAACATCGGATGTTTTAAAGATATCTTTGTACTTAAAAATTATATATATGATTATGCTAAGTACTTAGGGTTAGAACCTGATAAAATTATAGATGAATTTAATGAGTATTTATTTGAATATACTTCAAAAATACCACTAGAAGATATCGAAAAAGCAATGAAAGAACAACAAAAAGAGGAGATTCCTGATGAAAAAATAGTGTCTCCATATACAAGTTCTACTAAAAGTGAAAGTAACAAAATTCTTATTTTACTTTTAGGTGCTTTAGCTGTTTTAGTTATACTGGTGATATTTTGGTCAATTAAGCAGATTGCTGCTGAAAATATGACTACAAATATGGTTAGCTACGTAGATAGTAGTAGATAGGAATGTTTTAAATGAAAAAAGAAGAAAAAAAGAAAAAAGGTATGAATTTACCTAATAAAATAACATGTGTAAGACTTGTTATGTCTGCAATAGTTCTAATTGTACTATGTATGCCTTGGAATAACCTTGGAGTTGAATTTCCGGTTTATAATATCTTTGGCGTAGAAAATGTTGATCTTAAGTATATTATCTGTGGTGTATTATTTTTGATTGGCTCAGTAACGGACTTTTTAGATGGCTTCATTGCTCGTAAATATAATTTAGTTACTGACTTTGGTAAAGTAATGGATGCTATTGCTGATAAAGTTTTAGTTAATGGAGTACTAATTATCTTAGCTTACGATAAATTTATTCCGCTAATTGTTCCAGTAATCATTATTACTAGAGATATCGTAGTCGATTCAATTAAAATGGCTTCAGGAAGTAAAGGCAAAGTAGTTGCTGCTTCTTGGCCAGGTAAAATCAAAACAATTTGCATGATGATAGGAGTAACTTTAGTATTCTTCTATAATATGCCATTTGCCTTTATTGGGAATGGAATTAGAATAGATTACTTATTTATATATTTTGCAACTATCATGAGTGTAGTATCTGCTTGCCAATATTATTTGGCAAATAAAGATTTTATCTTTTCTGAAATGTAGAAAAAAGAATTTTAGTTCTAAAAAGAGACTAAAGTTCTTTTTTTATTGCCAAAAAATAGTTAAAAACAATTGTTCGAAAAAACTATTGACAAAACACTTTTAAATATTATAAAATGAAGATGTCATTGAAAACAGTGGGAGGAAAATAATGAAAACAACAAACGAAAAGACAGATAAAGCTTTAGAACAAGTTTTAGCTGATATAGAAAAACAATTTGGTAAAGGCTCAATAATGAAACTTGGTTCTGATGCTCATTTAAATATTGAATCAACTTCATCAGGTTCAATAACTCTAGATGTTGCATTAGGAGTAGGCGGATATCCAAAAGGTAGAATAGTAGAAATTTATGGCCCAGAATCTTCTGGTAAAACAACATTTGCATTACATGCTATAGCTGAAGTTCAAAAGAGCGGTGGTAGAGCAGCTTTCATTGATGCAGAACATGCCCTTGATCCAGTATATGCCAAAAATCTAGGCGTTAATTTAGATGAACTATTGCTTTCACAACCAGATACAGGTGAACAAGCTCTAGATATTTGTGAAGCACTAGTAAGAAGTGAAATTATTGATTTAGTAGTAATCGATTCGGTAGCAGCACTTGTTCCCCAAGCTGAAATCGAAGGCGAAATGGGAGACGCTCATGTTGGACTTCAAGCTAGACTTATGTCACAAGCTTTAAGAAAACTATCAGGTACTTTAAATAAAACAAAGACAACAGCAATATTTATTAACCAATTGCGTGAGAAAGTTGGTGTTATGTTTGGAAATCCAGAGACTACTCCAGGAGGACGTGCTTTAAAATTCTACTCATCTATTAGATTAGAAGTAAGAAGAGCAGAGCAAATCAAGCAAGGAGATAAAGTTTTCGGAAATAAGACAAATGTAAAAGTTGTTAAAAATAAAGTAGCTCCACCATTTAGAACTGCAACAGTTGATATTATGTATGGTGAAGGTGTTTCTAAAGAAGGAGAAATAGTAGATTTAGCAACAGAAATAGGAGCACTTGAAAAAAGTGGAGCATGGTATTCATACAATGGTGACAAAGTAGGACAAGGGAAAGAAAATGTTAAAGCCTTCTTAAAAGATAATCCTGAACTATCTAATGAATTGGAATATGCCATTCGTGAACATTATGACATCCTAAATGGTATGAAAAAACCAGCTGGTAAAAAAGAGAAAAAAATTGAAATAGATCCTGAAACAGGAGAAGTTTTAGAATAATAGATTAAAGTAAGTATTTCTATAAAATATTTACTTTTTTTCTTTTGTGTTTATAATAGAGATTAATTTAAGGGGGACTAACTATGGAAACTAGGTTAATCGAAGTTAAAAACGAATTGCAAAAATCATATAACCACAATAGAAAAAAACTATATCCATTATTAAAAGGCTTAACTGAAGATGAGAAAAATATCGTTTTAGCTGATGAAAACGTAACGAATAAACTATTGAAAATAGAAGATTATGATATTATTTCGTTAATATTTAGAATGAGTCCTGCTCCTATTCAAGAAACAATCTGGAAATCAAGTGAACGCCAAAAAATTTTATTAGGAATAAAAGCACTAGACATACAAAATACAAAAGCTTTAAACACAAGTCTTTACTTTTCAAAAGAGCGTCTTCGTAATCTTGAGTTATTTATAAACGAAATTAAAAGTCCTAATATTTTTGCTAGTCTTGCTGAGAATATCTATTTTCAAATAATCGTTTTATTTTCCAAAGGTTTTCCTAGAAAAATACTCGACAAAATAGATTGTTTAAAACTATATGAAAACACTATAGCTAGTGGAATCTATGACTTAGCGAATAATAATCATAAACAAAGATGGACAAGTTTATTAAATGGCTTTTTTGAGGAAGTAAAATTGCCACAAGATTTCCATACAATTTATCAAACAACCATGAAAAAAGGCCACAATTATTATAGTACAGAAGATAATTCAGTAATTCCAATGTTAAGAAGTAAAAGTTACCATTTAAGAGAAAACGGAAAGCAGATGAAAATCAGTAAAGAAACCTTAGGAAGACTAGATTTAAAAGAATTGATTGGTTTATACAATATTTCAACTTCTTATAATATAACCGATGAAAAATCTGACATTTTAATAAATAAAGATGCGATTGAAGAATACTTTAAAGAGTTAATCAATAAAGAAATTGCTAATGGTACAATCTTCAATAGTAGTTATTTAGACCTTACTTTAATTACTCATCCTTTTGAATATTTTGTTTTTACGACACTAAGAGAGGCATCTAAGACAGATCAAGAACTAGAAACAAAACTTATTACTTTTTTGCGTAACTACTTATTTAAAGGAGAATATACAATAGAAGAACAAGAAATGATAAATTCATACATCAAAAATGGTTTATTAAACGCCACTAAAGAAGACCTATCAAAATTATTTAATAATCCTAATGATTTAAAAAGCATCTTTCATATGCGCTTTAATAAGACATCGCTTTATATGAATTACCTAAATGGTATTGAAATAAGGCAAATTCTAAAACTTAATGTTAAACAAATTAATAAAATTGCAAAAATGCTTGAAGATAAAACACAAGATGAAATATCTGACATTTATAGTAAAGCTATTCGTATGTATCTTGTATTTGGTCTTGATAGAACAATATCTATTCTAAGAGGTGATTATGGTAAAGTAGGGAAATCCTTCTTAGATTGTGTTAGTAAACTAGAAGTCAAAGATGTAGCTTTTTCTAAAAATGGTAAAAAATATGAACCAATATTAAACCAAGAATTTATCAATTTCCTATTTACTGGAGACAATATCTTTAAAGTACTAGAAGCTGGTTCAGTATTTGAAACAACTTGGTTTCATCTATTTAATGATTTTGAAGATATCAAAGATAAATGCAAAGGACATATTACTGTCAAACAAGTTGAAGTCATCTTAAAAGAAAAAACGAACAAAGTAAAATACGATGTCTCACCAGACCTATATAAATTAGAGGATTATCTATATGAAATAGGTTTAGGGAATAAAACAAAACATCCTAACGAAGAAATATATGAAGAAACAACTAAGATATATCGTGAACAATTAAAAAGAAAAACTTCGACTATTCCATATGTTAGAGGCACAATGGAAAATGGCTATAGCTATGAAGTAATGCGTCTTGACGACTGTCTTGCTTATATTTTAGGATATAAAGCTGGATGCTGTATGAGAGTTCTAGACATTGGCCACAATCACTTATTACATGCTCTTCATTCTGTAAATGGCCGTATCTTACTTACTTATAAAGACACAGGAGCTTTAGCGTCATTCTCTCCGCTTAAACGAAATGGAGAACTTTTAATTGCTAATAGTATTGAAGTAATAGGAGATAAAACAGACACTTTAATTGCTAAAGCTTTTCAAGCAGGAATAGAAGCAATTATCAGTGCATCAAAAGCTAAAGAAACAGACAGACCTCTTAAAGTAGCATGTATTGGTCAAGCCTCCTATTTAAAACCGAGTTTCACACCATGGCCAACTAACTTAAAAACTCCAACAATACTAGAAAAAGAAGATAAAATATATGGTTCAACGGATTGCTATCATAAAAGATTAGATATTATTTACCAAGAATCCCAAACAGATTTAAGAACTTTAACATATGGCCCAGTAGATGATATTTACAAAGATCCAAGAAGACCAATAAAATCACTAAAAATAACAGAAGAGATAAGTCTTGATAAAATAAACTTAGAAAAATTAATAAAAGCTATTAATTATCAAAAAAATAGCGATTCTTCAAAGACTAGATTTTGCATGTTTTCTCTAGGTTATATGGAATATGCTTTCTACAACGATGATTGGTACATTTTGATAGATAAAAATGGTAAATTTTATTACGAATGCCTTGATGGTGACAATGAAGCATTAAAAGAAATGAAAGCAACATTAAGTGTTATTTCTGAAATAACCAAAAAGAAAGATTTAGATGAATATGTCTTATCATTTAAGAAGAGCTAAGGACCTAGCTTTTCTTTTTTATTGAAAAAAAAAGAAAAGTCTTTTATAATAGGTTTATAGATGATTAGATTAATTTTTCTATAAAATAGATTTGGAGGATCAAAATGAACAATTATGTGATGATCATTTTGGCACTTCTTGTTGGAATTTTTTTAGGGATTATTATAATTATAGTTGTTAATTATTTGCGTAATAAAAACGTTGAAAATAAAGCAACAACAATGATCGAACAAGCAAAGAAAGATGCTGAAAAGCAAAAAAGAGACGCTTTACTTGAAATAAAAGAAGAAAGCTATCGTTTAAAACAAGAAACAGATAAAGAAATTAAAGAAAAAAAATCTGAAATTAAAGATTCAGAAGAAAGACTTTTACAACGTGAAAAAAATCTTGATAAAAGAGAAGAAATACTACAAAACAGAGATGCTTTATTAGATCAAAAAGATAATAATTTACTTAACAAGCAAAAAGAATTGCAAGAAAAAGAAGCTAAAATTGATGAATTATTGAAAAGTGAGATGGAACAATTAGAAACAATTGCTAAATTCTCAAAAGAAAAAGCTCATGACTTAATCATGAAAAGAGTAGAAGAGCATATGTCACTAGAAATAGCTGACTACATCAAGGAAAGAGAAACGGAAGCTAAACTTAAAGCAAATGAAACAGCTAAGAGTTTAATTGTAACTAGTATGCAACGTTATGCTAACGATGTAACAAATGAACAAACTGTAAGTACAATAACACTACCAAATGATGAGATGAAAGGTCGTCTTATTGGTCGTGAAGGAAGAAATATTAGAACTATTGAATCAGTTACAGGTGTTGATTTAATTATCGACGATACTCCTGAAGCAATCGTTATATCTTCGTTCGACCCATTAAGAAGAGAAATTGCCAAGCTTACAATTGAAACATTAATTAAAGATGGCCGTATTCATCCAGCTCGTATTGAAGAAGTATATGACAAAATTTCAAAAGATATGACTGAAAAAATTACTGAAATGGGGAATGAGACTTGTTATGAATTAGGTTTAACAAAAGTAGATCCTAAGTTAGTAAATTTAATCGGTAAATTAAATTTTAGAACAAGTTATGGTCAAAACGCTCTACAACATTCTAAGGAAGTGGGTCATCTTTGTGGATTAATGGCTGCTGAATTAGGTGAAAGCGTAACTTTAGCTAAACGTGCAGGTCTATTACACGATATTGGTAAAGCAATCGACTTTGAAGTAGAAGGAAGTCACGTTGAACTAGGCGAAGAAATCGCTAAAAAATATCATGAAGATCCAGTTGTAATTAATGCAATTAAGTCTCATCATGGAGATACTGAGCCAACAAGTACAATTGCTGTTTTAGTAGCGGTAGCTGATACATTATCTGCTGCTCGTCCTGGAGCAAGAAATGATTCACTAGAGAACTACATTAAGAGACTTGAACAGTTAGAAGAAATTGGTAATAGTTTTGATGGCGTAGAAAAAACATTTGCAATGCAAGCAGGACGTGAAGTAAGAGTAATGGTTAAACCAGAACAAATAGATGATAAAGAGTCATATCGCATTGCTCGTGAAATGAAAGAAAAAATCGAAAACGAAATGCAATACCCTGGTACAATCAAAATTACTGTTATCAGAGAAACAAGAGCCCAAGAAGAAGCGAAATAGTTTCTTCTTTTTTCTTGATTTTATAGGACAAATAACCCAAACATAAAACACATTTCTTACATATGATAAAGTAGAAAGGATTGTTTTTATGTTTTTAAATAGATGTTATGAAAATGAAACAATGGGTAAAGATATGAATAATATGAATACAAATATGGCTATGCCACAAGGACAAATGGGATGTCAACCACAAAGCAATATGTGCCCTCCAGTAATGGAATGTCCTCAGGAAAGAGTTTGTCATAGAGAAATGTGCTATGAAGTACCACATATCATTCCAGTAAATACAAGAATAATAAATCATCATGTATATAGACACACTTATCAACCAGTATTTACTTGTACAATGGAAGACGAAGTAAGTAATGTTTATGACAATAACTGCGGTGGTTTCTAAAAAGGCAAATAAAGCCTAAAAATATAAGATTAATATTCAAAAAAGTAAGTATGAATATTAATCTTTTTTATAAATAGGATTATCACTTATAATATAAGTTTTATTTATATTTTTTGTCGATATTTGTTGTTTTTTGGTATATTAAATGTTATTCTATATAATAGAGGAGGAAAAGATAATGAAAAAAGGAAAAAGTGTAAAAGCTGGAATAGTAATCGCATTATTACTATTAGTAGTAGGTTTTGCTGCTGTTAGTACAACATTAAACTTTAATGGTACTGTTCAAGTAAAAGGTAATGCGACAGAATTTGATCAAAATCTTCGCTTTGTTGGCGATGATGATGAAGCAAAACATGCAACAATAGTAGGAAGCATGCCTGAAAAAGAAGGATCAACAGTAACAGTTTCTAAAAATGGTAAAACATTAACATTTACAACACCAATTTTAAATACTGTCGATGAAACAGCTACAGTTAGTTATTGGGTAGAAAATCGTGGTCAATATGATGCAAAATTCGGAACAATTACATGTACAGCAAAAGCTGACAATGAAACATTGTTAGATTATATTGAAATAACACCAAGTACAAATTATAAAGATTTAGTACTTGCAGCTGGAACAACAAGTAATCCTACACAAACTGCAGAGCCTGCAACAATAGCTGTTAAACTAAAGAAAACATACGCTAGTGAAGAACAAGCTAACATAACAGTTACTTGTAAATTAACTGCAGAAGCTGTAGAAAACTAAAAAGTTTAGTAGAAAATAGTTAAAGAGTGGTGATGAGATGTTAAAAATTGGTATTCAAATTTTATTTGAAGTATTATTGTTTATATTACTGTTCTTTAACGTTTTTGTATTTAGAACTTTTAACCTAGGATGGACTATTCTAGGAATGGTAGGTTTCTTAATACTATTGTTTTTCTTCATAAGGTTTAAAAAACCGATAAGGAAACGTGATAAAACACATTATTACATAATAATAGGAGGATGTTTATTTACACTGGGGATATTTTACTTTTGTGGATTATTTTCAGGATTTTCTCAAAGTTACAATGTATTTTATAAAAACTACTTAACAAAGTCTCGTATTATATCTGTTTTTATAATCATTATACTAACTGAATTAATTAGATATCTTTCATTATCGAACCTAAAACACAATAAAAAAGATTCAAAGTATTATATAGCTAGAACAATTATGATATTAAATTATCTATTTATTGACTATATAATCCTCGGACCAAATTGTAACTTTAAAAGTAAATATGAAGTAGTCAATCTATTATTAACTTTCGTAATACCTACAATTACAAAACACTTATTATTAGACTATACAAGTCCAAAATATGGCTATGTAACTAATTATTGGTATAGATTATTAATGGATTTATATACATTCTTTATTCCGATAATTCCTAATGTAAATATATTCATAGAAACAGTAATGCTAACTGTTTTACCATATTTCATATATATTACATTAGAAAATGTTTTAGGCAAAACCAAAAAAGAAATTCGTATAGACAAGAAGAAAAGCATAAAAATAAATATTATTGCCTTGATAATATTAACAATTTTAGTATATCTAATTTCGTGCCAGTTTACTTATTCAATGATTGCAGTAGGTAGTGAGTCTATGCAAGGCACAATAGATAAAGGAGATGCGGTAATATATAAAGCATATCAAGGCGAGAAACTAGATATTGGGGAAATTATTGTTTTCCAACAAAATAATAAAATAATGGTCCACCGTATTGCTTCGATAATTGAGGTGGAAAATGATGAGCAAGCCTATATAACAAAAGGTGACGCTAACGAAAGCGAAGACAACTGGATAGTGACAAAAGAAAATACAATAGGCGTAGTAAAACTACGAGTATTATTAATAGCATGGCCATCAGTAATATTAAATGAATGGCTATAGGTGGTGTGATAAAATGATGAATATTGAAAAGAAAAGAACCAAAAAAGAAATAATTTTAATAACAATTGGAGGAGTTGTAGTTTTACTAGCTGCTATGCTTCTATGCTTTATGTCTATTAAGCATAAAGATGCATATGTGATGCATTATTCTGACACCTCCGAGCTTGACTATAATGTATATTTAAAAAAGAATAACTATTATATAACACCATCTTTGCCAAAGAATAGATTATACCTTTCAACATTAATTGATTACATTGATGCATCTTTTAATTATAAATTTAATGTAGATGAAGACCTTGATTTAGGATACAAATATTACATTAATGCCAAAGTTGTAGTAGATGATGGGACAGGCAAGAAAATATTTGATAAAGAAGAAATTTTAGTTGATAAAACAGATATTCAACAAGTTAAAGACAAAAATTTCTCTATTACAGAAGAGTTGAAGATTGACTATAATAAATATAACAAACTTGCTAGTTCATTCCTTGAGGAATATGATATCTCTGCTAGAGCAAATGTAATTGTTGGCCTATATGTTGAGGTAGAAGGAACAACTGAAAAATTTGAAAATAAATTAAATGATTCTGCGGTCGTTAGTTTTGAAATCCCTTTAACAACTAAAACTGCAGAAATAAAGATGAATTATGATTTAACCAATAATAAAAATGAAGTGTTTGAATATGGTAAAACATCTATAGTTCATCCAATATTATTTGTTATCTCAATACTATTAGCTCTTGTTACAATAGCATGGGTTGCATTCGAAATATTCAGATATGTAATTAATAAAGATAGTAAAGTTAAATATCAAGAAAGATTAAAAAAGATTTTTTGTGATTATGGAAGCTATATTAGTAAAAAAGCTATGACATCTAATACAAAAGAAATAATGTATACAATGTCTTTAAGAGTAGAAATAGTAAATACATTTGATGACTTAATTAACGTAAGAGATAGCATTGAAAAACCAATATTATTTTATGAATCAATTCCTGGAGAACAAGCTGTGTTCTATATTATAGATACAAAAGTTTCTTATATTTACATAATGAATGCCAAAGATTTTGATAAAAAGAATAAAGAAACTTCAACTTCAAAAATTTCTAAAGTAGACGAAATGGATAATATAAAAAATATTGATAATAAGTTCGATGAAATTGAATGTGAAGAAATGATTGAACAAGAAGAAAATGATGTAGTTGAAGAAGAAATCGAAAGTGATGAAATTTCCAAAATAGAAGAAAAATCACTTGAGGAAGAAAAAGAAGATGTAGAAGAAGCAAAAAGCGAAATCGAAGAAACAGAAATAACTACAAATAAAGCAGAAGAAACAACAGAAAAAAGTAAAACTAACAAAAAAAGAAATCGTAGATATAATAGACAAAGAAGAAATAATTCATCACAAAAATAAAATGGTACCTATAGGAAAAAACGAGGAGTTAAAATAATATGAAGAAGTCGCTAAAAAAATTTAAGATTAACAAACTTAAACTAGGAATGTTCTTCCTTGTTTTTTCTATGTCTATAGGTTTTGCTGCTTTAAATACTAAACTTGATATAAATGGACTTGTTAATTTCGCTTATTCAGGAGATACAAATTTTCGGGTTTATTTTAGTAGAGCTTTCCTAAATGATGTTGGTAAATCAAATATCATAAACGAAGAAAAAAATGAAATAACGTTTACATATACTGACATCAACCATAGAGATGCAGATTTAAAGTATACAATAAAAAACACTTCTAGTTCTTATTATGCAGACGTTGATATAAACTGTAAAGCAAGAAAAAATGATGGAACTAAGTTCCTTTATGATGAAAATAATTATATAAGTAAAAAGCTTCGTGTTGAACCAGGGCAATCATTAACAAGTGATCTTAGCGTGTTATTACCTGGAGAAACAACAACACCTTCAGATTCTTCCGTTGAAAATACTAATCTTGCGTCATACATAAAAAGTTTATCAAAGGGGAACGATAGTAGTATTAATTTTGATAATTTAAATGAATCAGGAGTTTACGAGAGTACAAATACAGATTCAGGTAAGTCAGTATACTATTATCGTGGAAGAGAAGCAGAGGTTAAAAATTATGTGTTATTTGCTGAGAGATGTTGGAAAATTTTAAGGACATCTGAAAATGGCGGCATAAGATTAATATATAGTGGTATTCCTAATGGAAATTCATGTTTATCTCAAGGAGCATTCTTAGGTATTCAAGCTGAAACAATAGAAGTCAATAGTGCTACAAAATACAATAATAATGCATATGCAGGTTACATGTATGGTAGTTTAAATGCTTCAGATTATTCTTCAGCTCATCAAAACAAAAATGACTCTGTTTTTAAAACCGAACTAGATAAATGGTATGAAAATAATATTTTAAATACAGATTATGAGCAATATGTTCTTGATGATGTTTATTATAATGATAGAGCAGTTCTTACAGACTACTCAAATATCAATAGTAGTACAGAGTATGAAGGATTAGGTTATGGAACACATACAGCTTTATACGAAAGTGCAAGTAGAGTTAGCCCATTGGCAAACAGCTTAACACCAACCTATAAGACTCCTAATTTAAATGATAGTTTTACAGTTTCAGATACAACTAATGGTAATGGGGCATTAAAATATCCAGTATCAACATTGACAGCTGATGAACTTGTATATGCGGGTGCAACAAAATCAGGAGCTAGCTCATGGCTATATATTTATAATCGTTTACTTTTAACTATGTCTCCAGTGGGATTTTATGATGGGACAATGAATTTTGTTATTCAAAAGAAAAATGGTACTTTAGGAACTATCCCTTCTGATAGTAGCGAAAGTTTATATATTCTCCCAACTATAACTATAAGTGCAGACTTAAATATTTTAAGTGGTGATGGAAGTAACTCTAGTCCATTTGTATTGTCATCAGAAGACATATATGAAAACACTTATACTTGTACTTTAAATGTCGACAAGATCGGTTATAGTAAAGATGTCGAGGTTCATAATCCACTAATGGATTTGGAAGTTGGCGAAGAATATTGCTTTGAAGATGAATGTTTTTATACTATTAGTAATGATAAAAAAGGTACTGTAAAATTATTAGCTAAATATAACTTATATGTTGGTAATATTTATAGTAATAGTAGTAATTTTACAACTATTTCTACATCAGATTCGCGATATGGGAAACAACATTATACGGCTGTTGGAGCATACGCTGATGCCAGCAAATATCCACGTACTGGAACTACCATATATAGTTCAAATACAACTGACAATAGTTATGCCAATAGTGTAGTAAAAACTTATGTAGATGCATATGGTGAATATATGCGAGAATTAACGGGAATTAATATGAGTGCTTCTCTTATTACAAGAGATGAACTGATAAATTTAGGATGTGTTTCAAACTCGAAAGAATCAAATTGTAATTCACCAGAATTTGACTGGGTAACTGGCACCACATATTGGACTATGACTCCTGGAAATGGAACAGTATATTTAGTAGGAGCTGATGGATTCTTTAATGCATCCATATATCCAAGTAGTTTGACTAATAAAGATTCAAGAGGAGTAAGACCAGTAATAACAGTTTCATATGCTGCTAAAAATCCAGATGTAACTTTTGTAACAGGAAATGGTGAAAATGTTGGAGACGAATTATGTATTGGAGAAGAATGTTTCTATGTTTTAAATTATGATGGAAATAATTATACTTTATTTGCAAAATACAATTTATATACTGGGAGAATTTATACTGCAACTAACAAATTCACAACAATTTCAACATCGGATGCACAATATGGTAAACAAAGTTCACTAGCTGTTGGTGATAAACTTGGAGATTATTATCCTAGGTATGGAACTATTACATATACTGAAGCAACTGCAGCGGTAAATAATTATGTCAGTTATTTAACTAATACTTTTGGTATAAATATTTCAAGCGGTCGATTAATAACACCTTCAGAATTAAGTGGTTTAGGCTGTGATGCTAATCGTTACATTAATGACACTTCTGCATATAAGAATTGGGGATGTGAATATCCTGGATATAGTAATTATTCATGGGTTTTAAATTCTACTTACTGGGCAGAATCAACAAGCTCCAAAATATATTTGGTTGGAGGAGATGGTTTCTATAAACCTCTTGATAGAACTTCAGCACAAGAAAATAATAATAATTCTCGTGGAGCAAGACCAGTAATCGTAGTCCCAGCTACCGAGATAAAGAGCCCAGATTACATAGTGCCATCTACATCGTATCCTAGTTCTTGGGATGACAACGGAATTTTTTCAGAATATTATGATCAAGCTTATGAAAAATTAAAAACAATGACTACTTCTGAAAAAGTCGGGCAATTATTAATCATGTCGTATAATCCATCTGACCCAACAAAAGCTGATACAGCGGTGCAAAAATATCATGTTAGTGGTGTGTTGTTTTTTGAAAATGCATTTACTGGCAAAACTATTTCTCAAGTTCAAGAAATGACATCTAGTTTACAAGCCCAAGCTAAAATACCATTAGTTCTACCTGTTGATGAAGAAGGCGGAAGAGTTGTTAGAATAAGTCCTAACTTAGATTTAGTAGCTAACGAAGTAGCTCAATATCCAAATCTATTCTACACAAATACTAATAATAAAAATGCATGGAAATTAGCAAGTGATTTATATACAGAAAGTGGTAATAACTTTAATTTAATTGTTCAAGAAGAGCAAGTAAGAAATAATCTTTTAAAGAAACTTGGTTTAAATATGAACTTTGCTCCAGTAGTTGACATTGCGACACCTCCAGCTTATATTTCTGATAGATCATTCGGCGATAATCCAGAGCTTACAGCTCAATATGCAAAGACAGTTATTGAAGCTGGTAAAGATTCAGGTATATCTCATTCTATGAAGCATTTCCCTGGTTACGGAAATAATGCAGATACTCATAGTTCATCATCAGTTGATGAGACAAGTATGGAAGATTTAAGGAACATACATTTAGTACCATTTATCGCTGGCATAAATGCTGGTGCTGAATCTGTTATGATTTCCCATAATATAATTGCGGCTATTGATAAAAATTCACCAGCTTCATTATCGAAAGGTGTTCACGACTTATTATTTGATGATCTAGGTTTTACTGGTCTAGCTATTACAGATGATTTAGGAATGAGTGCAGTTGGTACTAAATATCCAAAGCAATATTTACAAGCTTTCCAAGCTGGAAATCATCTAATTTTAACAAATATTAATTTTGATGATGCACATACAGAAATAATGAATGCTATTAATGATGGAACTATTTCAATGGACGAATTAAATAAGCGAGTATTTAAAGTCCTAGCATGGAAATATTACAAAGGATTATTATAACTCAAACGTAAAAAATTAAACCTCAGTAAACAACTGAGGTTTTTTCATTAGTCCTCTTTTTTTAACCGAAATATTGTGCTATACTTATAAATGTAGGACAAGGTGAAGTATATGAAAAATAATGGACATACAGCTATAGAAATGTTAATAGTTATTGTTGTTTTAGGAGTATTTACTATTGGCATACTATCTATGACATCATATGCCTTTCAAGATAAAAGTGTAAATTATTTTAATGAAATAGCTCACTTAGCGGAAAAACAAGCTCTTTTATACGCAGATACTTTAAATAATCTAAAAGAAGAAGAGACATTAATAATAACTTTAAATGATTTAGTAGAAAATGGCTATTATGTAGCTGACGATAATGAAGGAAATGTTGCCGACCCACGTAATAGCAAAGCTACTCTTAATGGTTTAAAAATTAAACTAAGTTATAATAATGGTAATATAAAAGCAGAAGTTATAGAAGATGAATAATCTTCTCCTTTTTTTGTAAAATGGTTGTCAAAAAAATACAAAACACTATATAAAAGTGTAAAAATTATGTATGATATTAATGTAAGGACGTGATTAATGTGATTTATCCATCAATTGACAAATTATTAAATATTGTCGATTCTAAGTACAAACTTGTTCACATTGCATCTAGAAGAAGTAAACAAATGCTTACTAATAAACATTTTCAGATGAAACAAAATGAATATGTTAACAAGAAAGAACTTGGACGTGCATTAGAAGAAGTGGAAAAGGGATTGATTACTATAAAATAGTAATTAATTTTTTTTTGCAATTTTTTCAAATAAAAAACTATTCTAAACGAATAGTCTAATTTGCTATATAATACGCATAATACTCATCAAAAGTAATATCTTCATCATGTATAACCTTAGCAGCTTCTTTACCAACATATCTAAAATGCCAGCTTTCAGTATTATAACCAGTAATATGTTCTTTTCCTTCAGGATATCTTAAAATAAATCCATATTTATGACAATTTTCTTTAAGCCATTGATATTCCTCTGATTCAGTAAATTCTTTTTGATTTTTATGTTCCAAAGAAGTTATATCTAGTGCTAAACCAGTTTGATGTTCAGAATACCCAGGACGAGCAGCATAAGAATCTGCATACTGTAAACTAACACTTTTAAAACTATTATATATTTCATTTTGATCACTATAGGAACGATATGATGAGTTTACCATTAACCTAACACCGAGCTCTTTTTCAACATCTTCACGCATTAATTTAAAATTCTCAATAACAATCTCAGCAGCACTATTACCATCATAAGAATAAGCTAAGCTTATTTTTTTTATGTCATCTCTAACATAGTCAGCTTCAAGATGGTAAAATTTATTAACCAACATTAAATAATTGTTTTTTATATTTGTATCAAAAGTTTCATTATACCATCCAACATTAGCATGAACGTTAACAATAGCAATAACATCTTCATATGAAGTACTTTCATGATATTCTTTGTATTCAACATATTTTAGAAAATACTTATCTATATAATATTTTTGACTTACGATAGGATAGTAAGTTTCATTATATTTATTCTCCAAAAGGAAATTCAACTTTTCCTCATTTAATACTTCAATTAATTTCTTTGTCTCTTCCTCAGAATATCCTACTTGCATTATTTTATATTCATATGTTTCCTTGTACTTAAAATCTTCATATATTGCATAAGATTCCTTAACTGTATAGATAGTCATAATAAGAAAAAAAGCAAAATATATTAAAAATCTCTTAAAACTAGATTTTAAGCGAAGACGTTTTTTCTTTCTCTTTTTAGTCGCCATCTAAATCCCATCCTTCTAAAATAATTATAACATGTATATTATAAGATGTGAACTAATGAGAATGTAAAATAGGGGATAAACTTTACTAAAAAAGGGAATAATGATATTATAATAACCATTAAATTTTTAGGGGGATTATATGCAAAATATATTTTTAATAATGAAGATGTCATGTATCGGATTTTTTAGTTCTTTAATAATAATTGATTCAGTTATAGGTGGTAATGTAGATATTAATACAAAACCAAATAAATTTGATTTAAATGTAATCAAAGCTAGTATTGATGGTAATGATATTACTAAAAGTGCTGTATATAAAAACAAAATAACATTTTCAACTAAAGAATTACAAAAAAAGGGAGATTCATCAGTATTAGATTATGAAATAACTAATAATAGTAAATATGACGCTAGTATAACAATGGAATGTGTAAAAAAAGGTAAAAAAAGCGATTATTATACAATTCATGAAACAACTCCAGAAATTATTAAAGCTGGAAAGACAGAAAAAGCATCATTAAATATAATCCTTCTAAAAGAATCGCTTACAGATAGTACAGAGGAATTTTCTTGTACATTAAATGCAACAGCTTTAGAAAAATAATTATCTAATAAAGACTTATCGTACGATAAGTTTTTTCTTGTTTTTAGCACTCCTGTATTGACATCTGCTAACAAAATGTTATAATTAAGTTAGCACTAAAAAAGAAAGAGTGCTAATGGTGGTGACTTTTATGGATAGTAGACAAAGAGAACTACTTAAAGAAATAGTAGAGTCTTATATCAAAAATGTTAAACCTGTAGGTAGCCAAGCATTATGCAAGAAGTTTAAATTATCTTCTGCAACAATCAGAAATGAAATGGCTGCTTTAGAGCGTTTAGGCTATTTAGAAAAAAACCATATCTCAAGTGGAAGAATACCTTCAGAAAAGGGATATCGTTATTATGTTGAAGAGCTTATGAAACCAAAAGAATTAAATGGTGAGGAAATGCTAAAACTTCAAACTATATGCCATAATAGCCAATTACAGGTTAGTGATGCAATAGCTAAATGTATGGAAATTATTGCAGATATTACAAATTACACAAGTGTTGTATTAGGTAAGAATTCTAGTGATAACACATTACAACAAGTAAACATTGTACCACTAGATAACAACCAAATAATCGCCTTGGTTTGTACTAACAAAGGTATCGTAGAAAACAAGAAATTCAAAATAAGTGAAAATATCTTTATGGAAGAACTTGTAAAAACTTGTGAAATCATTAATAAAATGTTAATTGGAACACCAATTGATGAAGTAAGTCAAAGATTAGAATTTGATATTAAACCAATCATAAGTAAAACAATAAAACAATATGAGGCAGTTTATGAAATATTCTATGATGCATTTAATGATTTTACCAAGAATAGTGCTAATGTATTTTTTAGCGGAAAAGCAAATATTTTAAAACAACCTGAATATGATAATATTGAAGAAATAAAAAGGATTGTTAACAAGTTCGAGGATGAATCTTTAGTTAGAAAAATCGAAGAAAAGGACGAAGGAATTAATGTCTACATTGGAGAAGAGTCAGAATTTGATCCAAACGTCACAATAATAAAGAGTAAATATAATATTAATGGTGAAGAAGGTACAATTGCTATTGTTGGTCCAAAACGAATGGAATATGACAAAGTAATTAGTTTACTTGAATACATTAATAAAGAATTAAATAACAAAGACGAATAATTTATGTAAATAATTTTTGATTTACTATAAATTAGACTTTAATACAAGAATGGAGATTACTATGGAAGAAAAAGAAAATACAGTAGTTGAAGAAGCAACAAAAGAAGAAGTTGTAAAAGAAGAAAACGTAGAAAAAACTACTGAAACACAGGAAGAAGCTCCTAAGAAAGAAGAGAAAAAAAGCATTTTCAAGAAAAAAGAAGATGCTGAAGTAAAAAAGCTTAAAGAAGAGAATGAAATCTTAAAAGATAAATTCTTAAGAGTAAACGCAGAAATGCAAAATATGCGTAGAAGAATGGAAGAAGAAAAAGCAAATCTTCTAAAATACGAAGGGGAAGATTTAGTAAAAAAATTACTTCCAATTGTTGACAACTTTGAAAGAGCTATTAGCATGGATGATACAAACTTAGAAGATGAAGTTAGTAAATTCCTAAGTGGTTTCAAAATGATTTATGGAAACTTAAATAGTACTTTACAAAGTTATGAAGTCGTAGCAATGGATATATTAAATAAACCATTTGATCCTAATACTATGGAAGCTGTTTTAGCTGAAGAAGTAGAAGGAGTAGAACCGAATATTGTTGTAGATGTCTTGCAAAAAGGATATACATATAAAGGTAAAGTTATTAGACATGCTATGGTAAAGGTTAGTAAATAATGGATAAAAATAGCATTATTGATTTAAATAATTTTGAAGTTTATACTTTTGCAGAAGATTATCCAAACATAATTGTCTGCGATAGGAGAATCGCTCCCTCTGTCGCAATTCTAAATAAAAAAGGTTATATTACCAGTGCAAGTTGTGAAGGACATTATTTAGAAGGATGTAACGAACAATTTAATGTTGATTTAGAATTCTTGAGTGAGGCCCAAAATGATAGTCATTATTTTATTAGAGAAATAAGAGATGACAGTTTTGATTGCTATTCTGAATATCTAGCTAGTACAATATATATCTTGTTTAAAGATAAATGGGAATTTTCAACATTACCAGATGGTTTTGAAATAATCCATTATGACCAAGATGATAGAATGTTATATAATGGTACATCATTAGAACATCATATCGAATTCTTCGATGATAAAAACCACAAAAGACCAAGAAAAGAAATCGAAGAAGAAATAGAAAAACATTGTAAAATATTAGAAAAATGGGCAAAAGATTTGCCAGATATTAAATAAGAAATAAAAACATAAAATTTAATTATACAAAGAAAAATTATACAATTTAAAAAATGAGAAAGAGGAGATAATTTATGGGAAAAATTATTGGTATAGATTTAGGTACTACAAACTCATGTGTTGCAGTATTAGAAGGTGGAGAACCACATGTTATAACTAATCCAGAAGGAAATAGAACAACTCCTTCAGTAGTTGCTTTTAAAGGTGATGAAGAATTAGTTGGTGAAACAGCAAAAAGACAAGCAGTTACAAATGTAGATAATACAATTGCTTCAATTAAAAGAAAAATAGGTACTAAAGAAAAAGTTAGTGCTAATGATAAAAAGTATACTCCAGAAGAAATTTCTGCTAAGATTTTAATGAAACTTAAGAGCGATGCAGAGGCTTACCTAGGAGAAAAAGTTACAGAAGCAGTTATTACTGTTCCTGCATACTTCAACGATGCTCAAAGACAAGCTACTAAAAACGCTGGTAAGATTGCTGGTTTAGATGTTAAACGTATCATCAATGAACCAACAGCTGCTGCTTTAGCTTATGGTATTGATAAACAAGAAAATGCTCATACAGTATTAGTTTATGACTTAGGTGGAGGAACATTCGACGTTTCAATTCTAGACTTAGGTGATGGTGTATTTGAAGTTAAATCTACATCAGGAAATAATAAACTTGGTGGAGATGATTTCGACCAAAGAATTATGGACTACCTAGTAGCTGAATTTAAAAAGGAAAATAGTGTTGACTTATCAAATGATAAAATGGCAATGCAACGTATTAAAGATGCTGCTGAAAAAGCTAAAAAAGATTTATCTGGTATGACTTCAACACAAATTAATATTCCATTCATTACTCAAAATGAAAATGGACCATTACATTTAGATGTAACATTAACTCGTGCAAAATTCGAAGAAATCAATATGGATTTATTTGAAAGTACTTTAGATCCAGTAAGAAAAGCACTTAAAGATGCTAAGCTAACAGCTAAAGATATTGATAAAGTATTATTAGTAGGTGGATCTACTCGTATTCCATATATTCAAGAATTAGTTAAGAAAGAATTAGGACAAGATCCAAGTAAGGGAGTTAACCCAGATGAATGTGTTGCAATTGGTGCATCTATTCAAGGTGGTGTTTTAACTGGTGAAGTTAACGACTTAATCCTTTTAGACGTAACTCCACTATCTCTTGGTATTGAAACATTAGGAAATGTTATGACAGTATTAATTCCTAGAAATACAACAATTCCTGCAAGTAAGAGTCAAGTATTTAGTACTGCTGCTGATAATCAACCTGCTGTAGATATTCATATCCTACAAGGTGAAAGACCAATGGTACAAGATAATAAAACTTTAGGAAGATTCCAATTAGGAAATATTCCTCCAGCACCTAGAGGAGTTCCACAAATCGAAGTTAAATTTGATATTGATGCGAATGGTATCGTTAATGTATCTGCTAAAGATTTAGGAACTGGTAAAGAACAAAGTATTACAATTACTTCAAATACTAACCTTACTGATGAAGAAATCGATAAGATGATGAAAGAAGCAGAAGCTAATAAAGAAGCTGATGAAAAACGTAAAGAAGAAGCTGAAGTAAGAAATGAAGCTGATTCATTAATCTTCCAAACTGAAAAAGCTATTAAAGATTTAGGAGATAAAGTAGATTCAGCAGATAAAGAAAAAGCCGAAGAAAAAATGGCTGACTTAAAGAAAGCATTAGAAGGTGATGATATCGAAGCAATTAAGACTGCTAAAGATGCATTACAAGAAAGTGCTATGGCTTTAGCTACAAAAGTATACGAAGAAGCAGCAAAAGCTAACCAAGCAAATAGCGAAGCTACAGATACATCATCAGACGATGATAAACATGATAACGTACAAGAAGCGAGTTACGAAGAAAAATAATTAAAATAGATAAAGCGAAAAAGTTCTAGGTGACTAGAACTTTTAGCTGATATATGGAGGAACTTATGCAAAAATATAATAGTAGAGCCGAAGTGCCTGAGGAATTTAAATGGGATTTGACTTCATTCTTTAAAGAAACATCAGAATTTGAAGAAAGCTATAACAAGACCAAAGCATTAGCTTCAGAGCTAAAAGATTATGTTGGTTGTACTAAAGATGCAAATTTATTATATGAATTTTTAAAAAAGCAAATTGAATGTGTTGCATTATGGGAAGACTTGTATGTTTATGCTTATCTGATTAATGATCAAGAACTTGGTGTTTCTGAAAGTATGGAAAGAAAAAACAGAGCAGAACAATTAAATACCATTTTGACAACAAATACTAGCTTCTTTGCTCCCGAATTACTGAAACTTACAAAAGAAGATTATAATGCTTTATTTGTCGATAATCCTAGGTTAGAAGAATTTAAAGCAGATTTAGATGCAACATATAGAGAAAAGGAACATATTTTAACAGAAAATGAAGAAATTATAGTAAGTCAACTTACAGATTCTATGAATCATTTTGATGATATGTCTTCAACTTTATTAAATAAAGAGCACGATTATGGAAAAGTAAAATTAGAAGATGGGACTGTTGTTACTATAGCTCCAAATAATTATCGTTCTTTAATGCGTAATAAGAATGAAAATATTCGTAAGAAGGTTTATAATCAATTTAATAAGAAACTAATGCAATATAGTGATAGTAGTGCAATGTATTTAAATAGTTATGTTGCAATGAATGATACAATTGCGAAGATTCGTCATTATAAAGATTCTTGGGATAGTAAATTATTTGGTTTGAATTTAAGTGATAAAGTATTTAAAACTTTAGTAAAAACAACAGAAGCAGGCTATGATACATTACATAAATATTATGAATTAAAGAAATATTCTTTAGGAGTAGATACTCTATATAGATATGATTTATATCTAGAAATGGCTAAGTCTGAAAAAGAATATAGTATACCTGAAGCGCAACAATTGATTCGTGAAGCTTTGAAGCCTCTTGGAGAAGAATATTTAGAAAAGTATGATAAAGTAATTAAAAATCGTTATATTGATTATTGCCAATATAAAGGTAAATGTAGTGGTGGTTATTCTTTTTCAACTATATTACAGGATTCTAGAATATTAATGAGTTATAATTATACTTTAGATTCTGTTTCTACAATTGCGCATGAAGCAGGACATAATATTCATCATCAATTTGTTGGAGAAAATAATCCATATCAATATCGTTTTCCTTCTTCAATTGTAGCAGAAGTTGCATCTTTAACAAATGAATGCTTATTATCTAATTATTTGGCCAATAATGGTAATGATAAGAATGAAAAATTAGCAGGACTTGCTAATATAATGGGAGTTATTACTAGTAATTTGTTTGATGCTGTAAGAGAAGGTAAATTAGAACAAGAGATGTATCAAGAAGTTCATAATGGTGGGATGATAACAAAAGAATTTTTGAATAAAAAAGCAAAAGCATCTTTAAAGAAATACTATGGTTCAACGGTAAAGATGGATAAATATGCAAGTAATTCTTGGATAACTAGAAGTCATTATTATATGCATTTTTATCTTTATAGTTATGCAATTTGTATAAGCGTTGCTTCAAATGTAGCATCTAAAATTCTTGAGGGAGATAAAGAGATGCTTGATAATTATATGAAGTTTTTATGTGCGGGATCTGATAAATGGCCTAAAGAGTCTTTTGCGATTTTAGGTATTGATTTAGAAGATAGTTCTGTATATGAAAATGCGATAAAATATTTTAATTCATTAATAGATAAATATTATGAAATACTTAATGAAGATGAGGTGAAATAATGGCTAGTAGTAGAAATTATTATGACGTATTGGGAGTTTCTAAAACAGCTTCGGATGCTGAAATTAAGAGTGCTTTTAGAAAATTAGCTAAACAATACCACCCAGATATAAATAAAGAGCCAGGTGCTGAAGAAAAATTTAAGGAAATTGGTGAAGCATATGCTGTTCTAAGTGATGCAGAAAAACGTAAGCAATATGATCAATTTGGACATGAAGCTTATACTCAAGGTGCATCCCAAGGTGGATTTGGTGGAGGATTTGGTGGATTCTCTGCTGATGATATAGATTTATCTAGTATTTTTGATGACTTATTTGGTGGTGGAATGTTTGGCGGAGGATCACGCAGAGGTTCAAACAGAAATCGTCCTACTAAAGGAAGAGATTCTTTAGTAAATGTTTCTTTAACTTTTGAAGAAGCAGTATTTGGATGTAAAAAAACAATTAATATCGATTTAGATACAGAATGTGAATCTTGTGATGGTAAAGGTGGCAGTGGTGAAAAAACTTGTTCTACATGTGGTGGACGCGGAAGAGTAGTCACTCAACAAAGAACAATGTTTGGAGTCTTCCAAAGCGAAACAACATGTCCAGATTGTGACGGAAAAGGAAAAACATACACGAATACATGTAAAAAATGTAATGGAAAAGGTCATGTTATAAAAAATAAAGAAATTGAAATAACTGTTCCAGAAGGTGTTGATAATGGTCATCAATTACGTATAAGTGGTAAGGGAGCAGCTGGATACAATGGTGGACCAAATGGGGACATTTATATTGAATTTAAAGTAAAAAATCATCCACTATTCGAAAGAAAAGAAAACGATATTTATGTTGATGTTCCACTTACTATAACAGAAGCAGTCTTAGGATGTAAAAAAGAAATCCCTACATTAAACGGTACAGTCGTTTTAACTATTGATCCAGGAAGTCAACCAGGTGATCAACTAAGACTTAAAGGCAAAGGAGTCAAAGATCCAGTTCGTAACAAAAAGGGTGATATGTATGTCGTTTTAGACATTGTAATTCCAGACAAACTAGATCGTAAACAAAAAGAACTATTCAAAGAGCTTGATAAAACAGACTTAGAAAGTGGAAATAGTTTTAAAAACTTTAAAAAATACTTATAAAAAGGAGCTTTATAGAGCTCTTTTTTCTGTATCTTGTAATTTAATAAGGTTCTTGTTATACTATTATATGAAAAAAAGGTGAGATATATGGCTAAGTTGTTCGACAAAGACAATATGGACTTTACCATTATATTGTCAATAGTTGTAATATTTATTTGTATAGTTGTCCTTGCTGTTTTCTTAAGCAATTTTAAATTTGAACAAGCTATAGAAGGTACGGTAGCAGTTGTATTAAACGAAGGAGATTTGGCGATAAACTATATTGATGGCAATGAAATAGAAATAAACGACACCAAAGAACACTCTTATGGAATCTCTATCAATAATCAATCAAATAACAAAATTTTTTATTCAATTTATTTTACAGATTCTAATTTTAAAAACGCTACTATAAAAATAAAAGATTATGATGGTAATGTAATAAATGAAATAACTGAAAACATAACTGGGAAAAAATTAATTAATTTATACAGTATTGAACCAGGCCAAACAGTTCGTTATACAATTGATATCCAAGCAAAAAATAGAGCAAAATTTAGAGGTACATTAAAAGTTTCAAATGATTCTTTAAGTACAGAAACATTTGCTGATTTAATTCTGTATAATAATGAATTATCAAGTCCAGTAACAAGAATTGGCGTAGATGCCTCAACAACTGATGAAGGTTTAATAAGCACAATTGATAACAAAGGTACAACTTATTACTTCCGTGGTAATATTGATTATAACTATGTAAAAATAGGAGAACTATTATTTAGAATCGTCAGAATAAATGGGGATAACTCAGTAAGACTAGTCCTTGATAGTGTCTTAGAAAATCAAATTCCATATAATACGAACAAATTAGAAGATGATTCTCCTGTCTCAACTCTTGCAACATTACAAAATGCCTCAATTACAACTTATCTAAACAATTGGTTAGACTCTAATCTTGCTAACATGAAAGCATATATAAGTAATGGAGATTTTTGTACAGATACAAACTTTAAAAATGTTCAAAATAACATAAGTTATTCTTCATCATTTGAACGTATATATAATGACAAAACTCCAGATTTATATTGTAATGGAAATATATATTCAGGACCTATTGGTCTATTAAGTGCAGACGAAGTCTTAATGGCCGGGGGAGTAGTGGGAGTATCTAATAGCCAATACTACTTATATAATAAAAGTATTCCTGGTAATTATGTTACAAGTAGTAGTTATTTTATTAATTCATCAAACAATATAGCTATGATTAACGTTATGTCTAATGGTTCTTTAGGTGACGGAGTCCTTATAACAAATCAAACTTATATCAGACCTGTAATTAACATAAGTGAAAATGCTAAAGTAAAAGGATCTGGAACTATAGAAGATCCTTACATTATCGTCTCTTAATGTAAATAAAAATAAAAAGTAAAAAAACAATATTTATAAATTGTAAAAAAAATGCTATCATTATAAAGTAGGGAGATGTATATGATGTATTTAAATTATATTTTAGCTTTACCAACATCAGATAATAATAACGTGTTTTATATAGTGGTTATTATTTTAGTACTAATATCTCTCCTAATGTTTTCTTTAATATATTCTCAAAACAGACAAATAAAAGAAACAATAAAACGTAAACAAAATAAAATAGAGGAACAAACTTCAAATGAACCTTTTAATATTTATCAAGAAACAAATATTTCTGAGGAAGAGCCAAAAGAAGATAGAATTGAAGCACAAGAAATATTAGAAGAACCTAAACTTATCGAACTTACAGATATGCCAATTCCTGACAAATTAGAATATACTCAAGCCTTATGGCAAAATGATTTTCTAGATTTAGAAAGCATATCTAAAGAATTAGAAACAACTCAAAAAGATTTAAAAATAAATATGACTCCTTTTGAAGAAGAACAAGAGGAAAAAGCAATAATAAGTTATGATGAGTTAATAAATAGAGCAGAAATGACTAAAGATTATAATGAACCAGTAATTTCAAAAGTATCTTTAGAAGAAAATAATAGAATTGATTCTAAAATAGATACAGAGTCAACTGATATATCTTATGAACACGAGGAATCGTTCTTACAAGATTTAAAAGAACTAAAAGATTCACTAATTTAAGACTCTATAATAAAGAGTCTTTTTGTATAGGAGTAATTATTATGAAAGAAAATAGAAAAAAGAAAGAATACATTCTAGAATATGATTTAATCTTCGTTAATGTTTTATCAATTGTTCTATTAGCAATTATGATTTTATTAACGATAATTCTCTTCAATGTATTACCATCATCACTAGTTGGAGAACTTACAAGAAAATTTACAGAAGTGGAAATTGAAAATAACTTTATGCTTTTATATGTTATTTTCTTTATTGTAATGATATTTTGGATGGTATTACATGAAATAATTCATAGCATCGCTTATCAAATGACAGGAGCAAAAAGTGAAAATATTGTTTTTGGAGTTGCTCTAGAAAAAGGTGTCTTCTATTGTAAATGTAAAGAATATATTAGTAAAAAATGTATAATAACATCTTTATTATCTCCATTCATTATTATTGGTGTCCTAACTTATATTCTAGGTTTCATCATTAATTCATCTTGGTTAATTATTCTATCAATTATAAATATATCTGGTGCTGCAGGAGATCTAATGATGTTTGCTTTCTTCCTTAAACAAAAAGATGATATTGAATTTAAAGAATTAGGCTATTCATCTCCATTCGTATTAAGGACAAGTGATAATTTAGCTGAAAAAAAATTTTTAGGAATTAAATCTATTAAAGAAGTAACAGACTCTAAAGAAACGAAAGAAGACCCTGAAAAGAAATTAACAATAACCAAACCTTCATGGATATTTATTATAATTATGTTAGTACTATTAGGACTTATGATAGGAATAGAAGGCTTTAATAAAAGTAATGAAAAAAAGAATGATAATCATTCAGAAAAATACAATGAACTCCTCAGAAATGAAAAAACTTATGAACTTGCAGAACTTTATTTAGAAAAAAATAAAGTGTGGGACATTAAGAAAGAAAATTTTATTGATGAATATCCAAATCTAAGCTTTAAATTTACAAGTGATGCCAAAACACATGATAACATTTATCTTATACAAGATGATAAAGAAAAAAATATTATTTCTGGTGTTCCAATAATGTATACCTATAAAACAGATTTAACAGGTGATGGAAGGCCAGAAGTTATAGCTAACGTGATGTTCGGGTATGGAATGTGTGATTCTCATATTGAAGTATACGACATATATAATGACACAAAGTATGTCCTTTGGGATAGAGGAAATTATGACTATTATTTATATTATGTAGACGAAGAGTTGAAAGTTATAAAAATTTCCTACGATAGATCCGCAGAGGAAACATATCAAGGAATCTTAAAATTTGTTAAAGATGAGAATAATTCAGCCAGTGGTTATTTAACTATAGAAAACGAAAAAGAAATATAAAGGTAATCTTTGTGATTATCTTTTTTATATGATATAATTTTTTTTGAATTAGGTGATGTAGATGAAATTTAATATATTAACATTTGGTTGTAAGGTAAATTCTTATGAATCTGAATACATGAAAGAACAATTAATCAATCATGGCTATGTTTATGAAGAGGATTACAAAAAAAGTGACATCGTTATTGTAAATACATGTAGTGTAACAAATACAGCCGATAATAAGTGCAAAAAAATGATAAGAAATGTTCGTCGTGATAATAATCAAGCTCTACTAATGGTATGCGGATGTACTGCTGAAAATCATCGTGAGGAACTAAATGATTTAGATATAGATATCTTAATTGGTAACAAAGAAAAATCACAGGTAATCTCATTAATTGAAGATTTCCAATCAAGCAATGAAAAGTATATTAAGTTCTATAATGATCGCCGATTGCCTTTCGAAGACATGAAAGTTAAGGAATTTAACGATAAAACAAGAGCTTATGTAAAAATTCAAGATGGATGTAATAATTACTGTGCATATTGTATTATTCCTTATGTAAGAGGAAGCATTAGAAGTAAAGGTTTTGAAGAAGCCGTTCAAGAAATTAAAGAATTGGTAAATGCTGGTCATAAAGAAATAGTCTTTACTGGAATTAACACAGGAGCTTATGGCAAAGAAACAGGAAAATACGATTTAACTGATCTAATAAGAGAAATCTCTAAAATAGATGGATTAGATAGAATAAGAGTCTCTAGTATTGAAATAACAGAAATCAATGATAAATTTATAGAAGAAATGAAAAATAATCCAAAACTTTGTGGTCATTTACATGTTTCGCTTCAATCTGGTAGTGAACGAGTTCTAAAAGCAATGAATAGAAAATATACTAAGCAAGAATACTTAGAAAAAATAAACAAACTAAGACTTGCTCGTCCAAACATCAACTTAACAACAGATGTAATAGTTGGTTTTCCAACAGAAACAGAGAGTGAATTCTTAGAATGCGTAGAATATTGCAAGCAAGTTGGTTTTAGTAAAATCCATGTTTTTCCTTATTCAAAAAGAGAGGGAACAAAAGCAGCTTCAATGGAAGGACACCTTCCAAATAATATAAAAAAGGATAGAGCTAGAAGATTAATTGAAATCGATGAAGAGTTACAACTTAAATATAATCAAAAATTTATAGGTGAAGAAGTAAATGTCTTAATCGAAGAAATTATTGATGGTAAATCAATAGGTCATACAGAAAACTTCTTGAAAGTAGAATTAAACGAAATAGTTGAAACTAACAAATGTTACAATGTCGTTATTAAAGAAGCATATGTTGATAAAGTCGAAGGAGAATTAGTAAAATAATTCTTTTTTTTCAACCAACTCACATCTCACTTTATGTTGTAAATGCCCGAATTTTATTATATAATTCTAATAGTAAGGACAGTAAAATACTGTAATGGTGATATTATGAAAGACAATGAAATAGAATACATAGAAGTAGGTAGAACTAAACTTACAGATAGATCTTTAAATGAGATTGTTTATAGAATAAAGAGTAGATACGGATTAGATGTAGTTTCAATTGAAGAAACTAAGGATGGATATGTTTTTATTGGTAAACATAACTTTACTATAGGAGATGTTACTTATAATCCATATTCACACACTTATGATCCATTTAACTTTCATCGTGGAGTAGTGGAAAGTATTCAAGCTAAAGATAGAGAACTTCAAAAACATAGAGAAGCTAATAAAAGAAAACAATATAGACTTCAAAAAAATATAAAGATAGGCGTTGCTTTTACACTTGCAGGTGTTATCGCTCTTACTAGTTTAGGAGTAATAAAAAGTCATAATGAAAAGGCCAACGAAACAGTAGTTCCTGATACAGGAATTGTAGCACAAGAAAGTCATCTAAATACATTCGCTAGTTCAAATGATTTAATTTTATTAAGCTGGGCAAATTATGCTATGAGCGGTTTAGGTGATACTTGTGATAATAGCCCATATGAATCATTCCAAAGTATAAAAGGGGATGTTTATGCTAATATGTTTGTTCCAATCATGAGTAGCTATTATAATTATCTTGATATGATAGATTCTGGATTACCTCACGATATAGTAGGTGATAGTATCGCTAGAAATCATCAAGATTTCAGAAACAATGCCAAAAAATTCAATGATTATTTAGGTGAGCAATATTTTGGAGAATATACTTTCGAAAATTCTCCTTACGCTGATGCTATTGTTATGGACGAATCAGGAAAAGTTATTTCAACAACAGGTGATATTACTGGAGAGTTACAAGATGAAGAAGGAAAAGTTATAACATTCGATAGTGACAACATTAAAGTTTATATAAAAGCTACTTCAATTCCAGGACAAAACTTTACACTAGAAAATTTACCAACAGACGCTGTATTACATAATGGTGATGCATACGTTTTAGCTTCCCATTTATACGATGATTTAAGCCAAGAAATGAGTAAATAAAAGAATAGAAATATTCTTTTTTTATTTGTAAATTAATATAAAATTTATTAAAACTATTATTTAAATGGCTAATTTTCTAAAAAAATGATATTATATTAATATAGTAGGTGATAATATGATTAAAACAGAAGATTTAGATTATGCGATAGAAAGAACACTCTCAACTCATCCAGAATTTTTACCTCACATGAATGGTATTTTGTTATCGCAAGTAAACGAAGGAATTAATTTATTAAGATTCACTAGAAATGGTGGAGCAAGAGAAAAAATTGCTCAAATGGAATCAGACGATGTAATAAAATACATTCTACATGAAAGTATAAAAATATTTAATGCAGCTTCATATTTTTATTACCATGATCAAAAAATATGTAATCTCCCTTCAGATAGAGAAAAGATTAAATATTTATTAGAAGTCTTCCCATGTTTTGGTGACCTTCAAAATATGATGAGCACTTTAGCTAATAAAGACATTAATGCTTCTTTATATTTGAAAGGGAATAGTAATGACTTATTAAGTTTAATCAATGCTACACTAACTACCAGATTTAAATCTGGAACTTCATATAGAGACTATGTAGATAGATATGGAAAAGGTCAAACAGTAGTACCAAGCGGTGAAGTCCTTGATTTATTTGCTAAAGTAGATGGCGATATTGAAAAAGCTCAAATTGCTCAAAATGTAAGAGTAAATCATCGCTCAATAAACAGATGTCTTGGCGACTTGATGAGTGGTGTTCAATTAAAGAATAAACGTAATGAATATGTCTTAGAAGGTTCTTTATATGCAACACAAGATATAGGTAACCATCGTAGCAATCAAGAAGATACAACTATTATACTTACTCACCCAGCTAATCCAGAATTCAAGCTTCTTGCGGTTTCTGATGGAATGGGAGGAGTAGAATATGGTGACAAAGCTAGTACTTATATGCTTCAAAAAATAACTGAATGGTTTAATCAATTAGATCCAGACTTTTTCTATTATCCAAACGAATTAAAATCCGCTTTCCAACAAAGAATATCTCAGATAAGCACAGAAATATACAATTTATATAATGCCGATTACAATAGAATAATTTCAGGAGCAACCTTTACTGGAGCAATTGTTACTAAAGAGGATACAATTATTTCAAGCGTTGGAGATTCTAGAGCTTACATAACAAATGGTCCAAGCTTAGAATTATTAACTCGTGATGAGTCAGTTGTATGGCCTCCAGGACGTACTCCAGATGAAATTACCAAACAAGAACTTGATGATTTACGTTTCAATAAAAAGAATAATGTTATTGCTCGTTGTATAGGTCTAGAAAATCTTAAGTCAGTTCAATCAAGGATTATTCCAAATGCTTCATATGATCGCCTAATGCTATTTACAGATGGTATTACTGATCTTCTAAGTACTGATAGAATAAGGTTTATTGCATTAAACACACCAGCAGAACAATTAACAAAACAATTTGTTGACGAAGCACTATTATTTGATGCAGTTCGTATACATGGTGGATCACAGGAATATAATGCTAGTATTGCAGCAGGAAAAGATAATGCAACAGCAGTAGCTTATATTAGGAGGTAATTATGGAAGAAAAAATAATTATAAAAAACGAAAATAATGAACAAAAAGAGTTTGATGTAATTTTTACTTTCGAATCTAAAGAAACACAAAAAAAATATGTAACATATACTGATTATAGTAAAGATTACAAAGGAAAGATAAATTGTTGGTCATCTTATTATGATGGCGAAGAGCTTAAACCAGTAGAAACCGAAAAAGAACTTCAGTTGATTGATGAAATGTTAAAAACTATTGGTAATAGTGTTAAAGAAAAATATAGTATAAACTAAGAAATGATTTAATTCATTTCTTTTTATTTGAATAAGTTCTTTATCTTTGTTAAAATATTCTTATTTAAATGAGGGAAAATTATGGTATTTTATGATTCAAAAGGAAATGAAGTAGAATTTAAAGGAACTAGATTAAACTTATTAGGAGCGAATGGAGAAATTTTCTCTGAAGGCAATGGGATTGTTTATAAAAAATATTTTAGTTTTGCTGAACATCGTATCAAGCAGTCTATCTTCGATTTTATAAAAGAAATAGATAATCCTCATATGGTTAAATTACTCGAAAGATATTATTTAGCTGAGGAAATTAGCGACTTTGATACCTTCTATCAAAATGTAAATAGTCCTTTCATATACGACTGTCCATACAATAATGATGCTCAAAAAATTGATTTATACACATATAAATGGGTACCCAAAGAATATATTGATATATTAGAGCAATCAGTAGAATATTTATTATTTAATTTAAATGACTTATTACTACTTGCTGATTATTTTAGTAATCATAGAATTAGAATTGCTGACATGCGTACAGATAATATGGTATGTAATAAAAATAATATTGTCTTAATTGATCCAGATATGTATTCTTTTGTATCAAGTAATATTGATGCTTTGAATCTAAGAACGTATAATCGTAAACTTATCTTGATGACTATAAAAAATTTATGTGCTAAATTAACAGAGTATAAATCTCCAATAATTGAGACTCGTTTAAGAACTCTTTTTCAAGAAAGTATAAGCCATCCTAATATTGGAATAACACCTATTATTAAGAAATTAAGAGGATGTAAAATGCCTATTGACTATATTATTAAAAGTAGTTAAAGATTAGTAGCTAAAAATACTAATCTTTTTCTATATTTTAAGGTAGTTTTATTAATCTATGTGGTATAATATATAGCGAAGCTTAGGTATATTAGTGACTAAGCTAAACATGATAATAAAGGAGAATAAATATGAAAATAAAAAATGTAATCGGACGTGAAATTCTAGATTCTAGAGGAAACCCAACTGTAGAAGTTGACGTTATCTTAGAAAATGGAATTATGGGACGTGCTGCAGTTCCATCAGGAGCTTCAACAGGTGAAAGAGAAGCTTTAGAACTTCGTGATGGTGGTACAAGATACATGGGTAAAGGTGTTGAAAAAGCCGTTGCTAATGTTAATGGTCCACTAAGAGACTTAGTTATTGGTATGGAAGTAGAAGATCAAAAAGCTCTTGACTATGCTATGATAGAACTTGATGGTACTGAAACAAAATCTAAATTTGGAGCTAATGCTATTTTAGGTATTTCTATGGCTGCATTAAAAGCGAGTGCTCTTAATGCTGGAAAACCTCTATACGCTTATGTTGGTGAAGGAACTACATTACCTCGTCCAATGATGAATATTATAAATGGTGGAGCACATGCAGATAATAAATTAGACTTCCAAGAATTTATGATTATCCCACAAAGAGATACAATTAAAGAAAGATTAAGAGTTGGAGCAGAGGTGTTCCACAACTTAAAGAAAGTACTAAACGAAAAAGGTGCTTCTACTGGTGTTGGTGATGAAGGAGGATTTGCTCCAGACTTACAAAGCAATCAAGAAGGTTTCGAACTTATTATGGAAGCTATTAAAAGAGCAGGATATGTTCCAGGTACAGATGTATGCTTAGGTATTGATGTAGCAGCTTCAGAATTCTATAAAGATGGAAAATATGAACTTGTTGGTGAAGGTAGAAGTTTAACTACTGATGAACTTATTGATTTCTATGAAGAATTAGTTACAAAATATCCAATTATTTCTATTGAAGATCCAGTAGATGAAAATGATTGGGAAGGATTTACTAAAATTACTGAAAGATTAGGAGATAGAGTACAATTAGTTGGTGATGATTTATTTGTTACTAATAAAAAATGTTTACAAATGGGTATTGATAAAAAAGCAGGAAATGCTATTCTATTAAAAGTTAACCAAATTGGTACTATCACTGAAACTCTTGAAACTATCGAACTTGCTCGTAGTAATGGTTATGCAACAGTTATCTCACATCGTAGTGGAGAAACTGAAGATACAACAATCGCTGATTTAGCAGTTGGATTAAATCTAGGACAAATTAAGACTGGTTCAATGTCAAGAACAGACCGTATCTGTAAATATAATCAATTATTAAGAATCGAAGAAGAACTTTCTAGATAATAAATGAACTAAACTATATTCAATAATTTGAATATAGTTTTTTTATGTACAAAAATATACTGGGAAAAATTAACTAAAATCATAATATTTTTTCAAAATCTGTCTAAACTAACTAATGTAATTAGACATTTGTAAAATGAGGAATGATAATATGGTAAAAAAAGAGAGGAATAAAAAAGTTAATTTTAATACAAGAGAATTAAAGTATAAATTAAAAAAATATTATGATAAAAGATGGAAGAAAGTATGTCTTATTATAATTGGCATATTAATTCTCAATTCAATTATTTTTATATTTTCTGGTAAGAACTTAGTAGAAAAAGGGATTAAAAATGTTCTTTATAGAGTTGGAGTTTATACAGAAGAAATAAGAAGTGTTAAAGTATCATCAAATGATTATGAAAATGATATTGATGGTGGAATAAGTATTACTAAAAATTCTCGTTGGATAGATCAAAATACTGCTCAAGTTGACATAATTTTAGAAAGTAAAATAAAAGAGCGAGAAGGATCAAAAAAGGATATAGTTGTTTTATTAAATGCTACTTCAAGTATTGAAGGTGGAAAAATCCAAAACATAAAAGAGAGTTTTGCTAATCTAGCAGATTACATATTTAGAAATGAAGACAATCGCATGTCTCTTATAACTTTTAATGATAAAGCTACTGTTAATTCAGAGTTTACAACTTCTAAAGATGATTTTCTGAATTCTTTTAATGGTATAAATTTTAATGACAAAAGAAGTTTTAAAGTCGGCTTAAATGCTTTAAGAACATTCCTATCTGACTATCAAGAAACAGACAAAGAACTTATTGTTATGTTTATTATAGATGGCTATGTTAACCTAGATACCTCATCATACATTTTAGAATATAAATTATTAAAAGAAGAACATCCTATGTTAAAAATTAATGGAATAACATATGAGTATATGAATAATAATGATTCAAAAATAAAAGAAATTTCTGATAATCAATTTATTAGCAATAATTTTGATATTGAAGAGACATTATTCGAAGCAGCTGTTAATCCATTATCATATGAATATTTAGAAATAACTGATTTAATTAATGATGAATATTTCTATCTTGAAAATGAAAATGATATTTCTGTTACATCTGGAGATATAACTTTAACTGAAGAAAATAATTCACCTAAAATAATATGGAATTTAAATGGTTTAAATACTGGTCAAACAGAAACACTTACTTTAAAAGTTAAAACAAAAGAGGAACATATAAATGAAGTAGGTTACTTTCCTACAAATAAAAAAGAAGAAGCTACTTATAAAGTAGAAAATGATGAAGAAAAAAAAGTAACTAGTAGCTTAACTCCAGTTTTAAAAAATGGCTATGTTTTAACATATGATACGAATCCCCCAACAGGTTGCAATATAAAAAATATTACAACTGAAACTCATAATGCTTTTTACTTAGTAACAAAAAAATCTGATACTTTATCATGTCCAGGATATCAATTTAAAGGCTGGGAACCAGTAGAAGACCTAGTTAAAGTAAATGATGATGTATTTATAATGGCTGAACATGATACCATAATCCGAGCTGTTTGGACGAATATGAATATTTCAAAAAGTATGTCAGGTACTATTAATATTAAATATAACTTACCTTTTAATGATGAAGAAGCCTTCTTAGATAATGAAAGCAGTACATTTGTAAAAAATAGTAATGGTATTAATTTTAATAATATATCAAGTACTACGAATGGTAGAGGATTATACGTAAGAGCAGGTACAGAGAAGGATAAATATCCAATTATGTACTATCGTGGCAATATTAATAATAACAATGTCTTATTCGGTGGCTTCTGCTGGAAAATAGTTCGTACTACCGAACTGGGTGGAACAAAATTAGTCTATAATGGAATTTCGAATAATGGTGTATGTGATAAAACAAATGTTGATGCTACAATCGGTAGTGGCATTTATAATTCAAACAATTCTTCAATTGGTGCTGGTGGTTATATGTACGGTGATGTAAGTTATAATTCTATAATGTATTCTGCTGTAGATACACCATCAATTATTTATAGTTCAGATGTCACATGGGATGGAACTAAGTATACTCTTAATATGGATGATTCTTATACTTCTGTTGGAGATTGGAATAATGTTGACGCTACAGAAGTCTTTAATAAATATCGTTATACATGTGGTCAAGCCTCAGTAACTTCATGTGATCAAGTCTATTATTTTATATATCATAGTACAAATAGTTTTACTAATTCTTATGTATTATCACTTAATAATGGTAAAAAAATCGAAAATGTTATTCCTGAGGTTTTACCTGATAGTAATGAAAGAAATAAAAATGATTCAACTATGAAAACTACAATCGATACTTGGTATAAAAATAATTTAATAAATTATAGTGATTATCTGGAAGATGCTACCTGGTGTAATAACAGGACTATAACTAGTACAGGTATTTGGTTTACAGGAGAGCAAACATCTCGTAATAATTCTTTAGTTTATTTGAATGAAGATTTTAATGGCCGAATTAAAGACAAAGATGTATGTCCCAATATTTATGATAGATTCACAGTTAATAATGAATCTGGTAACAAAATGTTGCAATATCCAATAGCACTATTGACAGTAGAAGAATTCGTTCTTTCAGGAACAACAGGTTTTTCAAGTAAAGATAGTTATTTAGTAAGTGCTCTACAATGGACAATGACACCAAGTGGTTACACAAATGGTGAATATGTTAGTCGTGTTCCTACTAGTGGGATGCTAAGTTCACAATTAACTGATCTTGCATCCAGTAATATAAGACCATCTATTGTTTTAAAAGAAGGAATTAGAGCATCAAGAGGAATAGGAACTTCAAACAATCCTTATGTAGTTGAATAAAAATATGTTAATAAGAAAGGAGCGACTTAAATGAAATACTTGAAAAATAAAAAAATCATTATATTTACATTATTGTTGATTCTTCTATCATCTTCTCTAATGTTTGTTAATTTTACAAGATCTATAACATTACTTGATAATGATGTCGAAGTTAAACCGAATTCCTTATTAACATATTACCTTGATATAACTTATGAGGGTGTTGATAAGTATGGTAAAGAATCTAGCAGTTCAACGAACTCTGAAGTTTTAAGTAATTACATTTATATTGAAGACAAAATACCAGATGGTTTAACATTTATTGGTTTCGTTAATGTTGATGGCGGTAACGGGAATATTGGGGCTTATAGTCAAGATAATCAAAATAGGGTATGTCAAGGATTTATCTTAAATGATACAGAAGAAGAATCATCAACCAACTATCGAGGTCTACATTATGATGAAGAAACAAGAACAATCTCTTTCAGAATTAAAAAGCTTCAAGCTGGTTGTAAACTTACTATTGGAGTAGAGACTATGACTCCATCAATTGATGACCCTAACACAGAAGAAGTGGAAACTAGACGTGATTTTTATAACTATGCTATATCTCGTGAATTAAATATGACCAAAAATTCTAATACTGTTCATACATGGATGGGGAAAGAAATTACGAATAATTTCAAAGTATCCTATGCTTATATCGGTGAAATACCAGAAGGCGCTCCAGCATTACCAGATGATGCAACATATAGTGAGTCATCAGTTGTGAGTATCGCTCTAGAACCACGAATGTCAGGATATAAATTTAGTGGTTGGAAGTCTGATAATATAACAATTGAAGATGGTTCATTTAAAATGCCCAACCAAAATGTAACATTTGTAGGAAGTTGGGAAAAAGACACTCCTTATAAAGTTAATTACACAATAGAGGGAGACTTACCTCCAAGTTATGTTCCACCTAGTACGAAAGAATACTATGAAGGTGATATTATTACCTTAGATTTAATGAGAAAGGGTGATATCTTTAATGGCTATCGCTTTCTAGGCTGGACAACAGAAAATGCTAGCATAAGTGAGGAAAATGACTTTGAAATGCCCGCTCATGATGTAAATCTAGTCGGTAAATTTGAAGAAATAAAGTATAAAGTCGAATATAATTTTATTTCTAGTACACTTCCTAATAATTCTAATTTATTAATACCAAAGACAAAATATTATTCACCTGGAGAAATTGTAACGTTAGATAATATCGAAGATGTAGAAGGATATCACTTCTTAGGATGGTATAGTGAAGACTCATTTGAAATGCCTAATCATGACGTCATAATATATGGTGAATGGAAATTAAGAAGAGGGAAATTTACACCTATAATTAATAAAGAAATCATTTATTATCAAGATTATTATCGCACAGGTGATGTTGTAAATTATAAAATCACTGTAGAAAATACTGGAGACTATGCTATTAAAGATGTAATAGTTAGAGAAAATAATGAGAAAGCTTCTTTTGCTAAATGTACTTTAGGACAATTTAATCAAAATAATATGTGTAAAAGTGGTTTTACAAGTTATGAGTTAATTTCAGACAAAATTATAAGAATTGAATCGTTGAGTGCTCATACTGCTGCTACTTTCATAGCATCTTATAAAGTTACCGATGAAGATTCGGGTACGATTGAGAATGAAGTCGAGATAATCGGAGCATCTGCTGATAATAATTATGACTTAGATGATTCTAAGGAATATAAAACTAAAACTTCATTTAAAGTACAACCAAAAATTAACATTTGTAAAGAAGTATTAAATACCAATAATGAAAAAAATTTTCAATTCTATATTACAAATAATAATAACCAAGATATATGGTTGAATATCAAAGATGGAGCTTGCCAAAGTATCTATTTAGAACCAGGTTCTTATGAAATACAAGAAGTAGTCCCACAAGAATATACATTAGATGAAATATCTATATTTGATGGAGCAACAACAATTAATATTAATAATGGAGAAACAATTAATATTGAAGAAGGTAAGAATTATACAATTACATTTGCAAATAGATATAAGAGAAAAGGTTTCTTTCATTCCGAAGGTTCAGTAACGAACAATGTCCAGAATATAATAACTGTAACATGGATTGATTGGGATGGAAACATAATAAAATCAATAGATATTTTAGAAGATGAATTAAAAAATATCAGTTCTTTACATCCTGCTCCTCTAGAAGACTATTATAAAGAAGAAAACATAAATGGAACGAATTGTACTATAGATTGTCCTTTTATTGGCTGGACTTTAAAATCGATGAATTATGGTGAATATGTTTTCGGTCCACCAAATTGTGCTCGACACTGTATGATGTAGAAAATAAGAAAGTAAGTGATATTTTGAAGAAAATAAAAATAAATAAAGCAAAATTGTTATCAATTTGTTTATTCCTTCTTCTTTTAGGAGTAGTTGGAATTACATATGCTTACTATAATGGCGTGGGAATTTTTGAAAATAAATTTAATACTAAGAATTATAACATATCTTTAGAAGAAGAGTTCTATGGAACTTGGGGAACTAAGAAAGTTAAATTTAAAAATAATGACAGTACATCAGTTGTACTTAGAGTTTCTTATAACGAATTATGGAGTTTAAAAGAAGAAATAATAATAGATTCTGATTCCAATATAAAGGATACAGATATGAATTCAGATGAATTTATTGAACAAAATGATGCAGTCCATGGTCGTGCAGTGATTCAAAATGGACTTCAGAATTATAGTTGTAAATATAATGTAACAGATTTAGATGGAAATACTATATTTACACTAAGTAATAAGATTAATGGCATAGATGTTGTAACTAAAAAATGGACAGAATCATGGTTAAGTGAGTTTGAATTAGGCAATGATGGATGGTACTACTATAAAAAATTATTTAATTCTAACGATGAAATTCAAATACTTGATAGTATAGTTTTGAATGAAAATTTAATAAAAGATTCAACATGTTATAACAACTATAATGACTTTAATTATAAATTAGGTTTTAATTATGAAACAGTACAAGCAACCGAAACAGCAGTTAGAGATTTATGGGGACACAACATTAGTATAAATGGAGGTAACATAACATGGAATTTTTAAGAAGAGTTGTTCATTTCCTAACTAACATTTGTTATTTATTAATTATTATTTATGGTCTATTATGCGTTCCAATGATTTTAGGATATAAGCCACTAGTAGTTTTAACGGGAAGTATGGAACCAACTTATAAAGTAGGAAGCGTTCTATATTATCACCAAGTAAATGAAAGTGATTTAGATGTTGATGATGTTATAACATTTAATTACAAAGACTTAGTTATAACACATCGTATTTATGAAATTAATGGGGACGAATATGTCACTAAAGGAGATGCCAATAATGCTCCTGACCCAGTCCCCATTACAAAAGAAAATATCTTAGGTAAGGTAAGTAATATTAGAATACCACTCCTAGGATATTATGTAAGTTTTATAAATCAGCACTTATACGTAATAGGTGTTGTAGTATTAATTTTGGTATCAGAGTTTTTACTAAATAATGTAAGAACCTTTGATATAAAAAAGAATAGAAAGGATGAAAGAAATGGATTACGAAAATAGAGATAATCATTATAAAGAAGAACATGAACATCGTACTAATAAACCTTTAATTGCACTACTATTACTTGCAATTGTTGGTGTAGTTGGTGGAACATTTGCTTACTTCACTAGTCAAGCAACATTCCAAAACGTTTTCAAAACCAAGCCTTATAGCACAGAGCTAACCGAGGAATTCGACGCTCCAACTGACTGGCTACCTGGTCAAGAAACGTCAAAAAAGGTTTATGTAACTAATAAAGGTGACATTGATCTTGCTGTACGTATTTCATACACTGAAGAATGGGTTGGTGGTGATGGTACAACTAAGTTACCATTAATTCAAACTAAAAAAGATGGTACAGAAGTTACAGCAGCTTTAATCAATTTTCCTAGTACAGAAGACTGGTTAGAACAAAAAGAAGACGATGATGTTACATATTATTACTATAAAGATGCTCTTCAAAGAGATGGTCAAACATCACTATTTATTGACAAGGTAACATTCAATAAAGATGTGGATATAGATTACATATGTACAAATCATTATGTCTATTCAGATGGTTCAACTAGTGATGGTGACACACCTACAGAAGGTAAGACTGTTAAAACAACAACCCAAAAATGTAATTCAACAGGGCAAACATATGCTGGAGCAACTTATACATTGACTATTAAGATTGAAACAGTTCAATTTGACCAATATAAAAACTATTGGGGTACCAATATAGACCTAAATCAAGCATAATAAAAAGGAGGTTTTCCTATGAAAAAGCAATTGTTATATTTTATATTTTTATTAATTTGTCTAAGTCCTGTTTTTGCAGCTTCTAAAGAAAATAGATTATATTTTACAGGCAGTGGTAACAGACTGTATTACAATTCAGCCTTATATGACGAAGATGTTTTTATGAAACATACAGATATGGTTCCAGGATCATCATATGAAGATGAACTTATCATATCAAATAATACTCGCACAGATTATAATCTTTATTTAAAAGTAGTACTAAAAGAACAAAGTGATTTAGCATTAGAACTATTAAAAAATATTGAAATGACAATTTACTTAGATGGAAAACTTCTTTATGATGGTTATGCAGATGGTCTAGATTATAATGGTATAGATTTACAAAATGCAATATTTATTGGTGAATATAAGACAGATAAAGTAAGCCATTTAACTGTTAAAACGACATTATCTACAAAATATGATAATACAGAAAATGATGAGACATCATATATTGACTGGCAATTTATAGCTAATTATGAAGATGAAGTAATTCCTATAAATCCAGATACAGGAGATAAAGTAGGTAAATACTTAAAATATGGCATATATGCTTTTCTAATTATAATGATTCTATTAATATTGCTAAAGTTTTATTATAAAAACGTTTAAGGAAACTTAAATGTTTTTTCTTTTTCATATTTTTTAAAATAATACATATATTTAAAATGAAAGAGAGGAAATAAATAATATGGAAATATTAAAAGTATCAAGTAAATCAAATCCTAGTAAAGTAGCTGGAGCTATTGCTAATATATTTAGAGAAAAAGGTGGTGTCGAAATTCAAACGGTTGGAGCAGGTGCCTTAAATCAAGCTGTTAAAGCAGTTTCAATTGCTCGTGGCTACATTTCACCTAGTGGAATTAATTTAGTTTGTATTCCAGCATTTACGGATATTGAAATTGACGGAAAAGAAAAAACAGCCATTAAACTTATTATTGAAGCGAAGTAAGCTTCTTTTTTTTATACTTTTTTTATGTTAGAATATCTATAGTAGGTGATTGTAATGGAAATGGAAAAGAAACCAATTAATAAGAAAAAAATAATTATTTTTAGTATTATAGCAGTAGTATTAATATTAATCGGCATATCTAGCTTTTTTATTGTAAAAAGTATGAAAGATAGTAAAAATGTTGAAACAAATTATAATGAAAAAAACTCAGGAACAAAAACAGAAGAAACAGATAATCAAGATTCAAATAAAGAAGAAAAAGAAGATTCGGAACCTGAAGAAGATAAAAATAATAATAAAAAAGTTTCTGAATTATTAAAAGGATATTCACCAGCTCTTAACAAAGACCCCATTTTAGAAGAAGATTATATTGATGGTAGAACTCGTATGACCAAAATTGAAAATATCGAAAATGATTCTCAATTTATCCAAAAATATCAAATAACAATGAATGATAAAACCAAAATTTTAGAAGTCAGATATACTTTAAATAATCATAAAATAAATTATCTTATGATTTTAGATAATAAAATCGTTGACGAAAATAACGTTGAATTAATTGATGATTATACAACTATGGGCGAAGTTATTTCCAATTATTCTGATTCTGGTTGTTTTTTTGAACCAGAACAATTAAAGATTTTTATTGGAGCTGATGCAAAAGAATATGCGATTTTGCACACATTAGAATTTCCACGTTATCACATAAGAAATCATGAAGTGTATATAATGAACGATAACTTCGAAAAACTTTCAGTTCATTTAAATTCTGGAGAGAAAAATGTCTTTACTTATTCAGACAACGAAGGACGTTCTATAAATATGATGGAATATTCTTCTATTATCGGCTATAAAATAAAAGGTAAATCTGAAGAATATGGTGGAATCAACTTAGCATTAATGAAAGATAAGATAAAATATTTCGATATAACTCAAGAATGTAATATTGGAATAGCAGAGGAATATGAACTTATTATTAAAGACAACGTGATAAGTCCTCAAAAAATAGGTGAGTATGAAATCCATTGGGATTCAGCATCAGTATGTTAGATAGGTGTAGTACTATGAAAAAGAAAATTGTATTAATAATATCTCTATTTGTATTAGTTATTTCCGTAACAAGTATAAGCTTTTATGCTAGTTTTAAAACAAGTAATTCTGCTACGAATGATACAGAAATAAAGCTATCAGGCAAGAAAACGAGCACTAATAACTATTTTAAGGAGTACGAAGTAACTTACAATAATAAGAAACATATAGTAAAAATAAATGTCGATAAAAAGGAATTAAAAGAAGAAAATAAAATAGATTATAATTTTGATTTCACTTTATACTTTGATAATCGTGAACTAAAATCAGTTTCTTATACTAACAAAGGACTTGATATTAAAAATCTTGACCCATTATATGATTTAACCGAAGATAACTTTTATTTTATAAAAGGTTTAGATGACAAATATTATTTAGCTATTCGTTTTGACTACATGTTAATTGTCTTAGATGATTATGGAACTCTTTTAAAACACAAACCATTTGAAACAGAACTAGATCACTTTACTTTTGTGTCTAATAACAGTATGAATTTAGATGGAAGTTATCTATCTATGGAACATTATATGGAATTTCTAGCTGATTCAGGAGAAAGTATTACAACTAAATATTATTATAAATCAGATAAATTTATTAATAATGGTAATGCTTTAATTGAAAAACTAGAAGGACATGTAAGTACTAAAATTGAAAATGACAAAATTTATAGTTTCATTATTGGCCCTAGTGTTGATTCAATGTTTTCTGATCGAACAGCTTATTTATACGAAAATGAATATGTAATTTATAATAGTGAAATATATTATAAAATGTTGAAAAAATATAAAGTATCCTATTATCCAGATATTTACGAATAGAAGTCACCACGACTTCTTTTTCTTGTTAAAAAATTAAATATATTTTATAATAAATGAAGAATAGGTGATAATATGAATCAAGAAATAACCAGTAAAATTGAAAATCTAAAAAATTGTTTATATCAAAATAGTTACGAACGTAGTGAATTAGATAAAGTAAGCATTAAAAAAAAATTATTTGAGTTATTAAGAGAATGTATTAAAGAAAGACAATATAATGTAGAAGTCGGCTCTTTTATTTTAGATATTAATCCAAGTAACTTATCTGTAAAGTATGAAACGGATGAAACAACAGTCGAGCTATCTAATGACGATGTTTATTATGAAACAACTAGAGAATTAGAAGTAAGATATTTTGCCTTAGAGGATAAAGAAGTATATAGTATTGAAGAACCTACAATTGAAGTAACTGGACTAGTAACTAATATTGAAGGTCTTGTCGAAGAAAGTTATCAAATTGAATTATTTACATACAATGAAAATGACAATATAAAAAATTATATAAATAATATTGATTCTTTTGGTTTTAAGTATACTGACATCGAAATAGAAAATCAATTTAGTGTTATAATAACACGCTCTATTAAAGTAGAACAACCACGTTTAGATGTCATAGATTTATTTAAGCCTGGTAAAGTTATTCCAATTAAGTATAATCATCATAATAACAACTATGAAAAGGAGCCAGCACTAAGAAGAAATTATCTGCCAAATAATTATAGTTTATATTTACCAAGTCTTTCAGACAAAAAAGATTTAGTAACTTATATATATAGTTCTATAATAGAATTTTATACTGCTTACATAAATAATCAATAAAAGTGTAAATACACTTTTTTTTGATGAAAAAAAATAATATAATATTTTAGGAAAGAAGGAATAGTTATGAATTTTATCGATTCAATAAAAGAAAGAGCTAGAAATAATATAAAAAAGATAATCTTACCTGAAACAATGGATGCTCGTGTTTTAAAAGCAGCAAGAATATGTACAGATGAGAAAATTGCTGAAATAATTTTAATAGGAAAAGAAGACGAAATTTCATCTTTAGCCTTAAAAGAAAATATTAAATTAGATGATATTAATATTATCAATCCATTTACTAGTGATTTAACAGACACTTTAGTAAATGAATTTTACGAGTTAAGAAAGAATAAAGGTATGACTTTAGAATTAGCTAGACAAACTTTATTAGATGACTATATGTATTATGCATGTATGCTTGTTAAGTTAGATCATGCAGATGGCATTGTCTCAGGAGCATGTCATTCGACAGCGAATACATTAAGACCTGCTTTACAAATTATCAAAACTAAAGAAGATGCTAAGTTAGTATCAGCATTCTTCTTAATGGTTGTTCCAAATTGTGAATATGGTCTAAATGGAACTTTTGTCTTCGGCGATTCAGGATTAGAACAAAATCCAGACCCAGAGCGTCTTGCAGCTATTGCCGCTTCATCATCAGAATCATTTGAATTACTTACTGGTGAAAAAGCGGTTACAGCTTTACTTTCACACTCTACTATGGGAAGTGCTTCTCATCCTGATGTAGACAAAGTTGTCGAAGCTGTCTCTATTGCGAAAAAAGAATACCCAGAATATAACATTGATGGTGAATTACAGCTTGATGCAGCTATCGTGCCAAGTGTTGCGGCGTCTAAAGCTCCAAATTCTAAAGTGGCTGGACACGCAAATGTTTTAATATTCCCTGATTTAGATGCTGGGAATATTGGATATAAACTAGTTCAAAGACTTGCAAAAGCTGAAGCATATGGCCCAATAACACAAGGAATTAAAAAACCAGTAAATGATTTATCACGTGGTTGTAGTACAGAAGATATAGTAGGGGTAGTTGCTATTACATCTGTTCAAGCCATAACAAAATAAAAAATGTTTCAAATGAAACATTTTTTTAATTTATTAAATATAAAGTAACAGCAGTTAAAATAATAGAAATACCAACAATAACAGCAATAACTTGAAGTGTACTTATACTACCTGTATCATTAGAACTATGCTCTCTAATAAGTTCAAGCTTTTTGACTTCTTTATTTATTTGCTCCATTGTCTCAGGTGAAATATATTGTGTTTTCTTTTCTTCCAATTCATGATTTTTATCAATCGCTTCTTGTTGATTTTGATTTAAGTCTTCTTCATGATCTCCATATTCTAAATCATACACAAAAGCACGGAATTCATTAAGCATCTGACGTAACTCACTTAAAAGGTAATCTTCATAAATCATTAAATCTCCAATATATGCATAATATAAGTCTACATCTTTTCTTTGTTTTTCACTTAAATCTTCAGAAGAACTAATTAAACGATAAAATTCTTCTGGAGTTATTAGTCTAGCCATAATTTCATCATTAGTTTCTTGTTGTACCTCAAATTCAGTATTAGAATTAACGTTGCTTTCAAATTCAACATCTTGTGCAGTCCCATTATTAACAAGAGAAGTATCACTACCAGCAACATTCTGACCATGATTTTGCATGACTAAATCTCCATATTGATTATGATCAAATGTTACAACTTTATGTTCTCCACCAGCATTGTCTGCAACAATTGCAATATCATTGTCTTCATTTCCATATACTGTGTGCATTTTATCGTCTTTATAAGGTCTATTAACTAAATCAATCTTATTAGCAAATTGTTCTGAAACAGTAGAAGAGTCCATTATAGTACGTGCATCTTTCAACTGTACTTGATAAAGTTTCCTATTAATAGCATCTACCAATTCATCAGGAGTAATATCATGTCCAATATTTCTATACTTTAGTGACTCATATATATCGAATATGTCAACGTCTCTATCATTTCTAAATAGATGATCTCTTCCTGTACTATCTACAATATTTAAAAACTCATCACTTAAGCCATTGTTATTTCTAACTACAATACTAATATTTTTCATTAAAGGGTTTTCACTTTTTATAATTTCTACTCTTTTCTCGGATTTACTTTTTTCATCTCGTTGCATTAAGGAATCTAATTTTATTGCATGTAATCGTATTATTTTAAAAATATCCTCTGAAGATAAAACACTTAATGAAGAATAAAAATCAGTTTCAGGAGTTAGTAAATCATTAATGTTAAAATTACTTATATCAACAGCTTCACCTTTATAAACTAAATTATTTCCTTCTAATTTTAATCCACTAAAGCTTTCAGGAAACTGCTCATATAAATTATATAAAGTCTGTTTATTAATTTCTATAATATTCATATTATCACCTTATAATAATAGTAACAAAAAATTTCTCTATTTTCAAATAAATACGAATGATGTATAATAAATGCGTGATGTTTATGAAAAGAGAACTAAATGAACAATTTGTTATAGATTTATCAAAAAAGAAAAACGAACCAGAATGGATGTTAGAATTTCGTCTTAAGTCTTTTAAAAAATTTCAAGAATTGGATAATCCTAAATTTGGTCCAAAATTAGAGTTGGATTTTGATAATATAACTTATTATAAAGGAACGGAAGAGAAGATTACTAACGATTGGAAAAAAGTAAATTGTAGTATTCGTAATAGTTTTGATGAACTAGGTGTTATAGATGCTGAAAAAAAGTATTTAGGTGGAGTTACTAACCAGTTTGAAAGCGAAGTGATTTACCATAATCAATCTTTAGATGACGAAGGAATTATTTTTACATCAACAGACGATGCCTTGCAAAAGTATCCAGAACTATTTAAAGAATACTTTAACCATTTAGTTAATTATGCAGAAAATAAATATACTGCTTTAAATGGTGCTGTCTGGTCAGGAGGATCTTTCATTTATATTCCAAAAGGTGTTAAGGTAAATCGTCCTCTTCAAAGTTATTTTAGAATCGAAACAGAATCACTTGGTCAATTCGAAAGAACTATAATTATTGTTGATGAAGGTGCTGATTTAAGCTATATTGAAGGATGTACTGCCAAAGAATATAGTGTAACATCTTTACATGCTGGAGTTGTTGAAATATTTATTAAAAAGAATGCTCATTGTCGTTATTCAACTATCCAAAACTGGTCAACTGACGTTTATAATTTAGTTACTAAAAGAGCTATTGTCGATGATTATGGTTTAATGGAATGGGTAGATGGAAATATTGGTAGTAAAATTACGATGAAATATCCGTCATGTATTTTAAAAGGTGAGGGAGCAACTGGTAATTCAATATCTATTGCATACGCCAAGTCTGGTCAACAATTAGATGCTGGAGCCAAAATGATTCACATCGGTAAAAATACTAAGAGTAATATTGTAAGTAAATCTATTGCAAGTGATGGTGGTGTAAGCAACTATCGTGGCTTAACTAAGATAGGAAAAACAGCTCTTAATAGTAAAGCTAGTATAAAATGTGATACAATTCTTCTAGATGATATCTCGAGAAGCGATACATTCCCAACTAATATATTAGGTAATAATAGTAGTGTACTTGAACATGAAGCAACAATTTCTAAAGTATCTGCCGAAAAAATGTTTTATTTAACAAGTAAGGGCTTAAGTGAAGATACTGCAAAAGAATTATTAATAATGGGCTTTATTAGTGACTTTAAGAAAGAATTACCTATGGAATATGCAGTAGAATTAAATCGACTTTTAAAAGAATAATATTTATTTGTAAATATTATGTAAAAAATATAAAAAATAAAAAAATACTCAAAAAAATTAAAAATGGTATCAAACACAAAATTTGATACCAATTTTTATTGCCAAAAAATTAGTTTGCTCTAAGCAAAAAAATTTTTTAGCTTCTTTTTCGAGGATAAAACCATTTTTTATCAATTTGTTTCCCAATTGAGTATTTGCTATTATCACTTCTTGAAAGGAGGGAAAAGCCATGCTTAATCAAGTTATGCTAGTTGGAAGACTTACAGATAATCTAGAAGTAGTTGAAACAGAAAATGGTAAAAAAGTAACAACTCTCTTATTAGCTGTTCAAAGAACTTTCAAAAATTGTGATGGTGTTTATGAAACTGACTTTATTAGATGTACATTATGGAACGCTGTAGCAGCAAGTACTAGTGAATATTGTAAAAAAGGTGATATTGTTGGTATTCGTGGAAGAATCCAAGTAAGTAGTTATGAAGATAAAGAAGGCACCAAAAAATATACAACAGAAGTAATTGCTGAAAAAGTGACATTCTTATCATCTAACAATTCTAAAAATGACGAAACTGACGAAGACGATGAAGAATAAAAAAATAAAAAAATCTTACAAAATATGTAAGATTTCACCCTAAAAATTACTAACCTGATAAAAATAAATTATTACCAAATATCTAAGTTATAATATTCGACTTAGAAGTCCTTAAAATTAAAAATGTTTCGAAAACCCTAAAGTTAATTCATCTAAAATATAAGTTGGATTAACTTTTTTTAATATGTGGATTCTACCATCAACATGAGTTTTCTTTCTGTTTTGTTTTTTCTTCTCTTGTTCATCTTGTAGAAGAATAAAATGTTTTAAAATTCTATTTCTTACGCCTTCTTCTTTAGGCAGACTAATTAGTCCAATATGTGTCGTTATTAAAGGAATAGATAATGCAAGACGATCCTCATAATCTGGACCTTTTCTTATAGCTTCATTAGAAACATCCTCATATAAATCGGCGTACATTAAGTTAATCATATACTTTTTATAAAAATTTTTACTTCTTAAATCAATACCCATTTTATCAAGTTCTCCCAATGGATCAAAGTCTCTGAAGAAATAAGCCCAAACATTATTTAAAGCTGTAATGTCATCACAACCATTTTCAATATAATGATTATATAAATTGCAAATAATATTTCTTAAAAAATCATTTAAAGTAGTTATTTTAATCTCTGGTGGATCTAATTTGAACTTTTCCATAGTTTCAGAATCAGTTATTTTTATCTTTTCTATCGTTTCTTCATATTCTTCTTCATAAACTTCAGTGTTTATAAAAGCTGAAATCATTGCACGACCAAAATCATCATTTTCTTCAAAAAAATCTATTAAATCATCTATTGAAACATTTCTAAGATAATTTACCAATGCCTTATCCTTATCGTCATAATGATAGATAAACATTTTTTGTGCTAAGAATTTTACTAAATTAGGCGCACTAATTCCACTCTCATGATGCGTCTCCTTCGCAAAAGCATAAACTTCATCCTGGATATGCTCAACATCAATTTCTTCTATGTTATTAGCAACAACTTCCTTATCCTCAGCTTCTAAACCATCAACGCTCATTAATTTTTGTTCTCTTTCTTCTTCAGACAATCCTTCAAATTCCATCATATTACAGAAAAAATCTACAATCATTTCGTTTAAGAAAACATCAATATTCATACATACACCACCTATTGGTAAATTATTATAAAATAAAAGTTTTTTAAAATAAAGAAAAATATATAATAATTGAACTAAAAACATATAATTTAGTAGGTGATTATTATAAAAAAGTATTTTGAATACATAGGAATTATAGGAATATGTTTATTAAGTTTTTATTATACAGAAAAAGTTGCCTTATATGTTAAGGATAAAAATCCCATTATGCAAACAATTAATTCTCTTAAAGAAGAAAGATATGTGGACTACATAGACAGTCAAATTATTGATGATTTATATATTATACCAGGTCTTAATGGTAAAGAGATTAACTCTAATAAATCTTACTCAAGTATGCAAGAAAAACGCATCTTTAATGAATCTCAATTGGTATTTAATGAAGTAAAGCCTACAATAAGTATAGAAGACAATAAAGATAAAATAATTATAAGAGGTAATAATGAAAAAAATAGTGTCTCTTTAATATTTGAAAGTATTAATAATCTTACTAGTTATATGCATGAAAACAATTATCTAGTAGATGTTCTTCTTAGTAAGGAAGAATATAATTTCAACTACGAATTAATAAATAATGCTAGCGATTCAAAAACATATTCTAATATAGATAAGTACTTAAACAAAAATAAAAGAAATAAGAATCTATGTATAACATTTGACACGAATATAAATGAGTTATGTAAGGGCAAATATATTGTTAAGCCATCTTTAACAATATCTCATACTAATATAAGTAGTGAAAAAAACAAAATAAGTAGTGGTGAAATTATTTTAATTAAAGATAGTCTATCTTTAACAGAATTTAACATCATTTTAAACTTTATAAAGTATCATGATTTAAATATCGTCCCACTATCAGAACTAATCTCTGAAAATAATAATTTTGCAAATTAGTTAAGCTTCAATTATAATACATCTCACAAAGGTGATATTTATGATTAATTATAGAAAAGGCAAAAAAAGAATAAAAGTTGATAACTTGGGAAGTTTATATCTTGATTTAGATAAGATTAAAGAAATAAAAACAACAATTTATATTGGCGGCCAAATGGAGCATCGTTGTCATCTTATAGAACAATCTGGTTTCACAAATGATCCAGGTCATAATATGTTTTGTGGCTCATGGTTTTATGATTATCCAATTTTTACAGGTGAAAAAAGCGCAATGAATGCTCATAGTTTTTGTAATAATTTTTTAAAATCCTTGGAAGAAGCAGATTTGGGTAACGTTACAATAGTAACTGAGAGTTTTGGAGGTTTAATTGGAGCATTAGCTACAAAGAGTGATAGAGTAGACCAAGTAATTGCGATACATCCACCAATTATTGGAACACCTCTAGCAGAGATATCTGCTTATAAATCAAAAAAGAATCTACTTACAAACTATCAAAAGTTACTAACTAAAATAATCTCATTAATAACGAATCCAAGATATGGCTTTGAACAAGACAATTTAAAAGGAGTTAATCTTAATGAAGTAGATTTAAATAAATTACTGGTAGTTGGTTCTTATTTAGATCTTGAGCATGAACCACTAAAATTTTTATTAGACATTTATGATATTATATTGAAATATACTGGCTTTAGAAGTGATGGTGTTGTAATATTTGAACCATCTGAGTTTGATAGATTAGGTATTAATTACATCCAAGAAGAACAGCACAATAATCATTTCGTAGCAGGAAGCCCAGAAAATATTAATAATGCCAAGAAATTAATTAAATAAGATATTTAAAATAATCTTATTTTTTTAAAAAATATTAATACATTGAAAAAATCTTATCTATTTGTTATAATTACTTAGACACAAGCCTTTTTAGATTAATTAAAAGAAATAAAACTAAATATAGAAAAGAGATGTTTTTATGTGTAATATAAAAATTTTTAGTCTTGGTGGACTAAACGAAATGGGTAAGAACTGCTACGTTATAGAAATAGATAAAGATATATTTGTCTTCGATTGTGGTCTTAAATATGCTAATGAAAATTTATACGGAATCGACTATATTATTCCTGATTTCGAATACTTAATAAAAAACAAAAACAGAATAAAAGGAGTTTTCCTAACTCATGGACATTATGAAAATATGGGAGCAACAGCTGACTTAATCAAAGAAATTCCTAAAGTTAAAGTTTTTGCTACTAAATTTACAAAGTTTATTTTAACTAATGATGGTGTTGATGAAAAGAAAATTACTGAAATTGTGCCTCACAAGAAAATAAATTTTGGGCCTGTTAGTGTTTTCCCAATAAGTGTGAATCACTCAAGTCCAGATTCAGTAATGTATGTTATTAATACTAAGGATGGCGCAATTGTATATACTGGTGACTTTATTATAGATCCAAAAATGATGAATAAATATTCTATGGATTTAGGTAAAATAGCTTATGTTGGAAAACAAGGAGTCTTAGCTCTTTTAAGTGAATCCGTTTTCTCTGAACATATTGGACATACATCACCTAGTCATCGTCTTACTTCATTATTTAAGGATGCGATTAAACATCATGAAAATAGAATGTTATTTGCTGTCTTACCAACTCATATTTATACTATTCAAGAAATATTTGATGCAGCAGCTAACACACATCGTAAAATAGTAATAATGGGTAAAAACTTACAAAATATTATTAATTTTTCTAAGGCTAATGGTTACTTAGATTTTCCAGATAACGCTTTAGGAGACTTATCTAATATTGATGACAAAGATTCTATTTTATTAATTCAGGATAGTAAAGATAACCCATATGCCTCAATAAGCAAAATTATTAATGGTTATGACAAATTTATTAAACTAAAAAGTACAGATACAGTAGTATTCGCTGAGCCTAAATATGATAGTAGTGAAAAAACTTTAGTAAAAGTTCAAAATGATTTAGCTACACATGGTTGCAATATTGTTACTTTATCGAAAGATAAGACTATCTTACAACACGCTTCTTCAGAAGACCTTATGATTATGATAGATCTTCTAAAACCAAAATACTATATTCCTGTTAAAGGAGAATATCGTTATATGGTTGGTAATGCCAATATTGCTAGCGAACTTAATATGCCTAAAGAAAATATTTTACTTAAACAAAATGGCGATGTTATTGAAATAAAAAATGGTAAATTAAAAGAAGACTGCTTTGATCATATTAAAGTAAATGACATCTTAATTGATGGAAATAGTACTGAAGATGTTGGAGAACTAGTTATTAAAGATCGTGAAATGCTATCTGAAAATGGTATTGTGTTAATTAGTGCTACAATTTCTAAAAAAGACAAAGTTGTTCTAGTTGGACCCGAAGTAACAACAAGAGGATTTATTTATGTTAAAGATTCATCAGAAATGATTGAAGAAATAAAGAAAATCTCTCTAAATATTATTGAAAGAAACATTGTTGATAATTATGTTGAATATAATAAAATAAAAAATGAAATAAGAGAAGAATTAGGTAAATACCTATATCATGAAACTGAATGCAAACCAATGATTATCGCAGTTGTTCAAGAAGTTTAGAATATTCTAACTTCTTTTTATTTTCTTACAAGTTCCGTTCTTTTATGTAGTATACGACTTCATCATTTGTGCTATAATAATTAATAATGAAAAGAGTGATAAAATTGAATAATATAAAATTACAAGAAAAGTACGCAGGAGTTATTTTAAAGACTTGCCTTAATGTAAAAAAGAATGGTCAATTATTTATTAGCGCCAATTCTGAAATTATCGAATTTGTCAGAATTCTAGCTAATAAAGCGTATGAACTAGGTATAAAAGAAATATATTTTGACATAACAGACCCTTATCTTAAACATGATGCATTAAAAAATCTTGATACTAAAGATTTGAAAAAACTTCAATTTTGGAATAAAGAAGCTTGGAATACTTATGCTGAATCAGGAGCCGCTTTTGTAATGCTTGTTTCTGAAACACCAGGTTTAATGAAAGATATCGAACCAAAAAAACTTAGCGATTTAACTATGTATGGTTTTGAAACACGCGCTAAGTTTGATGAACTTCGCGATAAATCAATGGTTCCATGGTGTATAGCTGCCGTTCCATCACTATCTTGGGCTAAAGAAGTTTTTCCTAAATCGAAAGAACCAGTTGAAGAATTATGGAAAACTATCTTTGAAATCTGTAAAATAAATAAAAAAGATCCTGAAAGTATTTGGGAAGAAAAAATAAATAAATTAAGTGAACGTTGTAAGAAACTAAATGAATATAAATTTAAATCTTTAAGATATAGTAATTCTTTAGGAACAGATTTCACTATTGAGCTTCCCCAAAATCATGTCTGGGCTTCAGGACGTGAATCACTAGCTAATGGTACTCATGCTTTAGTAAATTTTCCAACAGAAGAAGTGTTCACATCTCCTACAAATGATAGTGCTGAAGGAATTGTTTATTCAGCAAAGCCATTATGTTACCAAGATAACTTAATTGAAGACTTTTATATAGAATTTAAAAAAGGGAAAGCAGTTAATTGCAAAGCAAAGAAAGGGGAAGAAACTCTTAAACAAATCATTTCATCTTGTAAAAACTCAGACCGCTTAGGAGAAGTTGCATTAGTTGAGTATAATTCGCCAATATCAGAATCAAATATTATTTTCTTTGAAACTTTATATGATGAAAACGCTTCCTGTCACTTAGCATTAGGATCATCGTTCACTGAATGTATTGAAAATGGCCCTAAAATGAGCAAAGATGAATTAAATAAATATAAATTAAACGACTGTCAAAACCATGTTGATTTTATGATAGGAACAGATGACTTAAACATTATTGGTATAACTGAAAATGACGAAGAAGTGTCAATCTTCGAAAATGGTAATTTTACTGAATATTTCAAGTAAAATAAGCTTTTTTGCGAATAAAAATTTATAAAATATTAGACACTTTAAATAGTAAAAGAAATATAGAAATTTGACTAAAAAGCAAATATAAAGTAAAATTAAAACATACAAAGGAGAATTTGTATGAATAAAAAAAGACATAAGTTGCGTCTTAGAAAACAAGTAATAAAGTATATACCAATTGCCTTATTATTTGCAATCCTTACAATAAGTTTAATAATGAACGTTGATAAAACCTTTGCTACAGAAATTAAATCAAATGATAGTGTTGCTTCAGAAAATTTAATTGAAGAAGAAGGAATTTTATCTGAAAATAAATATATAATTGAGTTTACTAAAATGATGGATAAACGACAAAAAGACAATACCATAATCTATTATGCTAGTAAATTTAAACTCAATATTGATAAGACACTAGAAATAGCTCACACTTTAACGAATGATTTCGAAGATGAAAACTATAAAGTAACGAATGCTATAGCTCCAGCTAAATATGCTAATAAAATAGGACCATTCGATTCTTTTGAAGCGGGAGTAGTATATTTTGTAAGAAATTTATATTCTTACCCAGAAAGATATGGCTCATCCATTGCTGAAATGCGTCTTGACGAAACTCCTACAATAAATGAACGAAGGATAGACGGAAAAATAATTATGGATAATGGTCTTACTTTCGAACAATATTTAGGCAAGATTTGCGATTTATATGGCTTAGATAAGAGTTTTGTTCTAGCTATAGTTTATGAAGAATCTGGAATTATGAAAAGTGGATTATTTAAGTACAATAATAATATTGGTGGATTAAGAGGCTACGACGGATGGATGAGTTTCCCAACTTTAGAAGCTGGTATTATTGGTCATGTAATGTCTATCAAAGGAATAATTGATAATTATTCACTTGATATGACTAATGAAAATGCTATAGCAATTTTTTCAGGACCTTACGTTAAAGGAAACACTAATTCAATAGCAGAATCATGGACGAATAAAGTAACATACTTTAAAGAACAAATTGCTTCAGAAGATTTATTTACAATTAATTAAAAAGCTTTAGAAAATTATGAAAAAAATATCATAATTTTCTTTTTTTTAGTATAATAATATTTGATTTTTGAAAAACTTAATAAAAAAACAAATTTAAACTTGCTTTTTATGTAAAAAATAAGTACAATAGTAAGCACATTTATTGACTTTATGAGTCTTTAATTATATAATTGAATATATTACTGTCTTATAAATTTATGAAACTGGTGATTCTTTGGAACAATATTTTACTAACAATCCTAATTTAAAAAGCGAAATAAGAACTATTATCTACAAACATGAAGGGGAAACTATGTCCTTTTTGAGCGATAATGGTGTTTTTTCAAAGGATAAATTAGATTTCGGCAGTACTTTACTTTTAGATACAATTTTTAATAATGTTAATAATGATTTAGATATATTAGATGTAGGTTGTGGATATGGCTATATAGGAATATCGATGGCCAAATTTAAAAATGCACATTCAACAATGTGCGATGTTAATAAAAGAGCTCTTCATTTGGCTCGGAAGAATGCTTCTGCTAATGGTGTAGAAGACAGATGCCAAGTGTTAGAAAGTAATATTTATGAAAATATTACTGGTATATATGATTTAATTATAACGAATCCCCCAATCAGAGCTGGGAAAAATGTAGTATATGGCATCTTAGATGGAGCAAGAGACTACCTTAAAGAGGGTGGTGAGCTCTGGACGGTTATAAGAAAAGATCAAGGGGCTAAAAGTACTATCTCACATTTAGAAGAAAATTATAAATGCGAAGTAGTAACAAAAAGCAAAGGTTTTTATATAATAAAGGCCAAAAAGCATTGACATTAAATTTTACATCACTTAAAATTATAAATTGGTGGCGTATTGTTTTTTCGTCGTATGCAACACAAAAAATTAGGTATAGGGGTGAAACAAAAAATGGCTAAAATACAAAAATTTGGAGACCATAGAGAAAGAAAAACATTCTCAAAAATCAAGAACACCTTAGAATTGACAGACTTATTAGAAATTCAAAAGAAATCATACCAAAGATTTCTAGATGAAGGAATTAAGGAAGTATTTGAAGATTTATTTCCTGTAGAAAGTTTCACTGGTAACATTTCACTTGAATTAGGTGACTATTATTTTGAAACACCTAGATACACAGTAAAAGAAGCTAAAGAGCGTATGGTTAACTATGCAGCTCCTTTAAAAGTTCAAGCACGTGTATTTATTCATGAAACAGGTGAAGTTAAGGAACAAGAAATTTTCCTAGGTGATTTACCATTAATGACTGACGCTGGTACATTCATTATCAATGGTGCTGAACGTGTTATCGTATCTCAATTAGTAAGAAGTCCATCTGTTTACTATAAAAAAGAGATAGATAAAAATGGAAGAAAAATAATTTCTGGTGAAATAATCCCTAACAAAGGTACTTGGTTAGAATATGAACTAGACGCAAGAGATATTTTCTATGTTCGTATCGACAGAACTCGTAAAGTAACAATCACAGCATTCTTAAGAGCTTTAGGATTATCTTCTAATGAAGAAATTTTATCTGTATTTGGAGAAGACAAATATTTAGTAAATACATTAGAAAAAGATAGTACTAAAAATATGGATGAAGCTTTAATTGAAATTTACGAAAAATTAAGACCAGGAGAACCTGCAACATTAGATTCTGCTAAGAACCAATTAATTACAAGATTCTTTGATAAGTTCCGTTACGACTTACAAAAAGTTGGACGTTACAAATTCAATAAGAAATTAAATGTTCTAGACAGATTATTAGGACAAAAAATAGCAGAAGATATTAAAGATGGCAAAGAAGTAGTAGTACCAGAAGGTACAGTAATTACAAAAGAAATATTAGAAAATATTCGTCCATTATTCGAAGCTGGTTACGGAGTTAAAGAAGTAACTATTAACGAAGAATTAGATGAATTTAACAAGATTCAAGAAATCAAAGTTTATGACAAAGATGATGAAACAATCATTCATAAAATTATTGGTAATGATCAAACAATTGAATCACGTCGTTTAACAATTTCTGATATCTACGCATCTGTATCATATTATTTAAATTTACAATATGGTATTGGTAATGATGACGAAATCGACCATTTAGGAAACAGACGTGTTCGTCAAGTTGGTGAATTAATTCAAACTCAATTCCGTGTTGGTATGTCTCGTATGGAAAGAGTAATTAGAGAAAGAATGACTACTCAAGAAATTGATACAGTTACTCCAAAAACTTTAATTAACATTCGTCCAGTTACAGCATGTCTAAAAGAATTCTTTGGTAGTTCACAATTATCAAAATTCATGGATCAAATTAATCCAATTGCTGAATTAACAGATAAGAGACGTCTATCTTGCTTAGGCCCAGGTGGATTATCTCGTGAAAGAGCTGGTATGGAAGTTCGTGACGTTAACCCAAGTCACTATGGTCGTATTTGTCCTATTGAATCACCAGAAGGACAAAATATCGGTCTTATTACATCATTATCTTCATATGCTAAGATTAATGACTATGGATTTATAATGACTCCATATCGAAAAGTTGTTGATTGTAAATTAACGGATGAAATAATTTATTTAACAGCAGATGAAGAAGCAGATTACTATATTTCTCAAGCTACATTAGATATTACTGATGATAATGAAATCGTTGATGATAAAGTTGTAGCACGTTTAAATGGTGAAACAGTTATGGTAGCAAAAGAAAAAGTTAACTTTGTTGACGTTGCTCCTAACCAAATAGTTTCAATTACAACAAGTTGTATACCATTCCTAGAACACGACGACGCAACTCGTGCCCTAATGGGTGCCAACATGCAACGTCAAGCAGTTCCATTACTTACTACAGAAGCACCAATCGTTGGTACTGGTATGGAATATATTGCAGCACGTGACTCTGGTTCAACAGTAGTTGCTAAAGCTGATGGAGTAGTAGAATATGCTGATTCTAAGAAAATTTTAGTAAAAACAGCTGGTGGTCAAGATACTTACTACTTAGCTAACTTCGAAAGAAGTAATGATGCATCAAATGTTAATCATCATCCATTAGTTAAAAAAGGTGATGCTGTTCATAGAGGCGAAGTTATTGCTGATGGACCATCTACAGATAAAGGCGAATTAGCATTAGGTAAAAACATGGTTATAGCATTCATGACATGTAATGGATATAACTATGAAGATGCTGTTGTATTAAATGAAAGATTAGTAAAAGAAGATGTTTATACATCTCTACATATTGAACATTATGACATTGATTGTCGTGATACGAAATTAGGACCTGAAGAAATCACAAGAGATATTCCAAATGTTGGTGAAGATGCTCGTAAAAATCTTGATGCTAATGGTATCGTAAGAATCGGTACTGAAGTTAAAGATGGTGATATCTTAGTCGGTAAAGTAACTCCAAAAGGAGTACAAGAATTAACTAGTGAAGAAAAATTATTACATGCAATCTTTGGTGAAAAGACTCGTGAAGTTAGAGATACTTCACTTCGTGTAGACCATGGAGCAGGTGGAATTGTTCACGATGTTAAGATATATACAAAAGAAAATTCTGATGAATTACCTGCAGGTGTTTCTAAGATAGTTCGTGTATATATTATTCAAAAACGTAAAATCCAAGTTGGAGATAAAATGTCAGGACGTCATGGTAACAAAGGTGTTATCTCACTTATCTTACCAGAAGAAGACATGCCATATTTACCAGATGGTAGACCAGTTGATATTGTTCTTAACCCGCAAGGTGTTCCATCACGTATGAACATTGGACAAATATTAGAATTACATCTAGGTATGGCTGGTAAAAAATTAGGACTTCACTATGCAACACCAGTATTTGATGGTGCATCAATGGACGATATTAGTGCAGAATTAGCTGCAGCTGGTATGGATCCAGATGGAAAAACAGTTCTATATAACGGACGTACTGGAGAACCATTCGAAAATAGAGTTTCAGTTGGTGTTATGTACATGATTAAACTACACCACATGGTTGACGACAAGTTACATGCTCGTTCAACTGGACCATACTCAATGGTTACACAACAACCTCTTGGTGGTAAAGCTCAATTCGGTGGACAAAGATTCGGAGAGATGGAAGTTTGGGCACTATATGCATACGGTGCTGCACATGTTCTTCAAGAAATCTTAACAGTTAAATCAGACGACGTTGTTGGTCGTGTAAAAATATATGAAGCTATGGTTAAAGGTAAGACAATAAGTCAAGCTGGTATTCCAGAAAGTTTCAGAGTATTATTAAAAGAATTCCAAGCTCTAGGATTAGATATTCAAATTCTAAATCAAAATAATGAATATTGTGATATCCAAGACTTAGAGACAGAAGATGAAGATGAAGCTATTTCAGTAAATGAAATTGGTAAAGAATTAATTGGTGATTTACCAGATCCTGAACCAAGTGAACCTGAGATGGATTCAGAAGAAATGGATGAAGAAGATGAATTCGATAGTTTAGATGACATCGACTATCCAGGCGAAGAAGAAGAGGGAGGAGAAGAACTATGATAGATGCTAACAGCTTTAAAGGTATCAAGATAGGAATTGCATCTCCTGAAAAAATCAGAAGTTGGTCTTATGGAGAAGTAAAAAAACCAGAAACAATTAATTATCGTACATTAAAACCTGAACGTGATGGATTATTCTGTGAAAAAATCTTTGGACCATCAAAAGATTTTGAATGTTCTTGTGGAAAATACAAGAGATTAAGATACAAAAATGTTATTTGTGATAGATGTGGAGTAGAAGTTACTAGTTCTAAAGTTAGACGTGAACGTATGGGACACATAGAACTAGCTTCTCCATGCTCTCATATTTGGTTCTTCAAAGGAGTTCCATCAAAAATGGGTCTAGTTCTAGATATGTCTCCAAGAGATCTAGAAGAAGTACTATATTTCGTAAGTTACGTAGTAATTGATCCAGGACAAGCTCCTTTAGAGAAAAAGCAAACATTATCTGACAAAGAATATCGTGCTTATTATGAAAAATATGGTAACACTTTCAGAGTTGGAATGGGTGCTGAAGCTATTCAAGAGTTATTAAAAGAAGTTGATGTAACTAAAGAAATAGCAGAAATTAGAGAAGAATTAGAAAACTGCACTGGTCAAAAACGTATTCGTTTAGTAAAACGTTTAGATTGTCTAGTTGCATTTGAAGAATCTGGCAATAAACCTGAATGGATGATACTAGAAGCACTTCCAGTAATCCCACCAGATATTAGACCAATGATTCAATTAGATGGTGGTAGATTTGCAACATCTGACTTAAATGACTTATACAGAAGAATTATTAACCGTAATAATCGTCTTAAAAAGTTACTTGAATTAGGTGCACCAACTATCATCGTTCAAAATGAAAAACGTATGCTTCAAGAAGCAGTTGACTCATTATTCGATAATGGTCGTCGTGGAAGAAGTATTACAGCTGCTGGTAATAGACCACTTAAGTCTTTATCAAGCATGTTAAAAGGTAAACAAGGTCGTTTCCGTCAAAACTTATTAGGAAAACGTGTTGACTATTCTGGACGTTCAGTTATTTGTGTAGGTCCAAACTTAAAGATGTATCAATGTGGTATTCCAAAGGAAATGGCATTAGAATTATTTAAACCACACGTTATCAATGGTTTAGTTGAAAGAGGATTAGTACACAATATTAAAGGTGCTAAGAAATTAATCGAAAGCCGTGATGAATGTGTTTGGGACGTAGTAGAGGATTGCATTACAGAACATCCAGTTATGTTAAACCGTGCACCAACACTACATAGACTTGGTATTCAAGCATTCGAACCAAAATTAGTTGGTGGTAAGGCTATTCGTCTTCACCCATTAGTTTGTACAGGATTTAATGCTGACTTCGATGGTGACCAAATGGCTGTTCACGTACCATTATCAGAAGAAGCTAAAGCAGAAGCTAGACTTCTAATGTTAGGTGCTCAAAATATTCTTGATCCAAAATCAGGAAAACCAATCGTTACACCATCACAAGATATGGTATTAGGTAACTACTACTTATCTATCGAAGAACCAGGTGAAGAAAACGAAGGTAAAGTATACAAGAACTCTAATGAGGCTATCATGGCTTATGAAAGAAGAGAAATTACTTTACATACAAGAATTGCTATTCCAGTTAGTTCATTTAAATATAAATTATTTACTGATGATCAAAAAGATAAATACTTAGTAACTACTGCTGGTAAGTTAATATTCAATGAAATGTTACCTGATTCATTCCCTTATATTAATGAAGCAAGTAAAGAAAACATTGAAAATATTACTCCAAGTAAGTTCTTCTTAAGTATGGGTACAGACATTAAGGCTGCTATAGCTGCAATGGAACCAACTGCACCATTTGTTAAGAAAAATTTATCTCAAATCATTGCTCAAATATTTAAACGTTATAAAACTACTGAAACTGCAGCAGTTCTAGACGCAATGAAAGATTTAGGATTTAAATATTCAACAATAGCTGGTATTACAGTTTCTGCATTTGATATTATCGAAGCAAAAGATAAAAATGAAAAAATCGAAGAAGCTCAAGCTAAAGTTGATAAGATTAATAAACAATATCAAAGAGGTTTAATCACTGAAGAAGAAAGATTCAACAATGTTATTCAAGTATGGAATGATACAAAAGATGACGTTGAAGAGGAATTAAAAGGAATCAGTGGTGGAGACCATAAAAATCCAATCTTCATGATGATGAACTCTGGTGCCCGTGGTAATGCTGGAAACTTTACACAACTTGCAGGTATGCGTGGTTTAATGGCAAAACCAAATGGACAACCAGTTGAAATTCCAATTAAATCAAACTTCATTGAAGGTTTAAATGTGTCTGAGTTCTTCTTAAGTACACACGGTGCTCGTAAAGGTTCTGCCGATACAGCATTACGTACAGCAGACTCAGGATATATGACTCGTCGTTTAGTTGACGTAGCTCAAGATATAATCGTTAAAGAAGCAGACTGTGGTGCTATTTCAGGTATCGTAGTTGAAGACTTTATGGATGAAAAGAGTGGTACAGTTATTGAATCACTTGAAGATCGTATCGTTGGTAGATTTACTGCTACTAAGGTAATCAATCCAGAAACGAAAGAATTAATCGTTGATAAGAACGAAATGATTAATGAAAATTTAGCTAAGAAGATTGTTAAAGCTGGTATTAAAAAGGTTGAAATCCGTAGTGCTCTAACATGTAAGAGTCAATTTGGTGTATGTCAAAAATGTTATGGACGTAACCTTGCAACTGGTAACCTTGTTGAAACAGGAGAAGCAGTTGGTGTTATGGCAGCGCAATCAATTGGTGAACCAGGTACTCAGTTAACAATGCGTACATTCCACTCAGGAGGAGTTGCGCATGGTGGTGACGCCGATATCACTCAAGGTCTTCCACGTGTTGAAGAATTATTCGAAGCACGTAATCCAAAAGCTAAAGCAACAATTTCTGAAATTACAGGACGTGTTGCAAGTATTGAGGCAGCAAATGGAAAACACAAGATTACAGTTGAAAATGACGTGGAATCTCGTGAACATACAACACTATACAACTCTAAAGTTCGTGTAGAAGTTGGTCAAAACGTAGTAGCAGGTGAACAATTAACTGAAGGATCAGTTAGTCCAAAAGAATTACTTGCAGTTACAGACCCAATTACTGCTGAAAGTTATATCTTAAAAGAAATTCAAAAAGTATATAAATCACAAGGTGTTGATATCTCAGATAAACATATCGAAGTTATTGTACGTCGTATGATTTCTAAGATGAAAATCGTTGATGGTGGAGATACTGGACTTGTTGAAGGTCTATCAATTTCACTACATGATTTCAATGCAGCTAATAAACCAGTTATCTTAAATGGTGGAGTACCAGCAACAGGTCGTCCTATAATGCTTGGTATTACTAAGTCATCATTAGAAACTGACTCATGGTTATCTGCTGCTTCATTCCAAGAAACTACTAGAGTTCTTACTGAAGCTGCTATCAAAGGTAAAACAGATGAGTTAAGAGGATTAAAAGAAAATGTTATTATTGGTAAATTAATCCCAGCTGGTACAGGAGCTTCACAATATAGTAATATTGAAATGATGCTTGAAAAAGAATTCATGAGCGATGAACCAAGTGAATTCTTAGAAGAACAACTAATCGATGATGATGAAATCAGAGAAGAAGTTGCTGCTATGGAAGTTAATGAAGAAATAGATGTTCCAGAATCTGAATCAGTAGAAGAAGATTTAGCAGAACAATTAAGTGAATAAAAAAATGCGATTAAATCGCATTTTTTTTATTCGTTCAAAAGGTAAAACACCAATTTATCCCATATATATGCCATAAAATCAATTGTAAGATTTTACATATAGTGGTAAAATTGATATGAGGGATGGGTTATGGAAAAAAGCAAAAGAGAAAAAGCAATAATACAGGCACAGGCAAGCTTGAGTATAGACAGAATATATTTAAAACCAGAATTTGTAGCTTCATACAGAATTCAGCATGGTCTATCACTTCAAAATAACGCCCCTAAATTAATGCTAAAGAGGAGTTCAAAAAATGTTAAGCACTGAATATGAAGAAAAATTAGACCGCTTATGGAATTCATACTTTTATCCAGGAACAACAACGCTAAAAAACAAACTTGGCATATATGATTATGAAGAATTGAAAGAAAAAGAAGCAGAAGTTTCTTTTGAAAAGTTAGTTGAATTATATATGGAACCAATTAAAGGGAAATTTGATAAAGAGCACTTAAAAGCCATTCATAAATATATTTTCGGCGATATATATGATTGGGCAGGAGAATATCGCTATGTTGAAATGCGTAAAGAAACTGGATTTACAGAATGTCACCTTATTGATGAATACTTAACTGGTGAATTAGAGATGATGAATGAAGAGATTAAAAGTGTAACTAATGAATACAGCCTAGCATCATTTTTAGCAACATATTATGCTCAATTAATGGCTATTCATCCATTTAGAGAAGGTAATGGGCGCTCAAGTCGCGAATTTTTAAGAGAATTTGTTGCAGAAAAAAGCAAAAATTTTCCTTGTGGTCCTTTAGAACTTGATTGGAGTAAATTCGATGGCGAAGTAATGTTAAACAATATTCAATTCTCTTTATTTTTTAGAGGAGCAATTGAGCATGAATTCCAAAAAGCCTTAGTTCCAGCAGACCCAGAAATACAAATAAAAATGTGAAGTAATAACTTCACATTTTTTTAAATAAAAGATCATTTGCTTTTCTAGGAAGATATTCTTTTCTATATTTATCTTGAAGCTGTACAGAGTCACTAAGAATTTCACTATCTAACTTCTTACCAATCATCTTATATATTTCATAAGCTTTTTTATAAATATCAATTGCTAATAAAGCTGATTCTAAATTAAAAACCTTAGGTAACATAATTTTTAAGCTAACTACAAATCCATTTTCATCGTAAACAGGAGTTGCATAAGCAACCTTTTCCATAATTTCAACGGAAGTATCAACTATACTAACTTTATCACTTATAAATTGCCAAAAGTCTTCCTCAAATCCTAGGAATTCCTTAAGGCTTTCCAAATTTTCACCAAGAGCTATAACTTCTCCAGCATAAATGCCAGTTTTTATTAGAGTAGGGAGTTCCTTACTTGGTCTGCGTCCTCTAAACTCTTGCTCTAGTTCAGCAGCATCTTCAATATCATTAATAATATCATAATAATAAATAACAGTCTTATCATTAACTTCATCCAGCATTCCAATAACGTCTTGAGCTGCATAAACATCAAATTTATCAATATTTCTTAAAATATAATTTAGTAGAGTTCTTTCAATTTTTAATATTTGAAACATTTCTTTTATAATATTTAAATTATCACGAGTAACATCACTAGAGCTACCAAAAGCAAATAAAGCCTTAAAATAAGAGCCAAGACTATACATAGTAATTAAACACATCTGCTCAATACTACCATTCTTCATTTCACTTATATTTTTTCTTAAATCTTTTTTTTCTTCTTCGATTGTTGTCATACCATTTCACCTAAATATTTATTATACAGAAAAGACTAAAAAAAGCAATAAAATAACTTGTAATTTATTGCTGGATAAAAAAGTCAAAAGAAAAAAGCCTTTATAAGGCTTTAATATGTTCAATGGTGGAGGATGTGGGATTCGAACCCGCGACCCCCTGCGTGCAGGGCAGGTGCTCTAGCCAGCTGAGCTAATCCCCCAAGAACATATTAATCATATCATATGAAAATGAACTTTGCAAGCATTTTTTTATAAAAATTTAATAATTTGCGAAAAAAATAGCGAAAATCGTGTATTTATTAGGATTTTACGGGAAATTACGTCGATATTTGTAATAATTCCTGTTATTTTATATAGTTTTCCTTCTTTATAATACATAATTGTAACAGTTTCTTTTTCATTGAAAGAATCTAATATCCTAATCTCTAAGTCTTTTTCTTGATCTTCAGACAAAATAGGTTTTCTTATCTTACACTTTTCATCTAAAACATCTTTCAACATCTTCTCGCTTGGAACAACCGCACTAAATGGTTGCCATTTTATCATCCCACGATCATTCATGCACTATGACCTCCAATTTTCTTATTTCTTTCTATAATAGTTGAATCAGGTAAAAGAGCAGAAGCTCTTAACAAACTATTCTTTCCAAACTTATCTGTTATCTCATCTATAACCAAATTCTTTTTATCTTCATTAAGAAGAGCATTCAAATTATCAAATAAACTTAATTGAATATTATCCTTATCAGATAATCTACCAACACTAACACCAACTTTTCGTATTGGATAATTCTGACAATTTTTTTCAAAAATAAACATACAAATCTTTAAGACATCTTTTTCCGAATCGGTAGGTGTTTCTAATTTCATCACACGATGAAAACCTCCACCAAAAGTTTTTGAATAACCAATAGAAAGACCAACTACTAAAGCCTGCTTATGATTATGTCTAAGTCTTCTAGTAACGATATCTACCATTTCTTTAATTACTATATCTATATTATTTTTATAATAATCTTTAAAAAGAATTTGACTATTAGAATATGATTTCTCTAATTTTAAATTATATCTTTCATTAATTTGTGATAAGTCAATACCATTAGCGTGATTCCACAATTCTTCCCCAATAACACCAAATTTATCTTTTAAAGAAAACTTGTTAAATTTAGCTAAATCACCTACAGAATATATTCCTAATGTATTTAATTTTTTCTCCATTCTAGAGCCGATTCCCCACATTTTAGAAAGAGGAGAGATATTCCATAACTTATTTTTTACATCATCGTATGTCCATTTAGCTATTCCATCTTTATTCTTCTTAGCTTCCATATCCATAGCAACTTTTGCTAGTAATATATTAGGACCAATTCCGCAAGTTGCTGTTAAACCAGTTTTTTTCCTAATATCATTTAATATACACTTAGCTATCTCATAATCACTCATTTTATATAATTTTAAATAATTAGTAATATCTAGAAAACATTCATCAATAGAGTAGATGTGTAAATCTTCGCAAGATACATAATCAAGATAAATACTTATTACTTTCTCACTCATTTTGATATAAAGACTCATTCTAGGTGGAACAATCATATATTTAATATTTTTAGGTATTTCATATAATCTTCCGCGAGAGGGAACCCCTTGAGCTTTTAAAAAAGGCGTAACTGCTAATGTAATAGCTCCATTACCTTGCTTTTTGTTAGCTACAACTAACGGAACCTTAAATGGATCCAAATCTCTTACAATGCATTCACATGATGCAAAAAAGCTCTTTAAATCAATACTAAGAATATGTCTTTCAGGATAAAATTCTTTATTCATACCAACCACCTCGATACAAACATTTGTTTACAAGAAGATTATATATTAAAACAGTACTAGTTACAATGTAAAAAATTGCCAAAAAAGCAGTTATAGGATATACTTAAATCTATAAGAAAGAAGGAACGAAATGATACCTCATAATTGGACAAAAGATAGCTATAATGAATTTATTCTTTATCTAAAAAGTCTAGGTGAACTTCATTATAAAGATTTTCAAAGTAAACTTGTATTTACTAAATATGAAATGTTGGGTATAAGAATTCCTATACTTCGTAGGATAGCTAAAGAAATAAGTAAAACTGATTTTTCTTCATATTTCAATTTATGCCAAGATAAATACTATGAAGAAGTAATGATAGAAGGCTTTGTTATTGCTAGTATTAAAGACGAAAATCAATTTGATGAAGCTTTTTTGAACATATAAAGAAGATAGACGATTGGAGTCTTTGTGATTCATTCTGTAATAGTTTAAAAAGAGTAAATAAAAATGAATCTAAATATTTTGGGATTGCCAAAGACCTTTCTTTAAAAGAGGAAGAATTCGTAAGTAGAGTTGGCCTTATAACAATTCTTGCTCACTTTGTTAAACAACCATATATTAAAGAAATATTCTGTATATTAAATAATATAAAAAGCGATAAATATTATGTTAATATGGCTGAAGCATGGTTGATATGTGAACTATATATTAAGTTTCCAAAAGAAACAGAGAAATATTTAAAAAATAATAAGCTAAATAACTTTACTCAAAATAAAGCTATTTCTAAAATAAGAGATTCTTATCGTATTTCTAAAGAAGAAAAAGATTATTTAAATACTTTAAAAAGAAAATAATATTTGATATGATTATAGAGGTGATAATAAAATGAAAAAGAAAATGTTTAGAATATTTTTATTATTTATTGCAATGCTAGCAATTACAGCTTGCAAAGATAAAGAAGGAAATGAGGATACGAAATTGAAAGAAGAAATAAAACAAAACATAACAGTAATTGAAAAAAACGAAGATGGCACAATTAAAAAAGGTACATTAGAAGGCTATACCTTTACAGAAACTACTGAAAAAACAGATAGAGTTAAATTAGAAATGGAAAACGGAGATATTATGCTAATTGTTTTATCAAATGCCGATACGCCAATCACAATAGAAAATTTCAAAAAGTTAGTATCAGAAAAATTCTATGATGGAATAACTTTTCATCGTATAATTTCAGGATTTATGATCCAAGGCGGTGACCCAGAAGGAACTGGTATGGGTGGTTCAAAAGAAACAATCAAAGGAGAATTTGCATCAAATGGTGTAAAAAATGACTTAAAACATACAAAAGGTGTAATTTCTATGGCTAGATCAAGTAATCCAAATAGTGCATCAAGTCAATTCTTCATTATGCATGATACAGCTTCGTCTCTAGATGGCTCATATGCAGCATTTGGTCGTGTTTTTGCAGGATTAGAAATAATTGATAAAATAGCAAGTGTAGAAGTTACTGATAATGGTTATGACGAACAATCAAAGCCAGTAAACAAACAAACTATAAAAACAATAAGATTCATAACAGTAGAAAAGGCTTAAATAAGTCTTTTTTTATTTCAATAAAAATGATAAAATAAAAAAGAAGAATAGGTGATAAAAATGGAAGAAAAAGAAACAAAGAAAAAGAATAATACAAAAACAGCTAAAGCAAAAACTACACAAAGAAAAACAGCGACAAAATCATCGACTAAAAAAACAAGTGCATCAAAGTCAGCATCTGCCACAAGAACAAGAACTAGAAAAACAAACACAACCTCAACAAAGAAGAAAACTACACCATCAACTACAAAAAAGAAAACTGCGACTTCTGAACTTCCAAAAAAGCAAGTAGAAAAAACAAATGTTAAACCAGAAAATAAAATCGAAAAAGAAGTAGAAAAAATATCTAAAGAAGAAAAAGATATCTTATTAGAGAAAACAATTATTTTTGATGGTACACAAAGTAAAAATCTAAGTGATGTCGTAAATAAATTAGAAGAAGATAAAGTAGTTTTAGATGACAGAGTAATAAAAAGAAGCAAGGCAAGAAAAGTAATAATTATAATTTTAGTTATAGCAATGTTAGCAGTAGCAGGTATTACAGCAAAATATGTAACTGACCAAATAGCAGAGTCTAAAAGAATTAAGGAAACTTTAAATAGTAATATATATGCTAAAGCTTCTGAAAAGTATGAAAAAGAAGAAGATGTAGAGGATTCAGAAAATTCCGATTTGATAAAAGATATTAAATATGAAAATATCGAAACAATAACTTTATCAGATTTTGAAAAGAAAGCCTTAAATAAAGAAGACATGATAGTTTTAGTAGCTAGTACTACATGTTATAGTTGTATAACTTTTGAACCAGTAATTGATGAAGTATTCAATGATTTAGGAAAGACTATCTATCGTCTTAATATTACGAGTATGTCTAAAGATGATGTAACAAGATTTAGAACATACTATGCTTTCAAATCAACACCAACAATTTTTGTAATCAGAGATGGCATTGTAGTAGCCGATGTTAGAGGTGCTATGAACGAAGAAAACTTAAAAAGATGGTTGGATGAAAATCTTTAGAATCTATGATACAATAAAATACATAAAGATACTAACTAGTAGTATCTTTTTTTCTTCTAGAAGAAAAAGCTCTCTTTACTATAACAATTTATTATAGAATAGTTATTTTTAGTTATAACTAGTATTGACAAAAGAATTAAAAAGTATATAATAAATGTCATTAAAAGGAGGGCTTTTTATGGCACTACCATGTAATAACTTAAATTTAAATTTATATAGAGTTTTTTACACTGTTGCAAAAACTAAAAGCTTTTCTGAGTCTTCAAGAACTCTTCATATATCACAACCAGCAATTTCAAAGCATATTCAAAATTTAGAATATGAACTAAATACATTACTTTTCTATCGTACAAATAGGGGTATTGAATTGACTCCAGAAGCCAAAGACTTATTAGTTTATGTAGAAAAAGCATATAACTATTTAATGCTAGGAGAAAGAGAACTTCAAGAGGGTAAGGAACTTACGAAAGGAACAATTACGATTGGAACACCGACGTATATTAGCATTTATTATCTAAATGAATATATAAAGCGTTTTATGTTAGATCATCCAAATATTGTTGTAAAATTTGTAAATAATGATGAATCAACATTGTATGAATTATTTAACCAACATTCTCTAGATTTACTTATCATGCCTGGTGATAATAAAACGAATAAGGACTTAAAAGTATTTGAATTTACAACTGAAGAATACTGCTTTACTTATAATAAAGAAGTTCTAGGAGAATTAAAAATAACGAACCTTGATGATTTGATGAAAAATAATGTTTTATTGCCTTCTAAGAAAAATAAACAAAGAAAAATTTTAGATGAAAAAATGACAATTAGAGGAATTATAAGCAATCCAATAATGGAAGTTGATGAAATAGAAACTATGGTTGCATATGTAAAAGATGGAATAGGGATTGGTTATATGCCTGTAAAAGTAGCAGAAGCAAATAATCTATCTAAAATAAATCTCGATTGTGAACTACCAAAAGAAATAATAAATGTAATTTATAATGAAGCAACTTTAACAAGTTCATCAAAAGAATTTGTAAACATTCTATCCAATAAATAAATATTTTACTCGCCTTTACGTAAGGTAGAGTATTTTTTTTGACTTTTTATATAAAGAACCCATATAATATAATAAAGCTTATTATATAAAAGGAGAGTAAATAATAAGTTAGCGCCAGGTCCTACAAGGATGACGAGGTTTAGTGATTATCGAAAGATTCGGCGGATATTACTACGGTTTAATGGAGTCGTTAAGAATATTTCAAAAAGTAAAATCAACATTATAACAAAGAATATTCTTCCATATTTTTTAGTATGGAGGAAATTTTTATGTGTGGAATAGTTGGATATACAGGAAAAGACAAATGTATACCTAAAATAATAAGTGGTTTAGAATCACTTGAATATAGAGGTTATGATAGTGCAGGTATTGCTTATATCATTAACGGAGAAATTGAAATAAAAAAAGAGCAAGGAAGAATTGCTAATCTAAAGGAAAGTATTAAATTAAATGAAGATAGTTATACAGGAATCGGTCATACTAGGTGGGCTACTCATGGAAAACCATGTAAAGTAAATAGTCACCCTCATCATGTTGGTAAAATAACTTTAGTTCATAATGGTATTGTTGAAAATTATGAATCATTAAAAGCTGAATTAAAAGAATATAAATTTGTTAGTGAAACAGATAGCGAAGTAGTAGCAGCTTTAATTGATAAACTTTATAGCGAAGAAAAAGACATGTTAAAAGTCTTAGTAAAATTAAAAGATACTTTAGTAGGAAGCTATGCCTTAGGAATCCTAGTCGAAGGCGAAGACAAAATATATGCTATACGCAAAGATAGTCCTCTTATTATTGGCGTATCTGAAGATGGCAACTTTATAGCTAGTGATGTCCCAGCAATATTAGAATATACTAATATGTATTATTTGATTTTAAATGACGAATTTGCGGAATTAACGAAAGATGATATAGTTATCTATGATCGAGACGGAAATGTTTCTACTAAAAATTTATTAACATTTGAAGGCAGCCAAGAAGCTGCAATGAAAAATGGCTATGAACATTTTATGCTAAAAGAAATATATGAACAACCTAAAGTAATTATGGATACTATAAAAGAATATATTTATAATTTAGATAACTTGAATGAAAAAATGAGTGGCTTAGAAAAATATGACGAAATAGACATCGTAGGATGTGGTAGTGCATATCATGTTGGCTTAGTAGGAAAGAGTCTGATTACTAAATATGGCAAAAAACGTGTTAACGTTGATATAGCTTCAGAATACCGTTATACAGAGCATGTTTATAGTAAAAATAATTTAATAATATTAATTAGCCAAAGTGGCGAAACAGCAGATACTCTAGCTGTATTAAGACAAGCCAAAGAAGAGGGAATAGATACATTAGCAATTGTTAATGTAGTCGGTTCTTCAATAGCTCGTGAAGCAGATCGAGTTCTCTATATAAAAGCAGGTGTCGAAGTAGCTGTAGCTACAACGAAAGCTTATATATGTCAACTAATGATGTTATCTCTAATAGCGTTATATCTTGGCTTAAAAAATAATGTCTTAGACGAAAGTATTGTTGAAGAATACGAAAACATAGATGCATTAATTGAAGAAATACTAAGTGACACGAAAGATACAGAAGAGATAGCAAATTCTATCTACCAAAATAAAGACGTTTTCTATCTTGGAAGAAAAGTTGATTATGCATTATCGATGGAAGCCTCTTTAAAATTAAAAGAAGTAAGTTATTTACATAGTGAGGCTTATGCCGCTGGAGAGTTAAAGCATGGTACAATAAGCTTAATAGAAGAAGGAACACCAGTTATAAGTATAATTACTGATGATGATATAAGACTAAAAACTTTAAGCAATGTAAAAGAAGTATGTGCTCGTGGAGCTAAGAGCTACATCATAACAAATGAAGAAGTTCTAGATAAAGACTTATATACTAAAGTAATAATGATTCCTAAATTACATGATTTAGTAGGAAGTGTTCTAGTAATGGTTAAATGCCAACTTATAGCTTATTATGTAGCTAAACTAAATGGTTGTGACATTGATAAACCAAGAAATCTTGCTAAAAGTGTTACTGTAGAATAAATATTACAAGGAGAATAGCCAAGCTATTCTTCTTTTTGCATGTATATCGAATAGTTATACAAATATAATTTAAAATTATAACAGCATCCAAAAATAGACAAATCTATAAAGTACGATTATAAGTAATTCAGATTTCTAATTAAAAAAAGTCATACTACTAATTCTTCAGATATTATTTTATTCATTTAATGCTTTATACAATAAAAAATTCTGATTAAAAATAATCAGAATAAAAACTTGAAAGCCATTTGACTAAAAATCAAATGTATAATCTTTTTTTAAAAATTACTTTTCTAAATTAAAGTACTCAATTATATCGTCCTTAATAAAATCAATATCTAACTTAATTTGCTTTTTTAACAATTCAACATTCCCATGTTTAACATAGGAATTATCTATTCCAGTAAGTTTGACTTTATTAGGAGCTTCTTTGTAATTGAAATACTCTAAAATATTAGTACCTAAACCATTCGTCTTAATATTTGTTTCATATACATAGATTTTTTGATTAGTTGCAATCAGTTCTTTTAATATATTTTTATCAATTGGCTTAATATATCTTGCATTAACGATGTTAACATTTTTATCTTTAAATTCTTCATAGATTTTAGTAACATCCGTTCCATAGCTAACAATAGTATTCTTGCAATCTTCAATTTTTTGTAAATATTCCCAAGTTCCAACTTTAATCTCTCTAAAAGGAGTCTTACTAAATTCCATTGAAGCTCTTTCATATCTTATACAGAAAGGTCTATCTTGCTTATAAAATCCTGTATACAATAAATTCCTAATTTCTTCATTATCTTTACCCATTGCAATAACTAGGTTAGGAATACTATTTAAAAAACTGATATCAAATATTCCATGATGTGTATCTCCATCTTCACCAACAATCCCAGCTCTATCTATTCCGATAACAACGTGTGCATTCATTCTAGCAATATCATGATTTATATTATCGTAAGCTCTTTGTAAAAAAGAAGAGTAAATAGGTAAGAATACTTTCTTGTTATTTAAGGAAATTGCACAAGCTAGTGTTGTTGCAAAAGATTCTGTAATACCTGTATCAATACTTCTATTTGGAAAATCCGCAAATATTTTTTCTAACTTACTTCCACCAATCATCGCGGGTGTTATTGTAACAATATCTTCATCTTTTTCCATAAATTCATGAACTGTATTACTCACAATTTCGCTTATACTAGGCTTATTGCTTTTAGGTAAAGTTCCATTTACTTTATCAAAATGTCCAACACCATGCCAAGTACTACTATTTTCTTCAGCAGGCAAGTATCCTTTACCTTTCTTTGTAATAACATGAACTAATATCGAATTTTTAGAATCCCTTGCTTTACCAAAAGCCTTAATTAGTTCATCAATATTATGACCATCTATTGGCCCTAAATAATCAATATCTAAATTAGTAAATATATTACTATTTATTTTTTTCTTAAACTCATCTTTAGCTTTAGAACTAGTATTATAAATTTTAGTCCCAATCTTTGTTAAACTTAAAATTTCTTTATAACTTTTTTTAGCCAAATCATAAGAAGAGCTCATTCTAATTCCTTTTAAGAACTTACTTAGTCCACCAACATTCCTAGAAATAGACATTTCATTATCGTTTAAAATAATAATTACTTTAGATTTTAAGTTTTCTATATTATTTAAAGCTTCAAAAGCTAATCCTCCAGTTAATGAACCATCACCAATAATTGCTAAACAATCATACTTTTCTTTATTAAGGTCTCTTGCATATGCAAATCCTAACGCAGCAGCAATAGAAGTAGAAGTATGTCCAGCTTCAAATGGATCATGTTCGCTTTCGCATCTTTTTTGATAACCAGAAATACCACCAAGCTGTCTTAATGTTCCAAATTCACTAGCACGACCCGTAAGTATCTTATGTGTATAAGACTGATGACCTACATCAAAAATAAATTTATCGTAAGGTGAATTAAAAACATAATGCAAAGCTACAGTTAACTCAACAGCACCCAAATTACTAGCTAAATGTCCTCCAGTTTCTGATACATTATCAATAATAAAAGTCCTAATTTCTTCACATAAATCTTCTAACTCTTGTTTATCAAGCTTTTTTAAAAAATTAGGATTCTTGATGTTACTTATTTCCATATATAATTTCTCCTAAATCAAATGTCATATAATCAATTATAGTCTTTTTTATGAAGTTTTCAACAAATCAAGTATAGAGAAAGTAAAGCAAATGCCAAAATAAATGAATAAAAATTTTTTAAAAACTCCTTAATATGTATTGAAAGGAGCTATTTATGTATAACAAAAAAGTCTCAATACCTGGAATTAATACAAGTGAATTAAAAACATATACGAATGAAGAAATGATTGAATTATTTAAAAGATATCAAAATGGCGATACCTATGCAAAAGACCTTCTAGTAGAGGGAAACCTAAAATTAGTCCTTAGTATTTTAAAAAGGTTTAAAACAACAGAAGATAATATTAATGATATGTTTCAAATAGGATGTATTGGTTTAATAAAAGCAATAGATAATTTCGACTTATCTCTAAATGTTTGCTTTAGTACATACGCTGTATTCTTAATTAAAGGAGAAATATTGCGTGCTTATCGTGATGCAACACCAATTAGAGTAAGTAGAGGAACTAAAGATATAGCTTATAAAATATTAGCGTATAAGGAAAAATATTACAATGCCAATGGTGTTGAACCAACTAATGCTGAGGTTGCCTCTAAACTAGGGATAGAAGAATACTTTATTTCATATGCCTTAACTTCCTTAAAAGAACCTGTAAGTATTTATCAGCCGATATATAATGATGGCGGTGATACAATCTATTTACTAGACCAAATTGCCAATAAAAAAGAAGAGTACGATAAAGAAACTTTAATATCTCTTCGTAAAGCGATGGACAATTTAAAAGCTCGTGAATATGATGTTATTTATAATAGATATATTGTAGGTAAAACACAAACAGAACTAAGTCATGAATTGAATATATCGCAAGCTCAGGTATCACGTATTGAAAAAACAGCCCTCGAAAATATGAAAAGGTTAGTTAAATAAAGACAAGAATAATAATAGATTAGTGACTGACTAAAATAACCATGGTATAATATTAAAAGAATAGAGTGGTATTATGGTATTTAATCAAAGACTAATGGATATGATTGACAATCAAAATTGCCAAGATATATTAAGAAATGCGAGCTATAATGAATATTTAAATTCCAAAATAAATCGTAATAATCCATCTTTTGTAACAAAGTGCGAAGACTTAGTCCTTTTTGATGCTTTTGATAACTTCCTTGCTCATACTTTATTAAAAAATCCTTCGTCTTTAAATCAGAAATTAGTTGCCAAATATCGCGATTATCTTTTTTCTACATTTAAGCAAATGCCAGAAATAGTTTTTGAGTCATTATTATTTCAACAAGAAATAGCTATAGTATTGTTTACACCAGAACAACTTCGCGAAATCTCAGAATATAAAAAATCAACTTCTAAAAAATGTCGTGAAATTTATAATAAAATAATAAATAATCAATCGACTACCCAAGACGAAAAAAATATTTTATTAAAATTTTTAAGTAAAAACATCAGAACAGAAGATCAAAAAATGATAGGAGTTTTAGATACCATGTATTCCATCCTTTTAAATACTCCTAATCTAAATAGTCTTCTTGCCAAAGAATTTATTTTAAAATATACTGCCGAGCTAGCAAGACGTGATCTCCATATTCCACCAGTCGAAATTTATTTAACTAATACAAGTTTAGATGGCCAAAGTTACTCATCTAGAAACTATGGAACATCTTATGGTAATACAGGGGCAATCTCAGTCAACAAAGATTTAGTAAATCGTAACGTTTCACCAATTCCTGGTATTCCAAGCATTGCTAAATTTATGCAAACTATTTGTCATGAAGCTAGGCATAGTTCTCAAGCATATAGAGCTTCAATAAATGATTTATCATATGAATCATATGAATATATTAGAACAAATATATTTCGTACTTATTTAAGTAAAGAGAGCTTTAATGAATACAATGTTAATTATCGTCACAATGAAATTGAAAGAGATGCGAATCTTTATGGTTGGCGAATAGTTGAAAAATTACTTACAAAGTATGCCCCAAATCGTAAGCAAGAAATTAATAATATTATAAGTGAAAATATAAGTGTATTCTATCAAGACGCCTTAGCTAATAAAAGAGATACTGTTAAGAGAATGCCTAAAGAATATTATAATGTTAAAATGATGGATGATATAATAAGAAAACACCCAGACATTCTAGGAGAAAAGCCAATTTTGACATATATCTATAATAGTAACGGAACTCGTAAAACTTTTATGGAACTAGTTATTAATAATAAAAATCTATCAAGAAGTACTAAAAAAATTGATATAGATAAAATATTTTATGATTACTTTGTTAGTGATATAAAAAATGGTATTCTAAACACTATAAATGTTAATAGCCTTCCTTTAGAGCAACAATTCGATATCTTTGCTCGCTTAGTATCTATTCTCACCAATGAAATGGTTTTAATGAAAAGAAGTATGAGTATTCTAAATAATAACAATCTTGCGGAATTTGAACATATTAATCGCGACAGAGTTAGTAGAATATCTTATTTATTGAATTACTTAAATAGCCATAAAGTATTAATAAATAGTCTAATTGATTATGATGTTAATGAAGTGAACAAACGTGGCTTTGGTATGCATATAAGTTATATAGATGATCAATTAGCTTCCTTAAAAAGAACGATTGAAAAAAATTCAAGTATTAAGTCTACAGCTATATATAAGGATTTAATGAGTTTAACTGGAGGTGAAATGCATGGACCACACAAATAGTTTTTCATTTTCTCCAACTTACGATAATAATAATCAAAATAAAAAAGAACAAGAATTAATGAAACAAGATGAACTTATGTCTAAGATACTAAGTGCTAGTGACTTTTTATGTTCAAACGATTTAACTAATGCTGAAGAAGTTCTAGTAGATATTCAAGAATTAACTGAAGAAAATTTAAAGGAATAGGTGAATTTATGCTAAATAAAATAAGTACTCATCTTTTAGTAAAAATAGCAATTGTATTAACCATCTTTATTATATGTCTTTCTATAATATTTTGTAATTTCAATTTTACTTCAATGCCAACCATAAAAGAAACCAATTTTGAATACTTTCAAACTAAGAATACAAAATATGATACCAATTTAAATTCTTTTCCTAGTTATCAAAGTGGCAAAATAATTCTTGTATCCAATTATAATGAATATCAAACAATAATTAATGAGTATAAAATTATTAGAACTAACGAATTAACTGCTGAAGATTTTGAAGAAAATAATTATGTATATGTAATTATAGCTGAAACAGCTTGTCAAGATGATTTCCAATATAATAACTTTTCTAAAGTAGAGGACCAAGTAACTTTTAATTTTACAACCAATAATTGTCTTTGTTACTTATCTTCCATAAAAAATAGAGTATATGAAATATTAGTACCAAAAGATATAACAAGTAAAACAAAATTCAATATTAATTATACACAAACTAAAGAAAATATAGAAAATTGTCCTATTGAATAAAAATACTTTCCTTATATAAGCTATAGTTTATAAAGCAATTATTCAGCATATAATTAAGAAGGTGATTATATGTATTTATCAGATCTTCAAGAAAAAGATATCATAAGTACCAAGAATGGTCGTAAAGTAGGTCGTATCGTCGATGCCGAAATAAGTCCACAAGGAGACATTCTTTTTCTTATTGTTGAGGAGAAAAAATCTTTTAAGAAATTCATGGCATCTCTTAGTGATACTAAAATATCTTTTGAAAATATCACTAAAATAGGAGATGATGTAATTTTAGTTAATATATGATATAATAACGCAAGGCGTTTACAAAAGAGGTGTAAAAGTGAATAGAAAAATATTATTATTTGGTATTATTACTCTAGCTATTGACCAACTTACTAAAGTGTGTGCAACCTTATTTTTAGAATTAAATAAAAGTATTCAGGTAATTCCTAACTTTTTTTATTTAACTTTATGTCGTAATGAAGGAGCAGCTTGGGGAATATTTAGTAACCATAGTTCCATCATTGTTATTGGAACAATTATTGCTATCATTTTAATATATCATTTTATTTATTGTTTCAAAAAAAATACTCGTAATAATATTGCTTTTGGCTTGCTTTGTGGTGGTCTTGCAGGTAATTTAATAGATCGTATTAGTTCAGGATATGTTACTGACTTCTTAGACTTTTATCTTTTTAAATATGACTACCCAGTATTCAATGTAGCTGATATTGCTATTGTATTTGGTATTATATTACTTATATATGCCGTTTTTAAAGGAGAAGATGTAAATGAAAATCAAAGTAGTAGAAAATCAAGAAAGACTAGACAAGTATCTAGCAAATAATACGGAACATTCTCGTTCTACAATCATGAAAATGTTAGATGCCGGTTTTATTAAAGTAAATGGCTCACAAGAAAAAGCTTCTTACAAAGTGAAACTTGACGATGAAATCGAAATTCTAGACGGATTTAAAGAAGAAAGCGATATTGTTCCAGTTGCGATGGACATCGATATTATTTATGAAGATGATGACATTATGGTAATTAATAAGCCAAGCGGCTTAGTTGTTCATCCAGGAAGTGGAAATTATGACAATACTTTAGTAAATGGTCTTATGCATTATACAAATAATTTAAGTGATATAAATGGGGAAGAGCGTCCAGGAATTGTTCATCGTATTGATAAAGATACATCAGGTCTTCTTCTAGTAGCTAAAAATAATAAAGCTCATGCTATTTTAACAGAATACTTTAAAAATCACGAAAATATAAGAAGAGAATATATTGCTCTTATATGTGGAAATTTCCCTCACGATTCTGCAACTATTGATGCTCCAATTGGCCGTGATCCTAAAGATCGTAAACGTATGACAGTAACAGCCGATAATTCAAAAGAAGCCATCACTAATATGAAAGTACTAAAAAAATACAATGGTTATACTTTAGTAAGTTGTATTCTAAAAACAGGGCGTACTCACCAAATAAGAGTACACATGAATTATATTGGATATCCAATATATAATGATCCAGTATACAACACAAAAAAAGCTACAGAATTTGGACAATTCTTACATTCTTATAAAATGGATTTTATTCATCCGATAACAAAAAAAGAGATGCATTTTGAAGCACCTCTCCCTGAATATTTTCAAAATTTTATAGATTCATTAGATAAAGATCTACAATAAGATAAAAAATAAATACAATATAAATTAAATAGGGAAGTGAAAGGATCTTATATTTATCATAAGTCATTCTTATTTCATAGCTCAGAAAAATTGTATTTAAAAGTAAAAAGAAAACATTAACTAAACTAAAAAGATAATCATTATAATAAAATAAAAATATTAAAAAAGAAAAGGATAGAATGAAATTAGATATTACAAAAAAGAATAAATCGTTTTTCATTTTTCGTTCATAAATAATATGACAAAATAAAAAAGTTAATAAACATAAAACAAATAAGTAAATAATAAGTAAATAGAACATTTTTCACCTCTTAAATAATTTATACTTTATAATAAAGTCTATGTAGGAATAAATAAAAGTATGAGTTAAATAAGTCATAATAAATATAAAAAATTATTAAAAAAGTTATTATTCTTTGAAAGTTCAATTAATTTATTATACAATGATAAAGGAGGAATAATTATGAGTACAGTCGTTATGAATAAAAAAGACGAAATTATAATGAAATTAGTTCATTATTTTGTAACTGAAGAAAATTATAATCCAATAGTTGTTAATGGTGTTAAAGATGAAATATGGTTAGAAAATCAAAATGGGCCATATCGTATTATTAGAATTAACTCAAACAATATCTTTAACAAAGAACAATTAAACTATGATTATTTTAAAATAGAAAGTATTGTCAAACAAATAAAAAAGAAAACATTATCATTTAAAGTAAATATTCTAAATATTTTACTAGATGTGAATGAGGATTTGGAGCTAGAGGGTACGAATAATATTGTTCCTGTTGCTTTAGAAGAAGATGCTTCAGATATTAAAAAAGAAGAAATTTTAGAAGCATTTCCTAATATTAATGAAAAATTATTAAAGGACACAACAGGTATAGACTTAATTATTAATGTAACTAAAGATATTAACGAAAAAACAGAAAAAGAAAACAAAGTATATGAGCGAACATTTAAACCAAAGAAAATTATTTTTACAAATATAATTATTGTCTTATGTGCCATTATGTTTGCAGTAACTTGTTACTTTGACGGTTTAGGAGCTCTAAATGAGGTGAATCCAAATACTTTAGCATTCTTAGGAGCTAATAGTAAAATATATTTACAACTAGGTGAAGTATGGCGTCTTATAACTCATATGTTCTTACATGTATCATTGGCTCATCTACTAGTTAATATGTATTCACTATATATATTAGGTACTCAAATAGAAACATTTGTAGGACGTTTTAAATTCTTAATTATCTATATAGTAAGTGGAATTTGTGGAGGATTGTTATCTGCTATTGCTTTACCAGCCAATACAGTAGCTGTAGGAGCATCTGGCGCAATATTTGGTCTTTCTGGAGCTTTACTATATTTTGGTTATCATTATCGTACATATTTAGGAAGTGCTCTAAGAAATCAAATTATTCCAATCATTATCTTGAACTTAGGTATAGGTTTTATCTTTCCAGGCATTGATAATCTAGCACATATAGGTGGACTAATTGGTGGAATCTTAACTACCATGGCTCTTGGAATAGATGGACGTTCAAAATCATATGAAAAAATAAATGGCTTTATATGTCTAGCTATATTTATGACAGCATTAATTGTTATGTTATTTTTAAAATAAAAAAACTTAATCTCGATCGATTAAGTTTTTTTATACCTTCTTCCTTATAAACTTCTATATAATCCAATAGCTTTACCTAAGATAACACAATTTTCTAAAATAATAGGACTCATTGTATCATTTTCAGGTTGTAACCTAATATAGTCTTTTTCTTTATAAAAAGTTTTTAATGTAACTTCACCATCATCAGTCATTGCTACAACAATATCTCCATTACGAGCAACTTTTTGCTTTTGAACAATAACTATATCTCCATCATAAATACCTACATTAATCATAGACTCACCACTAGCTTGTAAAGTAAAAATAGTTTCACGAGTAGGAATCAAACTAGCTGGTAGAGTAAACCAATCATCAGGATTCTCAATAGCTTCAATCGGATTTCCGCAAGCAACTTTACCAAGTAGGGGAACTTTAACTATTTCCTCATCCTTTTTAGCATATTCATTCTCTCCAACAATCTCAATAGTTCTAAATTTAGAATTTGTCTTCCTAATACATCCAGCATCTTCCAATTTTTTTAAATGAGTATGTACTGTAGCAGGTGATGACAATCCAAGAGCAGCCCCGATTTCTCTTGTTGATGGTGGGAAACCATGTTCAACAACATATTTTTTAATATAATCTAAAACATCTTCTTGTCTTTTTGTAATATTCTTATCCATTTTTCGCTTACCTCCACATTAATAATAGCATATTCTATATTTTATGTCAAACAATTGTATTAGCAACAAATGTTTTAGAAAAAGCATTGACACGAACAAATATACGATATATAATAAGTGTGGTAAAAGGAAGAGGAGTGGTAATATGTTAAAAAATGAAATGGCAAGAAATGCAGTAGGAGTTATAATTCTATATTTAGTTATAATTCTTGGAGTAATAGCTTTAAATGCTAGAATGGAAAGTATTAATACTTCGTCCACTCCAGTTGTATTTTCAAACTAATATCAGAAATCTGATATTTTTTTTGGTTTTAAATTTTAAAATTTTAGTGTATAATCAACATAAGAGGTTGGTATTATATGAAAAAAAGAATTTTATTAACTTATGCAATGTATGGAAATGGACATCGTGCAGTAGCAGAGTATATAGCATCATATTTTAAAGAGCAAGATCCAGAATTAGAAATTTTAGCTATCGACTTATTAAAATATTCAACACCAATTCTTGGAAATATTAGTCAAAAAGTAACAGACTTTTTTTTACTTAAGTTTCCAGCAGGTTGGTCATTTATATATAGTTTATTTGATACAAAGATTAGCGCATCAATAGCTAATAAAACAAGTATGAGTTTATTTAAAAATAAAAGAATGAAACAAGTTATTACAGATTTTAATCCAGATATGACAATTTCTACTCATTTCTTTGGTAGTAGTTTAATCGATTATTATAATAAAAAAGGAATAACTCATTCAAAACTTATTACAGTTGTAACAGACTACGAAGCACATGCTTTATGGCTTCGTGGCTATAAAAGAGAGCAAGCCATAGTAGTCGGCGATAAAGATGAAGTAGCATATCTAGTAAAAAAAGGTGTTGACAGAAAAAAAATCAAACCAATTGGTATTCCAATAAATCCAATAACTAGTAGTAATTTCGACGTTGATAAAGCAATAAAAAAATATGGGTTTGATGGTGTAAGGCCAATATGTCTATTCTTTGGAGGTGGAGGGAATGGTGGAACACTATCACTTCCATATATTCGAAAAATTATTAAGAGTAATTTAAACATTGATTTTATTTATGTTGCTGGTAAAAACCAAGAGTCTAAGGCCAAAGTAGATTCATGGATTTCACAATACGGAGTTAAGAACATTAAGACTTTAGGATATGTTAATAATGTCCCAGAATTATTACAAATGTGTGACTTTGTTGTATCAAAACCAGGTGGAGCACAATCAACAGAAAGTTTATACTTTAAAAAACCAATTATTATGATTAATTGTAGTGGTGGTCAAGAAGTAGCTAATTATAAATATTTCGTTAAAAATGGCTATGGTCGTCGCTTTAGAACATCGTTTATGTTTAATAAATATATGAAGGAAATTTCAGATAATCCTCAAATAATCGAAGATATGAAAAAGAATATGGCTAAAAATAAAAACAACGAAGCAATGGAAAAACTTTATAAAATAGCTATGCAACATTTAAAAAAATAATAGGAATAGGACTAACATTTTCTTGTTAGTCTTTTTTTCTAAAAAACAGACAGATAAAAAAGATCAATTTAGCTCCAGAGCCAAGATTAATTCATTAAATAGGATATAAATTAAATTTTATTAGAGATAAACAAATATACAGATAGTTTTAATACATAAAAAAAGACCAGCTTCTTCCTGACCTTATGTTATTTAAAATAAATCCTCTTCTAAAGCTATATACGTATAGCTTTTTTTCTTTGTTTTACATTCCATTAAATAACCTAATTTACCTTCACATTCTTTATTATTAATAAGTGCTTCAGCTTCTTTAATATTACCTTCTTCATCTTTAAAAGAATATCTATAGATGTTATATTCATCAGGGGTAATTAATGATGTAATAACAACTTTTTGATAACGAACTTCTATAAATTTTTTTGATGAAATGCTTCCTATAAATCCAACACAAAGAAAATAACAAAAACCAATAGCTATTATTGTTTTAATTATATCTTTATCTTTTACAAAAATAAATAAAAGAAGAATAATAATTACCATAGTGATAATTCCTACGAATATCCCAATTTTAATACCACCATTTACACTATTTTTATATACACCATTTACTTTTTTTAATAATTCTTTATCTCCATTTTCCCACATAATATTCCCTCCAATTTTAATTCTTATAAAAATTATATCAAAAAAATAACTTTTTAAGTATTTTATTTTTTAATACTTAGGTGATTTATATCTTAAATTGCTATTAAGACATATTATTATTTGCTAATGTATAATAAAAATGATTTTATTTATTTTTAGAGTAGAACATTTGAAAAAATCTATGTTTTTTATAATTTCTTTAAAAAAATAAAGGAAATCGAGGTTTGATAGATAATAATTATAAGTAGAGGGT
>CASPWD010000008.1 GCA_949425635.1 uncultured Bacilli bacterium | reverse complement strand
TTAAAGTAGAAACTGTTCAATATGACAAATATGCAGAAGCTTGGGAAACTGAAGTAGAAATAGCTCCAGCTGCTTAATAAAATAAAAAAATTCTAATAAAGGAGGTTTACTATGAAAAAAATATTAAAGTCTTTATTACTAGTACTTATGCTATTTAGTTTTACTCTAGTAAACGCTAGAGAAAATAAACTATACTTCACAGGTAGTGGAGATAGATTATACTATGATAGCTCTAAGTATGACGACGAATACTTTATGAAACATGTAGATATGGTACCTGGTTCATCATATGAAGATCGATTAACTATTGAAAATGATAGCAACTATGATTACAAATTATACATGAGAGTTAAGAATAGAGAACAAAGTGAACTTGCTGCAGATTTACTAAAGAATATAAAGATGGAAATAACAATGAATGGTGAACTTCTATATAGTGGATTTGCGGATGGATTAGATTACAGCCATGATAATTTAGATTTAACAAACACGATTTATATAGGTGAATACAAATCAAAAATGAATGGCGAGATAGTCGTAAATACAAAGTTAATCGAAGAATACGATGTAACAGAGAATGATGAGTATTCTTATGTAGATTGGGAATTTGTTGCAGAATATAACGACCTAGTTGTACCAATAAATCCTGATACAGGAGATAGTCAAAGTGAGTACATCAAAATACTTCTAATAAGTTTAACTATTGTATTTGTACTGATACTATTTTATCTATCTGTTAATAAAAAAAGAAAAGTTATTTAATCAATTTAAGTAAACGTGGAATATATAAACATGAAATAAAACTATCAAACTACAAATACTTTACTACTAAATTCGTTATATATTCCACATTACTTATTTAAGTTAAAAAAAACACAAAATATTATTTAGACAAATAAGTTTAATATCAAACTTATTTGTCTTTTTTTGAAGGAAATTATCATAAAGACAAATTGACTATTTCCTCTAAATAATGTATAGTAAATAATTACAAATGGGGTGCATAATTATGCAATTTTACGGAATGGAACCAGATTTGGTTGATATCTATAACATTAGAAATTTAGAAACGATTAAAATATGGGAAATGGTATCAATGAGCAGTGGACAAGACATGATTGTTCCTGCAATATTGATAACATATGATGGTGGTAAATCACTTAACTTATGTGCTAAAGATAAACACTTCGATACTTATGTAAAAAAAGTTTTCCAAGTTTATAGTGACGAAAAAGATAATATCTTAGAAGACGCTTTATCAAATCCATTTAGAACTAATAAAGGAATAGATATTGATGAAAAAACAAAAAGGATTTTAGATAGTGGAAAACTTGAGAGTATTAATGAAGTATATAGTTTTTACCAAAATAAAGATTCTTTTGATACAAGTCTTACTTTCCAAATAGATGAAGTTAAATCACTTATTGATATTGTTAAATATCACATAATGAGACTATTTAGCTTTACGAACAAAGTGATAGTATTTGATAATGAAGAAATAACTGGTTACAGAACAAATTATGCCATAACAGGAACTATTGATGGAGTAGATCGTACATTCCCTTTTAGTTTTGATAAGACCGATAATAATAGTTTTATATTTTATGTAGGTGGAATAATTAACTTTAAACCAATAACAGTAAAAGTTCAATTTTTAAAAGACAGCATACAAGTCAACATAGATTTAGAAGAGTATGGACTAATTTCAGAATCTAGATATGTCATAACTAATGGAGTTGTAAAAGAAATACACGACGTTACAAAAAATGGCCTAACAATAAGCTATAAAAATGAAGATTTAGCTAAAGTAGATGAAAACGAACTGCAAAACTTAGCAGATATTGATGAACCTACTAGTCTGACTTGGTTTAGATTGCCATGGGGAGCACTATATGGTATTAATACAAATATTATAGATATTAGTATTGTAGAAAAAATTATTGAAATATGTAATATGTATATCGGCATATTTGAGAATGGTTTTGTCAAAAAAGAATATTATTCAAAAAGATATAAACGTAGTAGAACTGAAGCATCCAGTGCGAATGATGTAATTCTAGACGAAGTAAGAAAAAATCTACTAGGTGTATGTATTGATAATGAAAGCAAAGTTTATGTTTTAGAGACGTCTTTTGATACAGACACAGTAAGTAATGGGTTCTATAATGGTGTCTTAAATGGTAAACATTATTACCATGCTTGCAAAAGTACTGAAGGTTTAAAAGGAATAAAAAAAGAGAGACTAGTAAGTCTAGGTAAAAAACACATTATAACTAATAGTGATTTAGTTAATAAATACAAAATATTAAATTTAATAAAGGGTGAGTAACATGGGTTTATTTAATAACGATACAGAAGAAGAAAAAAATTATAAAAAATTAATGAAAGCAATTAGATATTCTAATTTAAAGGATACTGATCGTACTTTTTTAATCAATTATGTAGATAGAGTTAATAATGGTGAAGCCAATAACGACTTTTTTACTTTTGAATTCCTAAGTAGAGCAATAGTAACATTATTAAATGAAAACTACGACTTTGATGCAGAAGAAGCTTTTGAAAATTATATAAAAATGATTAGGCTTCTAATTCCAGAAGGCGTACATACACAAGATTATCAAGGTCTTATGGAAATGTTCTTAAATAATTTTTGCGGTTCAAATGGATTAATTGCTAATAATCTATTTGATAGCAGTTTCTACGCCTTATTCCAAACTAGATATGATTATCTTTATATAATGAATATGATAAGTGAAAATGCTGAACTATTAGAGAAAAGTAGATATATTTTTAATTATGGAGTAATGGTAAGTCCATATTGTACAAATCCTCAAATATTTAAGAATGAATTATTAAGCTTTATCAATGGCATAAGATTTGAATTAGGCAGTATGACTGAATATAGTGAAAAAATGCTTATAGAAGCTAAGAAAAGATGTGGAGTATATCCAATAGATGAAAAAACTCTAGCTACCATTTCAGCAGAAGCAGAAAAAGCTCAAGGATTAATAACAAAATTAGAGGTAATGAAAAAAAGTGTAACAACATATCAAGAACGTGTTAAAGCATTAACTACATCTGGCAAAAAAGAAATAACAACTACTTTAAATCAAGGAAAAAAAGAACTTAAAGACCATAGTGACAATGCTATCCAAGAGATAAATACACTTATTACAACTCTTAAAACAGAAATAATGGAAGAACTAGATGCCTATTTGTTAACTTTAGAAGAAGCAATGAAAATAAATAGCGATCAAGTATTTAATCAAGTATTAGCTGACGCTCAAAAGAAAATAAGAGAAATTAAATTAGCTGCTCAAGGATTATCAAGTGCTACAACTTCTGAGTTATTAAGAATCCAAACTGCTACAGAGGAAAGTGTTGGTAAATTAAAAAGTTATGTTGAAAATGAACCACAACTACAAGAATTACTTGCAAGTGCTCAAGCGGATGATTCTATAAGAGAAGCTTTACTTAAGTTCAATTCTCTACAAACTGGAGCTACAACTTCTGCTATTATTGCTGAAAGTACTTCACCAAGTATCATTATTCCTGGATATGATAGAGTAGTGAGCCCTGCTAATCCAAGTGTTATTATTCCTGAAGGAGGAGCTAAATCTATTATAATCCCAGCTTTTGATGAAAGAATTCCATTTGACACAAGAATGAACCGCATTTTAGAGGAGAAAAAAAGAAGAGAAGCAAATGGAGAAATATTCCATGATATGACTGAAGAAATAATTCGTTGTATCCTAGAAGGTGACTGGTGCTATTTATGGGGACCAAGTGGATGTGGTAAATCTTATACAATGAAACAAGCAGCTAGCTTAGTAGGTATTGAACTAATCGATAATGGTAAGATTACTGACAAATATAGTTTGATGGCTTACAATGATCCACAAGGAAGATTTAGAGCTACGCAAGCTTTCGTTGCCTTAGTTTATGGTAAACTTTTATCATTAGATGAATTCGATAATGGTAATCCTGATACTCAAGTAGTATTAAATGAATTATATTCAGGTTTATTAGATGTGCTTGAAAAACCAGAAAGACCAAGATATGTTACATTTGCCGAAGATATGACGGTTCCAATTAATCCAAACTTCCGTATGATAAGTGCTGGTAATACATCTGGTGAAGGAGAAAATCAAGCCTTCTCATCTCGTGGTAAAATAGACGAATCTGTTCAACAAAGAATGACACCAAAAAGATTCTGGTATGATAATCGTGTCGAAGGAAGAATATTTGGTGAGTACGAAAATTGGTACAACATATTTGTAAACTTCAGACGTGTATGTGATGATTATGCCGAAAAAGAAGGCCTTGATACACCAATTGGTATTGTAACAACTAGAGATGCCTCAGCTATTGTTAAATACATAAAACATAATAGTAAAAATATTGATCAAGTATTAGCAGAAAAATTCATCCAAACTAAAAGTGATGATTATTTGAAATTTATCATGAGTAAATTCAAAAGTATATATGATATAAGAAGTGAAATAAGAGAAAGAGACTTCAGTGATTTAAGTGAAGTTCCAGAAAAAGAAATTGCTAAAAAATTAATTTTACAATGCTCTAAGAAGAAAAGTGAAAGAAGATAATAAATAGAAAAAAGGTGATGAGATGTCAGTTCAAGATAACTACAAAAATTTTCCAAATAACTTATTTGAACCAGAAAGCATCAGAGTAGATGGTTGTACATATAAATTATATCGTGCCCGTTTTAACAACCTTTTTACACTATATGAATATTTAAAAAGTAATCCAAAAACAAACGATGATATTTTTGATCGTTTAGCTAGTGTTACAAATGATTCTGATTTTGCAGGAAAGCCTTACCCAGAAGCTGTAGAAGACTTAGTTGGAGATATCGATCCTGGATACGAAGAATTTTTAAAACTACAAAGTGACTTAAAAAGAGCGACTAAAGGAAAAGTACACAAATATAAATTGGTTAGAACTGTAGCTGGAGGTCACCTTAATATACCGGCTTATTGTGCAGGTAGTCCTTTATGTTATGAAACAGAAGAGAAGATTACTAAACCAAAATTTGTTTCCCTACATGTATCTTTATCTTACTATTGGGGAACAACGAAGACACAAGTATTACATCGTGCAATAATAATAACTAATATTATAAAAGCCTTAGAACAGGCTGGATATAGTGTTAATTTAAATACTTTTGAACTATGTGAAAAAGATGGCGAATTAGTGTATATTGTTGTTCAAATAAAACAACATGGTGGAAGACTGAATATGAGTGCTTTATATAAAACATTATGTCATGTTGAATTCCTAAGAAGAATTCTATTTAGAATATTAGAAACTATGTGTGTTCGTAAATCATGGAGTAATGGTTATGGTTCCACTTGTAGTGAAGAATTCACAAGAGAAACATTAAAACTAGGTAAGAATGATATTTTCTTTGACCAACCACGAGAAATGGGAATTCGCGGAGAGAGTTTAGCTACAGACTTCGAAAATGCCATATATCACTTAAATCTACAAGATAAAATAGACGTTGAAAAAGCGAAAAGAGAATTCAGAAAAGACACTAAAATTTTATCTAAAAGAAGATATTAAAAATAAATTAAAAATTAATAGACTTCTTTCTTTCTATCTGATAAAATTATTCTGTTATTTGGGGTGAAAAAATGGAAAAACTAATAATGATAAAATATGGTGAATTATCAACAAAAAAAGCCAATATTAACTTATTTTTAAAACAATTAAAAGACAATGTATCATTTGCTTTAAAAGATATGGATGTTAATATAAAATTTGACAAAGGAAGAATGTTTATTACTTTAAATCGCAATAATTTCGATGAAGTAACAGCTTTATTAAAAAATATCTTTGGTATTCATGAATTTGATATTGCATATAAATTAACTACAAAAGATCCTGATGAAATTGCTAATTCTGTTTTAAAATTAATAAAAGATAAGGAATTTAAGACATTTAAAGTTATTACAAAAAGAAGTGATAAAAAATTTCCTATAAATAGTATGGACTTCAGTCGTAAAATAGGTGGAACTATTTTAAAGAATATTGAAAAAATTAATGTTGATGTACATAATCCAGAGTTATCTGTTAATGTTGAAATAAGAATGGATGCTGTATACATTTATTTTAATAGTGAAAGAGGCATTGGTGGTTATCCAGTAGGTGTTGCTGGTAAGGGACTTCTTATGCTAAGCGGTGGGATAGATTCACCAGTAGCTGGATATCTTGCTATCAAAAGAGGAGTTAAACTAGAATGTATCTATTATGAAAGTCCTCCTCATACAAGTCTTGAAGCCAAAAATAAGGTTATTGAACTTGCACGTAAACTTGCTTTATATAATAATGATATAAAATTACATGTTATTAAATTTACTGATATTCAAACAGCTATTTATCAAAATTGTCCTCATGAATACTTAATAACTATAATGAGACGAATGATGTATCGTATAGCTGAACGTATATCACGTATGAATAATTGTAAGATAGTTGTAAATGGTGAAAGTATTGGCCAAGTAGCAAGTCAAACATTAGCTAGTATGAATGTAATAAATGAAACTGTACGTATTCCAGTAATTAGACCAGTAGCATGTTTTGATAAACTAGAAATTATAGATATAGCCAAGAAAATAAACACTTATGAAACAAGCATTTTACCATATGAAGATTGCTGTACTATATTTGTTCCAGAACATCCTGTAATTAATCCAACTTTTGAAGAAGCCAGAGAATACGAAAAAGCTTTTGATTATGAAACAATGATTTATGAAGCAATAAAAAATCATGAAGTAATAAAAATAAGTGTTAATGATTCTAATGAAGAGTTTGAAGATTTACTTTAAACTCTTTTCTTTTTGTGCTATTATAAAGAACTAAAGAGGGGGAAAATACAATGGATTATGATATAATAAACCAAGTATATGAAGAAATAATAGCAATTGTTAATGACTATGTTAGAAGAAAAAATTGCACTTATGAGGTAGCGAAAAAGCTATCATTTACCTTACTAGGATATTACCTAGTATTAGGCCCAGAAATATTTAGTAAATTAAATATTTTATTAGATTCTATTAACATATATGAATGCATTAGTGAAGAAGATTATCAAAAAAAAGCTATAGAGATTTCTCCAAGATTAGAAGAGAAAAAACATATTTTAAGATATAATCCAATTACTATTTGGGATTACAAATATGATAAAGACCACAATTTTTTAGGTGGTATACCTAATATTATCTATATGAGAGATAAGACAATAGACAATGTTTTAAGCATTGCTCATGAAATGTCACATGGGTTAGAGGGCGTTAACGCAACAGTTGAGTCTCAAGATAGTGAATATGTGCATATTAATCAAGGTTTTTCACATATTATTGTTAATAAAGAAACAAATGCTTTTATAGATGATGATGCCGGTTTTATAGAACTAGTTACTTCATCATTAGAAACAAGAATTTTAAATGCCCTATTAAGACTAGATGAAAATGCAGTAAAGTCTCCTTTATTACAGGAATTTCTAAAAGAAATTAAAGAATATAAAGGAAAAAATGTAATGTCTAGATCTTATGAAACTTTAAATGCTATTTTTAAGGATTTATTAGATAATGATGAATTTTATAATCTAGTAAAGAAATATTTCTATGAAAATGATGAAGAAGGATTTAAAAAAGAGTATGAATTATATGATTCACGTTTAAGATATAAAGTCCTAAAGTCAGCTGCCGAATATTTAGCAATGGATGGAAAAGATTTTTCTAGTATTATATATTATAGTGAAATTATAAAAAAACAAGCTGACATCTTTAATAGAGCAACGAACTTTGTGCCTGACAAAAAAATACTTATTTTAGTATAATAAAAGCTATTTTATCCATAATATTAATGGGTGAAGAATAATGCGTAGAAGAAGTTGTGACTATCACTATAAAAGTTGTGATTTAGAAAAAATGAGTCCATTAGATAAGAAGAGATATGAACTATTAAATGAGTTCGGTTATAATATGGATTCTAATAAAAAACGAATAGTTGATTATGATATGAATATAAAAAGACATAAAAATTCTGAAAGCAGATAGAAAAAGTAGCCAAAGCTACTTTTTTATTGTAAAATAATTACTCGGAGGTGTTAGAAGATGAAAATTTTGTGTGTAAACGCTGGTAGCTCATCTCTGAAGTTTCAATTATTTGAAATGCCAGAAAGAGAAACAATAATCAGCGGATGCATTGAAAAAATTGGATCGGAAGACAGCTTCTGGAATACTAAAATCGATGGTAAAAAAATACAAGGAGCAAGGTATTTAAAAGACCACAAAGAGGCAACACAAGTTTTAATAGAAGAACTATTAATTCACGGAGCAATAAGTTCTATGGATGAAATCAAAGCCGTAGGACACAGAGTACTACATGGTGGAGAAAAATATTCGAAGTCAGTTATAATTGATGATGAAGTTATTCAAAATATTAAGGATTTAACTAAACTAGGTCCTTTACATCATCCAGGTAACTTAGCTGGTATTGAAGCTATGTGTGCCTCTTTACCAGGAGTTCCAATGGTAGCAGTATATGATACAGCATTCCATCAATCAATGCCTGAAGTAAACTATATCTATCCAGTTCCATTCGAATGGTATGAAAACTATGGTGTAAGAAAATATGGTTTCCATGGCACAAGTCACAAATATATTACAGTAAGAATGCAAGAGCTTCTAGATAAAGAAGATATTAATCTTGTAAATTGCCATATTGGTAGTGGAAGTAGTATCTGTTGTATTAAAGATGGTAAATCATATGATACAACAATGGGTCTTACTCCATTAGATGGCTTAATGATGGGAACTCGTAGTGGTTCTATTGACCCATCTATTATTGAATATGTTGCTAAAGAATCAGGTATGAATGTAACAGAAATCATCAACATACTAAACAAAAAAAGCGGATTGCTTGGTGTTAGTAAAAAATACTCTGACCATAGAGACATAGAAGTTGGCATGGAAGAAAATGATCCATTATGTATTTTAGCAGATGATTTATATGTAGATCGTATTGTTAAATATATTGCTGAATATTATGTTAAATTAGAAGGTCAAGTAGATGCAATAACATTTACAGCTGGCTTAGGTGAAAATGCTCGTGAATTCAGAGAAAAAATTATAAAAAAACTTGCTTGCTTAGGTATAAAAATCGATTTTGAAAGAAATATGAGTTGTGCTTCTTATTGTCCAACACAAGAAGGTATAATAAGTAGTGATGATTCAAGTATTCCAGTATATGTAATTCCAACCAATGAAGAATTAATGATTGCTCTAGATACATACGAATTAGTCAAAGATTTATATAATATAAATGATGATAATAAAAGTAATGAATCTAGAAAAGACACAAAAGTTTTAGCTAAAATAAGAAAGTAATTAGCTAAGTTCAATCTAGTTTTGAATATAAATTTATAAACAATCTAGCTTGAAAACTTTTAACTTATTTTTTTTTGGTCTTTTTTTCTAAAATACAAAATGATTTATCTGTTAATAAACCTCTGTAAAAATAAGAGAAATATGATAAAATGATAGCAAAAACTATCATTTTTTTGTATAATACATTTGAGGTGTTAAATTAATGAAAATATTATGTGTAAACGCTGGTAGTTCATCTATGAAATTTCAATTATTTGAAATGCCAGAAAGAAAAGTAATAATAAGTGGGTACATTGAAAAAATAGGTTCAGAAGATAGTTTCTGGAATACTAAAATCAATGGAGAAAAAATTAGAGGAGAAAAATTTATTAAAGATCATACAGAAGCTGCTCAAGTTTTAATTGATGAATTATTACGTCACAAAGCTGTTGAAAGTATGGATGAAATCAAAGCTGTAGGACACAGAGTACTACATGGCGGAGAAAAATATGCTGACTCAGTTATAATTGATGATGAAGTTATTGAAAGTATTAAGAGCCTTACAAAATTAGGACCTTTACATCATCCAGGCAACTTAGCTGGTATTGAAGCTATGAAATCGGCTTTACCAGGAGTTCCAATGGTAGCAGTATATGATACTGCATTCCATCAATCAATGCCTGAAGTAAACTATATCTACCCAGTTCCATATGAATGGTATGAAAACTATGGTGTAAGAAAATATGGTTTCCATGGTACAAGTCATAAATACATAACTAAAAGAATGCAAGAACTTCTAGGCAAAGAAGATGTTAATATTATCAACTGCCATATCGGTAGTGGAAGCAGTATTTGCTGTATTAAAGATGGTAAATCATACGATACAACAATGGGTCTTACTCCGTTAGATGGTTTGATGATGGGAACTCGTAGTGGTGCTATTGATCCATCAATTATCGAATATGTTGCTAAAGAATCAGGCATGGATGTATCAGAAATTACTAATATTTTAAATAAAAAGAGTGGATTACTTGGTGTAAGTAAAAGATTTGCTGATCACAGAGATATTGAAGGTGGAATGGAAGAAGGAGATCATTTAAGTATCCTAGCTAACGACCTTTATATTGATAGAATCGTTAAATATATTGCTGAATACTATGTAAAACTTGAAGGTAAAGTTGATGCAATAACATTTACAGCAGGTTTAGGTGAAAACGCTCGTGAATTCAGAGAAGCAATCGTAAATAAATTAGCTTGCTTAGGTATCAAAATAGATGCTGAAGAAAACATGAAATATGCTTCTTATTGTGAAAAACAAGAAGGTGTAATAAGTACTGATGACTCTTCAGTTCCAGTATATGTTGTACCAACAAATGAAGAATTAATGATTATTCTAGATACATACGAATTTGTAAAATAAAAATCAGAAAATAGAAAGGGTGAGGGCTTATCAAACAACTAGAACTAAAAAAGATACTAAAGAAAATAAAACAATACGACATAATCGTTATTGCTCGTCATACTAGTCCTGATCCTGATGCAATAGCTAGCCAAATAGCATTACGTGATTCAATAAAACTAACATTTCCTAAAAAAGAAGTATATGCTGTAGGAACATCAGTATCAAAATTTAAGTATTATGGAACTTTAGATAGAATTGATGAAACACAATTTAAAAAAGATGCACTTCTTATTGCATTAGATGTTCCTAATACTTCTAGAATTGATGGTGTAGACAGAACAGCATTTACCGAAATATTTAAAATAGATCATCATCCTTCAGAAGAAGTATTTGGTGATTGTGACTTAGTTGATGAAACATCATCAAGTACATGCCAACTTATTATTGAATTAATATTAAATACTGGCATGAAATTAGATCGTAAAATAGCTGAAAATCTATATTTAGGTGTTGTTTCAGATAGTGATCGTTTCTTAATAAGCTACACTACTAGTAAAACATTTCATCTTGTAGCTGACCTTATTGATAAAAGCAAAATTAACTTTACCGAACTTTATAATTATCTTTATGAAAGACCTTATGAAGAAATTAAATTTCATGGCTATTTATCAGAAAATCTAACAATTACTGAAAATGGTTTTGCATATATAAACATAACTCCAGAAATACTAAAACAATATGGTGTTGATCCATCAACTCCATCTAATATGATTAATGATTTTAGTAATATTAAAAATGTTTATGTCTGGACTTTTGTCACTTTTGATGAAAAGAATGAAATATATAAAGTTAATATTAGAAGTAAGGGCCCAATTATCAATGAAACAGCTGCAAACTATGGCGGAGGAGGTCATAAATTTGCCTCTGGTGTAAGAACTAGAAACAAAGAAGATATTGATGGCTTAATTAAAGATTTAGATCAAGTATGTTTAGAATATAAAGAAAGCTTACACAATTTAGTGTAAGTTTTTAAATAAATCAGGTGATAAGTTGAAAATAGAAAAGTATACAAAATTAAAAGATAATCGTTATAGTGTAAAAATAGATGATTTAAACATAAAGTTATATGATGATGTTATTGTAAAATATGAACTACTACGCAAAAAAGAAATATCGGAAACTCTTTTTGAAGAAATAACAGAATACAACGATTCCTTAGAATCATATTATAAAGCACTAAAATATTTAAATAGGAAATTAAGAACAGAAAAAGAACTCTTTACTTATCTAAATAAAGAATACAAAAAAAGTGTAATTAACAATACTATTGAAAGGCTAAAAAAAGAAGGATATTTAAACGAAGAAACATATCTTAAAGCTTACCTTATAGACCAAATAAATCTATCTACAAGCGGCCCAAATAAGATAAAAAAAGACCTTATAAAACTAGGTTTAAACGAAGAAGAGATAAATAATCATCTTTCTAAGATAGAAGATAGTATATGGTTAGAAAAATTAAATAAAATAGTTGCAAAAACTATTAGTACTAATAAGTCATATGGCAATAATAAGTTAAAAGAAAAATTAGTATATGATTTAGGAAACAAAGGCTATTATAAATGGATGATTGAAGAAGCCATAAAAAATAACGAGTTTAAGGATAACACAGATATTATAAATAAAGAATATCAAAAAAATTATAATAAATTATCTAGAAAATATAGTGGTTATGAATTAGAACAAAAACTAATAGCTAAACTACTAAGTAAAGGCTTTAGCTATGAAGACATAAAAAAAGTATTATCAGAAAATTGATAATACTTTTTATTATAGTAAATTTTATTGATTTTGATTATTTTGTTGTTGAGCAGCATTTAATTGATTTTGAATTAATGTTGCATATTGTTTCTTTAATTCACTATCAACGATTTCCATATCATATTCTTTTCTAATTTCTTGTAAAGCTTTAATATAAGCTTCATTGTTCTTAGTTAAATATTCAGAAGCTAGAGTAGAAGTAATAGTATCTTTTAAAGCATCATCTAATTCAGCTTTCTCTCTACTTTCACTTCTATAAATAACATGATATCCTACTTCAGTAGTAATAACTTTTGTAGAGAATTCTCCATCTTTTAATTTATATGCAGCATCAACTAAATCTTTATAAGCATCAGTTAAAGTGTCTTTATTAATAAATCCTAAAGAACCACCATTATCTTTAGTACTTTCATCTTCAGAACGATCTTTAGCTAATTCAGTAAATTTATCTTCTAAATCTTTCTTATCAGCTTTTCTAAGTTCTGAGATAATTGCTTCAGCTTTTTCTTTAGCTTCAGCTTCAGCAGCTTTCTTTTCATCATCAGTCATACTATCAGTTACGTTAGCACTAATTAAAATATGACTAACTTTAATGTCACCAACAATTTCATCTTTGTAATATTTGTTAATTTCTTTTTCACTAATTTGGGCTTTAGCATAGTCTTCAATAGCTAAATTTTGTAAATAACCAACATAAACAGACTCTCTATAACCAGCTATAGATCTAAAAGAAGTTTGTTGTTGAATAGCTGACTCTAAACTATCTCCATAATATGTTTCCAATTGTTGCATATTAGTATCAGTATATTCAGTAGCCTCTTCAACTTTATCACTATACTTATCTTCTAATATCTTTTTATCAACCAAATTTACCATAACTTGTAGTGCATAATCATCTTTAAGATTTTCATAAAGTTCATTTACACTAATCATTTCACCATCTTTTAGTGTTATGACCGCTTCGTCACCATTAGATAATGTAGGTATTTTACTTCCACACCCTGAACATAGTAATGTCACGATAAGGGCTAACACAATTATTTTCTTTTTCATGTTTTCCTCCTTAACATACTTATAATTATAGCAACCCTAAACTTAAAATACAAGATAAATTAAGTGAAATACCATTCACACAAATGAATTCATAACCATACAATATAAGTGAAAAGAAATATAAAGGAGGATGGTTTATGAATAATTGTGGAAACAATAATTACAACAATGCTTTAGGTCCTGCTATTATCTTAGTGCTATTTATATTATTAATTATCATCGTAGGGGCTTATATTTAAGTTTATAAAGAAAAAGAGTAAAATATTAGATAATTCTCTTCTAATAATTAGTTTGTATATACTATTAATTATCATACTATGTAATTTTATTTTCTGTTAAGGTAAGAGTTAAAAACTCTTTTTTCTTTTGATTTTATAAGCACTTTTAGATATAATTAATATGGAGTATGGTGATAAAAATGGCAAAGAAGAAAAAGACATCTAAAAAGCAAGAGAAAAAAGAATTTAACTATAGTCCTGAACTTATTGGAATAGTTTTAATAATTATAGGTTTAATTGGCCTTGGTAAGTTTGGTATTGTTGGAACAATAGTTAAACAATTTGCAATGTTCTTAGTAGGAGAATGGTGGTTTACAATCCTTTTCTTACTTTTGTTCATGGGATTTTTTATGATAATTAAAAGAAAGTTACCAAACTTTTTTGATTCTAAGCTAATTGGTGTTTATATTATAATCATAGTTGTTTTAGTTACAGCCCATTTCGGTTTTATTAATAATTATGAGCCAAATGACATTATAAGTGCAACAACATCAAATTATCAAAGTCGCATAGGTACAATGAGTGAATCATCAAGTATATTATCAAGTGGTCAAAGAAGTATTAGTATAGGTGGAGGTATAATAGGAGCAGGATGTTCTTATGTATTATCTAACTTATTTGGTAAAATTGGTACTATAATTGTTCTAATTGCTTTAACAATATTTTCTTTGGTTATGTTATTTGATGTTAATCTTGGCGAAATCTTCACTAATCTAAAAGAAAAAATTGATGAGAAAAGAGCAGAAAGAGAGCAGATGCGTGAAGAAGATGAAGAAGAGCTTGATGATTATGGAGATGAAATAGTATCGATTGACGATGTTGAACGTATTCCGCATGATAATACGATGCCAATACCAAAACCTGTATCACCAGTGACTATATCAGAAAGTATCAAAGAAGAAACTAATATGATTAATACTAAAAATATAGAAGACACAATGCCTTTAACAGTAGCTACCCCACGTGGAATGTATACTTTGCCAAGTATTAATCTTCTTGATGAAATTCCCAAAAATAGTAAAACAAATAATGAATTTACAAAAAGTAATAAAATTATTCTAGAACGTGTTTTAAATGATTTCCAAATTAAAGGAAGTGTAGTTGAAATTCACGTAGGTCCTGCAGTTACTCAATATGAAGTAGCAATACCAAGTGGAACTAAAGTAAGTAGAATATTAAGTATAAATAAAGAAATAGCTCTAGCATTAGCAGCTAAAGATGTCAGAATTGAAGCCCCAATCCCAGGAAAAAGCACGGTTGGTATTGAACTTCCTAATCCTAGCATTAATGCTGTAAAAATAAGAGAAGTTTTAGGTAATGTCCCAAAAGATCAAGAGAAATCAAAAATTCTTGTTTCTTTAGGAAAAGACTTAATGGGTAAAGTACAAACAGCAGACATATCAAAGATGCCACACTTATTGGTAGGTGGATCAACAGGTTCAGGTAAATCAGTATGTATCAATAGCTTTATTGCCTCTATTTTAATGCGTTATCGTCCAGAAGAAGTAAAATTAGTCTTAGTAGACCCTAAAAAAGTAGAATTATCTAACTATAATGGTGTACCACATCTATTATGGCCTGTTGTAACAGATCCTAAAAAAGCGAATACAGCATTACAAAGAGTAGTAGCTATGATGGAAGACAGATATGAATTATTTAGCGAAACAGGCGTAAAAAACATTGCGACATACAATGAAATGGTTGAAAAAGAAAAAGCTAAAGATCCATCATGTAATAAAGAAAAAATGTACTATCTTGTTGTAATTATTGATGAGTTAGCAGACCTTATGTTAGTAGCTTCAAAAGAAGTAGAAGACTCAATAATGCGTATTACACAAATGGCTCGTGCCGCAGGTATCCATTTAATTGTTGCCACTCAAAGACCAAGTACAGATGTAATTACAGGAGTTGTTAAAGCGAATATTCCATCACGTATTTCATTCGCAGTTGCTTCTCAAATAGATTCACGTACAATATTAGATTGTGCTGGAGCTGAGAAACTATTAGGAAAAGGAGATATGCTTTATTTACCAATGGGTGAAAATAATCCTCGTCGTATTCAAGGATGTTTCATTACAGATGATGAAATAGAAAGAGTTATTAACTATGTGTGTGGTCAACAACAAGCTGCATACGACGACTCATTAAATAGAGCAATTGAAGAAGAGCATAATCCTGTATCAGGAGACAAAGAGTCATTTGATGATCCATTATATGATGAGATTTATGAGTTTGCTGTTGAAACAGGTAAGATAAGTGCTTCACTAATTCAAAGAAGATTTAGATTAGGATATAATCGTGCTGCTAGAATTATTGACTTGCTAGAGGATAGAGGAATAATAGGACCTCAAAATGGTAGCAAACCAAGAGAAGTTTTAGTAGGTAAAGGTGAACCTTCAGGAGAGTAATTTCTCCTTTTTTTCTTTGTTTACTTTAAACTCTTTAAATTATATAATATAGCTGAAGGTGATTACATGAAAAAACTATTCATTATATTTTTACTAACTATTACTATAACAGGTTGCAATCCTAAAACTTCTAATAGTATGTCTAATATATCAGAATATTATCTTACTTATGACTCAGTTGATATAAAATTAGGTACTTTTTTCAGTAATATTATAGCAACTTTAGGTCAATATAATAATGTAAGAGAAGAAGAAAGCTCGCAATCTGAAGGAACATCTTCTATATATGAATTTGATAGCTTTGAAATAGAAACATACTTTGATAATAATATAGAAAAAGTTTATTCAATTGCTATTACTAGTGACGAGCAATTAACGAACGAAGGAATAAAAATAGGAGACAATATTGAGACAATGAAAAATATATATGGTTTAAATTATACAAATCCTATAGAAAATATATTTATTTATGAAACAGGTAATTCTAACATTTCATTTATCACAGAAAATGATATAATAATAGGGATAATATACTACTTAGTATAAAAAGAATAAAAAAGGATGATGATTTATGAAAGACAAGGTTTCAGACACGAGAAAATATTTTAATTATAGCGTCACTTTAATTGGTCTTCTATTAATAATAGGTAGCTTATATACTTTTATATATGATTATATTTCTATGGAAAATTCAATTTATATTTCATCAAAAGTTACTTCAATAGATGTTAATAGTAATGCAGCTGATGTTAAATATACTGTAAATAATAAAGAATATGAAAGTAAAATTCCTAATACAAATGACTATGCTGTAAATGATAAAGTAATGATTCGTGTATCTATCAAAAATCCTTTAAAACACGTTAACAAGCACCTATATATTTCAGTTCCTGCATTAATCATAGGAATCCTTTTATTAGTTATAACTTTAAAAAAGAGTTTAGAATATCTTAAGAAAGCAAAGAATATTCGTAACTTAAGACTTACAGGTATTTATGTTCAAGCAACTATAACAGAAATATTCGTTAATAGTTTAGGAAAAAAATATAAAAATTACTTTCCTTATAAACTAAGAGCGAAGTATTTAAATCCAGCTGATAACAATATATATACATTTGATAGTGAAGATACATTTATAAACCTATCTGATATTTTAGGTAAATATGGAACAAAATGGGTAGTAGTATATATTGATAAAACAAATCCTAATAACTATTATGTAGATTTAAACTCGTTGATACCTCATGTTGATTTAATCGATCCAATAGAATTTATGAAAATAAAACCAGTTACCGAAGGACAAAATACAGATTCTGAAAATAACAATGAAGGAATGACTAATGACAATCAAACGAGTGTTGATTCTGATAAAGAAAATGTTGAACAAACTAGTAAGTAAGGTAGTATTAAATAGAAAAGGTATATAATTATGAAAATAAAGAAAAAATATTTAATAGTAGTCTTAATAATATGTTTAACGATAAGTACATTAACCATATCATGTATTTTAATTCCAAAATATAAAGAATATAAAGAACGTAAAGAATATGAGAAACTTCTTGAATCCGCTACAATTATTGTTAACCTTAAAGATAAACTTTCAACTAGTTTCTATAGCAAAGTAAAAGTAAGTGACTTTATTTCGTATCTTAATGGTGAAATAATAGATGATTACTATCTTGATACAACTAAATTAGGGGAACTTAAAGTGAATTTTGAATATATGAATGATGAGAATATTAAAATTCCTTATGAAATTATCGTAAATGTTGTAGATGACATTTCTCCAGTTATCTGGGTAGGTAATAACTATTCCGTGACAACTGATTATGAGGGCAGTCTTTTAGAAGATATTGTTTGTGCTGATAATTATGATGATAATCCCAAATGTGAGATTATAGGTAATTACAATACTAAAGAAGCAGGTTCTTACAATTTAACTTATAAAGCCATCGATTCTTCTGGAAATGTAACTGCTAAAGCATTTACTCTAAATGTTAAAGAGCCAACTAGTAAGCCAAATAATAACGCTAAACCAACATATAACTATTTAAGCGACATAATTGCCAATTATAAAAATGATAAAACTAAGATTGGTATAGATGTATCAGCATGGCAAGGAGACATTGATTTTGAAGCAGTAAAGAATGCTGGAGTTGAGTTTGTTTTCATAAGAGTTGGAAGTACCAAAGGAATAAAAGGAGAGTACTTTCTAGATTCAACATTCAAGCAAAATATCGAAGGATTCAATAAAGTAGGTATACCTGTTGGCATATATTTTTATTCATATGCCAATAGCAAAGAGACAGCTCTTCAAGATGCGGAATGGGTCCTAAATGAAATTAAAGATTATAAAATAGATTTACCAATTGCATATGACTGGGAAAGCTGGTCTTTCTATAATGAATTTCATCAAAGTTTTTATAGTACAAGTATGAACGCTAAAACATTCTTAGATAAAATAAGTGAAAAAGGATATCAAGGAATTCTATATAGCAGTAAAAATTACTTAGAAAAAGTTTGGTTTGATATTGGCTATGATACCTGGCTAGCTCATTATACTAGTAAAACTAATTATGAAGGATCATATAAATTTTGGCAAATGTGTAGTAATGGTCGAGTTGACGGTATAAAAGGGAATGTTGATATTAATATAATGTATATAGAATAATAGAGGTAAAAATCTTTACCTTTTTTATTTTTTTAAATTTATATCAAAAATAAAAACTTAGAAAGAGATAATAGAGGAGAATAACAAAATATAAAAATATTTTTTGTATAAAAACATTTATTTAAAAATACGTTATAAGAAAAAGCCTTTTTGAGTAAATAAACTATGTTATCATCGATTTTACAAGTAACTTGAAATATGTTATTCTACACCTCGATACATTTGATACAAGTGGCTTTCTTTTATTACTAGGGGTTTTGGTATATGACTATATCATGTAATAGAAGGAGGTAGATAATTATGAGAAAACGTGAAATAATCGACAATATCATAATATTCGCACTTCTTGGTGTAATTTTTATCTTACTTATAGCAAGATAAAAAAACTTGATTAGAATATCTAATCAAGCCAAAAACCAAGAAAGCCATTTGCTATTCAAATGTATCATCTTTTTTATTAAGATGATATTTGCTTTCACATATAAATTATAACTTATTTAAAATATTTAAGCAATACAATAAAAATAAAAGAATCCCAAATCATATATTTGGGATTCTTTACTAAATAAGACTATCTACTAATCCTTCAAATTCCTTTTGAATTTCATCAAGTCTTTCTAAATTACTTGCTTCAAATCTCATTGTTAAATTAGGACCAGTATTACTTGCTCTAACTAAAGCCCAACCATCTTCAAACTGAACTCTAATTCCATCAACATCAATATATTTATAACCTTTATCTTTTACATATTCCTTAACTTTATCAACTACTTTAAATTTTACCTCATCATCAACAGCCTTCTTAATTTCAGGAGTATTATAATAAGTATTAATATCGCTAACTAGTTCAGAAAATTTCTTATCAGTATTACTTAAAATTTCTAACATTCTAAGTCCATTATATAGACCACTATCTAAACCAGGCCATCTATCTGTAAAATACATATGTCCAGAATATTCTCCACCAAAAGGATATTTTTGTTTGTTAACTTCATATCTTGTCCAAGAGTTACCAGTTCTATATATAACAGGTTTTCCACCTAATTTAACGATTTCATCTTCTAAAGCCTTACCACATTTTACATCAAATAAATATGCTTTATTAGCTACTTTATCATTTATAGCTCTAATATAAGCAATCATAGCTTTATCAATTGGCATAAATTCACCAGTTTCTGTAATAAATCCAACTCTATCACCATCACCGTCAAATCCAATTCCAATATCAGCTCCAATTTCTAAAACCTTATCCATTAACATTTTATTATTTTCAGGAACGGAAGGATCTGGGTGATGATTAGGGAAGTTAGCGTCAGATTCATCACAAATCATTGTAATATCTAAATTAGGGAATTGAGAATAAATATCTTTAGCATATAAAGAAGTAGTTCCATTACCACAATCTAATACGACTTTAATTTTTCTATCTCCCATTTCGATGTTTTCTTTTATGAAACTCTTATAATAGTCTCTAGGATCGAATGTAGTAACCTCTCCTTTACCAGTTAAGAATTTGCCAGCAAATGTATAATCTCTAAAATCGTAGATTTGTTCACCACGGGCATTTCCTAAATGGTCAAAGCTAAATTTAAATCCATTATCATCTTTAGGATTATGAGAGGCAGTAACCATAACTCCAATAATAACATTAGCTTTTAAACAAGCAAAATAATACATAGGAGTTGTAACAAGTCCAAAATCTATAACATTGCATCCTGAATCAGTAATACCTCTAATTAATTCTTTAACTAATTGTGGACTTGAAAGTCTGTTATCTCTACCAACACCACATATATTTCTTTTTAATTTTTCTTGAATGTAAGAACCATAACTTCTACCGATTGTATAAGCAGCTTCTTCATTCACTTGTGTAGGGTAAACCCCACGTATATCGTATTCACGAAAAATATTTTTTTCCATATTTTAATTCATCTCCATTTCTCCTAAAATTATATCATATATAACAACTTTTAATCTACCTTAATTACTTTTATGCTATAATGAACAAAAGAAGATAAAAGGTGATAGTATGAAAAAGAAACAAAAAGTAGATATGGCAATTGCATTGTGTCTTATATTAATTGGGGTTATTCTCTTAATCTTGCCATTATTCAACATTACAAATATTAAATGGTTAAATATAGCTGTATTTTCTTTATATACAATTCTAAATAGTATTCAATTTATATTAACAAAAAATAGTAAAGATTATGAAGGACTGCACACAGCTCTTGCTTCATTAATCGTCCTAATAATTAATTTGATTTTTGATATTGGAGAAAACCCTAAACACATTGCTTTTATTTTAATGTTATGGATATCATTAATGTCTATTGTTAAACTAAAAAAAGCTGATTATTATCATGACCGTCGTGATAGAATGTGGAAGGTTAGAGCTTTTAATTTGGGCTTATTTATTCTAGCAGGAATCCTAACAAGTATTAACTTGGCATATACTAGTTCAGTTCAAGTAATAGTGATTGGTTTCTTTATGTTAATACATGGAATCCTAGAATTATTTGACCCTATCACCAAAACGTTAATTACACATAGTTAGGATGATAAAATGGAACAATCAATAAACAATATAGATATAAAAAAACGTTTTCTTTTAAATTTAAAAAACTTTAAAGCACGTTTAAAACTTGACTCTTCTTTAAATGAAGCATGGAATAATTGTATAAGCAAACTAATAAATTTAGGAGAAACAATTAACAACAATCTTGATTTATTTAGTGAAGAAGAATTAATGGATTTACTAAAAATCTTTGATACAGCTAGCGTTGTACATGATATAACAATATCACCTATAGATAAAGAGCATCAATTAAATATTTTAGAAAATCTAATATCTCAAGGAGAATCCCAAGTTTCATTTATTTTAGAAGTTAATGGTATTGAACAAAATATTCTAAACATAGGTAGTGAAAAAAATAAAGAAGAATTAGAAAACATGTTAGAAAATATAAAAGATAATATAGATTATTTTGGAACAAGACTTATATTTGTAAATAGAGATTCAAAAGATGTGGGATACTTAACAACATATTTTAAAGCAGTAGGGCGTTTATACCAAAGATTACAAACTATCCATGAAGCGGTTATAGCAGAAATAAAAGACAGTGGATTATCTCAAAATAAAGAACTTATAAGAAATTTGGAAAGACTAGTTAAGGTAATGTATCGTACATTAGGAATAACTGATACGAAAACAATGCGTATAAATTTAGGAGTAGCAGAAGATTCTATAAATAAATTTGAAGAATCTTTAAATGAAAAATTAAATAAAGGAACTTCTCATAATAAGTTATAAAGATAAATTTGTAAAAAATATAATATATGTTATAATCATAACTATGTTTTGAAGGTGATTTAAATGAAATTAGTTAATGACTTTACAGAATATCAGATTCTTGATATGGCTGAAGGAATGAAATTAGAAAATTGGAATGGCAAAGAATTACTAAGACCAGATCCTCAAATTATTTGGAATACAAAAGAACATCCTGAATATTGGAATAAAGTAGACGCTACTTATCATCGTAGTAACAAAGGTGGTGGATCATGGGAAGTATTAAATCATAAATTACCATCTTCATGGCCTGTACATTATCGTGACTTAACTTTTAATATTAAATTAATGGGCTTTAAACATACAGGTTTATTTCCTGAGCAAGCTTATAACTGGAATATGATAAGAGAAAAAATTACTAAAGCTAATCGTCCTGTAAAAGTTCTTAATTTATTTGCATATACTGGTGCTGCTTCTTGTGCCGCTCTTGCAGCAGGAGCAGAAGTAGTTCATGTTGATTCATCACGTGGTATGGTTGACTGGGCTAAGGAAAATGTTGCTTCTTGTGGCTTATCAGATAAACCTATTAGATTTCTTGTTGATGATGTTGTTAAATTTGTTAAAAGAGAAATAAGAAGAGGAAATAAATATGACATTATTTTAATGGATCCTCCATCATTCGGTCGTGGAGCGAATGGTGAAGTTTGGGATATAGAGCGTGACTTATATCCATTAATAGAGTTGTGTACAGAAATATTGTCAGACGATCCAATACTATTCTTGATAAACTCATATACAACAGGATTATCAATGACAGTTTTAGAAAATGTACTGAATTTAACAGTTAACAAAAAACACAAAGGAATTGTTAGCAGTGATGAAATAGGTTTACCTATGAAAAATAGTGAATTGATTCTACCTTGTGGTATTTATGCAAGATGGGAAAAAGAAAATGAATCCGCTTAATTGTCGGATTCATTTTCTTTATATAATCTAAATAAATTTATAGAAGGACTATTATTAAACCTTGCATTAATTCCTTGAGTTCCTAATCCACTAGAGACAAACAAGTCTGTATTATCTATAGAATAATAATCTTCATAATATTTTTTGGCACCTTCATTTAAAAACATCGGTTTTAATAAAGGCAATTTTATTAATCCCCCTAAAGAATGTCCGCTCAAGACTAAATTAGGTTTATAAATACTATACTTCTCAAAACTATCTGGTTCGTGACTTAATACAATCTTATAATATGCAGAAGTATCTTGATTATCTACTAAATTAGTTAAGATTGTATAATTAGGATTTGTTTCCATAGAATTAAAACCTGTGACTAGTATTGGGATATTTCCTTTGTAATAAAGTAGAGTAGACTCGTCATCTAATAATTTAAAATCAGCTTTAGTTATTATATCCTTATACTTTTCATTTAAAACATCTTCATTTCCATATATAGCATATTTATATAAAGTACATTCTAAATTTGTTAAAGATTCAATTATTTCATTTTCAATTTCCTCAGTAGTTACAATGTTTTTATCAATTAAATCTCCTGTAAAAACAATGATGTCTGGCTTTAATTGATTAATCCTACTTACAACTTTATCTAGTTGTTTTTTATTTATCGTTGTACCATAATGAACGTCAGAAAATTGAACTATTTTTAAACCATGAAATGTATCAGGTAATACTTTACTTTCTACTTTATATTCTTTAACTTCAAGCATAGCTGGTTCAATAAAGCACGCATAACTAATAACAAGTAATCCTATTATAATTATAATTCCTAATATTTTTTTTAAGGAAGAACTTTTTTCATCGTTTTCTTCATTTATTTCGATATTATTGTTTTGAATGTCTTCTTGAACATCTTTTTCATAATAATCTTCTTTGCTATATTTTATAGATCTAGATATATTTTTTTCATTTTTCATAGTATACACCCAATCAGTAATATTTCAGTTAATGATATAGCATTATGTAAAGCATGCATAATCATTGTTCCATAAATATTATCTGTCTTTCTATAAGCATAACCAAAAACAATCCCTAAAGCTCCATATGGAATAATATAAATAAACATTATTAAACTATTAATATCATTTATAGAAGTAAAAACATGTAGAAAAGCAAATATTAGTCCAGATATAATTGCATATATATGCTTATTGCTAGATAAGTTTTTTAATCCTCTTCTAAATACCAATTCTTCAGTTATAGGAGCAAATAAACAAGCACATAAAACTTCTACTAAAGGCATACTTTTTAACATATTTATATTTTCCTCTTGATTTAAATTTGCATCAATGTTGAGATAACTTATTACCAATGAAGAAAAAGACATAATTATAAAGCCAACTAACCAAAACTTAAATGTTGTTTTTAAAATATCTTTATAATTTTTTTTGAAATCTTTAAAATCTTTAATGAGTTCTTTCCTATATATAAGAGAATAAAATAGGGTAAGAAGAAAATATATACCTATATTAGCCAACTCCATACCAATTAATTCTTTTTCAAATAAAAAAAGAAAAGGTATACTAAATATAGCCATCATTATAAAATATGAAAACACTATCAATATACCTTTAAAGAACCCTTCGAAATTAATTATATTTTTTATCTTAACTAAATTTTCAGAATTCATAAACTACTCCTTATTCTTCAATATAACCTAATGCTTTTAATCTACTAACTATTTTAGATTCTTGTGCAGCACCAACTAAACGATTGGCAGTATTTTTTTCTTCACCATCAAATATAAATACTGTTGTTGGTGTTCCGCTTATATTCGCTATATCCTTTATTAAAGCATTTTCTTCTTTACTTAATAAGTCAGTAGATATTTCATATGCTGTAATATCATACTTAGTTAGAACTTTTTTGAATACTGGTTTATATTCAGCACAATGAGAACAAGTAGTTTGAGACATCAATAAAATAAATGTTTCTTTATTATCAATTTTTTCTTGTAACTCATCAAATGAAATTTCTACAAGATGACTATCTTCCTCATTATTTTCTTTAGTTAAAGAAATACCAGCATAAACTAAACTACCAATAGCAATAGTTAGTATTAAGATTATAATAACCATAATTACCTTATTTTTCATTTCTACCACCCAAATAAATATACCACATTTTAATTTCATTATCAAACATACGATATACAAATAACATGTAATTTAACATAAAAATACTAGAGCCGAATCAACTTATTTAAAATATATCTAAAATCAAGTATTTTTTCATCTTACATTTAGTCCCATATTATATAAGGAAATAAAGTCGCCTTATAATAGCAAAAAAGAACTCAATTTATTGTTGTTATTTTAATAAGTTAATGGTAAAATTGTATTTAGAATAAGGTTGGTGTTTTATGAAAAATTACAGATTTTTATTAATCATAATAGCAAGCTCATTTCTTTTTTTAGGAAATGTTTTTGCAGAAGAAGATAACACTTGTAATGCTGTCAATTTTAATAAATTAAGGACTCAAGCATCTAATATACGTGTTTCTTATATCCCAGATGAGATAGTTAAATTAACTGATCCAGATGCTGAAACGGGAGCTACAACAGTAACTAGAAATATCTTAGATATAAAAATTTACAATATTACAAGTAATATGTATGTAAAAGTTGTATCTTCAGGTGCAAACATTAGTAAAGATGAGCATATCATCACGTTAGACGATGTTGCCCCAGATGGTTCTGCTACAATTAGACAACCTGCACAAAAAGAACCAATAACTTATGAATTTACAATTTATTCAGACTCATATGGATGTTCAACAAGAGTTTTAAGAACATTCAAGATGACTTTACCAAGATATAATTCATATTCAGAATTAGAAGCTTGTGAAGAGATTCCAGAATTCTATTTGTGCCAAAAGTATACAACTTTTGCAGTAGATGGCGAAACATTCTATAACAGAGTTGATGATTATAAAAGTAAATTAACAAATCAAGTAGAAGATAGTGATGGAATAGATTCTGAAGATAATAATTTGTTAAGTGGAACAATATCTGCAGTTTCTAAAAACAAATATATTATTGTTGGAATTATTGTTGCGATAGGAGTAATACTTACAATATTAATTCTTAGAAAGAAGAGGAGTGCGTAATATGAAAAAAAATAATTATAAAAATATTATATTATTTGCATTTGCATGCTTTTTAACTTCTATGAGTCCAGTTTTTGCGGATTCTACGCTCTTTACACTTTATAAAGGAAAAACTCAATCAATTCCTGACTATTTTGATGGTGCAACGAATTGTTCCATTAGCCCAGCTTTAGCAGGAGTTTCAGTAACAACAACTTCTGCAGGAGTTCAAATAAAAAATGAGTGGACTGGTACAGGCTCAGATCAAACAATAACTATCACATGTGATACAAGTGATGGTGCTAAAACTAAGGCGACTATCAATATCAGTAGTCAAACCTTAGAAGAAGCTGGAGTGAATCTTTCTGGAGATGCTGTGGCTCAACCAGGTACAGGAGCAACATGTTCCTTCGGAAGTGCGTGGAGACATCAAGGAAGTCATTGGCTTTCATCATCAGGTGGAGCTCTGCCTAGTGATTGTAAACTTCCAGACGCTTCATACGGAACTTTTGGGGGATGGAAAGAAACAGAAAATCGTAATATGCAATCCTTAAAGCAAGAAAATTGTAACGGCTATAGCAAAAGCTTGACGGCTCAACCAGGAAAAGCCTATGTCGCATGCTACTATACAGCTCCATATGTTACAATCGTTGTTCAATCGCCAGCATCAGTATCGCTAGGTGGAGACTGGCAACGTAATCAAGATGGATGGTCACATTTTGCTGAACAAGCTAGTGAATCTGTATCCTTACCAACTCCAACATTAGGATTCGGAGAAGACGCAAGTAACTATGGTTGGTTTAAAGGAAATACTGAAGTTTCTTCTGGTACTGTAACACACGATGGTGGTACATATGTGTATAGAAAAAAAGGAATGATATCAAGTAGTGGTGACGACGTAAAATTTAAAAAAATATTTTTAAATAAAACAGCAGCCATTGTTAAATCTGGTGTTAATATAACTGGATGTACAAGTGAAGATTCATCTTATGTTGGCGCAAGTTTCAGAAATAATGAATGTCAAATAACAGGTAATAAATTAACTGAAGGAACACCAATTGAAGTTGTAGTTACGGGTGATGATGGTAAAGATTATATTTATAAAATTACAGTAGAGTCTCAAGGCCAAGGTAATTCTCAAAATGGGGATGACGAATTTATTATTGATACATCTTCAGCAATTATTGTAGGGAAAAATGATGCTACTAATGAAGAAGGCTCATTCTTATCTGGTGGGTGCGATACCTTTAATGTAACAGCAGGAGAACAAAGCGCACCATTTGCAACTACAGATTCTGGAGATCCTATGACAAGTGCTGTATTCAACGTTCAATCTACTTGTAGCGGAGATACATCACATTATGTTGCATTCTGTTTAGATCCAGGCCGTAGTGGCCCAGCTACATCAGTATCAACTTTATACAAAAAAAGTAATGAAAAGCTAAAAGCGGATTTTAGAAAAGTTATAAATTATATTTCGAAATTTGAAGCTGAAGAATTTGCTGATAAGGATAGTGCCACTAGAATTGGTTCACATGTCGCAGTACGTGCAGTTGCAATATATTCTGGACAATCTAATGCAGTAGATAGATCAGATGCTAAATATGAAGCCCACTTAAAAGAATATCAAAAAATTGCCAAAGCTCTAAGAGCTGGCGAATCAGCGACTGATGCAGTTAACAAATTAAATTGGAAAAGTGGCAAAGATGATATTAAAGCAGTTGCAGTTGAAATTCTAGAAAAATATGCTGCTGAAAGTGAAAACGAACAACCTAATAAATTAACAAGACACATAGACGATGGATATCCTCAATTCGAAAAAACAGGCAGCGACAGTTATAAATTAACATACAAAGGAACTCTTACAATTCCGTTAAGAAATGAGGAATCAGATGTTGATTTTGATCCATGTGATGGTGATGGAAATGTAACATGTAATGTAAAAAGCTTTACTAGGACTAGTTCTTCAACAACAACTACTACTGAGGAAGATGGGGATGATACAACAAGTGGAAGTACAGGAGTTGTATATGATTATGAAATTGAAATAAATGTTGGAAGTACAATTGGTTTAAAATTACCTAAAACAAAAGAAGACCAAAAGAAATATAGCTTTAAATTGCAATATGATGGTCCAAATTCTGTTGATAATATATTCTTAATTTCACCAGCAACTGGAGATACATATCAAAGATTGGTAGTATTCGACCTTAGTGAAAATGAAAATCTTATCTATATTTACTTCCCAATTGAACCAACTTCACAAGCTTGTAGTGCTGAATTACTAGAATCCCTAAATCAAGACAATTGTACAGAGGATAGTTGTTCTGATACACAATTTAATAAAGAGGTATTTAGAGCAGCAGGATGTTGTGATTATTTTACAAATGAATATGTAGAAGAAAAAGTTTGTGGAAGCGAGTGTACATACACAACTTTTGCTAGTGTATGTTCTTATGATCCAAGTGATGAAAATGGGACAACAGAAACATATGTAATTCAAGAAGGTAAAGATGGCGATGAGGATAATTTAGGTGAATGTGTAGTTAATACTACAGATTACCTTGACTTATCTAATCCTTCAAGTCCATCTAATGATGAAGATTTTGAAAAAGTAGATGATCAAGGAAATCCAAGAAATCTTCCAGACTATGATGATAATAAGTATTGTCGTGTAACTTGTAAAGAAGACTGGAAATTTGTAATGGACCGTTTTGGTACTTTAGTAGGTGAGAATGCTGTAGCAGCAGGAACTTACTTTACAGATGGAAGCAGCGTATACATGCAAGGAAGCAAAACATGCTTCACAAATTATATTGACTATGATAGTTTCAATGATGAAGAAGTACAATTGTCTCAAAAAGTACTAGACCAATATAATGAGTATTCGAAGAATTCTCACGTTCTTACAGAAATAGAATTACGTAGAGAATTTGATGATGACAACGCTTCATTTAGTGAAGCTCCTCATTTAACTCATGGTTCATTGGAAAAGAATACATCTCGAACTACTACAAGTAATCAAGTATGTATTCAAAACTTCACATGTGCTGAATCTTATGGAAGCGAATGGGAGTATTCTAGCGGTGAGTGTAGAAAAGAAGTTACATGTGGTGAAGATGAAGAAGGCCCTTGTTATGACTATAAAGATGTACAATGTGCATTTAAAGGTAATGCTTATAGTTACGAAATTAGTGTAAGCCAAAGTAAACTTCAAGACCATACAACAGAAGGCGGAGATAAACTATATGCTGGTGACCAGCATACTAAAGTTGACCACAAAAAGGCAGGAGAGGCTGATTATAATTCAGAAATAGAACCTGGTACAGAGACTGAAGCTAAAGATAACTACACAGCAAGTGCAAAACTTGAATGTGAAATTACCGAAGCTGATGCAGATGATGGCGATGGTGCTACCGGAGAATATAAATGTAATCTAACAACCACTGTTAATGGAGAAACTTCAGAAGAGGAAGTATATCCAACTTGTAAAGAATATGCTGATAACGATACCGTTACTTCACCTCAAGGAGATACAGTATCACTAAAAAATGTTGATAACATAGATAAATCATGTAATGCAACAGCATTTGATAAAACTTTCTTTGAAGAATATAGTAATTCTTTTACAACAGACGAAAAAGGAAATTTAAGTGGTTTCCAACAATTAGCAGATAATGTACAAGAATTAGCTAAAGAGTTAATATTGGCCGCAAAAGAACAACTAAACTCGTTAACTGCTCAAATATATAAAAATGACGACGATATGTTTAATTGCCAACACTTCCAATTATATAACTTTAGTGAAGGTATAAGCTGTCAAGTCAAGATAGACACAAAATACAATAATGTAGATGGCGGAGATGTATCTCTTGGTAAAAATAGAGAATATGTAACTATTAATGCAGATTATGATCCAACTGTATCCTATACATATGACGAAGATGCATTTATGACCATTTTAAAAGATGACAATATCTTAATTGAATATGAAGATAAAAATGACAAGATATTCAAAGAAGTAACAGTAGAAGGTACAGACTTTGGTACTACTGGAAGTGATCAAATTACAGGAACATTTGAAGTAGGTGGAATTCAAGATAAGGTAAATAGTTCAAATGTTAACAATGATGCTTCCCCAGTTAATAAATTAGATGCTAAAAAAGATACATATGCAAATTCATGTGGTGTGCGTGTAAGATTTACTGATCTTGACGATAATGAATATGAGTTAGATCATGATTACTTAGAAACCAAATATTATAATCCTGATGCCATTTGGACTGAAGAATCAGAAGAAGAGAAAACATATGGTGGCGATGGAAGTGATACTGTCGATGTAGCCAAAAAAACAATTTCATTATGTACAATCTTTAATGATCCTTCGACAAAAGTAACTGAAATGACATATGTTGGCAATAAAGAAGGTGGAGGACATACTGTATTCTCTACAACATCGGAATGGAAACCTGAATGGTATGGTGGTAAGTGCTACAAAGTAACACTTAGATATCTAAAAGCTAATTATATTAAACAAACAATTAGCAACTCAAGTTTCTATAAAACAAAAGGATCATGGTTTGTAAGAACTAGTGATGTTAAAGAACATGGTGATGATTTGGATGATGCTATTGATAATGCAAATGATAGATCATCAAGCTTACACTATGAACATACTGAACTAGAATATAGTTATTGGTCACTATTAGGTACAGGATTTAACGTATTCCCAATTGGAATTACAACACCTAGAAACTTATACCAATATATCTACTATTTTGGTGATATTGGTTCATATGATGACAGTTCACTAGGAAGATTAATGGGAACTGAAAAGTCAATTATTACTATTAACAAACGTTACTGCTTCTACGAGATTTATGAAGATATCTGTAAATGCTGTGGGGACACAATAAATACGCATTATGACGAAGGGGAAATCCAAATAACTAAGGAATTCCTAAATAACAATGGACTAAATTATCCATTGAATGAAAAAGACGCAATTGAAAATTCAATGAAGTTAAATCCAGATGCAAGCATTTCATTCTCTACATCGTCAGTCGCCTTAGGTGATTTAGACTCCGATACAGGAAGAGAACTAGGAAATAACTGGTCTGACAGTTCGCCTATGTTCGTAGATGGAAATAATTTCACAACGGAAAAAGGATCTATTCTAAAGGAAATTATTGAAGAACAAGGAGAATCGATATATGAAACTTCTGAAAGCTCGAATAATAGTATGATTGAGTATCGATTTAAACTTACACCAGATACTATGGGCAAAATAAGAAATTATAACCTAGAAAATGGTTATGAGATAAATTATCAAAACTTAACTGTGTATGGTAAATATAGTATTTCCGCAATCAATGAAGATGGAACATTAGCTAATAGTGCATCTAACTTCAGTGCTCCAGATGATATCTTGAATAATAAAGTATCAACATTTATCCATTTAGGAAGTAAATTCTTAGAAGATGAAATTTATAGTTATGGAGACGGAGTTGTAATTACTACACTTGCTAATAGAAAAGATGACGACAACGTATGTCAAGTAACTAAAGCAGATTTAGGTAACGGAAATGCTGAAACTGGTGTTGAAGCTATTAGAAATAAAATGAAAAATGAAAATTGCCGTTGGATCGATTATATCGAAGAAAATAGCGAAAATAAAAACAAATATGGTGAGCATGTCATAACAAGACTTGCATTCAAGTAGGAAGGGTGAGAATTAATGAAAGAGGCCTATTGGGGTTACTGGTTAGTCTTATTAGGAATATTCGTTGTTGTAGTAATGCTTCTATCAAATGATGCAACAACAACAAATTCACAAGACTACTACCAATTAAAAGAAGTAGCGAATAGTGCATTATACGATTCTATTGATTATTCCTACTATTCACAAACAAGACAAATTAGAATCTTAAAGGAAGTTTTCGTAGAAAACTTCCTAAGAAGATTCTCAGAAACTGTTCAAATAACTGATACATATGATATTCAGTTTCTTGATTTGTATGAATCTCCTCCAAAAGTAAGTATTAAAATATCAACTTCTACAGCAGGATTTATTGTAGGAAGAGATACTGCAGATACTGTTGGAACAGAAGACGGAGTTACAAAATTAGATGTTGTAAATTCAATTGACTTAATAGTTGAATTTAATGCAAATGAAAGAATAACAAATAACTGTAATCCTTTCTGTGAAGATATATACAGAGAAGAAACAAGTACAGAATGTACTTATTATACAGATATATAATTTAGTAAGTGGAAAGAAGGATGAATAAAAATGGGAAACTTACTTATGCCTTTCAAAAAATTTCTAAGTAATAAAAATACAATTACAATTCTAGGAGTTTTAATTGGAGTTGTTGTACTATACTTAGGATACAATTGGCGTGTTCAAAAGTCTGTACAACCAGTTCAAATTCCGTATGCGAGTACTACACTAACTTCTGGAATGAAAATCACAGTAGATAACATAAAATACGCTAGTGTTCCAAAAGACATGATAACTGGTTGGGGAAATTTACAAGTTGACGTTCTTACTATAACTAGTAAAATAGTAGCTTACGATATGAAGATACCTCAAAATAGTTTTTTCTATGAGCAAAGTCTAATGGATCCAGAAGAAATGCCAAATTCTGTTTTTTCAAATATCCCAGATGGATATACAATTTACAGAATGAAAGTTGATAATGATAAAACTTATGGAAACTCAATTATGCCTGATACAATGATTGACTTATACATGTCAACAACTTCTCAAGAAGATGGAGGAAAAATCGTTTATGGTCGTTTTATAAAAAGTATCCAAGTTTTAAAGGTATTAGATAATAATGGACGAAATGTATTTATGGATAAAGACAATCCTACAGAAGCATCATTATTGTTATTCGCTGTTCCAGAAAACTTGTTCTTATTATTGAAAAAATGTGAAAAACTAGGTATTGAATTAGAACCAGTTCCAAGAAATGAATCATATACTGCAAATCCATCAGCAACTGAATTAACAAGTGATGAATTACAATCAATAGTAATTAATCAAACTCATATTATTGCAAATGAGTGTACAGATTTAACAGTTTGTGGTTAATTTTAAGAAATAAAAAGAGGGTGTTAATAAATGGATGAGAAAAACATATTCTCTCAAATGGACTTTGGTCCCTTATCAGAGTTCCTAGAAGACGATGACGTCACCGATATTTCATATAGTAATGGTGGCCAAGTTTGGCTAAAAACTTTATCAAAAGGAGTATATCAGGTTGAAAGACCTGATATAAATAATCCTTTCATGGAAAAACTTGCATTCCAATGTGCCAACGTTATGGGTAGAACATTTAATATGGCTCATCCATTTCTTGACTCCGAAAGTGCAGAATTGCGTATGAACTTCGTTCATGAATCCATTGCTACAAATGGAGTCGCATGCTTAATACGTAAAACTCCAGCAAAGATAAGATTAAATAAAGATAAATTAATAAACGAACAATATATTACAGACCAAATGCACGACTTCTTAATTAAGTGCGTTTGGGGACATTGTAATATCATGGTAGCAGGAGAAACTGGTTCAGGTAAAACAGAGCTGGTTAAATACTTAGCCAGTAATGCTAAAGAAGATGAAAAAATTATATCTATAGAGGACACATTGGAACTTCACTTAGATAAAATTTTCCCACATCGTGATATTGTTGCAATGAAAACAAACAATATTGCATCATATACTGAAGCCTTAGTAGCCTGCATGAGACAGAACCCAATATGGATATTACTTGCCGAGGTTCGTTCAGCTGAAGCCGTTATGGCTGTACGTAACTCAATATCTTCTGGACACCACGTTATATCAACAATCCATGCCGATAAAGCATCAAGTATACCAATGCGTATGTACGCATTGCTAGAAGGTAGTCAAGATATTGAACAATATTTATCATCAATTCATAGATATATCCAAATTGGAATATACGTTAAAGGTTATTATTCAAAAGCTTTGGGAAGATTTCAACGTGAAATTATGGAAGTATGTGAATTCTATGTTGATGATGACACGAATAAACCAAAATCAAATATGTTATATAGCAAAACTTTAGATGGCCGTGTAACATTGCATAATCCAACAAAAAAACTAATTGATTATTTAGCAATTGGTAACGTATATTTTGAAGATGATGATATATTTGGATTAGGAGATTCTGATAGTAAAGAAGACTTATCTAATTTAAGAGACTCTACAAGCGATAATTTAGCTAATAAAGAAACTAAATCTGAAGCCATTGAAGAAGCATTAAATAGACAAGTAGAAATAGAAAATGCCAAATTAAATGAAAAAAATGAATCAAATGTAGGTGTTTCAACAGAAACACAAGAAGTAGTGCCACCACCTCCTATGGTAGCACCACCACAACCATTAATGAATAATAATCAAATGGTTCAACAACCAATGAATCAAAATGTAAATCCAATGAATGTTGGAGTAGCTGCTCCACAACCAAATGTTGCAACTCAAAATATGGCTCAACCAAATATCCAAGTTGCAGCACCAAGTCCAATGCAAGTTGGAGTGAATACCAATTTACAATCTAATCCAATGATGCAACAACCACAAGTAGTTACAACTGCAACTGACGTTTTATAATAAGAAGGTGATATAATATGGAATTAATTATTCTATTAGCAATTGCAATATTTGTTTTAGCTTATCGTTATAATACTGGTGATAATGTATACAAATTCTTTGCTGATACTGTTTCAGGAGTTTACAATACATATGCGCCTTATAGTTATAGAGAAGTTAAAGAAAAAACTAAAGAACTAGGATATGAATACACTCCTAGACAATATGCTACACAAGTTTTATTAATAGGCGGAGCTGCAGCAGGTATAAGTTTTTTATACTTCTATAGTATAATTACAACCGCAATTTATACAGTAGTTGCAATTTGCTTTGTTCCATACCTAAGTTATTTAAGAACACAAAGATTGTATAGTGAATATATATTCGAGCAAATTCAGGTGTATACAACAAATGTTATTATGGAATTTACAACAACACAAAGTTTCGTTAAAGCTTTGGAAGGTGTTAGAGATTCAGGAATCTTACAAGACCCTGTATTACGTGATGTTAAAAGAATGATTCAAATGTCATATGAAAATGGTACAATAGATCAATCGATTGACTTTTTCAATGAAATTTATCCATACTATATGGTAAAAAACATGCACCAATTATTCTTACAGATTACTAAAGAAGGTGCAAGAGATTCAGGTGAAGCTCTTGAACTTATGTCACTAGATATCGACGCACTAGTAGAAGGTGTATACCGTGATAGAATGGACCGTCAAGTGTTCCATAAAAAATTCTTAACATTCGGTTGTGCATGCTTCTTATTAGTTCTTGTTATGCAATTGTTATTTGGTAGAGCAGAATATCTTGAGATGCTAGAAGCATTTTATGTAAAAATAATTTTACATGGAATCATAATAATATTGTGTTACTTCTTGATTTCTGGAGAAAAATATTATAACGAAGATGTGGGGGTTGAATAAATTATGTATTTTGAGATTCTTACAATTGGTATAATATCTTTTGTTGTCTTAACCGTTAATGGTTATATTAAACCAAATAAATTCATTCAAGATAATCAAGATCTTTTCATGAAACTGAAGGAAGAGGATTATGATTTCTTAGTAAAAGCTAAATATGGTGATGGCTTAGATGCTGACGTTCTTTATCAAAAAAGAATAAAAAATGCTTTAATAATAATAGTACTATTAATATTTATTATGCTTTCATCATTATCAGCAGTTAAAATTTTACTAGCATTTGTTGCTGGATATGTAGCATTTAAAATGGATTATAATAACTTAAAATCCTATTATAAAAGACATTTATTAATAATTGACTCAATGTTACCTTATTATCTAAAAGGTTTAGAGATATTGATTCAACACTACACTGTACCAGTAGCAATTGGTAAATCAATAGCTGATGCTCCTGAAATATTTAGAGATGGTCTAATCGAAATGATAAACAAAATTAATGCTGGTGATGCAACAGTAAATCCATATATGGAATTTGCACAAATGTATCCTGTACGTGACTCAATGCGTATGATGCGTTTGCTTTATCGTTTAAGTTTAGGTCGTCAGGAAAGAAAACAAGAGCAATTGATAACTTTCTCTAAAACAATTTCAAACCTTCAACAAAAGGCTAGAGATAACCGTTATAAGGAAAGACTAGATAAAATGGAAAGTAAAACTATGAGTATGTTAGTATCAACTGGTGTTGGTGTTATGATACTTCTAGTAATTCAAATTATGAATATGTTAGGTGGATAATTCAAAAGAATTATCTGCTTTTTATTTGATAAAAGTTTCCTTTATGTTATACTTTTTATAGGAAAAATGGTGTTTAGGAGTGAGGCACGATGAAAGACAGATTAAAGAAAATAATTCCATACATTATTATTACAATAATAAGTGCAGGAATTCTCTTAATAACATTTAAGATAAATAACTTTTATCCATTTGGACAATATGATTTAGCTAAGTATGATGCATATTTTCAATATAAACCTTTTTTATACAATTTTATTATATCGATAAAAAATGGAACAATCTCATCGTTTAACTTTTTTAATGGGTTAGGTAATCCTACAATCTTTAATTATTTGTATTACTTAGCTAGTCCTATAAATTTAGTAGCTATTCCTTTTAATTCACCTGATGCAATGTATTTTTTTGTGATATTTATTAAGACAATTCTAACATCAATAATAACACTTTTTTATTTTAAAAAAAGAACAGATAACAATTATATTTCTATTCTTTGTTCAATAGCTTATACATTTAGTAGTTGGTTCTTATCTTACCATATCCATATTATGTGGTTAGACGCTTTTATGGTTTTTCCACTAGTACAATATGGCTTAGAGGAATTAATGAATAAAAATAAATATAATATTTATATTTTTTCTTTAGCATATACTATGTTTACAAATTTTTATATGGCTTTTATGGTATGTTTATATATATTTATTTACTACATGTATAATATTATAATAAAAAAAGATAAATATATTAACAAAATAAAAAACTTTCAATTAATAATGGCTACAACTATAATAACTTGTCTTTTAGCATCATTTACAATTTATGGTACATATTCCAGTTTTCTTAAGATGGGCATAAATATAGCAGATAATTCAGATTTTATAGCTCCTTTAAAAGTAATTGATTTAATAAAATCTCTATTTATAGGAGGATCTTCACCTAATTCAGATCATTTTGTAAAAAATATGCCTAATATTGGGCTAAATATAATTTTTATAATAAGTTTTTTATATTACTTTATTAATGACAAAATAAAGTTAAGAGAAAAAATAACTACTATTATAGCTACAGCAATTATTTTGTTTGTTTTATTTTCTAATAAAATGAACTTTTTTATCAACTGCTTTCATACTCCTGCAGGTTACTCATTTAGATATTCATTTATAATATCCTTTTATATATTAATTATATTTATTAGAAACTACAAGACTTTTAATAATAAGATAGATTTTAAAGCATTTTTTATTATTTTCATATTATTTATATTAATAATTTTAGAATATGTCTTAAAAATTATAAACTTTTATTCATTAATAATAAATATTGTTTTCTTATTAAGCTATACAATCTTTCTTGCATTTTATAATAAAAATAAATTTCACAGAATTATTTTTGTAGCTCTTGTTATATTTGAAGTAATCGCTAATTTCTCAATTACTTTAATAGAAAGTGAAAGGTATGATTTAGAGTTAATTGATTATCAAACTATTTCTAATAATGAATTCAGAGAAAAAATAAATAATGATTCATCATACATTGATGTGATTAATAAAAATTTATACAGCAATTCAAGTACAATCGAAACTTTCTCCTCAATGCAATATAATAGTGTTATGAAACTATTAGATAATCTTGGTTGTGCAACAGATATGAAAGCTACAATTTATTCTTGTAGTAATACCTCGTTATTTGACATGATTTTTAATGTTTATAGCACATATAATTTACCTAAAGTATTTTCTGTAAAAAAAGATTTATTTCTTTATAATATTGAAACAGATAACGCCTTAGAAAACCAAAATAATCTTATACTTGGAATGTCAGGGTTAAAAGATATTATTAATAGTCAGCCCATGAATAGAATAGAAGAAAACTTATATAAGTATGTTGTGTCAAATAATCAAGAATATATAATTCAAATTACTCCACAAATGAAATACGTTAGAATAAATGATAACGTATATATAAATAATTTAAATAATCTCCCAAAAGATTATTACAATCTAAATATTAATATAGATTTATTTAGAAAAAAAATTATATCAAAAAAATTAAAACCTGGTGATGAGATTGAAATCGCTTTAATAGAGAAATCAGAAGAAAATAAGCTAGAAATATCTTATATTGACTTAGAAAAAGAAAAAACATTATACAACTATTTGTCTGAAGGAGCCATAAAATACGAAACATACAAAGACAATTATATTAAGGGAACAATAAAAGTTTCAGATAATGAACTTATATTTACATCAATACCTTATGATGATAATTGGGAAGTAGAGGTAGATGGTGTAAAAGTAGAGGCAATAAAATTGTATAATTCTCTTATTGGTATCGAATGTGATAAAGGTGAGCATGAAATTGTTTTGAAATATAAAAATAAATTTAACGTAGCAATTTTTCTATCTATCATTACTTTAATTGGTCTAATAATAAATATTATTTATAGAAAACAAAAAGAAAAAGCTAAACCTAACAACTGATATAAGAAAATAAAATGTTTAATTTAAAAAAAGGTAGGTAAAATATAATGAAAAAAACAAGATACTATTTAATCACATTCTTATTAGCAATTTGTGTCTTTTTACTAATTTCAACAATTGCTAATTGCGTCCCTTTTGGAGAATACATCTTTAATAGTGAAGACTCATTATATATGTATCCAGGACTTTTAGTTCATTCAATAAGAACTTTACTGAATGGAAATTTCTTTTACAACATAAACTCTTTTTTGGGGAGCGATTTCTATAACGTTAGAACATTATACATGAATAGCCCTTTAAACTTATTATTTCTATTATTTAAAGAAAATCAAATATTTGACTTCTTTACATTCTTAATTTTTTTAAGAATAGGTCTATCTTCTTTAACTATGTGTATATATTTAAATAGTATTTCTAAAGACAAATATACGTGGAAACAAATTCTATTTAGTTTAATATATAGTTTATCAAGTTATGGAATAGCTTGTTCAGTACATATAATGTGGATGGATTCATTTATTTTATTACCTATAATAATATTAGGAATAGACAATCTAATCAATAACAATAAAGCTATTTTGTATATATTTACTTTATGGATATCTATTTTAATAAATTTCTATTTTGGCTATATGACATGCATATTCTGCTTAATTTACTTTATTTATAAAGCATATATAAGTAATAAATTTAACGTAAACACAATAAAAAAATTCATATTAAGTAGTTTATTATGTGGATTATTAAGCTGTGTTATATTAATACCTCAAATATATAGTTTAATAGGTGGAAGAGGTAATACCTTTGAATTTGAAAAACTATTGGGGATAAATTTCTTTACACTTTTATCATTACCAGCTAATTTAATTTCAGGAACATATGCCAAATATGACATGCTTAGTAACGGAAGCCCAATGATTTATTGTACAATATTTGTAATAGTTCTTAATATATTATATTTCTTTAATAAAAAAATAAGTGCCAAAAATAAAAAAGCAACTTTAGCATTACTTATATTTTTTCTATTTTCTCTATCAATTAAATTTATCGACTATTCATGGAACATGTTTCAAGAACCAGTTTGGTTTTCACATCGATACATCTTCGTTTTTGTCTTCTTATTAACAGTTATCGCTTTCATAAGTTTCGAAAATATGGAGAATATTAATATAACAGAAAAAACCAAAAACATTATATTAATTATTTTTTCTATATTAGCAATAGCATCTTTTGCTTTTAAAGCCAAAGTTATAGAAGCTCAAAACCTCTATATTATAGGATTGTACTTGAGTATTATATTGTTTTTTATATATATGTTTACTAGAAAAAACAAATACTATAAATATATAGTAATAAGTTGTGTATTATTGGAAATTATATATAATGGGTATAGTATATTAAATGAAAGAACATCATATACATACGAAGATGGTCAAGACTTTTTAAAAGCAGGTGAATATATTAACGATTTAAAAGAATCTGATGAGTCTTTTTACCGCATTTCTATTCCAAATTCTAGTCCAAACAACTCGATGCTCTTTGATTATAATTCTGGAGCAATATATTCATCATCATTTGATGAGGAAACCAGAGACTTTCTATCAACTAAATTAGGTTATATTTCAAGTACAATAAATAACATGTATCCTGCTTATGAAAGTCCCGCTTTATCATCTTTATTTGGCTTTAAATACATTGTTGGTAAAAGTACATATTATCCAAAATTAAAAGAACATATTTATATAAACAATGATGCCTTAAGTGTTGGCTTTGTTGTACCAGACAATATGGAAAATCCAGAACTTACCGATTTTGAGTATACAAATAACATTGAAAAAATATATAGCTCTTTATTAAAAAAAGAAGTTAAATTATACGATGAAGTAAAGATAGGAAACTTTAATATAGAAAAATTTCTTGATCAATATAATCAAGAAAAATATCTTATCAGTTATAGTTTTATATCAGAAAATGATGGAATAATAACACCTAATCATCGCGATTTATATTTAAATTATGATATCAAAATAAATGGTACAAGAGTTACTGAGAAGAGTCAATTTACAATATTTGAATCTTATGTCGATAATTTGTGTTTAGTAAAAAAGAACGATTTGGTAGAAATAGAAATAATCATCACAGAACCAAAAATGGCTTCTATATCTAAATCAAGTAATGATTTGGAATATGAATTTGCTTCAAAAATACTAAATGAAAAAAAATATAGGGAGGCCATAGCATTATTAAAAGAATATTCGCAATTAGACAATATTAGCACGCAAAAATCGGTAATTAGCGGAACAATAGAAGCCGAAAAAGGAATATTAGTTCTTACAATTCCATATAAAGAGAGCTTCACTATTTTAGTAGATGGCGAAGAAACAGAACCAATTAAATTATATAATGCCTTAACAGGAATTAATTTAGAAGAAGGACAACACGAAATAACAATCAAATATATTCCAAAAGGTTTAAAAGTAGGCACTATTTTAAGTATTTTAGGATTAGTAGGATTAATAATTTTTATAGTAGTAGAAAGAAGGAAAAATAATTCTTGTTGACACATTAGTCTTGCATTCTTAAAGATGATGTTCTATAATTATGCTATAAATAAAATATAGAGAGAGGAATGATTTATAAATGAAAGAGGCAACAGGAGAATTAAATATGACTGTTATTACAGTTGTAGCAATTGCTGCAGTAGGTTTATTGTTTACAATCTTTGTTTGGCCAAATATTCAATCAAATTTAGCATTAAACACTGCTTGTTCAAATGTTAATAGTAAAGGGAACTATGAAACAGCATCTGGTGCACTAGATAGTGGTGATGGTCAAATAACTTGTCAAAGTTTCATATGTACAGCAACATATGAAAGCAAGACTTATTCAAAGAATTGTAGAGATTAATCTTTAAAAATCAAGAAAACAGGTGATATGATATGAAACAAGCTACTGGAGATATGAACGCTACCGTGATTGTTCTTACAGCCGTTGCATTGCTATCGGCTGTTTTCTTTATGGTTATATGGCCAATGTTAAGAGAAGGAATGCAAAAAGGGGCAAGATGTTCAGATGCCATATGTGATGTAGGATATAACGAAAACGGAATGGCATATTGTTATAATCCGCAAGATGACGCTAAAGAACTATTTGAATGCCCTTATAGAGGGTAGGTGTACAAATGAAAGAAGCGATAGGTGGAACGTGGATTTATGGTATTGTACTTGTCTTTATAGCTGTCTTTGCAACATTTGTTAGTGTATCAACAAACTATTCTAGATGTTTTAGAATTAAAGATGAAATAGTTTTGATGATAGAACATTATAAAGGTGTTAATGAACAAAGTACAGAGGCAATTTATAATTATTTGTCTGGTATAGCTTATAATTCTACTGGAAAATGTCCAGAAGATGGTGGAGAATGGGAAGGATTTACACTAGATGGGTCAGCGACAGGTTATGGTACAGGAGATGCCGCTTACTGTATTCAAAAGCACGATCTAGTAACAAGAACTTCAAACACAGCCGTAGCTGATGGCCCAATTGGTCACCCTGAAAGAGCCTATTATAGTGTAGCAGTATTTTTTAAGCTAGATTGGCCAATCCTTAGACAAATATTCACAATTACAATATCAGGGGAAACCGCAGTTGTTCAATTACCATACGACACTAAACTTTCAAGTTAATAATAAAGCATTTATGAGGTGAGAAAATGAAACAAAGTATATCAAGTATTTGGCTATTAAGTTTAATCTTAATTTTTATCCTTATTTTTGCATGTTTTATAACAATTACTATTAACTATTCCAGATCTTTTAAATTAAAAAATGAAGTATTAACAATAATCCAAAAACATCACGGATTAACAGATAATCCAGGTCATGCTTCATCAGAAGCATCAAAATTAACAGGTCAATCAATGACAGTAGATGTTGGGGCCTTCCAAACAATCAATTTATATTTAAGAGGAAGTGCCTACGAAGCTGAAGGATATTGCCCTCAAAATGGTGGTAATTGGTCAGGAGTAACAGGAATTTATGGTAACGAAGTAAATGGAGCAGGAGATATAGAACCAGCTGATCCAAAAAAAAAGTATTACTATTGTATTGCAAAATACGAGAGTAAGGAAAAAGGAAAACAAAATAATAGTTTATATTACAAAGTAAGATTGTTTTATAAATTTGAAGTTCCAGTTTTGTCAGATTTTTTCTCTATAAGAGTCGAGGGAATGACCGATGAAATTTACAACCCAGCAGAAGATACAATAGATCTTAACTCTTCTACTGATGAAGACTTCTTTATTACCGCCCCAACCAGATCATAGAAAGGAGAATATATTAAATGAATGTTATTGTTTCTAACAAATATTCAGCAATGTTATCAAGCCTAAGTACAAAAATAGATTTAATAAAAACAATTGATGGAGAATTCCAAGTTGATGATTTAATTGCACAGTTTGATAATTTCTTCTTTAACAAAATGATTCTTGATATTACAGCAATATCAGGATACCAAGATATATCGCAAATTCAAAGATTGTCTTTTGGAATGGATATGTCAAAAGTAATTCTATTATTAGATGATTCACCAGTTGTAAATTCTCAGCAATATTTATCTGAATTAGTTTCAATGGGAATTTATAACTTTACAAGAAATATAGACGCAATCGCATATCTAATAGATAACCCAAATACGTACAAAGATGTAGCTCAATTTCACATGTTAGGTTCAAGTAATCAAATGATGGAACAACCTCAACAACAAGCAAGAAATAGCAAAGGGATGTTTGGCTTTAACTCAAATACTGGAAATGAAAAAAGTTTTATTAATTCTAGCATAAGTATGCCAAGCATTGGTGGAACAAGAGTAATTGGAATAAAAGACTTAACAGACCATGCTGGAGCTACAACTCTTCTTTATATGTTAAAAAAACAATTATCTGAACATTATTCAGTTCTAGGACTTGAATTAGATAAAAATGATTTTCTATATTTTAACGATCCAGATTTGAAAAGCGTTAGTAGTCGAGAATTACGAACAATATTAGATAATCCGATTAACAACTATAATGTTATTTTAATAGATATAAATAGTAGTGCTGAAGAAGCTAACTGTACTGAAATGCTTTATTTAATCGAACCTTCGACTCTAATGCTTAATAAGATGATTAGAAGAGATCGAAACATCCTTGATAAGATTAAAGGAATGAAAATAGTTCTAAATAAAAGCTTACTAGATCAATCAGATATTCGTGATTTTGAAGGAGAAGCAAGATGTAGTGTATTCCATAATATACCTCCTTTAGATGATAAAAAGGATAAACATCGTGTATTAGACGAGCTATTAAATAAACTTGGTTTCGATAAAAACAGACCAGTTGGTGAAACTAGTAGAGCTACAAGATTATTTGGTATAGTTAAAGAATAATTTATAAAAGTTGAATTAGTGATAATTTAACTTTTTTTCGTTGAAGAAACCTCTTATTACATGTTATAATTTTATAAGAATAGAAGGTATGTAACATGAATAGAAAAGAACTTATCATAAAACATATTAAAGATCGTTTGGTTGAGTTGAAAGAACTTGGCAAGATTTATAGTGATGAAAAAATAAACACACTAGCTTCAGAATTAGCTGCCACAGATAAAACTTTAACTGAAATAAGCAATCTAATCGATAATAAATTTTCTAATCAAGTTCGTAAGATTAAGCATAACAATCAACTAGCTTCCTTAAGAGAATATTATCTTTCAAGTATTGATAAACTAAAAAAAGGTAACAACTGCTATTTATTATCTTATGAGCAAGGGGTAAAGGTTTTAGAACAAGCATACCTTCAAGATCTTGAAGATGTAAGTCCATTTTTAAAACTAGTAAACGTTAATAATAAAACAAAAGGCTTTAAAAAAGAAAACAGTGTTAATAATGATTATGAACTTATAATGAGTGACATTGCTTTTCTTTTAAACATAGATTACGCCAAAACATATCGTATATTTGATGAAAAAATGAATCCACAAGGAGTAATGAATTTATCATTTGTTGAAAAAAATGAAAGATTCTTAAGTTTAGAAGAAGCATTAAGATTTATTAAAGAAGAATCTCCTAAATTCACTTTAACTCAAGAACTATTAGAATATCATGATAAGAATATTAAACATGGTTTAGCTTCAATTCCAAATAAAGAAGAATATAAATCAAACTTAGAGTATGTTTTTAAATTATTTGCAGCACTTCCAGATATTACAGAAGAGAATATTTCTAAATTAAAACATGATTATTTAAATATGAAAATATTTGAATTATTAACGAATAGCTTAAATAATAATTTAAGTAACATCGGCTTAATGGTAAATAAAAAGAATCTAAAATATACTTATCGTTTGTCACCATCATATGACAAGTATACAATTGACTTACCAGCTATTGGTGAAGGTAACACCATCTGTAATTTCTTTATAGTTAATAAAAGAGAACTTCTTAATACAATTATTAATACTTGCTATGACGAAGTAAAAGGTATCATAAGATTAATCTCTGATAACAAAGATACATTAATATCTATAATTAACCAAGTATCTAAAGAACATTTAGAATATAACGAATATAATAAATATTATAAGCTTATAACAGAAAACATAAATATGATTTCAGAAGCAGTTATAACTAAAAAGGCAGAAAGAACTGACACACAACAAGAAAGAGAAGAATTTGAAAATAACAATCTTCTTTATAAATCAAGAATCGCTCCTTTCACAAACAATTATATTTCTGATGAATATGAAGAGGAAAAGGGTAGTACATTACTACTTGGAATTGTAGCAGCTGTTCTTTTCATAACAATAGGTATAATAATTTTAACTATTTATGCAGTAAGTAAAATGCAGTTCTAATTTATAAAAAATATTTATAGAATAGTAAGCCAGAAAAATTTTCTGGCTTTCATTTTTAATATTGAGAATGACTAACTTTTATTGATTAATTCTTGTTTTTTTCTTATAATGAAAAGTATAAGGATATACTAAAAAGTCGGCTTATATAAATAAACGCAAATAGTAACTCTATGTAGCCAAAATATTCTTATAAAATAATTTATGGAGGAATATTATGAGTACATTAAAAATGAATAGTGATGAACTAAGAAACTTAGGTGATAGAATAGTTTCAAATTCTGTTAGTTTCGATAATTTAATTGCCGCATATAAAAATGCTTATGAAAGAATAACATCACCAGAAATATGGAGTGGTGTATCATCAGACAACTTCAATCAAGCGGCATCTAATTTTAAAGCAGATTTAGAAAAAGCTTCCAACTTAGTAAGAGAAGTAGGAAATGACTTAATTAAGACAGCGAATGACTATGACGAAACTGTGACAAGTATATCTTCTAATATTGGAACAATGTTTTAAAATATTTTTATAAAGAGGTGACATTATGGACGTATTTGATTATGCAGCATTTAATGAACAATTTACTATCTTAAATAATATTATTGGTGAAGGAGAAACGGATTCATCAACTATTAATGGCGTGATTGAAAATTGTAATCGAGCAATTTTAGATGGCTTATCATCTGCCGAAGATAGTGATTGGGCTAGAATAAAAATGGAAGAATGGAATAATTTAATGCCTAGTCTAGTTTCTAGTTTGAACAATTTAAACGTATTATTGCAAAATGCTAAAGCAGCAGCCGAAGCATATAATCAATTTGAACAATCTCATAACAACAATAATTTTTATGAAACGTTATAGAGTTACTACTAGAAAAGTAGTATCTTGTAAATCGCTAAGAACTTAGCTTTTTACAAGATATTATTTTAAGAAAGCTGGTGTTTTATGGCAAGTTGGGATTTTACTATTGATAGTGAAAAACAAAAAGAATTAGCAGATAGAATAGAAAGAAATACTGAAATTTATACTGAGAGAATTACAGATATGTATTCTGCGATAGATGAACTTGGTCAATACTGGACAGGCGATGACTATAATATGTTTAAAGATGGAACAGAAGGATATAGAAAGTCATTAAACGATTTATCATCTGGAATAAAAATGTATTCTACTCACTTAAAAAATATGGCTGAAGGTACAGAAATCTTGGCAAATGAACTAACCGATATAATTGAAAATATGACAAAAAGTAACTAATATTTATATTTTCTGAAAGGAATGATTTTAATGAATGATAGAATATTTGATTATGACAATGTATCGCGAATATACAAGAATATGCAAAAAATTGTAGGCGATGCAAGTGACAAAGATTCTATTGCAGGAATTCTTAAAACTCTTGATGAAGATATTCATGAAAATATTGATGTTGAAAATGAAGCAATATCAGGTGATTTAGGATACCAACTTTTATTAGATTGGGATAATACTTCAGCAAATTTTAATGAATTTATAGCAAACTTTCAAAATTGGGCTGCACTAGTTTCCAAAACAACTGACAATTACAAACAATTTGAAGAACAAGTAAATGGTTTGAAAACTTCTAATCCATTAGGAATAACAAATCAGTCTAAAGAAACTATAAATAGCAATTCATATTATGAAAATTACTCATCAAATACAAGTCAAGAAAACAATTCATCAAAGAGCGCTGGAACAATCATGGGTATTGCAGGAGCAAGTTTAGCATTAGGTACAATTCCAACAATGATAAGCCCTTTAATTCAAAAAGAAAGTTCCGTATCTTCAAACCAAGAGTTTGATAAATCATTACAAACTTCACAGTCTAGTAACGGACAAACAGGAGCAAAATATGTTACGAAAGATATTAAAGGAATACTTACTATATATAAATAAAAATAAATAACTAAGGAGGACACTTATGGCATACACAACCAAAACAGCTTCAAATACTACAGGTAATCAAAATACAACAATAACATATAGTTGTAAGACATTAGGAATAGGATATTCTCTTATTACAGAAAATATTAATGAAGCTTTTAATTTTCTAATAAAAGATATCCCCCAAAATTTAGAGGAAGCCATGAAATCTTTAGAGAGTACTAAAAACAAATCGGCATTTTCATTTTGCAGAGGTGATTCGTCTAGTGGAGATTATGAGGATTTAACACTAGTATGTAATGAAATAGAAAGAGATATCAACAATTTAAAATCAGAATTATCTTCACTTTATAAGACATTATTAGAAGATATAAATAACATAAATAAAGAATTAGAATACAATTTTGGTTGGGCAGTAGCTGGACAGTATAAGAAAGAATCAATTCAAAATGAAAATATTGAATATTAAATAACAATAGTTATGGGGTGATAATGTGTCTAAGATTAAGTTAAATTACGAAGAATATAAAGAAGTTCAAAAAAGTGTAGAAGAATCTAAAACTTATGTAGAAAAAGCAATCGACTTATGGGAAGAGAATTTTAATCAATTACATAATAATTTTATTAATAATAATTTTCTAGATGAACTATATGAAACTCCTAAAAACAAGATAAAATCTCTTTTTGTTAATGATCAAACAATATGTGGAATACGAGATAATGAATATTTAAAAAATGCAGGTACTTTAGCTTCAAATTCCGTAACCACTACAAAATTATCATCATTGCTTTCATTAGATAGATGGATAATAGATGAAATAATAACACCTCTTACTTCATCAGTTGGAATAGGAAACGTTGTAAATGATTTCCATGCAATAAATTTTCGTCATGAAGCCAAAAATAATTTTGAAAAATTGTTGAATGAATGTAACGGAAAAACAGGAACTATAACTCAAGCAAATTATAAGGAAATCAAAAATTTAGATGAAAAGTTAGAAAACGTAAAATTATCTTTGCAAAAAATCTTAACTAAAATAGAAGAATATAATGAAAAATATGCTGATTTAAGAGAATCAGCTTCAAAAGAAGGCATCATATTAAAACATTCAAATAGCGATAACATGACAGTTTTAGGTATAGAAACAAGTATAACTTTAGATGGTAATGAAATCAAAACAACAACATCAGAAGCACTAGGTTCTTTTTATACTTATACTAATACTACAATGAATAATGAAATTGCTACAGATTATCTAAGAAGAACATACGGATACGATATTAATTATAGTGACATAGTAAAAAACGCTAATACATTTACAACAAACACACTTCAAAGCGGTTTATATTCACACGAATTTATAAAAGGTATTTTACCAGAATTTAATCCTCAAAATGCTAATATTTATAAAACAATAGGAGCAAGTACATCCGTAGATCTAAATAAATTAGAGTCTGTTTTTAACAACAACGCTGCATTAGCGGGTAGTGTTGCACTTTTTGGAGGACTATTAGGTAGTGCCTTTGTTGGTTCTGTTGGAGTAAGCAATAAGACGAACGCTATTAGTGAAGCAGTTAGTGACGAACTGAATTTAAAAAATAAAGAAAATAGCAACGAAACTAAAATAGATTGACAGGTGTTTATATGAGAAAAGAACTTTTACCAATAGGTACTGTCGTTTTACTTGAAGGTGGTAATAGAAAAGTTATGATTACTGGATATTCATCTAAAAACAACGACGAAGAAAAAATATATGATTATAATGGCTGTATTTTTCCAGAGGGACTAATAGAAAATATTTTTTGCTTATTTGATAATAACCAGATAATTGAAGTCATCTATAAAGGACTAGAAAATGAAGAGTTTAAAGAATTTATTGAAAAAGAAGCGTCTAAAATATCCTTAGTTACTTCAAGCAATAATCTAAAGCAAGATAATAATCTAGGACTTAAAAATAGAAGTAAGAGTCCAAATTCAGTAGATACTTTGTCCAGTAATGATATGTATAGTAAGTTTGCTGCTGAAAAAATATCTGGAAATGAAATTGAGAAAATTGATTCAATCAATTTATAGAATATTAGGAGAATATTTATGGAAGAAAAATATTTACCAATCGGTACAGTAGTTCTTTTAAAAGGTGGAACAAAAAAAATAATGATAACAGGTTTTTGTGGAGTAGCTGAATCTAAATCTAATAAAATATTTGATTATCGTGGATGTCCATATCCAGAAGGGATTTTGGAGTCAAGTGGAAGTGCCTTATTTAATCATGACCAGATAGAAGAAATTTGTCATATTGGTTATAAGAATGAAGAATCTATAGAACTTTCTGATAAACTAGAAATAATTCGAAATACAAAGAACATTTAAGGCATATTAAAGCCTTTTTTTTCTTGAAAAAAGACTTCAAAAATTGTATACTAAGATTGACTTTTTACTTTAGACAATTTAAAAGATATTAATCCGCTATAAGATAGTGGTATTTTGTTATGATAGGAGGGTGGTATTATATGTCAATAACAGGAAAAGATTTCGATTTAGAGAATAGAAGATTAGAGGAAGTTTTGAAATTATTAGATGATAAACTTGCTCAAATGGGCGAAACTATATTTGAAGACCAAGATAAATTTATGGAATTCAGAAAATACACGTGGGATAATATGCGTGCTATGGATGCTCAAGAATTAAATCAAGCTAATGCAGAGTCAGAATTTGAAGCAAACAAAATTTTAATGAAGCAAGATTACTTCAAAAAGCTTTATCGTATTAAAGATAATCCTTACTTTGCCTCAGTCGTATTTGAAGATGAAGACAAGGAAAGATTTAGTGTATATTTAGGACTAACTTACTTAAAAGATGAAGACTATGGAAATATTATATATGACTGGCGTAGTCCAATATGTAGTTTATTTTATGACTTTGAAGTAGGTCCATGTGCTTATGCAGCACCAGGAGGCCCTGTAAAAGGACAACTTATTAGAAAACGTCAATATAAAATAGCGAATCGTATTTTGGAAAGTGCTTTTGATAATTCCATGAATATAGATGATGACTTATTACAAGAAGTTTTAGCAAATGATAGCAATGAAAAAATGAAAAATATTGTTAATACAATTCAACAAGAACAAAACAACGTAATAAGAAATGTTAGAGACAAGACCTTAATAGTATCAGGAATCGCTGGTTCAGGAAAAACTAGTGTTGCTCTCCACCGAATAGCTTTCTTATTATATAAAATCAAAAATTTAACAAGCAATGATGTTTTAATTTTTTCACCTAATCAAATATTTACTGAATATATCTCTAATGTATTACCTGAACTAGGGGAAGACAATACTTTGCAGACAACATTTAATGATTATTTAAGCAACACGATTACTGAATTTGAGAGTGTTGAACCATTTATGGATTTTATTGGTAAATTCTATTCTGAAAAAGTCCCAAATGTTGAATTTATTAAATATAAACAGAGTGACGAAATAATAAATGATATCAATCTATATATTGAAGATTACATAAGAAAAGCTAGAGTTTTAAGTGACTTTACTGAAAACAAAGTCTATACAGTTTATAAAGAAGATTTAAATGAATTACTGCATAAACGTTACAACACATTACCTTTCTTCGAAAGAGTAGACATAATAGCAGAAAAACTAAGCGAAGCTAACTACAAAGGAAGTCATAAAAAAACAGCAACTTATAAAAAACTAATAATGGAAAATAGCAGTTTTAAAAAAGATTACAAAGATATATATCTAGGCTTTTTCTCTAGTTCCTTCTGTAAGATAAGAGCAAGAGACGAAGACATTAGAAAATTTAATAAAAGTAAAACTATTGGTTATGAAGACGCTTTATTATTTGTTTATATGAAAGGATTATTAGAAGGATTCCCTTACGAAGGTAATATTAGACAAGTTGTTATAGATGAAGCTCAAGACTATAGTTATCTACAATATTTGATAATTAATAAAATATTCAGAAACAGCAATTTTACAATTTTAGGTGACGTTAACCAAACAATAAATCCTTACTATAAATATGAAAGTTTAGATATCCTATCTAACATCTTTGAAAAAAGTAAATGTATCTCTTTAACTAAAACATACCGCTCTAGTCCAGAAATTATTGAATTTACAAATAAAATATTAGGACTTAATCATGTTTGTGCAATCAGAAAAACAGAAAAGAGACCACTAATTCATCGCGTAGATAATAGTAAATTACTTGAGGATATTGAATACTTAAGAACAAAATATAAAAGTGTAGCTGTTATAACAAGAGATAGTAATACAGCACTAAAATTATATGAACAACTAAAAGACACAATTCCTATATCAATACTAAATAGTAATACTGAAGAATTTAACAAAGAACTTGTTGTATTACCAGCTTATTTAGCTAAAGGTTTAGAATTCGATAGCGTTATCGTATATAGTGATGTTGAAAGTAAATATTTAAAAAATGAAAAGAATCTATTATATGTCGCTTGTACTAGAGCTCAACATGAATTAATTGTTTATTCTTAAAAATAATGCTAATTGGCATTATTTTTATTTATTTTGTCTATTTTTGTTTATTTTTAATTTTTATATGTTATACTAAATGTATTATAGGAGTTTAGATATGAAAAATAAAAAGATGTTATTGGGTTTGTTATTGGTTGTTTTTGGCTTTGGTGTTGGTGCTACAAATGTTTCTGCAGTAAAGACGTATAAAGAATATGAGAATAATGGATGTTTTGATCTACATCCTAATATGAATAAATATGAAGTCAATTATTATAGTGAAGGAGTTAAAGTTGGTAGTAAGACAACAACATGGAGTAACCCTAGCGATCCAATAATTGATCCGACTATTGTACCAAAGAAAGATGGCTTTGATTTTGATGGATGGTATTATGATGAGGCATTAACACAAAAGGTTAAAGATGATTCAGATAGTTACTTTGATGATAAAAAGCATGTAGAGGATATGTATGGTTGCCCAGCCAATATAATTGAAGTAAATTTATATGCAAAATGGACACAAGTAATTATTAAAGATCCAATTTATGAATGTCCAAAGACAGGAGCTGTATATTCTATTAAATATGAAACTAATGGTGGAAACAAATTAGAAGGAATAACTATTTTAGGTGGCTCTATCGATTCAGAATTACCAATTCCTAAAAAAGAAGGATACAACTTCGATGGCTGGTTTTATGATAAAGAATTTAAAAAGCCTGTTCAAACAAAGTTGACAACAAAATTGCAAGTAGAACCTGCTAAAGATGAACATGATTGTCCTATTGCTCCAACAGTTACTTTATATGCAAGATGGGATAGCAATAGTAGTTCTGAAATTCCCAAAGATGACAATGAAAATAAAAATGACAATGAAAACAAAAATGATAATGTGAATAACGAAGATAAGGATAATTCTGAAATAAAAAATCCAAATACAGGAGACTTTATAACTACCTTTATAATATTTGGAAGCGTTTTATTAATTAGCGTTACATTAATTATAAAAAAATCAAAATTTAAGAAATTTAATAGTATTTAATTTGAATATTATATTAATTTGTTTTTATACAATCATAAAAAAGTTTTATAGACTAAAAATAGATTTTTTAGTCTTTTTGTTTGACAATTATTTCTTATATATTTAATATATTGGTAATAATTAAAGAAGGGGAGAAGTAACATGGCTATTACACAAGTTGATAAAATGAAAATTTTAAAGTTTTTTAGAGAAAATGCTTTTGGTGATATTTATTATGCTGATTTAGTTAATTATCTAGGAAAAAAATCTAAAATAACGGATGTTGAATTTACTAACTTTTTTGCAACTTATATAATTGATAATCTAAAAAAAGAACAACCTTCTTTAAACTTACTAAATAAAATGGTCTCAACACTTACTTCATTTATCGGATGGCTTCATGATGATAAAATAGAACTAGACATAGAGCTAATAAATAAATTACATAGTATTAGAGAAAGTTATGAAGAACATTTAGTTATATCAGGAGAAGATAGAAATACTAAATTAGATGAGCTGATTTCCTCATTTGAAAAAGATTTATTTGAATTTTATCCTAAAGTAGAAGAACAACAAAATAGCATTAATTTAGATGAACTAATAGCAGAATTAAGTACATTACAAGCTTCTTTATCTGAAAGCGAAAAAGAAATTCTAAGTTTAACTACAAGATTAGAAAAACAAACAAGAGCATATGAAAGTAAAAAAAGAGCCAATACTAAACTAAGCAGCAGATTAGAAGAGGGGCATCAAAGAGAAAAAAAATTAGAAGATAAAATTAAAGAATTAGAAGCAACGATTGAACAACTAAATAGTCATATTGCAACATTAAAAGCTGAGATATCCTCTAGACAAGAGAGTTATAATTACCTTTCTGATTTGAAAGATAGAATTCAAAGTGATTATTTTCATTTAAAATCAGAAATTAAATCTTTAAGAAAAAGTCTTGAGGAAAAGGAAAAACAGATTGCCCAACTATTATCAGAGGAAGAATTTAGAATAGTTATTCCTAATTCATTAGATTATAATGAAGACCGCAAAAATAAAATTGAAGGATTAATCATTCGAAAAATGTTAATGGGGAAATGTACTTTAGAAGAAGTTAAAATATATCTAGCTAGTAATGGATATATTATGAGTACGAATGAACTTCGTGATCATTTTAATGAAATAAAAAATAGAATGACATGTACAAAACCTGAAGACCACATTAGTTTAGCAGATAGTATTTCTGAAGATAATGAGTATTTAATTTCCATATATGACGATACGAAATTCATGGATTTAATGGTTGTATCCGACTTTCACTTATCAAATTTTAGTAAAGAAATCATTCAAGATATGGATCTAATAAATGAGTATTGTGAATTAAACGGTATAAAATTAATTTTAAATGTTGGAGATTTCTTTTCTTGGTCACGTTTAGAAAGAAAACGAAAAGGATCCACTTGTCAAAGAATTGTTGATAAAGCTATTGTTAAATATCCAGAATGTAAAGGTATAAAACATGCTATATTAGGTGGCAACCATGATCGAGATATGTTTGCTGATGGTGTTGATCCTATTAAATTATTAGCTGATGCCAGAGAAGACTTTATTAACTTAGGTTATGGTCATTGTAAGATAACATTTAAAGGCTCTTTTAGCATCTTAGATAGTATAGGTATGCATCATCCAAATAGAAGATATCCTGAAGCAGTTGGTCCAGAGTTTTATTCAACAGAAAAAATAAGGGATACCATAAATAGCTACTATATTACAAATAACATACCATCAGATGATGTTTATGTTGAACTACTTGGTCATATTCACAAAAGTGGCTTAGATGCAGAGAATGGAATTTGTGTAGTTCCTTCATATCGAAAAGATCGAGTACTAAATGGAGCATGGCATTTAAGAGTATATTTCGGAGAGGATAAACATATTAGCAACATAATATTTATACCAGTTATTAAACAGAAAAAACTAATACCAACTACCGAAATCTGTTATAAAAAACAATTAATTAAAAAATAATTAGCAAATTTAGCATAAATATGGGCGAAAATGCGTAATTTAAAGAAGAATATGTTGACAAGAAAAAGATTCTAGTATATAATCTTACTTGTTATTGAAAAGAAAGCGATGTATCCACATCCACCTGATTGCAGTGAGTTGCGATAGGTTAAGAGCTAAATAAAAATATAAATTTTATTTCGTTTTTAAGGGTGGATACTAGATGTTCGCCCTTTTTGATTGTGTGGAGGTGCTTATTATAGCAAAGGATAAAAATGAAATGCCAATTAATAATCAAATTAGAGTGGCAGAATTAATGGTAATCGGTCCAAATGGAGAACAAATGGGCGTTAAAAAATTAGCTGATGCATTAACATTAGCAAATTATGCTGGATTAGATCTTGTACTAATGAGTGGAAATTCAGTGCCTGCTGTTGGAAAAATTATGGACTACAACAAATATCGTTATGAAAAACAAAAGAAACTTAAAGAATCTCAAAAGAAACAAAGAGAAACTAATAAAGATGTTAAAGAGTATCAATTAAGTCCAAATATTGATATTCATGACTTCAACACTCGTAAAAAGAATGCTAACGAATATTTAATAAAAGGACATAAGATTAAAGTTTCTATTCGTTTTAAAGGAAGAAGAATTGATCGCCCTGAATTAGGTAAAGAAGTTATGCTTCGTTTCGCAGAAGAATTAAGTGAAGTATCTACAATCGAGTCACAACCTAAATTAGAAGGTCGTACTATGATTATGCTATTAGCACCAAAAAAATAATTAATAAGAAAGAGGAGTAGAAAATTATGGGAAAAGCTAAACAAAAAACACATAAAGCATCTAGTAAAGTTCTAAAAGCTAAGAAAAATGGTCAATTAGTATATAAAAAATCAAATGGTAACCATATAACTGGTAAAGATTCTGCTAAAGCAGTAAGACAAAGAAGAACTAAAGGAGTTCTTAGTAAAGGAGATACTAGACGTCTAAAAGACTTTATCTAGTACAGAAAGGGGAGTAAGAAATGACAAGAGTTAAAGGCGGAAACGTTTCAAAAAATAGAAGAAGAAAAGTTTTAAAAGCAGCTAAAGGATATTTTGGTTCAAAACATAGACTTTACAAAACTGCTCAAGAACAAACATTCCATAGTGGAGCATATGCTTATAGAGATAGAAAACAAAATAAGAGAAACTTCAGAAAATTATGGATTCAAAGAATCAATGCTGCATGTAGAGAAAATGAAATCAGTTATTCTAAATTTATTAACGGATTAAATAAAGCTGGTATTGAAGTAAATAGAAAGATGTTAAGTGCAATCGCTATTGAAGAACCTGCTGCATTTACTGCATTAGTTGCTACTGCTAAGGCTGCATTAGAAGGAAAAACTGCTCCAAAAGCAGCTAAAGTAGAAACGAAAGAAGCAAAAGTAGAAGCTAAAACTACTGAAGCAAAAGATTATTCTAAAATGACTGTTGCTGAACTTAAAGAAGTTGCAAAAGAACAAGGTGTTGAAGGATACACTTCAATGAAAAAAGCTGAATTGTTAGCAGCTATTAAGTAATCATTAATTTGATTACTTTTTTTATTGTTATTATGTTGAAAAAAAGGAACGATTATGCTATCTTTAGTACAGAATAGGGTGTGTACTATGAAAAGAAAATATATCTATATTAGTGTAATTGTTTTTTTCTTAACTTTCTTCTTAACAGATTATTTTATTAATCCTGGATATTCCGTTAAAGCTCCAGAGCTAATTATTAATTTAGAATTAAATGGCGGTAAAATATTAAGTGAAAATAGTAATTATTTAATAGAAGGAGATTTATATCTACCTTATAATAGTAGTAATTCTGAAAAACTAAATCTTCCAGAAGTCTATAAAAATGGTTTTTTCTTAGAAGGATGGTATGCTGATTCAAAGTTAACAAGACCTGTTAGTATAGATAATACAACTCCGTCATTAGACCAATTTGATTTGAAAGAAGAAGGTGTTGATTATACCACTACAATTTATGCTAAATGGACTTGCATGAGAGCAATTGGTGGTAGTAGAACAGTTTATTTTGAAACAAATGGTGGCAGTAAAATAAATGAAATATCAGAATGTACAACGTGTACTCCTTCACCAGAATCAGAACTTCCAAGACCAACCAGAAGCGGCTATAGTTTTGTAGGATGGTATAGTGATAAAGCTTTAACTAAAAGAGCTTCTAAAATTAGTGATGCAAATTTCGAACAAGAATATTATGATGCAGAAAAAACTTGTCCTACTAATAGTTCATATGGAACTCTTTATGCTAAATGGGAAAAAAATCAAACAGATTGCCCAATAATCTCTGGCGGTAGCAAGACAATTTATTTCGAATCAAATGGTGGAGACAAAATAGATGCAATTTCTTATTGTACAGTTTGTAGTGAAGAATCACTTAAACTTCCAACTCCTGCACGAGCTGGGTATGTCTTTAAAGGCTGGTATGCTGATAAAGCTTTAACTAAGAAATTAAATATAACAACTACACATTCTAGTGACTTGAGTAAATTAGAAACAATTTTAGAATATTATGATAACGCTAAACAATGCCCAACTAATAATTCACATACTACAGTTTATGCCAAATGGGAAAAAGAAAGTTGTCCTAAGATAACAGGTGGCATTATTGAAATATCTTTTAATACAAATGGTGGAACAGCTGTTGATAAATTATCCATATGTCCAACATGTAGTGAAGAAAAAGTAAAACTACCAATTCCTTCTAAAGCAGGATACGTTTTTGCTGGTTGGTATGCAGAACCAGAATTCATTAATATTGTTGAAATTGACTCATCTACTTCTTCTAATCTAAGCAAACTTAACTCTGTACAAGATATAGATGAAAATGGCTGCAGTAAAAACACTTCAAAAGCCACACTTTATGCAAGATATTATCGTTATGCTGAATATAATAAGGTAACTATTAGATTTATTGATAATGAAAATGAAGAAGTTGTCGTTTATGAACAAAAAAATGAAGATAACAAACTACCAATACCTGAAAAAGAAGGATACAATTTTGTGGGCTGGTATATAGACGAAAATTATACTCACAAAATAGAATATTATGATGAGATATCGGATGCTATATTTGATAACGAATTAGATTCTGATGAGCTAACAACAAATCTATATGCTAAATGGGAAAAGATTGAAGAAAATTTAGTTGAAGAATCCTCTTCGAAGTATAAAAATATAATTATTCTTACTATTGTAGGAGTTGTAGTAGTAGGAGTTATCATTCTATATATTTATAATAAAATCAAGAAAAATAAAGCCAATTTAAGTGAAAAATAGAATATTAAAATTCTATTTTTTTCTTTATCCTTAGTTGATTTATTCGGTATCTTCTTGTATAATTAAAGTTAGTATAATATGGAGTGGTGAAGATGCGAAAGATAATGGCTTGTCTAGATGTTGGAACCGACACAATTAAATGTGTAGTCGGTGAAATGGTACGAAAAAAACTTAATATACTAGCTGCAGCTGAAACTCCATCTAAAGGAGTAAAAAATGGTATAGTCGAAGAACCAAACTTTTTACTTGAACCATTACAAGATGTTATACAAAAATGCGAAGAGGTAATCGGCTTAAAAATACGCCAAATAATTGTTGCTGTTCCAGCTCTTAATGCGGAATTTCAAGTAGTAACAGGTTCTGTTGCTATTACAAATGAAGGTAACTTAATTGAGGGAAAAGATGTTATTCGTGTCCTTCAAAAGGCTATAAAAAGTAAAAAAAGTAATGAATTAGAATATATTTCGATGATGCCAACAAGCTTTTCATTAGATGATGATCGTGTTGTAAAAGATCCCAAAGGTCTTACATCCAAAGTTTTATCAGTAAGAGGAGTAATGGTATCAACACCTAAAAAAAATATCTATCCAATTCTAGCGTGTTTAGAAAGACTTGGTGTAGATGTTTTAGATATTACTTTATCATCTATTGGCGATTATTTCGAATTTAAGAATAAAGAGTTAGATAAAAAAGTTGGAGTTGTTATAAACTTAGGCGATGAAACAACAACAATGTCAGTATTCAATAAAGGGGTCTTAACTAATACAGGGGTTACTTTATTAGGTGGTAAGAATATAGATAATGATATCTCATTCATTTATAAAATACCAATTAATAAAGCCAAAAAGTTAAAAGAAGAATTTACATTAGCTCATAAAAACATGGCTCAAGCTAGTGATACTGTTGAAGTATTAAATAAATCTTCTGTTAATGTTAAAATTAACCAATTTGAAATTAGTGAAATAGTTATGAGTAGGATGCTAGAGATACTTAATTTAAGCAAGAAAGAGATAAACCACTTAACAAAAAAAGAAATAAGTTATATAATATTTACAGGAGGCTTAACAGAAATTAAGGACTTTAATCTTGTTTTACAAGAAGTTTATGGAAATGATGTTACAATAGGTAATATTAGAGAAATAGGAGTTCGTAACAATAAATATAGTTCATGTCTAGGCTTACTAAAATTTTATGCGTATAATGCAGGACTAAAAGATAAAGACTATTCGATATTTTCAATAGAAGAACAACAGGCGTTGAGTGGTGCTAATTTTGGGGAACAACAGGATAGTGTTATAGGAAAGTTGTTCGGGTATATTTTTAATGGTTGATAGGAGGATTTCAAAATGCATGATTTAGAAAGAGATCAAATTGCTAAAATAAAGGTTATTGGTGTTGGTGGCGGAGGCTGCAACGCTGTTAATAGAATGATTGAATCTGGTGTAGGTGGAGTTGACTTCATCGTTGCTAATACAGATTTACAAGTTTTAAATGTAAGTAATGCAGAGACAAAATTACAAATAGGAAAAAATATTACAGAAGGTCTAGGAGCTGGAGCAAATCCAGAAGTAGGACGTGAAGCTGCTCTTGAAAGTAAAAAAGAAATAGAAGAAGCTCTAGCTGGAGCAGATATGATATTTGTAACATGTGGTTTAGGTGGAGGAACAGGAACTGGTGCTGCACCTATTGTTGCTGAAATAGCTCAAGAACAAGGAGCATTAACTGTTGCTATAGTTACTAAGCCATTCAAATTTGAAGGTCGTAAGAGAATGGAACAAGCTGAAGTTGGACTTGAAGAATTAAAGAAACATGTTGATACAATTATCGTTATTCCAAATGATCGTTTAAGAGATATGATTGATAGAACGACTCCAATTGTTGAAGCATTTAAAGAAGTAGATAACGTTTTACGCCGTGGTGTTCAATCAATATCAGATTTAATTGCTGTATCAGGTTTAGTAAATCTAGACTTTGCTGATGTTAAAGCAGTAATGCAAAATAGAGGAAATGCCATTATTGGTATTGGTATAGGTGTTGGTGAAGATAGAGCTATCGAAGCTGCTAAACAAGCCGTTGCATCTCCATTACTTGAAACAACAATTGATGGAGCTACGGATGCAATAATTAATATCACAGGTGGAAATAGTTTAACATTATTTGAAGCAGAAGACGCTGCCGAAGTAGTAAGAAATGCTGCAAATACAGATATCAATACAATTTTCGGTGCAGTTATTAATGAAAATTTAAATGATGAAGTAATCGTAACAGTTATTGCAACAGGTTTCGATGATGCTAGAGAACAAATTGGTGGAGGATTAGATAACGATATCCAACTACCATCAAATACATCTTTTATGAATGACGATGACGATGATTTTGATAATGTTGACATCCCACCATTCTTAAGAAATAGAGACGACTTTTAAAAGTTGTTCTTTTTTTTCGCAAAATGAAAATATATGGTATAATTTAATATAGTAAGAATAAAGAGAGTGTGATTTGATGTATTGTAGTAAATGTGGAAATATCACTAGAGAAGGTGATACATATTGTCAGAATTGTGGAAATACAGAATTAATTCCTCAACCATATCAAAATAATATGGTAAGTTCAGCCCCAATTCAAAACCAAGCACCACTTCCAAATAATTCTATTAGTTGGAATAATCAGAATATAGATTTTCAAGCTCAGAATATTAACAACATTCCAAATTCAAATGTAGGGAATGCTGGTTCTAACTTATCTCATCAAAAAAAATACATTATTATAATATTATTAATTATAATAGTTCTTCTCCTTGGAACGATATGCATAATATTATTTAAAGAAAAGGGCCAGGAGCAAGATGGACCGCCACGACCAAACGATGGTTCAAGAACTATTATGATGTATATTGTAGGTAGTAACTTAGAAAGTGACAGTGCCATTGTAACAGCAGACCTAAATGCAATAACCCCTTCTAAAATAGACTTAGAAAAAACAAATGTCTTAATATATACAGGTGGTACAAAAAAATGGCACAACTTTGTTAAAAATGATGAAAATGCTATTTATATTCTAAAAGAAGACGGCTTTGAAAAACTAGAAAGCTATGACTCTCAAAATATGGGAGACTATGAAGTATTAAAAGAATTCTTAGATTATGGATATGAGAATTACCAAGCAGATCGTTACAATCTTATTATGTATAATCATGGTGGCGCAATCGATGGAGCAATGTATGATGATTTTACTAATGATAACCTTTCACTAGCTGAAATGAGTAAAGCTCTTTCTGAAAGTAAGTTTAATGAAAAAAATAAACTAGACACTATTCTTTTTAGAACATGCTTAAACGGAACGATTGAAGTAGCCAATGTTTTTGCTCCATACGCTGAGTACATGATAGCATCTGAGGAAATCACTTTTGGCTCAGGATTTACAAACGTCTTAAGTTTCTTAAATGATATCAAATCAGAAGATGATGGAATCGAGTTTGGTAAAAAATTTATATCTTCATATAAAAAACAAATGAACGAACTAGATCCACATGAAAGTATAGTTTCAACGTATTCGATCGTCGACCTAAGTTTAATAGATGATTTAAAAAGAGACTTAAAAGCATTTATTTCTGATATAGATGTTGAAGAAGATTACCGAAAAATAGCTCGAGTTCGTAGTAACTTATACCAATACGCACTAGAGTCATCCAATATAAGTTCATACGATACCGTCGACTTATATACTTTAGTGGATAACTTAAAAAGCGAATCATCCAACGCCGATAAACTTTTAAAAACAATAGACAAAATGGTAAAATATAATTGGAGTAATAATAAAGAATCTCATGGTTTATCAGTATACTTCCCATTTAATGGGGAAGAAGGCGCGAAAGTAACATTCTTAGATGTCTACAAAAAACTAGAATTTAGTAGTGAATATAACGATTTCATAAAATCATTTGCTCAACTTCAAAGTAATCCAAGCGTATTTGCTGTTGATTATAAAATATCAGCGAATGAAACAACAATGAGTAAGAAAGAATTTTCACTTACTTTAACAGATGACCAAGCAAAAAACTATGCCAATGCATCATATATTATCTTTGAAAAGATGGAAGACAATACTTACATGCCTATCTATACTAATACAAATGCCTCTTTAAATGGTAATACTCTAACAACGAACATAAATGATACAATAGTAAAAGTAATAGATAAAAAAGATAATTCTGAAGCTTATTTACAAGTTGTAAAAAATAACAATGATAGTACCAAGAATGTTTATGAAACAATTGCCGTTATTCATAATTCAGATGTAGCTTTTGGTACCGATGAATGGAAGTTTGATTCAGCCAAAATATATTTGTCGTACGACGAAAATAATAAACTATTTATCTCACAAGTAATCCCGACAGGGAAAGAAATCGCCTATGGAACTATATATAGTATAAACGATTACACAATTGCTGAATTTACTAATTATCGTTATAAAATTCTAGATGAATCAGGTAAATATAACGAAAATTGGATAGGAACGGATACAAAGCATCTGTTCTCTATAAACCTAAAAGATAACGAATATGAATTTGTTACTACTAACTTAGACAGTGGTGAATTCTACTGCTTATTTCAAGTAACAGATATCACAAATAATAAATATTATTCAAATTTAATAAAGATAGATTGAGAGGAATAAAAAAAATGAATTGTAGAAAATGTGGAAACTTATTAAATGAAAATGACCCTATATGTCGCGTTTGTGGTGAACCAGTAAATATGGGAACACCTATAACGAATCAAGTAAACCAAGGAACAAATAATCAAGGATATGTAAATGGTGTTCAAACACCAACTCAACCAATGAATAACGAGCCAGTTGTTAATCAACAAACTCAACCAGTAATGAATCAACAAGTGCCAGTACAACCAATGACGAATCAAAATTATGGACCTCAAGAAGCTCCAACACAAATGCAAAATCCTAATAATAACTATAATAATGTCCAACCATCAATGCCAATGAATCAAAATTATGGCAATATGGTACCACCAGTAAATAATGGCATGAATCCAAATCAAATGCCTCAGAATACAAAAAATAGTAATAAAGGATTTATAATTATTTTAATTGTCTTAATATTTATAATTGCTGGTCTTGGAGGATTTATAGCATATAAGACAATAACTGATAAAACTGAAACAAAAGAAATCGATAAAAAACCAGATGACAAAAAAGAAGATGATAATAAGCCAAGCCAAGATGATGACGATAAAGACGACGATGACGATAAAGGTGATGATAATAAACCATCAGACAAAAACACTCATCTTTTAAATGGATTTACTTTTGTTTTACCTGATGGCTTAATATATAACAAAACAAATGACTCTATAACAGCTACAGATAGTGTTTCATCAGCAAATCTATATTTTAACTTCTTTGTTGAAAATTATTCATATGCTACTGCACTAGCTAGCATCAACGAAATTGTAACTGAATTAACTACAGAGGGATTCACAGTTTTAAATCATGGTAAAATAAAATATAGTAATACAGAATTTTATGCCTTTATTGTTAGCAAAGATGGGGACGCCGGTGTAAGTTATTTAGCTTCTCTAGATACAACTCATGTTGCAAGTGGCTTTGTAATGGGTGTAACAGAACAAAATATTGATACAGCTTTCGAAAAAATAGCATACATGATTGAAAATTCATCTAGTGTTGAAGGATTCGCTCCAAGTGAAAATGAAGATAAATTTACTGGTTTAAAAGGAAAAGACGAGTTCAAAAGTCAAACTATTAAAGGAGCAACATATACAATAAAATAACGATTTTTAATAAATCGTTTTTTTTTGACTTTTTTCATCTTTCATAAATGGTATTTTGTATGTGGGTGATATTTATGAAAATATATTTAGACTTAGTAATGTTAATAAATTGTATTTTCGATTTAATTCTTCTAAGTAGTGTTAATTACATATTACGGCGAAATACCTCAGTTATAAGACTTATAACAAGTAGCCTTATTGGTACACTAACTCTTCTTATATTATTTATAAATATGACTAATTTCGAACTTCTTATATACAAATTTGTTGTAAGTATTATTATGATTATAGTAGCTTTTGGATTTAAAGATATAAAATATACTTCTAAAAATGTTCTATATTTTTATTTAGTAAGCATGCTTATGGGAGGTGGAATATACTTCTTAAATAGTCAGTTTAACTATAGTAGTAATGGCCTAATTTTTACTAGTAAAAGTCTATATAATACTTATGGCGTAATCTTAATCTTAGGAATATTTCTTTATTTAAAATATCTAAAATCTTTACAAGTTTTAAAAACGAACTATAGTAACTATTACAAATGTAAAATATATTTCAATAATAGTGCTTTAGAGGTAAACGCATTTCTCGACACAGGAAACAAATTAAAAGATCCATATACAGATAAAAGTATCATTCTCATCCATGAAAACATAATGCTGAAAAATTTTAAAAAAAATCCCATATATGTTCCTTATAATAGCCTCAATAATCATGGATTATTAGAATGCTATAAAGCGACGAAAATTGAAATAGATGGGAAAACATTCGATAAATTTTTAGTTGGAATTAGCACCGAAAATTTCTTTATAGATGGTATCAATTGTATTATAAATAGCAAAATAATGGAGGGCTTAAAATAATGAAAAAAATTATAACTATAATAAAAGAATTTATTCTTAAAATTAAAATAAAATATAATCAATTCTTCTTCATCGGAAGTACAGACATCTTACCACCACCTCTAGAGAAAGAAGAAGAACTTTCTTTATTAATTAATGCTGAACAAGGTGACATGGCTGCTCGTAATAAGCTAATTGAACACAATCTAAGATTAGTTGTCTTTATTGCCAAAAAATACGAAAGTACTTTAGAACCATTAGAAGACCTTGTAAGCATTGGAACTATTGGTTTAATAAAAGGTATAAATACTTATAAAATAGATAAAAACATTCGTTTAGCGACCTATGCCTCACGTTGTATATCGAATGAAATTCTAATGTATCTTAGAAAGAATAAAAAAAGAGTATATGATATCAGTTTTGAAGAAGCTTTAAGTTTTGATGGGGAAGGCAATGAATTACATCTTGAAGATATTGTCAGTACCTCAGAAGATAGTACATACAAAGAATATGAGAAAAAAACAGATATTGAATTACTTAAGGATTACTTAAAAAACTTAAATGAAAGAGATAGACAAATAATGGTAATGCGTTACGGACTTTATAACACTGAGGAATATACTCAAAAAGAAGTTGCTGAGCTCTTAGGAATTAGCCAATCTTATATTTCACGCATTGAAAAAAAAGTAATCAAAAAACTAAAGCTTCATTTGGAATAACTCTATAATTTATGATATACTAAAAAAGATAATAGGAGTGATCTTATATGGGTATCATAAAAATAGAAAAAACCAATGGTAGAAATTCTCTTAATAGTGGAAAGTACTTTAATGCTTATGATGATTCTAACTACCAAGAAGAAAGCTCAAACAACTACCAAAGTATCCCTGATATGAGCGATTCAAAAACGATTGTCATAAATCCTGATACTCTTAAAAATTATAACGAATCAACAATCAACTATCTGAATAATGAAGGGGAAGAATACTCATATGATTTTGCTAGTGAACACGCATCGTCTGATGGAATGGAAGATGGAAAATTAAAAGTGGAAAGAGATATAATCACGACTTGTTTGGCAACATTTTTTAAAATAGCAATTATTTCATCTCTATTATTAGTACTCTTATATTTAGGATTTAATTACTTAGATAGCAAGGTTGAATTATTCCCTTATCAATCATCCTATACATCAACCGAGTTTAATGAATATCTTAGACGTAGTATCATTTTATTATTCTTACTCTTATCATTTGGATGTTCCTTATTAATGGTCATAATGAGCAATGTAGTTTCAAAACAATTTAAAAATCATTACTTATCTAAAATCAATATTTACATATACGATACCTTTACAATAATAATTAACGCTCTTATTTACATCTTTGGAGCTTGGTGTATGTTTAATATAATAAACAATCTATACAGTAAATTTGTTTTTTGGCAAAATGCGGGAACGATTGTTGGAACAGTGAATATCGATACTATAAATATCTTTAAATATGTTATAACCTCAGTTGTAGCCATATTTATCGTTATAAATTCATTTTCAATATGTGGAATAGTCCATAAAAAAAACAAGTTTGTCTTTGAAAATGTTTAATCTGTCAATAAAACCAATTATTTAGCGATAATTGGCTTTTATTATGTCAAATTTTCTGTAATTATTCTTTATTTAATGATATAATCATGATAGAGGTTAATATGATGAATATATATGGTATAAAAAGAGAAGACTTAGAAAATTACTTTTTAAATATGAATGAAAAGAAGTTTAAAGCACTTCAAGTTTTTGAGTGGCTTTATGATAAAAAAGTAAAATCTTTCTATGAAATGACGAATATAAAAAAAGAATTACAAGAAACATTAGACCATGACTTTTCTTTTAAGATGATAAAAATAGAAAAAAAACAAGAAGACAAAGGTGTAAAAAAATATCTTTTCCGTTTATTTGATGATAACTTTGTTGAAGCAGTTCTTATGGAACATGATTATGGCCTATCAATTTGTGTAAGTAGTGAAGTTGGTTGTAACATGGGATGTGCTTTTTGTGAATCAGGACGTCTAAAGAAAGTAAGAGATCTTGGAAGCTATGAAATGGTTGAACAAATTTTACTTGTTGAAGCCGATATTAAAAAGCGTATTTCAAGTGTTGTAATTATGGGTATTGGAGAACCTTTAGATAACTATACTAATGTTATGGACTTTATTAAAATAATTAATGATCCAAAAGGTATTGCTATTGGTGCTCGTCACATAACTTTATCAACTTGTGGAATAGTTCCCAAACTTAAAGATTTAATGGAAGAAAGTCTTCAAATTAACTTAGCTATCTCTTTACATGCTCCAAATACGGAGTTAAGAGATAAAATAATGCCAATAAATAGAGCTTATAAACTAGACCTTTTAATGGCAACAATCAAAGAATATATTGAAAAAACGAATCGTCGAGTAACGATTGAATATGTTATGTTAGATGGTGTAAACGACTCTGAGGCTCATGCCAATGAATTAGCATCTTTATTAAGAGGACTAAATGTTTATGTTAATCTAATACCATATAATGAAACAAATCATATTGAATTTAAAAGAGCAGGCAAAGAACAAATAATGAAATTTTATGACACATTAAAAAAGCGTGGTATCAATGTTACAATAAGAAAAGAATTTGGAAGTAAGATAGATGCTGCATGTGGTCAACTAAGAAGCAAAGAGGTGAAAGCATGAAATCATTTTATTTAACAGACTCTGGTAAAGTTAGAGATCATAACGAAGATTCTGTTACAATCTTAAAAAATGCCAATAACGAATACCTTCTTATCGTTGCCGATGGCATGGGTGGTCATCGAGCTGGAGAAGTAGCTAGTTCCATAGTTTTAAATCATATGGGAAATAAATTTAATAGTCTTAATTCTATTGGAAGTAAACTAGATGCAATTAATTGGATGAAAGATAACATAAGTGAAATAAATACAGAAATTTTAGAGCATACAAAAATCCATCCAGAAGCTTTAGGAATGGGTACAACAACTGTTATGGCTCTATTAACTGATAGTTATCTGCTATTTGGAAACATCGGAGATTCATCTGGATTTGTCTTTAAGAATGGTAAACTTACCAAAGTAACGAAAGATCATACTCTAGTAAATCTTTTAGTAGCAGCTGGTGACCTAACAGAAGAAGAAGCGAAATATCATCCTAAAAGAAACGTATTAATGAAGGCTTTAGGAAGTAGTGAGAAAGCTGAACTAGATGTTTTTGATGTAGATAGAAATGTTGATGGAATTCTACTTTGTAGTGATGGCTTAACTTCAATGTTAACGAAAGAACAAATTGAGAAAGTTCTAAATGATGAAGAACTTGAAATAGAGGAACAAGTAATTAAGTTAATTAGAAAAAGTAATGCCAGAGGGGGAACTGATAATATATCAGTAGCATATTTATCTCTTGAAAGTGGTGAAGAAATATGATTATGAAAGGACAAAAAATTAACGATCGTTATCAAATAATTAAATCTATTGGGGAAGGTGGAATGGCTAATGTTTATTTAGCTTATGATACTATTCTAGACCGTGATGTTGCTGTTAAAGTGCTACGTGGAGACCTATCGAATGATGAAAAATTCGTAAGACGTTTCCAAAGAGAAGCTCTTAATGCTAGTAGTCTAAGCCATCCAAACATTGTTGAAGTATATGATGTAGGTGAAGATAATGGTCAATATTTCATTGTAATGGAATATATTGAAGGTAAGAATTTAAAAGACTTACTAAAAAAACGTGGTAAACTTACGACTTCTGAAGTAGTTGATATAATGAGCCAAATTGCTGATGGTTTATCAATTGCTCATGATAGTTATATAATCCACCGTGATATAAAGCCACAAAACATCATGATACTAGAAAATGGTATGGTTAAAATAACAGACTTTGGTATCGCTATGGCCATGAATGCAACTCAATTAACTCAAACAAATTCGGTTATGGGAAGTGTTCATTATCTACCACCAGAACAAGCGAGTGGTAAGGGTTCAACTCTAAAAAGCGATATCTACTCAATGGGTATTTTAATGTATGAATTGCTAACAGGTGTATTACCTTATCGTGGTGATAATGCTGTTGAAATAGCTCTTAAACATTTAAAAGAACCACTACCAAGTATTAGAGAAGAATTACCAGACATTCCACAAAGTGTTGAAAACATAATTCTTAAAAGTGCATCAAAAAATCCTAAAAACAGATATAACGATGCCCGTGAAATGTACGAAGATTTAAAAACATGTCTAGATGATTCAAGAATAAATGAAGAAAAATATGAATATCAATATCCTGAATTAGATAGTGATAATAAGAAGTTTACTAAACAAGTCGAAAAAGCAATTCAAGTTGAAGATATGGAAGAAAACGGAGATGAGGTTGTGGTTAAACAAGTTACAGACGATGAAGTAAAGAAAGAAAATAAATTATTAGTTGTTCTTGCATCAATATTTGTAGGACTATTTATTATAGTAGCTGCATTCGTATTACTTTTACCATCTATTCTTAAACGTAATGACATTATCGTTCCAGAGGTTGAGGGTAAAACAGTTAGTGAAGTTATCGAAGAACTACAAAGTCTTGGTTTTGAAGTTGCTGATGAAGAAGTAGAAATCAGTGATGACAAAGTAGAAGAAGGTAAAGTAGTAAAAACAAATCCTCTAAGTGGTACAAAACGAAGTAAAGGAAGCACTATAACTATCTATGTATCAACAGGAGATTCTAAATATGAAGTAGAAGACTTTACAGGTAAAAATTATCAAGAAATAAAAGGTGCTTTAGAAGCTCGTGATATTTTAGTTTATCCAGAATATAAAGAAATAGATCCTGATTCTAAGTACGAAGAAGGAACTATCTTAGATCAATCAGTAAAACCTGGTGAAAAGCTAGGAGCTAGAGATAGTATAACTTTATATCTAGGACTTGTTGAAAATAAATATCCAGACTTTACTGATGGTACTTATACAGAAGACGAAGTAAGAAGTTTCTGTAAAAAATATGGAGTTACATTAGTAGTTGAAAGAGAAGTTAATCCAAATGTCGATGAAGGTGCAATCTTCGAACAAAGTAGACCAGAAGGATATACAATTACTAAAAATAGTAAACTTATTATTAAAATAGCTAAAGCACCAGATCCAGAAGAACCAACTGATCCCGAAAATCCAGATGACCCTGAATGTGGCGTTGATGAAGATGGAAATTCTTTATGCTAATGAATGGTCAAATAATTAAACAAATAAGTAATTTATATACTGTCAAAGTAGGTGAAGCTTTATATGGCTGTCGTGCTAGAGGGAAATTTCGTGCCTGTAATATAAGTCCTATGGTAGGAGATAATGTTATTATTGATGCTGAAAACAATCTTATAACAGAAATCCTACCTAGGAAAAATTCTTTAGACCGTCCAGTTATTTCTAACGTTGACATAGCCATTCTTGTTACAAGTGTAAAAAAACCTAACTTAGATCTAAATCTTTTAGATAAACTTATAAGTGTTATAACATTTAATAATATCGAACCAATAATCTGTTTTACTAAAGTAGACTTACTTAACGAAGTTGAAAAGGAAACAATCGATAATTTAAAAAGATATTATAATATGATAGGTATCAAAGTTGTATATAACACTGAAACAAATACTATAAAAAAATTAATAAAAAATCAGTTAGTCGTTTTAGCTGGTCAAACTGGTGCTGGTAAAAGTAGTCTACTAAATAGTTTAGATAATAATTTAAACATAAAAACAGATGAAATAAGTGAGGCTCTAGGTCGTGGTAAGCATACAACTAGACATGTTGAATTATATAACATATCGGAAGGTTATATTGCTGACACTCCTGGTTTCTCTGCTCTAAATTTAAATGAAATGGATAAAGAACAACTTCGAGATAGTTTTGTCGAGTTTAGTGAATATCCATGTAAATTTAGAGACTGCATGCATAATAAAGAAAAAGATTGTGGAGTAAAAAAAGCTCTAGAAGAAAAATTAATATTACAATCTAGATACAATAATTATTTGTTATTTTTGGAGGAAATAGGAAAATGAAAGTAGGAGTATCTTTTATAAGTAGTGATTATGATTTAGAAACTACAATTAATAAAATAGATGAATCTAACGCAGATTACATTCATGTTGATATGATGGATGGAATCTTTGTTGAAAATTCTAACTATACAGTTCAAGATATAAAGAAAATGTTTAAAAATTGTAATAAAAAATTAGATGTACATATGATGGTATGTTCTCCTAATAAATTTGTTAAAGACTTTGCTAAAATGAGTAATGTCGAATATTTAACATTACATTATGAAGCTCATAGAAGACCTATTGATGTAATAAATATGATAAGACATACACCATTAAAAGTAGGAATTGCTATAAATCCTGAAACTAAAGTAAGTCATATTGTTCCATTGTTAAATCACATTGACCAAGTTCTTGTTATGAGTGTTAAACCAGGCAAAGGTGGTCAAGAATTTATGAAAGAGATTCTTTATAAGATTGAAACTCTTCGTGATATAAGAGAAGAAAATGGATACCATTATATAATTAGTGTCGATGGTGGAATAAATGCTGAAACAGCCAAACTAGTTCGTAAAGCTGGAGCTGATATGGTTATTAGTGGCTCATATGTATGTAAAAGCGAAGACTATAACAAACAAATAGATTCATTAAGATAAGAAAATTCTTATCTTTTTTTCTTCCTTTTTCAAGATATTAATATATAATATTATTCATTAATCAATATTTAAATTATAATTAAAATGATTAAGCAAGAGATTTATAGCACCAAATAACTTATTACCATACAAAATATTTTAAATAAATGATAAACTAAAATAAAGGTTGTGTTAATTATGAAAGAAGTAAAAATCGAAAAACTAGATAATCAAGGAAGAGGTATTTGTTTCGTAAATAATAAAATTACATTTGTATCTAATGCCTTACCAGAGGAAATAGTAAACATAAAACTTACAAAAGAAAATAAAAAATATAATGAAGCAATTGTAACTGAATACATAAAAAAAAGCCCAAGTAGAGTAGATAGTCCATGTCCATATTTTAGTACTTGTGGAGGTTGTCGTCTTCTAGATCTTTCATATGAAGACACTCTAAAATACAAGAGAGATAAACTTAAAGAGATTATAAATAAATATGCTGGATTTAATAAAGATATAGAGGTAATATCTAGCCCTAATATTTTAAATTATCGTAATAAAATAACTTTTAAAATAGTAGATGGTAAATATGGATACTATGAAACATCTAGTCACAAATTAGTCGAAATAAATAACTGTCTTCTAGCAAGTCAAGCTATTCAGAACTTCATCAAAGACATAAATCATTTAGATATTAAAAATGGTGAATTAATTATTCGCTCTAACTACAACGATGAACTACTTATTTGGATTAAAACAGAAGATGATATAAAGCCAGATATCACCTATTTAAAATCCAACCATAAAATAGCAGGAATAGTTTTAAATGATCATCCAATAACAGGGGATTCTAGCTTCATCGAAATAATTAATAACTTGTACTTCACTGTTTCATACGATTCTTTCTTCCAAATAAATAGAGATATCTGTTCAATAATATTTAATCTAATTAATGAAAATATAACATCTACAGACACAATACTAGATCTTTATTGTGGAGTAGGAACATTAGGCATTAATGCAGCAAAAAATGCTAAAAATGTTTATGGTATTGAAATAGTAAAAAATGCTGTTTTAAATGCTATTACTAATGCTAAGATAAATAAAAAAGATAACATTAATTATATGCTAGGAGATGTTGGAACTTGTCTTCCTAAAATAAAAGATAGTGTAGATACTGTCATTGTTGACCCTCCTCGTGCAGGATTAGATAATAAAACAAAAGAAACAATAATTAACTTTAAACCAAGTAAAATAATATATGTATCATGTGATCCTATAACACTAGCACGAGATTTAAAAGAACTAAAAGAATATTATAATATAGAAATAATAAAAGGACTTGATATGTTCCCATTTACTCATCATATTGAAACATATTGTTATCTTTCAAAAAAAGAATGGTAGGTCAAAAAAATGCACGAATATCAAGATATGGCTCAATATTATGATATGTTTTATAGTAACAAATCATATGAAAAAGAAATAAATTATATTTTGGAATTAATCGAAGAAAAAAAACAATTCTAGATGTCGGATGTGGTACAGGCATTCATATGCATTTATTAGAAGAAAAAGGCTTTTCTGTAGAAGGATTAGATTTAAGTCCATCAATGCTTAATATAGCATCATCTAGAACAAAAGGAACTTTATATAATGGCAACTTATTAGACTTTAAAATAAAGAAACAATATGATGTAATCATCTCTATGTTTGCTGTTTTCAATCATTTGAAAAGTTATCAAGAATTTGAACAAGGCATCTTACATTGGTATAAACATCTGAATAAAGATGGTTTACTTATTATTGATTTACATAATGGTCGACAAAGTGGTCAAAAAGAAAGTGTGAATAAAGATTACAAAAGAATAATGAAATGGTCTTTTAACCAAGATACATTTAAAGAACATACAGAAATAGAATATATTATAAATAATCATAGTTATAATGATACTCATGAATTTATAATATATGAAATAGATAAAATTAAAAAAATATTAGATAAAAATAACTTGTCCTATAAATTATATGAAAATTACTCGTTTAATAATGCAACTGATACAAGTAAAAATATTGAAATTATCATAAAAAAATAAAATAAATATAATAATTGACCTAAGAAGTTACTTAGGTCTTTATTAATTCAACTAAAAGACGATATACTTTTTAAAATTATAATGATATATTCAAAAAAAGAAAAAAATCTATGATATTTCTCCTTATAATTGGAATAATAAGATATAGCGAGGCATTTATGAAGAAAAGATTATTTTATATTTTTAGTATTTTATTACTTTTATTAACTTTTAATGTTTTTTACTTTATTGGTAAATCGAATTATAAGCAAAAAAACATAGACAATATAAATACGAATATAACAGAAGAAGACTTATTAGAAACAGCACGACTTCAACTTCATTCATTACATCAAGATTATAATGATTTCGAAAACCGAAAATACAATGGAATTAAAATATTATGTAACAATGATAAAAAAATTCTATATAGTATCGACTTAGAAAAATACGATTCATCACCAAATGAAAATCCTGAGTTAATTAATGACTATAGAATTATTTATATCGGTTTGGAGAAAAAATTAGGGTACTATTCTGAAGACTACTTTGCTAGCGAAGAACTATTAAATAAATATCCTTTAGACAAGGAGAACTATTGTAATGAATAAAAAAATAATGACTTTAATTTTATTACTTTTACTATCAAGCGTTGTTGGTTTTAATTTCGGTAATAAAGAAAATAAGAAAATAACTAATTTAATTGATGAAAATCATGTTATAGAAATAATATTAGATAAACTAAATACTTCTTCTGAAATTACTAAGATTAGTAATTTAAATTTAGTCTGTCAAAATCAAACTAGATACCTATATACATTTAATTATCCCAATCAAAAAGAAGAAAATTTATCATTAGCTGTAGAAATGATTATTGATGAAGACACGAATTACTATTTTATAAATAATATTTCAGAATACAAAAATGATTATAATAACAATTGTATAAACAATTATGAATAGTTGACAACAAATCAAAAAAATTATAAAATAATCACATAAATCGATTAAGAAAGACCAGTAATTTATCTTACTTAGCATAGAAAGTCTGTGGTTGATGTAAACAGAACTAAGTTTATAAATGAATCTACTTTCTAGAGCAGCTAATCACTGCCGGGTAATTCCCGTTATTTAAATTAAGTTAATCTAAGGATGGTACCGTGCTTTTGCACTCCTTTTGTACCATCCTTTTTTCTTTAGGAGGAATAGTATGATAAAAAAGTCATTATATGATGAATTAATATTAATCACTGATGATTATAAACGATCGTTAAAATTAGTAGAGTATCTTTTTAAAAATAAAACAGACAAAGAGGGAGAACCTTATATCAATCATTTATTAAGAGTGAGTAATAAATTAAGCAATCCCAATACAAAAATAGCAGGTCTGTTACATGATACAGTAGAAGATACTAGTACAACTTTTGATGATTTAAAAGCATTAGGTTTTAATAAAGAAATTATTGATGTTGTTAGATTAGTAACGAATGAACCAAATACTATTTCTTTAAATAAAGAAAAATGGCAAGAAAAATATCACAATAAAATTACTAAAATATTAGAAAGTGGTAACATTGAAGCCATCAAATTAAAATACTCAGATATGAGTGATAACTTTAATCAAGAACGATTAAATAAATTAGATGAAAAAACAAGGAATCATCTAATAAATAAATATAAAGATGAAATAATAAGATTAGAAGATTATCTAAAAGAAAGAGGAGAGATATTATGATAGATATTAAATTAATAAGAGAAAATAGAGAGTTAGTAAAAGAAAATATTAAGAAAAAATTCCAAGACGAAAAACTTCCATTAGTAGATGAAGTTTATGAAATGGACATTAAAGTTAGAGAAGCTCAAAAAGCAGCAGACGATTTAAAAGCGGATAAAAATAAAAAGAGTGCTGAAATCGGTATGTTAATGAAAGATAAAAAAATCGATGAAGCAAACGCTATTAAAGAAGAAATAGCTACTATGGCAACTAAAATAACTGAACTAGAAAATACGAAAGTGGAATTAGATAAAGAAATCAAGAGTCGTATGATGGTAATCCCAAATATTATGGACGCATCTGTTCCAGTAGGGAAAGATGATTCTGAAAACGTTGAAGTAGAAAGATTTGGAGAACCAGTAGTTCCTGAATACGAAATCCCATATCATGCTGATATCGTAGCATCTTTTAATGGCTTAGATAAAGAAGCAGCAGGACGTACTAGTGGAGAAGGATTCTACTATTTACTTGGTGATGTGGCTCGTTTACATGAAGCAATGCTAGCATGTGCAAGAGACTATATGATTGACCACGGCTTCACTTATGCAATTCCACCATTTATGATTCATAGTGATGTTGTTACAGGTGTTATGTCATTCCCAGAAATGGAAGCAATGATGTATAAAATAGAAGGAGAAGATTTATACTTAATTGGTACTTCTGAACATAGTATGATTGGTAAATTTAAAGATCAAATAATTAAACAAGATACTTTACCAATTAATATGACATCATATTCTCCATGTTTTAGAAAAGAAGGTGGATCTCATGGTCTAGAAGAAAGAGGACTATATAGAGTTCATCAATTTGAAAAGCAAGAGATGATTGTTGTTTGTGAACCAGAAGAATCTATGGATTGGTACAATAAAATGTGGAAATTAACAGTAGATTTATTTAGAAGTTGGGACATTCCAGTAAGACAATTAGAATGCTGTAGTGGAGACTTGGCTGATCTTAAAGTTAAATCTTGTGATATCGAAGCATGGAGTCCTCGTCAACAAAAATACTTTGAAGTAGCTAGTTGCTCTAACTTAGGTGACGCTCAAGCAAGACGTTTAGGTATACGTACTAAAGGAGAAAACGGAACATATTATGTTCATACACTAAATAATCCTGTAGTAGCCATATGCACTCAAGTAGGAAATTGGTTGAAATCCTTGAATTTTCAAGCAAAATCGACTCTCATAAGTGCTTAACAATTAACGAAAATAATGTTAAATTTTATCTAGAAAATGTGAAAGTTATTGTTGCTGTTTGTGTATAAAGGCAATTACTAAAAATTCTCACAAATAATATAAAAAATGGTTGAGGTATAATACCTAGTAAGAAAGGAAGATTGGAAATGTTAGATATAAAATTCGTACGAGAAAATAAGGATAAAGTAAAGGAAAATATAAAGAAGAAATTTCAAGATGAGAAATTACCTTTAGTAGATGAGGTAATTGAATTGGATCAAAAAATTAGAGAGTTAAAATCAACAGGGGATAGTTTAAGACAAGAAAGAAATGCAACAAGTGATGAAATAGGAGCTTTATTTAGAGATAAGAAAGTTGATGAAGCAAATGCTAAAAAGCAAAGGGTAGTAGAAATTAACAATCAATTAGAAAGTATAGAAAAAGAAGAAAGTGAATTATCTGAAAACTTAAAAAGTAAAATGATGGTAATTCCAAATATTATTGATGATAGTGTGCCAATTGGTAAAGATGATAGTGAAAATGTAGAAATAGAAAAATTTGGAGAACCATTTGTAAGAGATTATGAAATACCATATCATGCAGATATTTGTGAAGCATTAGGTGGTCTTGATAAAGACAGTGCAGGAAGAACAAGTGGAAATGGTTTTTATTATTTAGTAGGAGATATTGCACGATTACATGAAGCAACAATTGCATATGCAAGAGATTTCATGATAAGTAAAGGATTTACATATGCAATACCACCATTTATGATTCGTAGTGATGTTGTAACAGGTGTTATGTCATTTGCAGAAATGGATGCTATGATGTATAAAATCGAGGGAGAAGATTTATATTTAATTGGTACAAGTGAACATAGTATGATAGGTAAATTTAAAGGACAAATTATAGATGAAAAAGAACTACCAATTGCTATGACAAGTTATTCTCCATGTTTTAGAAAAGAAGTAGGTTCTCATGGTCTTGAAGAAAGAGGATTATATAGAGTTCATCAATTTGAAAAACAAGAAATGGTAGTACTTTGTAAACCAGAAGATGCTATGGAATGGTATAACAAAATGTGGAGTTATACAGTAGAATTCTTTAGAAGTTTAGATGTTTCAGTAAGAACATTAGAGTGTTGTAGTGGAGATTTAGCAGATTTAAAAGTTAAATCTTGTGATGTTGAAGCATGGAGTCCAAGACAACAAAAATATTTTGAAGTTGGTTCTTGTTCAACTTTAGGAGATGCTCAAGCAAGAAGATTAGGTATAAGAATGAAAACTGAAAATGGTAATCAATTCCTTTCAACACTAAACAACACAGTGATTGCAAGCCCACGCTCACTTATCGCAATAATCGAGTCTGGCTACCAAAGTGATGGCAGCATAATAATTCCAAAGGTTTTACAACCTTATATGGGTGGTTTAGAAGTTATTAGACCAAAACAAAAATAATTAAATTTGAAAACGAGTATAGATGAATCTATATTCTTTTTTTTGTAAAAATTTAGGGGGTGAATAAAATGTCTGTATTTAAAATAGAAAAAACAAAAGATTTTACAATAATGTCTAATTTCCATTTAAGAGATAGGAATTTAAGTTTTAAAGCAAAAGGTTTACTTTCTTTCATGTTGAGTTTGCCTCCAGATTGGGATTACTCTTTAAAAGGTTTATGTGCTATTAGCAAAGAGAATAGAGATGCAATTAGATCAACATTAAAGGAATTACAAGATAATCATTATTTAGAAATAGAAAAGGTAAGAGGAAATAAAGGGTATTTTGAGTATAATTATTTGATATATGAAAAGCCTTATATATTAGAACAAGATAACGAAAATAATCCAGATATGGAAAGTCCATACATGGATAATCCAAATGTGGAAAATCAACTACAAATAAATACTAATATACAAAATATTAATAAACAAATAGATAAAGATGATAAAACCATATCATCTTTTTTTGTTGCTGAAGAACATAATATTTTAACATTAGAACTTATTGACAGGGGATATATAAGTGAAGCAGATACTCAAATTTTCTATTATGATAAATTGTTTGAAGATTTATTAGGAGATGATAATTCATACAAAGATTTAATTCAAATTATACATTATATAGTACCTAGAGTATTAAAACGAGATTTTGCAGATGAAGATGGAAATCGAATTGAGAATAAGTTTGGTTATTTTAAAAGTGCTATCATGAGTAATATCAATAAATTAAAAAATCCTATTGAGAATTTATGGGATGATGATTATGATTTATATGAAGAATATGAGCGATAAAAAAATAGTTTGCTTTACTAACAAACTATTGAATAATTATATTTTTAGGATTAAATAAATCACTATCGAAAAAATCTTTTATTGTGATTCCTAAAGTATTACATAATAGGAAAATGACAAATGAACTTGGATTAGTATTTCTACAACTGGTAATATTTTGCAGAGATGAAGGTGGAACACATGATGCTTCTGCTAACCCATTAGGTGTATAATTAAACTTTTCACATAATTCAAAAATTCTTTTACTAACTGCTTCTTGAAAAGTCATAGTATCCACCTCACTTTCTTTAATTTCATATATAATTTTATCAAAATAGAGAAATAAAAATTTACGCATATGCGTTGACTTATGCTTGACAGTATGATAAACTTTGTGAAGTAGATAATTTATAAATTAACAATTTATAATATAAAAAGTGGTAGTATTTTATTTAGAGCAGTACTACCACTTTATTCATTTTTATTAAATTATTTATTATCTACGATTATATTGATCAACTCGAGCTGGTAATTTTTTAGCTTTAATGGCTGTTTGTTTATTAAATAGATTTATGACTTCAATATCTAGTGCATCAGAAATTATATCAATATTACTACAAGTTGGATTTGCATGACCACATTCAATAAGACTGATATATGCCATTTTAAATTTTGTCTTTTCAGCAAATTGTTCTTGTGTCATTTTCTTTTGGTATCTATACCATTTTGTATTAAGACCAAGTAATTCTTGTGTGTTCATTTTGCACCTTCTTTCTTATAGTATTAGTTAAAAATATAAAAATTATTTACATATAAATTATAAAGTTATATCTTAATAAACTTAATACCCATTAAAATTGTTAATTTATTTTGAAAGGAAATGGTGACATGAATCATAATAGGGAAGTAAGTAGTACAATAAAGATAGTAGAAGAAATGGATATTAAGCATCCATATAGCGTAGTTAGAAGTCTGTTACATTGTAATGTAATAAAATCTTTCTTTGATGAAAAAAATAAAACAAAGCAAAAAGAAATTATTGTAATTCTTGAAAATTATTTTGATTTTATAGATAGCGAGAAGAAAGTAGATGCCTTAAAAACTCTTATAGATAATTATGAATTACAAAATATTATTATAAGTACTATAAGTTTTGATAATATTAAACAGTGGATAAAAGAAAGTATAATTGAGCGAAAAAAATATGTTAGTAAAAGTAAATGTTCTTATGAAAATAATTACAGTCAAAATCTCCTAGAAAATCAATTAGAATTTTTAGATATTATTAAAATTATTATAGTAAAAAATAATTTTTTATATGGAGATGTTATTTATAGATTAATGGATGAATTAGATTTGGATTTATTATTTTTTTCTGACAATAACAGATATAGGAATCAATTAATATTCTCAAAATATAGTTTATTTAATTTAATGATTTATTTCGATTGTTATATTTCAAAAGTTGACTTTACCTTTCAAAGAAATAATGAGTTTTTATTACAATTTATGATAAATATATTATTTGATCAAAAAAATAATTTTCAAAGATTATATAATGTAGTTCAAAATAAAGAAATAGATAAGAAAGAGATTTTAATAAATGCAGAGCATTTATTAGTAAGAAGATTTAAACAAGGGTTTCTAAAAACAAAAACGCAGTATTATGTAAAATTTGGAATGAATACAAATTCAAAGATAAGAACTTTTGAGAGAACTCAAAATAAAGATATATTAATGCAAATTCATAGAATAAGCGAAAAATGGTCTGATAGTAGTATTTTAGATTTATATTATCTTTCGTTTATTAGAGAAAAAGATTTATCATCTATTGATATATCAAAAATTGATAGAATTGTTGAGGATTTAATAATGTCTAATCCAAAAGCAATTGCTATAAGTAATGATGTTAATGTAAGTGAAAATAAACTAATTCAAGAATATGTTGAAAAATTGAAAAATACTATAGTTCATATTGAAGGAATGGTCGCTACTAACTTTGTTATTTTAAAAGATATAGAAAATGAATATATGATTAAACTGTTTGAAGGAATAATTAGTATCAATAGTAAAGAGTATGAAATTAAAATTGCAAAATTAAAAGGTATGTTGTTTACATATGTAACTTATAAAAAGGAAAATATCTTTAAGGATAGGATATTTACAAAAGAAGATGCAACAAGAATAGTAGAGTTTATAAAATATGAGGACAAGTGGGGAAGATAGCATGAAGATGGACATTTCATTTGAAACAATAAGCAATGAGCAATTAATAATAAAAAGTAATAAACAATTATTAAATCTGATTAAAGATATTTTAGAAAAGTATAAGTTAAGTCGTAGAGAAATAATTATAAATTACTTTAATGATAAAGACCTTTTAAAGGTATTTGAGTTAAGTAGAAGGCGATATAAGTTCACTAGAGAAAGTTATTTATCTAATTTATCATTAACTTATATTTTAGTTTATTTTAATAGTTTATTAGAAACATTAGAAATAATCCATAAAAGAAAAAGCATTTCTAAAACTTTTCTCGATAATTATTTTGAAGATGAAAATAAATTGACTTGTTTTTGCAGTGATTTAGCAGGAGATGTTTTCAATAAATATACTGAATTATCTGAACAAAAAATAGTAAGAAAAAATAATATATTACTGTTTGATGATTTTTTTACTGGTCTTAATAAGATGAAACTATTTTATAACATTTACTTTGGTAAAGTTAGTAATAAATATATAATGAACTACAAAGTTGATAAAGAAGATACTTTATTAAAAAAATTTGTTTATAAAATTAGTAAAAATTTGAATGATGTTGAGATAATGTTTATATATAATTTGCCAAAAAAAGATATAGAAAACTTAACGAAAGAAGAAGATAAAATATTTAAAAATATTATAAAAGTTTTCAATAAAAAAGAATCAAACATTATAGTAAAACCTAATTTTTTAATAGATGAAGATAAAAAAGTGTTGAATCAAATACCAAAATTTTTAAAAAACACTAATCATGAAATCATTTTTGACAATTTTGAATATAGTAATAAAGTGATTGGAAAAGAGGCAATAGAAGTTTATACATTTAATAGTATTGTTGGTAGAAATACATACCATTGCAAAATAAGAAAGATATATGGTTCGTTACATTTGTACTTATATGATGGAGAAAAAATTATATTCAAAGATAGAATTTACTTTTTGGAAGATTTAAAAAGATTTATAATTATTATCGAAGAGCAAAATAGATTTAAAGAAAATGAATACAATTTTTGGAATTAAATAAATGATGTAAAAGAAAAGGGGAATTTAAATGAAAAATAAACAAGAAAATACAACTGAAGAGGCATTTAATCAAATATTTAATGCTTTTTATAAATTCATATATGAAAATACAAAAACATTTATTAGCCTTTATGAGCTTAAATGTAAAAGATTACAAAGAGAAATAATAGAGCATGAAGAAAATGAACCATTTAAGATATTTAAAAAAAGTCATAAGGAATGGGAGGAAAAAGGAAAACAATTAGAAATAGAACTTGAAAAAACTTTTGGTATTCTTATGGAAGAATATAATGATTATGCAGATTTAGTGGGATTATCTTAAATGATTTAATATTTATAAACATCTCTTTGATTTAGAGGTGTTTTTTGGTTAAGTTATATGAAAGTAATAGATAAAGTGATATAATATAAATATAAAACTAATCGCTAAATAGTAATTTATCAACTAAACTAACAGTCGAGACTATATTAATTTTTTTATAGTATAATGGATTTGAGGTGAGAGGCATGGATAATAATAAAATTGGAAAATATATTGCATCTCTTAGAAAAGAAAAGAAATTAACTCAAGCAGAACTTGGCAATAAGTTATTTGTAACTGACAAGGCAGTTAGTAAATGGGAGCGAGGATTAAGTTTACCAGATATTACTATTCTTGAAAAATTGGCAGATGAATTAGATACAGATATTTATAGTATTTTACAAGTAGAAAAAAAGAATAGCATAGATATTGAAAAAATCTTAAATGATGAAAGAAATAAAATAAAAAAAGAATTAAATAAAAAAATAATATATATATTACCCATAATTTTTGTTAGTTGTATTATATTTTTTAAACTTATACCTTTTGGCTATAATATTGAACATCCAAGATATACACATACTGAAAATAAAATAATTAATCTAGGTATTCCTAAATTTTCGTTCTTAACGAAAAATAATGAGAATAGTTATTCTTATAAGAATTTTAGAGGTAAAAGTGTTTTAAAAAGCGAATTGAAAAGTTATGTAAATACTTTAGAACATATTTCTTGTAATAATACTACATATTTTTATGATTCTGATGCAAATATTACTATTATTGATTATGATGTTAAAGGTAACATAATTTACAGTACCATATCTTATAACATTAGAAATGGGAATTATTGTAATGAGTGGCAAATAAAAGAATATTCTAAAAGATTAGGAACATTAAATACATTTCGTACTTTGTATACTGAAGATTCAAATTTAGCAATATATTTTCTTCCTAGTTTAAAAATAAGTGATAATAAGAATGATTGGGTTGCTACTTTAAGTATTTATTATGATGATGGAAAAAACAAAAAAGTAATTGAAAAATCATCTGGAACATTTGAAATAATAAACAATGAACTGATTTATTATAGAACTGAAATTATAGAACATGAAAATAGTGTAGAAATTCCAAGTGTATCAACATTTGTTATAAAAGAACAAAAATTAATATTAAGAGAAAATTATCTCAAAGACTATGAAAAAGGTATTACTTTAAAATAAGGTGATGGATTATGAGAAAAATATTTAATAAAATAAAAAGGAATATACTTATTTGTGATTTAATTTTTGTAGGTATAAACATACTAATTAATTTTATATTATATCTAATGAATGTGAGATTTAGATTATGGGTTATTATCTTTATAATTTTAATATCTGTTATTGGATTTATTGTTGGTATATTCCAACAGATATATCTATCTTCTGATAATAAAAAGAGAACTATAATTTTATCATTGTTAGGAACTATACCTATAATTATACTTATTTTAATTTCTTTACCCATTGTAGGGTTTATTGCAATTTTTAGTTATAAACCTGAACATACAACAGTGTTAGATGATAAAAAGTATGTAGCAGTTGTTTCTTCATTTCTTCATGTTGATGTTGATTATTATGATTACTATGGATTTTTGTTAATGGGGACAAAGGTAAAAGTACATGGTGATTTTGGCAAAGGTGGATTTGATCCTTTCGTGAATCCAAATGCTGCTGATGGAGTCGAATATACATATTATGATAATAAAGGAAAGATAAAATCAAAAAGAAGTGAAACATATATTAAGGACAAAGATGGGCAAATAATAGATAAAAACAACTATAATATAGATATTGATAAAACAGATAAATTTGATGATAGTGATAATTATTTATTGCCTGAAAATGAAGAAATATTATATGAAAAGAAATTTAATAAAACAATATTAAGATTTAGTAAAGTTGACAATGTATTAGGTCAAAATATGTTAGTTCATGTTTTGAGAAGTAAAGATAATGGTAAAAATTATTATGTAGTATCTGATGATGTAATTCAAGTAAGTAATGAAGCAAAATTTGGCTTTATAAATGAAAATTTAGGATTTGCAGTTAATACTGGTGAGATTTATTTAGATAATAGAAAAACTGGTTTATATATCACTAATGACAGTGGGAAAACATTTACATCTTCTAATTTTAAATATACAAATGAAAATGTTGATTATATTAGTATAGAAGAACTTCCATATTATGAAAACAATATTTTGAAAATAAAATGTTCGGTATATCAAATAAATTCAAATAAAGATGGATATGAAAATAAAAGTTTGATATTTATTAGTAATGATAATGGATTGAATTGGAATTTGGAAAGTAATTAGATATTGTTGAAAGTGAGTAAAATATGAAGAAAAAAATAATTATAATAGTTTTGTTGGTATTCATTATTATAATTGGAAGTATATTATTTGTTAATATTAAGAATCATAAAATAGAAGAGCAAAATCAAAAAAGATATGAAGAAATAAGAAAAGATATAGATACTGAATTAAAAAGATATATGTATGTTATAGCCCCAAAGTGTTATCCAGAAGATGGGACTCCTTTAATAACTCATCGTGATCTTGTATATAATGGAGGCATGGATAAAGAAAAATTTTTAGATATAGATAAAAAATCATATTGCAAGGCATATATTAAAACAAAATGTATTGAAGTTGGAACATGGGATTGGGATATAATGATTAGTTGCAAGAATTATACAGATGATGGTTATGTAGATTGGGATAAAGAATTTGAGTCAACAAATTGATAAATTACATTTATCGAGCAGTTACCTTGCTTTTTTATATCTTTCTATATGCAATTTTGCATTTTTATTGCAATTTTGCATATTTTCGTTGACTTTTTCCTTTAATTGTTATAGTATATAGGGCAATTAGGGGGAAGCAGTATGTTAAAAACGCAGTCCATGAATTTAGACTACATACGAACTTTTGTAGTAGTAGGACAATCAAAAGATTATAAAGAAGCAGCAAGTAAATTAAATATTGATTATACCAATGTATCAAGACACATAAAGCAATTAGAAGATACTATGGAAACAAAGTTAGTAAAAAGAAATTCTAAAAATATTATTGAATTAACTGAAGATGGAAAAACTCTTTTTGATGGTTATGAAAAAGCATATAATACTATACTTTTTACTGAAAAAAATTATATTCAAGGTAAATCTTTAAATACTGGAAAATTATCAATTGGAGTTTTAAAAGATATTGAGAAAGATATACTAACTGAAAAAGTAAAAAAATTTAAAAGTAAATATCCAGATGTTATCATAAAGATAGTAGAAGGAGAAACAAAAGATTTATTTGATAAGCTATCTAAATATTATATTGACTTTGTTATCGATGAAAAATATTGGGATTTAAAATCAAGTAGTGATATAAAATCTAAAAGTATAAGTATTGAAAAATATTGTATAGCATACTCTTCTAATCACTTTGAAACTGAATTAAATACTATTGAACAATTGAATAATCTTCCTTTAATATTACCGATTAGTGATAGACAGGATCGAATGAAATTTGAACAATTATTAAGTGAAAATAAAATTAAGAAAAACTTGTCTTTAGAAGTTTCAAATTATGATACTGCTTATGACTATGCTATATCAGGTTTAGGGTATGCATTATTACCAAAAAAATATATAAAAGATTCTGAATTAAATTATTTGGATATAGAATTAGATAAAGAGATTTCTATTTCATATATCAATGGAAATTTATCTCCATCTGCTAAAGAATTTTTGAATCTTTTTAAATAATTTATATAGGGTGTTTAATAACACCTTTTTTGTTTGCATTTTTGCAAATTCATTTGTAAAATTTCATAACGATTTATTGTTTTCTTTGTGCTATTATATACTCCATTAAAAGCGAGGTGTGTATATGCAAGTAATTGAAATGCATTCAAGTTGGTTAGCAATTAATTCTATTGTAGGATGTACTAATAATTGTAAATATTGTTTATTACAAGCAACAAATGATAATTGTCATGAACCAAAGATTTTGGCAACACCAAAAGAAGCAGTAAAGCAATTATTGGATTATAAGTATTATGATTTAGATATTCCAGTTTGTCTATTACCCAATACTGATGCTTTTTTAAATGAAAACACTATTAGTTATTTAATGGAATTGTTGAGAGAGATTAGCAGACTTAATATAAAAAATGATTTAGTGATTATTACAAAATGTAGAATAACAGATAATGTTATTGATTTAGTAAAACAAATGAAATCAAAAGGACAAAATATAGTTTTCTATATAAGTTATTCAGGACTAGGAAAGGAAATAGAACCTGCAATATCAGAAGAGATTTTAAAAGAAAATTTTAGAATATTAATTAAAAATAATATAGATGCAATTCACTATTTTAGACCATTTTTACCACAAAATTCTGATCCTAAAAAGATTCAGGAAATACTGGATTTTGTAAATCAATATACTGATGTATCAGTAACTACTGGTCTTGCTTTAATTGAAACTTTTATTGATAAAATAGGATGTTGGGAAGAAATTAAAGAAAATAAAGAACAAGCACTAAAAGCAAATAGTGTTTGGCCTGAAAGTGCTTGGAATTATTTTAATAACTCATATTCGCATAAGCAACAAACTTTTCAAACAAATACTTGTGGATTAAATGCAAAATTGAAAAGACCATCTTCACAATACTATGGGACATTTGAATGTAAGAATTATAATCATTGTAATGAGGAACAAAGAAAGCGTTGCATGATGGCACATAAATTATTAAATCAACAAAAAACTATAAATCAATGTAAAAACTTATTGGAAAAATTAGATTTTGATGTTTCAAATGTAAGCTTTATTTTTGATGAATATGGAAGTTTAGAACTTAAAAATATAGATTTAAAAATAAGTGATGCTTCTTATTTATCTTATAAATTAGGAGTAAAGGTATATATTTCAACAAATAATATTGTTCCCAATACTTATAATTCAACTTTAAATGGTGCTAGACCTTTAGTATTGAAAGTAGGTGTAAGATAATGAAAGATATTATTAAATTTTTAGATACACATTATAAATCTGCTTTAAAATTAGTAAGTGATTTTGATATTACCAAAAATAAAGAGTGGAATCCTAGAGATTATCTTAATGAGTTATATGTTCAATTAGGTCATGTTTACAATGTTTTATTTGCTAATGAAGATATAAATGAATCTAAAAGAAAAATTGATAATTTAGGAGATGAGTTATCTGATGTATTATTACAACTTATCAATTTAGCAAAAATAATGAATATCAATATGTATGATATAAAAGATTATAAGGATTTTAAATATGATAATATAAATGGTATTACAATTTTACTGGGACAACTAACTGAAGCAGTTATGGAAATTAACGAGTGTCGCTTTAAAAAGAGTAGAGATGGCTTTGATTCTAGTTATGATTTTGTGAAGGATCGTTTGTTTAAATTGTTTATTATCACTTATAATATTTCTAAAGACTATAAATTAAATATGGTTAAAGAGTTTGAAGATATGTTAAAAGATGCTAATGGCTTTTTAGATAGATTTAGAAAAGGGAATAACAAAGTAAATGAATATATAGACATTTATGATAAAGATGAAAATTTACTTGGATATTGTGAAAAAGATAAAGCTCACAAATTAGGTTATTGGCATAAGGTATTTGGCTGCTTAATTTATAATAGTAAAAGTCATAAAGTATTTATGCAATTAAAAAATCCAAACCATAATAAAATAAATAAGAAACCACTTTTAGAAATTACTGCAGGGGGACATCTTATTTCTGGAGAAACATTGCAAAATGGGATTAGAGAAATAAAGGAAGAAACAGGTTTTAGTGTAGATTATGAAGATTTGATATTTTTAGAAAAGAGAAAATGCGATAAAATTGTTTCAAAAGATTATAAAATCAAAGAATTTCAATATTATTATAGTTTAGATTTAAATATTCAAGTAAATGATTTTACTAATTTTGATACATCTGAGGTCATCTCATTCGTAGAATTAGATATAAGTGATTTAATTAAATTATTAATTTATAAGGTAAAGAATATAAAAGGAAAAGATTCAGAAGAAAATGATATAGTAATTAGTATCAATGATTTAGATCAAGCATATATAAAAAATGGATTATATATATCATTACTAACAAAATTAAATTTAAAAAGGGGTAAAGGGATTATGCAAAGGAAAATTAGGAAGCTTTATCGTACAACAAATCATCAGAAGAAAAGAAAACCAGAAGATTTTTATTTTGATGAGGGTAAAGTATGTAATTCAAAAGATTATAAGAAAGATAATATTAAATATTCAGTACAATTAGTTAATACTGATAGAAATACTGATAATTATATTGTAAGTTTATTAGCGATTATCAATCATAAACCAATTCCACAATTGTTAAAAAAAGAATTTAGCAGTAAAAGGGGAACAAGCAAATATTTTAATGAGATATGTGAATTGGTCGAAAATAATACAAATCAAGATATAATCAATAAATGCTATGAAGATAAATTTTTGAATATGGGTAAAGTTAGCTTTTTCAGTAGATTATTCTAATACTAATACTGGAAGAAATATTCCAATATTTTTACCTATAAATATGACTATATTTTGGTTGTTGTCATTCCAAAAATACCATGTTAAAATGTTATTAATAGGACTTTTCATCAAATGAAGTCTTATTTTTTTACCTTTGTGTATGCAAAAATGCAATCTCATATGCAAAAATGCTTGACATTTTTTGGAAAAGTTGTATTATATACTACAATTATTTATATTATCTTTTAATATAAATTATGTAGTAATTAGCAGTTTTGGGGTTCTGGTAATGCTTTCAAATTTATATCTTTCAACATCAAGAGAAAATTACTAGAACATAGTGTTTTCTCTTTTTTGAAGAGATTAGAGGTGGATAAATATGAAAGCACTTATTTCAAAGAAGTATCTAGATAACTTTGATATGAAAGTTTTAAGTAAAGCAGTTTTTGAATTATTTGATGATTATAATTTCATATGTAGTTTGGTTAAAGAACATATGATAGAAGGTACAAGTACTATAAATAATAGTAAAAGCAAATTCAATAATTCAAGTGAAGAATTGAAATCGGTTTTAAAAAGAGAATCTTATGTCAAGTATTTAAAAGAGTTTGAAAGAAAAATAGATAATCTTAAAACTACCTTTACTGATGATGAATTAAAGGTATTTCAATATAGTATTGAAGATAGAGAAACTGATAAAGAACTTTGTGATCGAGTTAGAAAAACATACAAAACTTATTTTGTAATTAAAAAGAGTTGCTATGTTAAGGTTGCTTTGAAATTTAATCTTTTGTCAGAAACTGTTGATGAAACTTTGGAAAGAACTTTTGTGGCTGTTGCATAGGCAAAATTAAGTAAAAACATAAAACAACATGAAAAAAGCACAATATGACATGAATTAAACATATGATTCTATTGAATTGAATTTGTCAAGTGCTATAATATGGTAAAATGAAAAAATTATGCGAGGAGGGAAACCTTCTTTTTTTAATTCTTTCATTTTGTAGAGAAGAATCATTTTGGAAATCTTCTCTTTTTTTATGGGAGGAATGGTTTGATATGATTATTGAAAATGATGTAAAAAGCGAAGAGTATATTGATGAATTTATTTTAAGTCCAGAAGAATTAAAAGAGTTTGACATGGAAGCAACTTTTAATAATGTTCTTGAAAGAATAAGAAAATTAAAAAAAGCAAGAAATGTCTTTATAAATGGGTATCATTTAAGATTAACTCCAGATTATCAGCCAAGATTAGAAGCATTTACTAATAATGTATCTGATAAGGTGGGTAATGCAGTGGAATATAAGTTAGATTCTGAACAAGAATATAATGAGTTCAATTATCATTTAAGTAAATTATATGAAACAATGTCAAAGATAGAAATTGCTTATATCAATGATTGCTTATTATGTAATAGATCAGAAAACTCTGTGAAAGAAAAATTTAATGCTACTAGAAAGACATTTGAAGATGCAAAGAATAGTAGTATTGCACGATTTGCCTTAGCTTTTAATATCATTGAATATAAATAAATATTTTACCATTTCTCCTTAATGGAAGGAGGAAAACATGAAAACTATTTTAAAAATCCCATAAATTTAAAAAAATTGCAAAAAAACTCTTGCAAAATTTCTTTTTTTAAGTGATAAATATATAAAGAGATAAACTCATTATTTGCTTATTTAAACACCATATAAGCGAGTTTATGATAGGAGTTGATGAGTAATGAGAGAGAAAAAGAAAGTACCTTTAAAATCTATATTTTTAGGTGTAATTATATTATTAGTTATTGGTGTTAGTACTTATTATGTAACACAACATAGTTCGTTTAAAGATAAAACAAAAGAAGAAAATAAAAAGACATTGAATGTAGATAAGCAACAAGAAAGTAAATCAAATGATGATAAGAAAGATGAAGAATCAAAAGTAGAAGAAAAGGGAGAAGAAAGTATCAATAAAGATAATGAATCTAAAGTTGATAACACTCCAAAAACAGATAATAATAGTTCTTCAAATCAAAGTTCTAACAATGTAACAAATAACTCTAATAATAAAAATACCAATAATCAAAATAATAATAAAACAGAAACTGTTCCTAAAAAGGAAACGCCAGTACAAGAACCACCAAAAAAAGAAGAACCACAACCAGTAGTACCTAGTTGTACTCCTAAAAATTTTGATATGAGTTTTGTACGAGCAGATTTTTCTTCTTTTGGAGAATGCACTCAAATGGGAGATAAATATAAAGCAGCAGGATATGGATACTTTTGTGATAACTACCAAGATGACTGTGGAACAACTTATTATATGCTTACTATATATGAACGAAATACTGGAAAAGAGTATGATTTTCATACAATACAATTACCTTAATTGGTAATTTTTTTATGCAATAAAGTAAAGGAGGAAAAGATATATGAAGAAAAAATTAAAATTTTTATTAGCAATATTTGGACTATTAGCATTATTTCCAAGTATCAATGTAAATGCTCAAACATATCAAGAATCATTTGATGATAAATATATGTGGATTCCTAGTACATGGGTAAATAAAACAAAAGGTGGAAATACCAAGTATCAACAATTAACAATGATTACAAGAAAAAGTGATAATCAATTTGTTTACTGTATTGAACCAGGTACTCCACTTGATAGCAATCAAATTTATACAGGTCAAGATTATGACCAAGCATATGTAGCAAACATGACACAATCACAATGGCGAAGAATACAGTTATTAGCATATTATGGATATGGGTACAGTGATGCAGAAGTAAATCATAGTGATTTAAAATGGTATTCAGTAACACAATTCATGATTTGGCAAACAGTTCCAAGTGGTTATGATATTTATTTTACTGATTCATTAAATGGAAATCGAATTAGTAAATATACAAGTGAAATGGCAGAGATGGAGGCATTATTAAGTAAACATTATGCAACACCAGACTTTGGAGCAAGTAATTTTGAAACAGTAATTGGTCAAACATTAAAATTGACTGATAGAAGTGGTGTATTATCAAAATATGAGGTATCATCTAATTCTTTTATTTCTTCAAGTAAAAATGGTAATGATTTATATTTAACTGCTAATGCAGTAGGTAATACTAATATTTCTTTAACAAAACGAGATGTGAAATATTCACATTCTGCAATAGTATATGTAAAACCAAACACTCAAAACATTGTTCAAGTAGGCAGTTATGATCCAATAGATACAAATATAAACATAAATATTTTAGGTGGTAAAATTACTGCAGAAAAACTAGATAGTAAAACATTAAGTTATAAACCTTTGGGAGACGCCAAGTTGACAGGTGCAGTCTATGGGGTATATAATGAACAAGATGTTAGAGTTGGTCAAGTAACAATTGGAGAGAATAATACAGGTACAAGTGATTACTTACCAAGTTTAGGTCGCTTTTATCTTCGAGAAGAAATTAGTGGAAAGGGCTATCAACTTGATGAGTCTATGCACTGGTTCGAGCTCACAAAAGATAATTTATATCCAATATTAAAAGTTTTTGAAGATGTCATTGAAGTTGATGTTGAATTATATAAAGTTTTTGCTAATGGACAAACTGGTATTTTAACAGGAGAAAAAAATGTTGACTTTGAGTTTTATTTAATTTCAACAGGAGAACTTTATACAACAGGAACGACAAATGATAAAGGGAAATTAAAAGTTACACTTCCATATGGGAAATGGAGAGTTCATCAAAAAAATTCAACTTTAAATCATGAAAAGGTAGATGACTTTGAAATAACAGTGAATGAAGATACTGAAAATCCATATTATCAACTACTTTCAAATGCACTTATAACTGCAAAATTAAAAGTTTTAAAAATTGATAAAGATTCCCAAAAAGTCATTATTCGTGAAGGATTAAAATTTAAAATTAAGAATTTAGATACAAATGAATATGTAAAACAAACAATTACATATCCAACTGCTCAAACTCTTGATACTTTTGAAATGGATAAAAATGGTGTTATTATTACTCCATATCCATTATCTAGTGGTCGCTATCAATTAGAAGAGGTAGAAAATCAAAAAATAGATGGATACTTATGGAATGATGAACCTTTAATTTTTGAAATAGGAGAAAATAGTAATTTTATAGAAGATGAACAATATGGCACTCTTTTAGAAGTTAAGTTCGCAAACGAGCAAGTTAAAGGAGAGTTAAATGTAAATAAGGTTGGAGAAAAAGTAGTTATTGGAGATGGTTCATTTAAGTATGAAGAAATCAAACTTGATGGAGTACATTATGAACTTTATGCTGATGAAGATATATACTCTCAAGATGGAACTCTTATTTACAAAAAGAATGAATTAGTTAAAGATTTTTATACTAAAGATGGCTTCTATAAAGTAACTGATTTATATCTTGGAAAATATCGTCTAAAAGAAAAGGCAACTGTGGGAAACCATGTTATTGATGAATCAAGTTATTGCTTTGAATTAAAGTATGAGGATCAATATACTAAAACAGTTACATATACATTAAATCTTAAAAATTACTTAAAAAAATCAGACTTTGAATTTACAAAAACTGATGTAGCAGGAAATCCTCTTCCAAATACCACTATTACTATTTATACAAATAATAGTGATAATGAAGAAGAAAGAGAACTTATTTTTAAAGGTAAGACTGATTCATCAGGAAAAATAGTTATTAAGGGATTATTTGTTTCAAAATTTGTGCTTTTTGAATCGGAGGCACCAGAGGGATTTATCCTTAATGAGGAACCTATGGAATTTGAGGTTAAGGAAGATGGAGAAATTATAAAATCCACTATGGTAAATGAAAAAATTAAATCTACAATTAAAATTCATAAAGTTGATGAGAATGGTAATCCATTAGAGGGAGTTTTAATTGGTATTTTTGATTTAAATAATAATCTTTTAGGAAAGTATTATACAAATGCAGATGGAGATATCGAGTTTGTAAGTGAATATGGAAAATTCTTCTATCAAGAATTAGAAACAGTAGAGGGATTTACTTTAAATGATGAGAAAGTATATTTTACTGTAACTGAAAATGGTGCAATCATTGAATCAACTCTTATCAACTATTCAGTTCCAAATACAGGTATTGATGGTTGTGATCTATCATACCTATTAGGAGGACTTGCAGTTTTAAGTGGTGTTTGTTTAATTATTTATGGAAAAAAGAAAAAACAAAAATAAGAATATGAGTCAATATTTAATTATTGGCTCTTTTTTTCTCTTTATAGGTTTAGGTGTTATAGGTTTAAAACTTTATAACAACTATTTTACTCATATAAAAGAAGAAAATGCTATTGAAGATTTTTTTGAAATTAAACAAGAAGATACTAAAAATGTAATTGTAGATGAGGTTCAAGAAACAAAAGAAGAACCTAAAAAAGAATCTACTTATAATTACATAGCAGTTTTAGAAATACCTCGTATTCACTTGAAACGAGGACTAGTAGCAATCAATGACAAAAGTAATAATGTAAATAAAAATATTGAAATTATAAAAGGTTCAAATATGCCTGATGTTGCTAATGGTAATTTCATTTTGGCAGGACATAGTGGATATAGTAATATTTCTTATTTTAAAAATCTTAATAAAATGGAATTAAATGATTTAATTTATGTTTATTATAATGGAGAAAAATTTAATTATAAAATTACAAATATTTACGATGTGGAAAAAACTGGACAAGTTAGCATTAGTAAAAATAATAATGCAAATACTTTAACACTCATTACTTGCAGACATAATACAAATAAACAAATTGTCATTATTGCAGAATTAACGAACAGGGAGGTATATTAAATGCATTTTACAAATGGTGGCATGGGAAACTGTGTCCTTTTAAAAGAAGATGGTGTATTGTACTCTCTAATTTATGCTTATGAAAGTGGGCAATTTATAATTGCATCTGATCTAAATAAAGAAACTGGAAATTGGGGTGGAGGCAGTTATTTTGGAAAAGATTTAGATGAAGCTTTAGAGTGCTTTAATAAACGAATCCAAGAAAGAATACAAGATGAACAGGAGAGATAATGCTTTATGATTGGAACATATACATCATTTAAAAAGAAAACAAATATTTCATCAAGAAATCATAAAATGGAGCAAATTGCAAATTATCACTTGATGAATAATTATGACTATAAGTTATATGTGGATACTGTTAAGAAAAATGTTGATACAGAATCACGAATAGAATTAAAAAAATTAAAAGAAGATATTGAGAGTGGAATTATAGACAAAGTAATAGTAAATTCAATTTCTGATATAAGTAGAAATTATAATTTTACAGTAGAGTTCATGAAATTTTTAAAAGAACATGACTGTGAATTAGAATGTATAAAAGAAGGAAAACTTTGTTTAGATGACTATGATCGAATTATCTTTAACGAACCAAAAAAATTAGAGGAGGAGAATGTAAGATGAATAATGAAAAAGAAGTTAGAAATTCAGTAAATAAATTTGAATTAGAAGGGAATATTGGTAGCATTAGAGATGTGTATGAAAATCAAAATGGTAAAAAAACATTAAGATTTGATATAGCACAAAATAATAATGGAAATACTCAATTTGTTCCTATTGTAATAAAAGGAGAATTAGTAAATGCTTATGCAGATGAAATCGAAAAAGGAAATTGGATAACTGTAAAAGGTATTATTACAACATATCCTAAAGAAATTGAAAAGAATGGTAAAACATACAAAGATAAAGCAATTGAAATTTTAGGATTTGAGATTATTGATAGAACCAATAATAAAATTTATTCAGCTGATGGACAAGTTCAAGAAATATCTAATAATAAAGATGAACAGGAAAGATAATTATGAACAATTATAACTATGAAATTCTTAATTATTGGAATGATCAAGATGATTTATATATTGATTATATAGTAACTAATAATAAGGATAATTCGCAAGTTCATACAGTTGGATATAGTAATACATCAGACATTGGATGCGATTATAGTAGTGCATCATCAGATGAAATCAAAGAGTGTTTGTTATTGCTTTTAAAACAAAATGATGGTTTAGAATTTTCTTTACCAAAGGTAAGTGAATTAAGTCCACTTTTAACATATGTTTATGACTTTGTATGTGAGAGTGAATCAAATATGTGTCATATTGATTATAATGACTGGGAAGAACTGAAAGATGAAGATGATTTTAGAGAAGAGGATATAAATGCTCTTAAAAATGAAATTAAGAAATATTATTTAGATGATTATATTAAAGTGGATGATGGAGAATACAAAATATGTGGCTTTGGTGGATTACAATGTTGCTTTAATGATAATAGAGAAAGGAATGATGGGCATGAAAGATAAATTAGTAAAAGGTCAAGCATTTATTGGTATAGATGATAATAAATATTACTTTTTAGGTTTGGATTATGATGACCAAATACTTTTTACCAGTTTGGATTTATGGACAGACATAGAACAAAAATATATGGAAAAAAGTAATTTGTTTATTAAAGAGATATTAGATGAGAAATCTGAACTTATAGAAAACAGTACATGGTACTATCAATCTATAAAAGAATTAGAAAATGCTACTACTGAAGAAAAAATTAAAAGATGCTTGGACATTATACAAAATTCTAATAATAGTGATTTAGAGTTAAGACCAACTGATGTTGGACCACTTGTAAGAGGTCAAGCATATAGTAAAGAATTTAATCAATATTATGAAGTTATCGGCTTTATCGTTGATAATGATATTTATGTTGATAATTCCTTAAAAGCAAAACAAAAAGGTTTTTTTGCAATTTATCATTCTAACTGTGAGAATAGTGTTCCATTAATTTTTGAAAGGAATTTTAGTGATAGAGATAATTCCTTTGATGGCAAATTTTATCTTGCAGGTAATGATGATAAAGTTGATATAAAAGAAGTCATTATGAATAAAGACTTAATTGATTCTGCTATGAGTAATGACTTAAAAAATAGATTAGAAAATAAATACAAGAAAGAAATGTCTAAATAAAAAAGAATTGTTGTATGTTCTTTGAAAACTTGATTGATAGCTACACTTAATACAGTGTAGTTTTTTCATTTTTTGAAGGACAAGTGTTGCTCATTGGAACTGTGTAGTTATTGATCATTTTTTGATTAGTAATTGCACAGTTCTTTTTTTTTGGCTTTTTTTAGTCAAAAGAAAGGGTGATACAATGAAAGGTTTATTAAATGTTTTAGCAATTCAACAACTAGAAGGTGGTACATATACTGTTGATACCATCTTAAAAGTTATTAAGCAAATTACTGATTGGGCATTAGCAGTAGGTATTTCACTTGCAGGTGTTGCTTTAGTAATCAGTTTTATCATGTATGCAGTTGTTGATGTTGACCAAAAACCAAGAGTTAAAACAAGAATTACACAAACATTATTAGGAATTTTTGGTATTATTTTAGCAATTTCATTAGTCAATATAATCATTAGATTGTTTACTTAGGTGGTTCTTATGATGTTAAAAGTATTTGATTTATTAAGAACGCTAGGTTGGTATTTGGTAAGTTTTATATATGATTTGATAGATGCACTTTTATCCATTATAAAAAAATTAAATGCTTTTGATATAATCAATTCTATTTCTGATAATCAAGCATTTAGAAATTTTTATACTGGAGCAATGGCAATAGCAGTAACTGTGTTTGCCTTATTTATTATATGGAAATTTGTCAATAAACTTTTAGATCCAGATGAAGAAACAACTTTTAAAATAATTATTATGGAAATAGTAAAATGTGGTTCGCTTATTATGCTTTCCACATTTCTATTTGTCCAAGTTTCTAACTTTTCCATATCACTTTCAAATTATACTGGAAGTATTTTTGAAAGTAGTAATAATGCAACAATGAGTAACACCATGTTAACAATGTTTATCTCTTATAAAGATAGTTATAAGAATAGTGATAAGTTTGATGAATCTAAAAGCATTGCAGATGTAGTAAAGGATGGCTCATTTGATAATGATGAGTTATATCTATCAAAATATGTAACAAAAGCAAAAATTATTTTTGCAGATGAAAAAGATTATAAATATGAAATCAATTGGCTAATGGCAGTATTTTGTGGAGGATTTTTCCTCTATAGTTTGTTTTTTGCAGGTATTATGTTAGGCAGAAGGCAAATTGAATTTTTATTCTTATTTTCTATTGCTCCTATTGTTTTTGCAACTAGTATTTGTAATAAGCAAAGAAGAGGAGCAGTTATTGAACAACTAGTATCATTAGCACTCCAAAGTGCAGTAGTTATGCTTGTTGTTACATTAAGTGTAATGGTTATGCAACAAGTAAATGATACAACATTTTTTACTAATTCATTTATGAATATTACTACAAAAACTTTATTTTATCTAGGATGTGCAACATTTATCATGACAGGAAGTCAAGTTATCAACAGATTTATTGGCTCAAATGTAAGTGCAGCAAGTGGAAGAGAACAGTTAATGTCTTTAATGGGTTATGGAAAAATGGCAGGTATTGGAGCAACTGTTGGAGCAGGAGCTGCAATTGGTGGAGGTTTACTTGCAACTGGAACAGGAATTAAGGCAGGAAAAGCAGTAGGTTCAGATGCTTTATCACGAGTTGGTATGGCATTAGGAATGGCAGGAACTCCAGATTCTTCAAGTGGTGGAACTCCGACAAGAGCTCAAAAAATAGCAAAAGCAATGGGCACTAAAATGTGGATGGCAGGTCAAAAAATGCAAAGTAAAAGTGATTCCAATAAGTTTAGTGCCAGTGATGCAATGATGAATTTTGGTGCTAGTAGTTTAAATGGTGCAGTTAGAAAAGTAATGCCTAGAGCAAGTTATAATGCTTCTTATTATAGGCGAAGAAAAAATATGATTTAGGAGGTGTAAGTTTGTATATAACATTAAAATCAATTAAAAGAAATTTAGGCTTTAAAGGTATAGAAATAGCAGATATTTTTATTGCATTTCCTATAATTGTACTTTTCATCATTTTATTTTGTTTTACATCATTTAAAATACCATCATTAATTTTTTTACTTGTTGGTATTTTTTGCTTATTACCAATAAATGTAAGTAAAAAAAATAGAATGTATAAAGTTTTAGGATTAATGTTTCAGTTTATTTCTAGACAAAAAATATTTATATATCAAAATATAGGAAAGGAGAATGATTTCGTTGAAAAAGAAAATTAGTAAAGAAGAAAAAAGAAAAGTAAAAGAGAAAAAAATTATTTCTTCCTTTGTTAAGAAAAAAGAAAAGAAAAAGCAACCATATTTATCTAAAAAAATGTTAAAAAATAAATATAGAAATTCTCAAACTTTCACAAATGCAGATACAGTATCAGATGATGGTATGATTAAACTTAAAACTGGAGAATACGCTAGAGTTTATTCAGTAGATGCAATAGATTTATCTTTAACATCAAATACGCAAAAGAAGAACTTTTTTAATCAATTAAAGTTTTTATATCAATTGAGAGATTTGAATTTGCGTATTTATAAATTAGATGATATGATTGATTTGAATGCGAATAAAGACTATTATAATAAACTCATTGAAGAATTTATCAATGATGAAAATAAAGTTACTTTCTTAAAAGAAAGATGCGAAAGATTAGATATTTTAGAAAGAGAACATCTAACTACAACAAGTAGATATTATTTTGTAATCATTAGTGATAATGATAAAGCACTTGAACATATTTCTGAAGAGGTAGAAATTCAATGCTACAATATGACACCAAGATTAAATATTCAAAAAATTACAAATAAATTAGAAATATATCAGTTTTTAGTTAACTTGTACTTAACAAACGCAAGTATAGAACAAATCATGTGGAGTGATCTAGTAGAACTAGTTGCTCCTTTTTTTGTTAATGAAAATATGAATTATTTAAAAGTAGATGAGGAAGAGGTACAAGTTGTAACCATTAAAAAAATCCCACCATTTATTGATGAACTATTTTTTGAAGAATTATTTAATGTTCCAGATACAAGAAGTTGTATTCATATAAAAGATACAATACCAACTGAAGAACTTATTAGAAGATTAGATAGTAATTATGAATTTTTAATCTCTGAAAGAAGTACCACAAGAAAGTTATCTGATGCAACGCAAATGGATACTGAAAGAGAAAACTTTCAGGCACTCATGACTCAAATTAAAAATGGGGATGAGAAAATAAAAGAAGTAGATTTAATCATTGTAATAAATGGAAATAAAAGACAAAGAGAAGATAAAATAAAGGAATTAAAGAAGATAGCAGATGTTTATCAAATTAAATTAGATGTACCTCGTATGAGGCAATTAGAGGGATGGCAATCTTTTGATATTACAAAAGATGGGTTTAATGATTACCATAATTATCTTCCAAGTTTAACTCTTGCAGCAGCATTTCCTTTAACCATTACTCATTTTAACGATTCTACTGGTTATATGCTAGGAACTGATATTCATACTGCATTACCAACTATTTTTGATTTATTTCATAAAGATAAAACTAGACCTTCGAGTAATTTAGCTATTATTGCTTCAACAGGAGGAGGTAAAAGTTTTACATTAAAGAAAATGATTATCAATGAAATAAATCGTGGAAATCGTGCAATTTTGTTTGATGCTGAAGGCGAGTATCAAAAACTAGTAACTAAAAATCATGGAGAATATATTGATTTATATTCTTCTAGTGGTGGAATAATAAATCCTTTGCAAGTTAGATTTTTACCAAGTGATCGAGAAGAAAAAGAAGATACTGCAATAGATAAGGTTAACTTTGAAGATTGTCCTTTAGCAAAACATTTAGGTTCATTAGAAACATTCATTAAGTGTGCTTTTGAAGAAATTAAAGAGAGTGAAGTAGTTGTAATGCTAGATATGATTGAAAAATTATATAAAAGATTTGGCATTACACAACATACGAAAATCTCTAGTTTAGAAAAATTAGAGAATACTGATTATCCTATTTTTAGTGATTTGATAGATTTTCTTCCTGATTATAGGAATATGATTACTAATCCAGAGCAATTAAAAATAGTAGATAAATTGGAAATATTACTAGATAGATTTAAAGTAGGAACTGATGCAATGTTATTCAATGGTTATACTTCAGTAAATCTTGATTCAGATTTAATTGCATTTAATGTTAAGGACTTGTTATATAGCAAAAATAAAAGAATTATTACAACTCAATTAGTTAATTTACTAACATATCTTAATAACATCATTGTTAGCAATAAAATTGTTAATGATAAAGAAAAAGGCAGCAAAAGAATTAAAAATATTATGGTTGTAGTAGATGAATTTCATTTATATCTTAAAAATACTGATAGTGAAGTTATCTTAACATTTGAACAAATCGCAAGGCGAATTAGAAAGTATCATGGTTCATTTGTTCCTGCTACGCAAAGTATTCATGACTTTATTGGAGATGATGATTCAGTTAGAAGTGCTACCGCAATATTTAATAATTGCCAGTATCAACTTGTAGGAATGTTAAAAGAAGATGACTTAACTACATACCTAAAATTGTTTTATCAAAATCCTTTAACTGATACTCAAAAAGAATTTTTAATGCAAGCAGAAATGGGAGAATTTTTACTAACTGTTAATCCTAAAAAGAGAATACGAGTAAAGATTTTAGCAACGCCTATCGAAGTAGAACTTATGGGAGAGGAACTTAAAGTATGAAACAACTTTCAGATAGACAATTAAAAAATAGATTTAAAAAGATGTATCAAGAAGAATTTGAAGATCCAAACGAATCATTTATGGATTTTTTATTAGACTTAATTCCTAGAAATATATTATTAAAAATGCTTTTAAAAGGGAATAGATTTTTTTATTCTAATTTTCACAAGTATAAATAATGAAAAGCAAGAAAAAGAAAAATATTTTTTTAAAAATTGTTGGTGGTAGTACCATTTTATCCATATCATTTTTTATGGTTATTTTAATTTGTATTCTTATGTTATTAGATTTTTTTGGAACTAATTTAACTAAAGAAAAGGTAAGCAATAACGCAGATTATGCAGATGCTTATGTAGAAACAGTAAATAGAAATTTAAAAAATGGTTATGTGCCATTGCAAAGAATATTATATTTCTATTTAGAAAATAATGGTCTAACAATTGATACACTTTATATCATGAATCAAAATATTGAAGCAAAAACTGCTAAAGAAATGAGTACAGTTTGTGAAGATTTACGAGTAAAAAATATGGGTGCTTGTATTGAATCTAATATCAAAGAAAATGAAGATTATTTGGTGGTAAGTACAGGTAGATTTAATTTTCCATTAGATGTTGCTTCCTATAGAGTAACTAGTTTTTTTAATGAACAACGAATTATTTATGGAGAAAGTAATGTCCATAATGGTTGGGATTTAGCAGTTCCTGCACAAACTCCAGTCTATTCAGTTTGTAGTGGAACAGTAGAAAAAGTAAATTATACTCAAAGCCAAAATATTCCATACGATCAAAGTGGGAATAGTATTGGTAATACAATAACCATAAAATGTGATGAAGATTATGCAGAACCTTATTATGTAGTTTTCGCTCATCTTTATCCAAACAGTGCAAAAGTAAAAGTTGGAGATAAGGTAAGTCATTGGACTGAAGTTGCATCAGTTGGGACAACAGGACATTCAACAGGGAATCATTTACATTATCAAGTGCAAGAAGAAAATGGAACATTGCGTGATGGAATGCAATTCATAGATTTTACTTTATCAAGAACACCTAACAATGGTTATAATCCACCTAGTTTTAATCATGGGGAAGCACAATTTAAACCCCTAAATTAGGTAGGTAGCCACTTTCCACATAATATGTGGTCATAGAAAAGCATTGAAATAAAAGATAAAAAACAATATAGGTAGCCACTTTCCACAAGAAAAGTGGTCATTTTTGCAAGTGCAAAAAAAGTAAGACACCATAATTTATACCTATTTTATAAGGGAAAAGTAAGTTTGTGGTGTCGATTCTCTTATGCCCATTAAAAATATGCAATATTTTTATTAAGAAAACACATTGAAAATGTGGAAAGTGGCTACCATTCATTATTAGAAATGGAGGTTTTATGATAAGAGGTTTAATTAGAACAACTTTAAGAATTGATAATAATTTAAAAACGAGAATAGAGTTGTTAGCTATAAAAAATAATTTAAGTTTTAATAAAATGTTAATTTATATTATTGAATTAGGTTATGGAACTTATATAGAAAAATTTGATAAGTATTATGAAGAACAAAATAAGAAACTTAAAAGCGAGGTGGTAAATAATGAGTAGAATACGAGTATATACTGATGAAGAAATAAAAAGATTATTCCAAAGTGGTAATGTTTTATCCATTAAAAATAAAAGCCAAATTGTATATAAAAAAGAATTTAAACTTTGGGCGATTTATGAAAAATTATCTCATCCAGAGAAAACTGCTAGACAAATTTTTGAGAGTGCAGGTTTTGATATGAATATACTTGATGAAAGAACTCCACAAAAAAGATTGTGTTCTTGGATAAAAAAGTATAAAATGTATGGAGATGAATATTTTGTTGCAAAAAATAAATATACATACTCATCTAATCGTAAAAATATAGAATCAGTTAATCAAAAAAAATTAAACGATTGCTCTAAATACTTTTTATTACAAATAAATGATAGTGAGATAAATATTTTTCCAGTATCATTAAAATAAAAGGTGTTTTATGAAAAAATTAACTATAAGAATTGAAGATTATATGTATGATAGACTTAATTTAACTGCAACAGAAAATAAAACATCTATCAATAAAATTATTGCTTCCATATTAAAACAGTTTATGGATCAACCTAAAGAAATAAATTTCTTAAAAGAATTAGATGAAAGATTAGATATAATTTCCAAACAAATTGAAACTATATCTAAAAGACAGTATTTACATTTTAATATATCATCACAACATTTTGCTAATCATGGGTATTTATCAAATGCTGATATAAAAGATGATAAATGTTTAAATGAGATTTTAGGAAAGAATAAAAATTATCATGAATAAAAAAAGTCCTAATGTTATTTTTAAAAGTAAATATTGTTTGGCACTTAATTGTATTGATAACAAAAATAATTCTTTAAATTATAAAGAAGATAGGTTAAAAGATGTTGATGATATGATTGATTATTTTTCTAATGCTAAAAAGAAAGTAGTTGGAATGTTTGAATACTACATGGGACATACTAGAGGAGAAAATGTTAACCTTGTTTTAGAAAATGGAAAATATGCAACAAAGCAGGATATAAAAAGAGTTAAAGAAGATTATAAAAAGTATATTGAAAAATCTAATTTATGGAAAGGTATTATTAGTTTTAAACCAGAATACCTTACTGAAAATATTTCTATCCATGATTTAGAACAAAAGATGGCAAAAGAAATAATGCCTCAATTTTTGAAATATTGTGGTTTTAAAGATATTAAAAATATGAGTTATGTATTTTCCATTCATACAAATAAAAAACATCCTCATATACATATCTCCTTTATAGAAAAGAAGCCCAATTATCTTTATTGTGATAAAAAGGTTAATTATCGAAGAAAAGGGAAAATTACAATAGATGAACAAAGGTATTTGAAAAGACTTATAGAACTTTCTATTGAAAGGGAAAAATATTATACACCATTATTAAAGAAAACAAATGAAGATATTGATTATTTAAAATCTTATTTTAATCCTAGTGAAAAGAATTTCATTCTTAAAAATGTAGAAGAAATATTTATAGAGGAAAAGATTATGAAATTAGGAGAACTTGTAAAAGAATATCGTAGTATCAATAATCAAAGTTCTAATAAAATCAAATATAACTCTATAAAGAATAATGAATTAGGAAAAGAAATTAAATCACTAACTAAAGAAATAAAGAAATATCTTTTAAATGATGATACATCTCTTTTATGTGATTGTAGAAAAGAAATAAAAGAAGATTTAGATAAACTAAATAAATATTTTGAAAAACTTGATAATGAAAATAATATTGAAAGTAATATCAAAAATAATAGTATTGTTAATAAAAAGGAAGAATATATTGATAATTATATTTTGAACTCTATTGTTAACCATGCTTTATATAAATACAATCATATTTCATCTATTGTAAAAAATAAAAATAATTTGGATCATATTACTATAGAAGATTTAATCCAAGAAATTGCTTATCAAAATTCTAAAAAAGAAAATAGAATTGATAAAGAAAGAAGAAAGCAAGTACTAGACAATTATTTTAAAGGTAATAATAGTATGTTAAAATTTCCTAGTAAATATAGAATGGAAAAAGCAATTAAAAATATCAATTATGAGATGGAAAAAGCATCGCAAGAATTTAGTAAATTATTTAATTATTCAAGTGAAAAATAGTCGAGCAACTTTATTTTAGTTGTTCTTTTTATTTGGAGGAAAGGAGGAACTTATGGCAAAGTTTAATGTAGAAATAGTAGAAACTTTAAGTAGGGTTATCGAAGTAGATGCAGAAGATATTGATGAAGCACTATTTATTGCTGAAGAAATGTATAACAATGATGAAGTAGAACTAGACTACAATGATAAAGAATCAACTGATTTTAAAGAATATCCTTATCCAAGATTTCAAGAAGATTTTAGTATGGATATAGATTATTCTAAAAAAGATAATAAAGTAAAAGTAAAATCTGGAGATTTAATTGATTCTGAACATAGTTGCAAAGATGTTGAAGAATTAAAAACAGCACTTTCTGAAGCTTTTACAGCGTTTGAAAAAGAAAATTATAAAAATAGAATTAAAATGTCTAAAGAAATGAAGGAAAGACAAAGTGAAGAGAAGGAGAAATAATTATGATGATTTTTTTTATATCATTAGTAATGCTACTAGTGATTTTTTTATGGTCTGCTTGTGTAGTATCAAGTAGAATTTCAAGAGAAGAAGAGAAATATGAATATGAAAAAGTTCAAAAGACTATGGATTAATTTTTGGGGACATAGGTATAGAATTTATAAAAATGATAAATTGATAAAAGAAATATTAGTTTATCGCAAAAGGATATATGAATTGGAGGGAAAATAAAATGAAAATGTTAGAAAGATATAATATGTTGTCAGCAGAAGATAAATCTTTTCTTGAAGGTTTTATCATATATAGGGAAATATATGACAATGCAAAATCTAAAGAAATAAGTTTAACAGATGTTACTATTGATTCTTTGAGAGAATTTATCATGGAATTTCATGATGAATACTACAATTACGATTTGGTACAAATGACCAATTTCATTTCTATAAACTTTTTAAATGATAAGTTTACTTTAAGACAATTACAAAATTTCGATAAAGAAGATTTATATGATGCTTTAGAAGAAAATAATATAGATTTACTGATTGAAAATAAAGAAAGGTAGGTGATTATAATGGATTTTTCAAAATTAAATGTAGAGTTCTCTAATATGCAAAAGACAGTAACTAAATATACTGAAATAGTTCTTTTAATTAATTTACATATTAAAGAAAATTTAAAAAGTATTAGTAAATATGAAACAAAAATGAAGAATACAAAAAATAAAATAGAAAAAGACATGGCACATTTATATATAACCATATTAAAAAATGAAAATGAATTTTTAGAAAATTTAGTAAAGGAGCAAGAAGATAAAAATGAAAAAAGTGTTTGATGAAGAATTTCATGAAAAATATTATTTACAAGTAGGTAGTTATTATAATAGTAATAGATTAGCAATTACAGTTTGTAAAGATAATGATGAATATGTAGAAGATATTACTGTGAATCAACCTCTTGTTGAACTTAAAGATGATAATCAAATATTACTTTCTAATCATATTTCAAATGGAGTTAAATATTTGTTATTAGATAGAGGGATAATCAGTAAAACTTTAGAAATTAAAGAATATGGTAATATTAAATACCAAGTAGTAAATGTAGATTTAGAAAAATTAAAGGAATATGACATGGAAGGAGTAGAATCTTTTTTAGAAAAACATGAAGGTTATAAAGAAACTATGGAATCAACAGTTACAACGCTTTCAGGTACATATACAGTAGAAGAATATCATAATTTGGTAGAGAATATGAAGAGTGCTTATAAATCAGCATGGAGAGGTGTTATTCCTTATGAAAAGTTAGAGGAATTAAAGAAAACATCTGGTCTTAGTCAAGGGGAAATAAGTAGCTTACAGTATGATGCTTCTTTAGAGTATGATAAAGAAAAAAACTCAAAAGATGAACAGGAAAGATAATTATGCCTTTACCATATATAATGATTTTAGTAATTGTTTCCTTAATACTAATTTTCTTATATTTTGTTGAACCTCTTTTTACTCGCCAAAAGATAAAAGATAATAATGAACATGGTTCTGCAAGATGGGCAACTAAACAAGAAATCAAAAAAAATTTTCGTGAGGAAAATGTTGCACACATTAAAGAGAGTGGTTTTCCTATCTATTATAGTAAAGATAATAAAAAAGTATGGTTTGATAATCAAACACCCCATTGGATTCATTTGGGAAGTACTGGTAGTGGAAAGTCTGTAACATCAGTGATTGTATCTTGTGCTTTCATTGCTACTGCTGAAAAGAAAAAAAGTGTTTTTATCACAGATCCAAAAGGAGAGATATTTCAAACAACTAGTCAAATGTTTAAAAATAATGGTTATGATGTTTTGACTTTAGATTTTAGAAATCCAGAATTTTCTAATCACAATAATTTATTAGAACCTGCTTTAAGAGAATATGAGTTATATGATAAATATTTAAAATTAAGTAAAGAAGAAACTGATAATAAGAAATCTATGGATTATAAAAATAAATCTATTGTTCATTTTGCTCAAAGTAATCAACTTGTAAATGATTTATCTACTATGATTATGAATGATGATACTGCCAAAGAAAAGTTTTGGAATAATAGTTCCTGTGATTTATTATATGGTATTATTTTTTTATTCTTTGAAGAATATGTAAATGGCAAAGTACGAAGAGAACAAATCACTTTAACATCTATTAAAAAATTCCAAAATAGTTCTATGACTGATACAAATAATAAAAAATTAAAAAAGTATATGGAATCAAAAACTTATGATATGAAAAGTAGGGATAAGTTATTACCATTATTAAATATATCTGATACAACATATCGTTCTATCACATCTACCTTTAATGAGAGAATGTCATTATATGATGATGTTAATGTAGAAAACATAACATCTGATTCAGATTTTGAATTAGATGATTTAGGAAAGAAACCTACTGTACTATATTGTTGTATTCCAGATGAGTCAAAAATATATTATTCTCTTGTTTCCATTATTGTATCTTTAATGTATAAAACATTAGTTATGCTATGTAATGACCAAGAAAATAAGAAATTACCTTATGATTTGGTGTTTTTACTTGATGAATTTGGGAATACGCCTCCATTAAATGATATAATTTCAATGACTAGTGTAGGGCGAAGTAGAGGTTTATATTATAATTACTATTTACAAAGTTTGCAGCAACTTGATAATTTATATGGAAAAGAAGTTAGTCAAATTATTCAAGACAACTGTGGTCTTGCGTACCTTAAAACGAATACACAGGAAACTGCAGAAGCTGTTAGCGTTCGCATAGGAAATCATGGGGTGATGACTACATCATTAAATTATTCAATGAGTTTTACTAATAATAATGGTAGTAAAGGAACAAGTTTAATTTCAAGAAGATTATTGACTGCTGATGAGATAAAGCAATTGCATTTTAAAACTATTATCTTTCCAACAATAGGACATCCTATTTTTAGAGATACAGTTACATATGATAAGTTTAGTTGTTATCAAAAAGGGTGTATTACTAGAGAAAAAAGACCTTTAGAAAGATTAATAGATACTTATTTCACAGTAGATCAGTTAATTGTAGAAAATAATAAACAAAATGTAGTACCACAAAAAATTGAAAATAGTTCTAGTTTAGAGGAAAATCGAAAGTTATTAGAAAATATTGCAAATGAAGTATTAAATATTTTTGGTAAAGTGGATTTTAACATAGAATATAATATAGATAATTTACAAGCAGATGTTTATTTAGCTCCACCATTATCAACAAGTGATATAGCAGGTTTACAAACTTTAACTGAAAAATATAGTTTTACATATAATGCTATATCAAGTAAAGAAAAAATAAATCGAAAAAATAGAAATTCAAAAATTGAGATTTTGTTGAATAACAATTAATGAAATAATGGTAAAAATATGCTATAATATTTAATATAAAGTTGTGCAGAAATAGTAATTTGTAGAGGAGATTGATTATGAAAAAGAAAATATGTATTAGTGTAGGAATTGTTTTGATAGGACTTATTGTGATGGGAATTATAACGAATTATGCAGATAGTGGCAGAGTAACAACAGGACACGAACCAAAGTATTGTATTAAAATAGTTAGTGATGATGGTAGTAAAGTAACTTATTGGGGATTGGGGTATAAAGTTATTAGATATGTTGGAGTATCTCCGAATGAACCTTATGAAAATAATATTGGTGTTAAAATGGGTAGTTGGTTTATGAAATACGAATTAGAACAAAAACTTAGTGCAAAAGAAATCAATAATTACATTATTAATTATTTAGAAGATAATAATGATATATCTAATTTTGCATTCAATTATGTTGATGATATAACTAACAAAGTAGTAGTCGGCTTAATAAATAATAGTAAAGAAGAACAAGAAAAGTTTATTAAGAAAATATTTATTGATGATGAAGCAAAAATATTAGATGCTATAAATAATCAAGAAATAATTACATTTGTCGAATCTAAAGATGTTTTTGAAGGAAAAATCATTGTTGCAGAAGAAAACTATATAACTGTTGAAGTATTAAAAGATAGTAAATCATTTAAAGTGAAGGATAAAGTAACAATGAAAATATCAAGACCAACAAATGGTACAAATGACTATTATGTAGTAAACAATAAAGTAAGAGTTACATTTAGTGGTTTAATTGAAGATTCAAATCCAGCACAAATCAATGCAGTAAACATAGAACTTATATCGTAATTCAAATTACAATTTGAAAGGGAGATGAGAATATGAATAATGAAGTTAAAAATGCTATTGAAGTATTTAAAGAAGTAAGAGATATATTGAAAAAGTTTGATAGTAGAGATGAGGCAATA
>CASPWD010000007.1 GCA_949425635.1 uncultured Bacilli bacterium | reverse complement strand
GCTTTTTTTATAATAAAAAGGCCGTTGAGGCCTTGATATATATATATATATATATTATACTTGTATAGTAGGATAGTCACGATATACAAGTACATAAGTGACTTTCTAATGATGTAGGAAGTATATTATAGTAAATTAAAAATTATAGTAAGGATTTCCTTCCTTTTTGTATCTTCCTACTTTAGGTGGTATCTAGATAATATGAAAGTATTATCTTTGATATAGATTTTTAGAAAGGAAGTAGGAAAATGAAAAAGAACAGAAAACCATTAATTGCTTTAGTTCTTGTGGCAATTATTGGTGTTGTCGGTGGAACAATTGCATATTTCTCAAACTATGCAGTATTTGAAAATATTTTTCACACTGACAAATTCGAACAAGAAATAGAAGAAAAATTCGTAAGTCCAAGTGATTGGAGACCAGGAGATACAACTGAGAAAAAGTTGGAAGTTACTAATACAGGAACAAGACCAGTTAAGGTAGCAGTAGAGGTTTACCAAGAATGGACATCAGGAAATGGAGATAGACTAGATCCATGGGGAGTTGAGTGGGATTTTAGGTCATTAAAGTATATTTTTGATGAGAGTGAAACCTGTCCTGAGTATACTGAAAAGTATATTTTTCCAGTCGAAGACCGAATGTACGATATCGCAATTCCTTCTAATGCAGTTGGAGCTTGTTTAACAATTCGCTCATCAGCAATCCTAAATTTAGCGAATGGAGAAGATTGGTCGCATTATTATGAATATACATATGATTATGTTGGGGAAGGTAACGGAACTCATGATGAAGTATATAATGAAGATACTGACAGATATGAATGGATAGAAGCTGAAGGTGGATCATATGTAAAAGAAGAACTTCCATATTTAGGAGATAATGGTTTATTTGTTTATAACAAAGAACTAGCAGCAGGAGAGACAACAACATCATTTTTAGATTCTGTAACTTTTAATCCATATGCTGTATCAGATTCAGAAGGTGGGTATGTTGATGGTTTAGTATGTGATACATATTACGTAATGGAAGATGGTACAGAAGTATTGAAACCAGTACCAAAAAATACAAGTTCTGATACAAATGTTCAAGCAGAAGACCTTGATATGTCTAAAGTAGTTGGTCAAAAATCAAAATGTCATTCTACTGGAAATGGTTATAGTGGAGCGACTTATACATTGTATTTTGTTGTACATATAATGCAACCTGAGGTGTTTGATGAGTTTGTAGAAGATAAAATAGATGATTTGGTATATTTTCTTGATTAAACATTAAACTATAGCTATGAGTTAAAAAGTCTTTCAAGAGTATTGAGAGACTTTTTCTTTATGATAAAAGAGAAGCAATAATGCTTCTCTTAGTTAATTTTATTAATTTATTTCGATGACTTTTTTAGTTTCTACTGGTTCAGCTTTTGGAACTACAACTCTTAAGATACCATTTGTGAATTCTGCTTTAATAGCATCTTCGTCGATATCAGAGAAGTTAAACGTTCTTGTTACTTTACCATAAACTCTTTCACGTCTGATGTATTTTTTATCTTCGTCTTCTTCTTTGTTTTCATTGTTTTTTTCAGCAGTGATTGTTAGAACGTTGTTATCACATTCAATTTTAATATCACTTTTATCATAACCTGGAATATCAAGTTCTATGTTATAATTTCCATCCTTTTCATAAATATCACACTTCATGTCATTAGTTCTTTGTACTCTACTAAATTCATCAAAAATGTCATCTAAATAAAAATTTCTTGGAATTAAACTCATCTTATATTTCCTTCTTTCTATAACTGAATTATATTACAATTGTTAGCACTTGTCAAGCAAGAGTGCTAACAAAATTTTTGTAACTAGTATTAGTTTATGTTTTTTTGACATTTATATACATTTTAATTATATTATTGTGATTAAATTTAGTTTTGACGATTGCTTGCATAAGTTTGTAATTATAGTATAATATGAACAAGGGAAAACTTTAAATTTAGTATAAAAAGATGGTGGTTATATGTGGAAGATAGGTAATGTAGAAATAAAGAATAGAATCGTTTTAGCACCAATGGCAGGGATTTCAAATACTTCTTATCGTAAGATTATTAAAGAAATGGGAGCGGGTCTTATTTATGCTGAGATGGTTAGTGATAAAGCTATAATGTATGCTAACGAAAAGACTTTTGATTTACTAAAAATGAGTGAAGAGGAAAGACCTATTACACAACAGATTTTTGGTAGTGATGTAGAATCTTTTGTTATTGCTGCTAAGGAAATTGAAAGAAGAATGCATCCAGATATTATAGATATCAATATGGGATGTCCTGTTCCTAAGGTAGCAGTTAGAGCTCAAGCTGGGAGCGCACTTCTAAAAGATCCTGATAAGATTTTTGAAATTGTAAAAGCCGTTGTTAATGCTGTACATGTACCAGTTACAGTTAAGATACGTAGTGGTTGGGATGAAAAACATATTAATGCTGTAGAAGTTGCCAAGAGATGTGAAGAAGCTGGAGCTAGTGCGATAGCTATTCATGCTAGAACAAGAAGTCAAGGTTATAGTGGAAAAGCTGATTGGAGTATAATTAAGCAAGTTAAAGAAAATGTATCTATACCTGTTATTGGAAATGGTGATGTGACTAGTCCAGAATTAGCTAAGAAAATGCTTGATGAAACTAATTGTGATGCAGTTATGATAGGTAGAGGAGTTTTAGGAAATCCTTGGTTAATTAGAGAATGTGTAGAATACTTAGAAACTGGTAAAGTGACTTCTGAAGTAACTCTTATTGATAAAGTTAATATGATGAAAAGACATTATAAGCTATTACTAGAAGATAAATGTGAAAAAGCAGCAATCCTTGAGATAAGAAGTTTTATTATATGGTATTTAAAAGGGATGCCTAAAAGTAAAGAAATTAAGAATCTTATTTGTCAATGTAAGACAAGTGAAGAGATGTTTAAAATAATTGATGAATATACAGAATATTTAGAAAATGATGAAAGTTAGGGAGAGTTATGGAACAAGGTAAATTAGATTTTAAAGGTGATGATAGTCACTTTGTTTTAGAGAAAGATGGGCAAAAAATTTCAATTTGGCAAACCGTGGATAATGATGTTTGGTTTGGAACAAAATCGGATGAAGTTTGTATAGAACTTAGAGATGCAAGAGACTTTAAAGAAAGAGCTTTGCATAGAGATTTTAAAGAATTTATGAAGTCAGTAATTGGTAGATATATTTTGGAGGATGCGGATATTGAAAGTTCAATGTTGCCAAGTGATTTTATAGATTTGAAGAATAAAACTATAATATGGCATTCAGATAATGGAAATGATAATTTGTTAAAGATTGTTTATGATGATAATGTGATTAGGATTTACATAATAAGAGGAGCTAAGTCAAAAAGTACTGATACTATTGTAAGAGTTAGAACTGATGGTTCAGATTATATGTATTATTATCAAGAGTTTTTAAATTTATTTAATGAAATTAAACAAATCAATTTTATTTATGGTGTAATGAAAGATGCTAATATAAATTTGGATTATAGTAAAGAAGATGGAGGTAAGCAAGAAGAGGTACCTGTTGCACTACCAGTTAAAGAAGTAGAGAAGCCTAGAGTATTAAGTTTAAGAAGAATATTTAAAAGACATGAAAAAAACGATAGTAAATAGTTAACTATCGTTTTACTTTGGCTAGAAGATGTTTTTCATAAGTATCGACATTTTCATTAAGAGTTATTCCACTTTGATTTACGATGTCTAAGATATTACTATCAGTAGCATTTAGTGAAATTGCTTGTAAGATGTTTAATGCTCTTTGTTTGTCTTCTTGATATAGAAAGTATAATTCTATTGTAATCAGTTCAGGTATAAGATAGAAGAAATCTTGAGTAAGGCTTCTATCCATGAGAAGACTAATTAATGAATTATCGTAGCCGTTATCATTTAAAAATCTAATTAAGTCCTCTTCTTTTAAATAAAAATGTTTAGATATAAGTTCTAGCATATCCATTTTATCAATAAACATTAAAGCACTTTCTTTAATTATAGAATGTAAATGAAGCATTCTTTGGTAGCCATCGCTTTTTAAATTAAGTTGTCTAGAGATAGCTGGAAGACTTAATGTTTCCATAAATACAGGAATTATTTCTCTAGCAATTAATGTATTAAAAGTATTTGGATTATTGTAAGAATCTATAACATGTTCTAGTTCGTGTGTTAATACAGAAGCTTTTGTAATATCTTTATTATCTGGTGAGAAAACAAAAGCATCTCCAGTACTATAAAGATATAGGACACCACCTGATGTGTCTAAATTATTGGAGACGAATTTTAGGTGTGTATTTATATCTTCGTTAAATTCATCTAAAGGATTACTGAAAAATGGTCCTTGATTTCTTATAAAGTCTTGTGATATTTGAACTGCTTCTAAGTTACTTAATTTGATTTTTTTGTAGATTGGATTTTGGTAGATTTCATCTATAGAATGACCTGATTCAACAAAGGCTTTTATGTAGCTATAGTATGGAGTGAAAATTTGGTAACTGGCAATATCTTCTTTAAATAATGTTTTTAATGATTTGGATTTAGGAGTAGTGTTGGGGTTTTTGGATAGATAATTTATTAAATGTTGTAGTCTTTCAATGTCTTTATCTATTTCAGGAGATGAGTGTTCATAAGTTTTTAAAAGTTTTAATATATTCTGTAAATCTGAAATATTATAATTGAATGTTTTTTCCATAACATAATTTTCTATCAGCATCAACTAGTTTTTTGAAATATTCTTCTATATTTTTACCTGGTTCTATTCCTAATTTTCTTATCTGTGCAAGATATGCTTGATTATTCATATCTTTAAACATTATTATCTTATAAAGAAGTTCTAACGCAAAGTCTTGGTCTACTTGATAGATTAAATATAGTTCAATAGCTGTAAGATAGGAGATTATGTAATGAAAGTATTCTTTTGAGTATGTTCTCATAACATCTTTTACCCCAATTTTATCATATCCTATTTCTTGTTTTAAAAATGTAGTTACAGCTTTTCTATTTTTCAAGTCTTGGCGTGATAATGAGTTGTACATGTCAGCTTTAGAAGTTATTAAATCAGCAGAATATAGATAATCTTTAAATGTAGCAACTTTAATTTGTTGACAATCAATTGGACTGCTTAGAGTAGTATCAATATAGTCTATACCTATAAGTTCAAAGAATAATGAATCAAGTTCTCTGAAACAATATTTTTGATCATCCCAAATAACATCATCATTCAGAAGATAAGCCATTCCATGTGATGATTCATGAATCATAGTTACATAGTCACGAATTGTATTTGATTTGTTGATATTTATATAAACTAAATTTGTTCCGTAGATTGGTTTGGTTTCACCATCTAAAGAATTATTAGCATTAGGTTTATTAAAATTTAATCTTGTTGTAAAATGACTTGATAATTTAGCATATGTTTCTTGAAATATTTCCGATTGCTTTTTGTAGAAAGCTGATGTTAAAGCAACAATTTTAGGATTAGGTGAAGACATCCTTGAAGGTAGATCTTGAGGTCTAATTTTACTGTAGTCGAATGATTCACTAAAACTACGAATTATAGAGAAATAGTAACCGAATTCTTTTGTCAATTTTAAATCATCAGCAATAATTTCTCTAAAACCTTCTGGGATATAGATTGTTCTTGCTGATTTAGAATGACAAATCTCTTGGTTATAATAATCTATTAAATCTTCTAAGGCATAGATCTTATTTTCTATTTCTAGTTCTTCTACTGGATTAGATGTAGATTCTAGTTGCCTTTGTAAAGCTATTATATTTTTCTTTATTTCATTAATGTCCCATTTATACATGAAATTCACCTGATTTCTTTAATTCTTTTTTGAAGTTGTCAATAAGATATTCTGTTTCTTCTTGAAGATGACTTCCGATAGTAAATTCACTTTCCAAATATGCACGAAGGCTTTCTGTATATGGTGTTTTTAAGAACCTTTCAAATATTTCTAGAGCTCTTTGTTTGTCTTGTTTATAAATATGTAGTAGTTCTAAAGCAACCATGTAACTTATTATGTAAGTTCCTTCGTCATCTATGACTGTTTCAATTGCATCTGTAAATGTTTCTTCATCAAATTCTAGTTCTTTTATTTTTTCCATATATGTATCGTCAGTATTACGATTATTATCATTCCAAAGTTTTATGAAATAACGATGGGCGTCTAAGTTAATTGCTTTATTTCTGTATAGTATAAATGTTACGTATGATTCGAAGGCAACTTGGGCTTTATCATAGTTACCAATATTCTCATATTGAGCAACAAGCTCAGGAAATAGAGAAGCTACTTCATCGAAAGCAAATTCACTAGAAAAGTACATTGATTTAGGATTTAATATATATGATATTACATGGCCATATTCATGAATGAAGGTATATAACTTAGACAAGTCATCTGTTTTTGTAATACTTATAAAATAGCGCTTCACAATATCAATATATGTTGAATTTGCTACACAATCTTCTTCTACATTATCAACAAATCTGATAGAACTATTTCTTTGAGCAAAGGCATTTTGGAATACTAATGATAATTCTGGTGAAAATCCATTGTAAAATTGTGACGTTAAACTTAAAGCTTTTTCATTTGTAATCGTGGCTCCAGTTATTTTTGAATAACCATCATCAGGAGTAAGTCTTTGTGAGAGAATACTTTCTATTTCTTCAATCTTATCTTGCATTGCATCTGTTGTATGCGCAAAAAATGAAACAAGTGAATAATACTCATGACATGATGATAAATCATATTCGATGTTTGCTAATGTTTGATCATAAGCGACTTCTTCAGGAACGCTTATTTTTTCTTGACTAGGATGTAAAGATAGTTCTTCTTCAGCAATATAATCGTTTAATCTTTTAATAAGTGATTTTATATAATTTTTAGTATTTTTATTTTTTTCTTTTTTTAAAATAATTTTTAATTTTTCTTTAGCTTCTTTTAAATCTTTTATTCCCCAATTATATTCCATAAATAATGCCTCCTTAATTAGTGATTTATAATAACATAATTAATTATTAAATACAATTTTAGGTATAAAATATATTGACTTAAAATATTAAAAAGTATATACTTAATATAGTAAGGAGGTATACAGAAAGACGACTTTGTAATACCTAAACAAAATATTAAAAAAATATGTCAAATATGAAAGATTATTTGGTATATATAGGGTATTAATTATTTATTTGAATTCATGACAGAAATGAATTATAGAAACTTGAACATGTGTATTAAGTATACATTTGTATATTGATGATAGTTCATCAAGCCAACAAGTTAATTTCCGACACTATATATAGTGATCGAAGAAGATATATATTTGTTACCATATATCTTATCGTCTTTGTGTTAATCATTAAATGGTTTTAAAATTCATCCCCATTTAATCATTATTCTTATAATTTAAGAAGTACTAAATTACCATTAAAATATTATTAATAGTTAGCATTTTCTATTTTGCCAATAAGGATGATAATGTTTTAATGAAAAGATGAGTGGCTTTCATACTAGCAAGAAGTTCTAAAAGAATGAGCAGGTATGTTATGCATTTATGTATATTTTGAAAGTATGTAGTAAGAAATCTTAGAGGAATGAGGACTAAAATATTGAATAAATAGTTAGTCTTTTGGGAATTTAAGGTGTGCTTGCATGTACAGACAATTTGACCGCGTTTAAAAATTGAAGGAGCCTTAAACTTGTCTTGCAATAGATCAAGCAATCCAGCCGTTGAGAGTAGGATTTATTAGATAGCTACTGATAAAGAATATTCAATATACTATATCGTGAGTGCACATATAAATAAAATTTAGCGATGAATTGGAGAACTCTGATACGAAAGTATAGTTAGACGTGAATGTATTATATACAAGTTACAAAGTGATTTAATCACAGTAATATGAAAACTATCAAAATAGTATTGGATTCATTCAGCTATATGGAAGTCAATTTTAAAAAACGAACAAATGCAAAATGGAAGAACGATGTGATGTTCTTCTTTTTTTGTGTCTTTTTTTCGCTATATAAAAAGATGCTATTTTGTTATTCCTTAATAACTAAAAATTATAACTAAAATGATATAAATTTGTTGACTTTTTAAGTTTGTAAAAAATGTGAAAAATCGAAAAATGAAAAAATGTAAATTTTGTGAAAATTCAATTTTTGAGAAAAAGTAAATGCTTTGTAAATCGAACACTCTAAAAGTGAAAAAGTCAAATTTTTGCCTAATATATGGGTAAAAATCGATGTTGTAATCGTGTGATAATATCAAAATCAAAAAAACATTTTTCCCTAAAAAATGGGAAAAATTAAAAAAATGAATTTTTTCAAAAATTGAATTTTTAGAAAAAAAGTAAAAAATAATCTTTCCAAAAATATATATTATTGTATATAATGGAATTAAGGAAAAGGTAGAAGGAGAGTTTTACAATATGGCAAAAGAAAAAGAGAACCTATTTACAAATCTTCAAGTTGTAAAAAGAAATGGTAAAAAAGTTGATTTTAACGATACTAAGATTGCAATGGCAATTAAAAAATGTTTCGATGAAGTAATTGAATCAACTTATAATGAAGAAACTGGAGAAGTTAAATATACAGAAAAAGATATGCAAAAAGTTTTTCATGATGTATTAGACAGAATTGAAAAAGAATATGCAGATAAAGATAAAATTAAGATAGAAGATATTCAAGACTTAATAGAAACTTCTTTAAAAGAAAAGAAATATGATGATGTTTATGAAGCATTTAATAGTTATAGAGAAAGAAGAGCTCAATCAAGAGCAGCATTCACAGAAGATAAAAGATCTCATAAATTCTTAAAGACTTTGGAAGGCTTAGCTTTAAAGAGTGCTTCTGAGGATGATACTAAAAGAGAAAATGGTAATATCGATGGTAACTCAGCAATGGGTACAATGTTACAATTTGGTTCAAATGTATCTAAAGAATTTTCAAAGACTTATTTAATGAAGAAAAAGTTTGCTGATGCTCATGATGAAGGTGACATTCATATTCATGATATGGACTTTGAAGCAATGGGTACAACAACTTGTTTACAAATAGATTTAGCTAAGTTATTTAAGGGTGGTTTCTCAACAGGACATGGTTATTTAAGAGAACCTAATGATATTATGAGTTATTCAGCATTAGCTGCTATAGCTATTCAATCAAATCAAAATGATCAACATGGTGGACAATCTATTCCATTATTCGATTATTACTTAGCACCTGGTGTTGTTAAGACTTATAAAAAACAATTAAGAATGACTATTCAAGATTTACTAGATTTTAGTGATTTTGCTTCATTTGTTAATATGAAGACTGTTGAAGGAGAAATCAATAAATTATCAAGTATTGAACATGATTTAGAAGTATTCGAAAAGTTCTATAAGGAAAACGAAACATTAAAGAGACTATTTGCAATGTCTATGGAAAAAGCTGTTGCTAAGACTGATAGAATTACTTATCAAGCAATGGAAGCATTTATTCATAATTTAAATACAATGCATTCAAGAGCTGGTGCTCAAGTTCCATTCTCATCAGTTAACTTTGGTACAGATGTAAGTCCTGAAGGTAGAATGATTGTTAAGAATTATTTACTTGCAGTAGATGCAGGACTTGGACATAGCGAAACTCCAATATTCCCAATTTCAATCTTTAAGGTTAAAGAAGGAATTAACTATAATCCAGAAGATCCTAACTATGATTTATTTAAATTATCTTGTAAGGTATCTGCAAAACGTTTATTCCCTAACTTTGAATTTATTGATGCACCATTTAACTTACAATATTATGTTCCAGGAAGACCTGAAACAGAAGTTGCAACAATGGGATGCCGTACAAGAGTTATGGGTAACGTAGTTGATCCTGATAAAGCTATTACACCAGGACGTGGTAACTTATCATTTACAACAATTAACTTACCTAGATTAGGTATTAGACATGGTATCATGGGACCTAATGGCTTAAAGAAACCTGATATGAAAGGATTCTATGAAGATTTAGATGAAATGTTAGAATTATGTAAAGATCAATTATTAGAGAGATTTGATATTCAATGTAATAAGAGAGTTTACAATTTCCCATTCTTAATGGGTCAAGGTAACTGGATGGATAGTGAAAGATTAAGACCAAATGATAAATTAAAGAAAGTATTAAAACATGGTACATTATCAGTAGGATTCTTAGGACTTGCAGAATGTCTAAAAGCATTGATTGGTGAACATCATGGAGAATCTACTAAAGCTCAAAAATTAGGACTAGAAATTATTGGTCATATGAGAGAAAAGATGGATGAATATTCACAACAATATAAATTAAACTTCACTTGTTTAGCTACACCAGCTGAAGGATTAAGTGGAAGATTTACAAAACTTGACAGAGCTATTTACGGAAAAATTGAAGGTGTTACTGATAGAGCATATTATACTAATTCATTCCATGTTCCAGTATATTATGATATTTCAATAGCTAAGAAAATTAAAACAGAAGCACCATATCATGCATTTACAAATGCTGGACATATTAGCTATATTGAGCTTGATGGTGATGTTACTGAAAATGTAGAAGCATTTGAATCAGTAGTAAGAATGATGAAAGAAGCTGGTATCGGTTATGGAGCAATTAACCATCCAGTTGACAGAGATCCTGTATGTGGATATGTTGGAGTAATTAAAGATGTTTGCCCAGGTTGTGGACGTCGTGAAGGGGATCCAATCCCAGCAGAATTATTAAAAAATATGAATAAATAAAATAGTCGATAAAAAGACTTGAAAATGAATAAATAAGATTTATAATTAAAGTATAGATAAAAAGGAAAGAGGTAAAAGGTAAGATGAAAACAGAAAAAATGGAAAAAGTTGCAGAACAAAAAGTAGAAAGCAAAAAAATGGTTGGTGAAGGTGTAGGATTCGAAAGAATCAGAAGAATTACTGGCTATTTAGTTGGAACTGTTGATAGATTCAACGATGGTAAAAGAGCTGAAGAACACGATAGAGTAAAACATACTTTTAATGAATGTGGATGCAGCTGTAACGAATAATAAAATATAAAATGAAAACGTTAAGTTTTAGAGTACTTAACGTTTTTTTAGTAAATTTTTTCTAGGATAAGAATTTAAATAAAAATTAAGCATATATTATGTTATAATTTTTATAATAGGAGAGAGTAGTATGGATCCGAGAGTTAATCAGAAATTAGTTATAGGGATATGTTTATTACTTATTATATTGGTAGGTATATTTACATATGGGTATTTTAATAAAAGTGAAGAAAAAAAATTAACTTCAAATGAATTGAAGTATAACTTAGAAGTTTACAAAGGTATAGATGGATTTATATGTCCAGAAGGAAATGAAGAATGTAAAGTAAGTGTATTGAATATTTCTGTAGAAAATGAATTTGCTAAGTTGATTGATATAACAGATGACGGAAATTATATATTACTCGATGATAATGGATTAATACTTTATGATGTAAAAAATGATACTAGGAAAGATATTAATCTAAATGGATATGATGAATATAAACTTGGCTATGATGATCATGTTGGTAAAGTAGTTGGAATCATTTACTATAAGGATAAATATGTTAATGAACAAACAGAATTAGAAGAATTTAAAATTAAAGGTTTTTATAATCTTCAAAATAATGAAAAAATGTATGAAGGTATTTATGAAAATTTAGTTTTATTAAATGAAAAGTATTTAGAAGGTAAGATTGTTGTTGATAGTACTGAAGAAAATTACGATATAGAAACAAGTTTATTATTGACTGATGAAGAAAAAAAGATAAGTAGTGTAAATGGTATGTGTGAAGATTATGGAATCATTTCTTTTGCTAATGGATATTATGTAAAAGAAAGAAGTGGATGTATTGATGTCTATAATACTAGTTTATATACAAGTAATTTAAATCTTATTGTAGAAGATATAGAAGATAATAAATGGTCTTACGATGAAAATGGTTATTTATATATATTGGATGGAAATAAAGTCAATCAATATAACAGTGAAGGAGTAGTTGTTAAGACTTCTAATGAGTATAATCAAATAGAACAAGTAGCAAAGAATTATATATTGTATGTTGATGGTGGAATGCTAAAAATTACTAATGAAAATGATGTAACGTTAGATGTTGTACCTTGGTATTATGGAAATTCATATGATTGGAGTACTTCTGGTTATTCAGAAGAAGAGTCTTCAATAAACATAAATATTTATAATAGTAATGATATGTTAGAAATGTATCGATTTGATGAAAATACAAAAGAAATATCAAAGTTAGAAATAAATGAGTAGCAAAATTTAGCTACTTTTTTAAATTGTTAAATTTTTGGAAATGTGGTATTCTTTATGTAGAGTAGGAGAAGAGTTTTATGGATGAAGAAAAAGGGAAAATAACGTTAGATAAGGAAAACGAAAATATAGAAAAAAATGATAATATTTTAAACGATGACGATATAGCTAAAAAGGAAAATGATAAGAAAAGAAAAAAGAAGATTTTAATAATTGTTTTGATTGTTGTTCTTTTAATAGGTGGAATTGGAACAACGGTATTTCTTTTAAATAAAGATGATGTTAAAGAAAACTACGATTCTAAAAAAGATGATGTAAGTAATGATGAAGAAGAAAATAAAGATGATGAAGACAATTCTAAAGATGAAAAACATATGATGCAAATTTATGGATCTACTGGGCCATTTGGTGAGGATGTTTTATGTATGGATTCTAATTATTGTGAAGCAGCTTTTTTAATTCCTGTTTATACTGATAATGCTGAGGTTTTGGATGTTGCTTATGATAATTACGTTTTATATAGGGATGATAAAATATATTTATATAATCATGATACTGAGACTGCATCAGAACTTAATCTAGAAATGAATGCTAATAATTATGTAATACACTTTTCAAATAATAGTAAAGAATTATATGGAATTTCTTATGTAAAAAATGATAAGGCGAGTTATTTCAACTTAGAAAATCAAGAATTACTATATGAGAATATGTATAATGCTTTTCATACAATAAGTGATGATTACGTATATGCTGAACAAAATATAGATGATAATGATGTAATGATGCATTTATTAAATGGAAAAGAAGAGAAGAAACCTTTGTTATCCGAAAAAGGTGTATGTGTTTCTTATAGCAAGAAAGAGTTTGGCAACGAATATTATTTACTATTAAATAAGGGATGTAGTTGGGACGACATAACTTTTTATACTAGTGATTTAAAAAAGATTTTTGATTCTGTAGAAACTAAGTATTACTCTTTAAATAAAAAAGGAGAATTGTTTATATATAATGATAAGAATAAAGTTATAAATAAATATAATTTTAAAGGGGAAGTTGTCAATTCTATTAAAGTAGATGGCACTTTAGAATCTGTTCATGAAGAATTATATCTTGTAAAGAAGAATAATGCTATTTATATTAAAGAATATACTGGTAATGAATATAAGCTATTAGATTGGAAAGAGGATTATTATTACCATTCTCCTTTATCAAGATATTATGAAGCTGATGAGTTAAATAATGAAGAGGAAAAAAAGGCTGGCTATTACTTTATTTTTCAATATGATAGTTCTGGTGAAGGACCTGGTGTTGAATTTTATTTCGACCCAGTAACAAAAAAAATAGATAGTTGGGATTTGGAAGAAATTGGTGGATATGCAAAACCAGTATTGTACTTGTATCCTGAAAAAGAGATGGATGTAGAAGTTAATTTTGAACATGAAGATAGTTTAACAACGACATATCCAAAGTTTAAGGATAGTTGGAAGGTAAAAGCGAAGCCAAATGGTGATTTGTACGATAAAGATGGTAAATATTATTATGGACTTTATTGGGAAGAAAATTCTAACCATAGAATAGATTTTAATGAAGGATTCTATGTTACTAAAGATAATGCTATTGAATTCTTAGAAGAAAAATTAAGTATTATCGGTTTAAATGATAGGGAAAGAAATGAATTTATAATGTATTGGTTACCTATCTTAGAGAAAAATGAACAAAATTTAGTTTATTTTGAACTTACAGAAGAGAGAGAATCTTTTAATAAATTGGAAATTACACCTAAACCAGATAGTATGTTACGTGTAGCAATACATGTTAAGAAAGTTAACAATAAAGTTAAGATAAAAGAACAGAAGTTAACCAGTTTCAATAGAGTAGGATTTACAGCTGTTGAATGGGGCGGAGTTTTGTATAACTAAATATTGTATGAGAGACTACATTTGATATGTGGTCTTTTTACTTGTTAAAAAAATTTTAAATTTGTTATGAAAAATAAAAAATATCTTTAAAATATTAGTTTCAAAGATATTATATGGTTAAATAAATCATTTTCATTATTTTATAATTTTAGAAAAAAATTTTGATATTAGATTATTTTTTATAAAGGTATTTTGCATTAAAAAAAGTGATGACGAGTGATTTTACAAAGTCTATTTAATATGTTATCTTATTCGCGATATATCAAATTGTTGATGTTTTTGTCCCTTTTATAAAAAAACGTAATGGTACTCTTCAGGGGGTATCTTGGTTTATTATGAAAGGTGGTGGCGATATGGAAAGAGTGATAAATAGACTATTTATAGTAGTGTTTATTCAACTTGGACTTATCATCACTTTAATAGTAGCAATACTTTTAAAATAAAAATATCTAACTCTAATATTAGTAAATAGTATTAGAGCTAGATGAACCCATAAGGGAGAGCATCTAGCCATACAATTTGATGTATCGCTTTTTTATGCTTTCCTTTAGTAAATTATAGCTAATATAAATGATTGGTGCAATATGTTTTTGTGTATTTATGGTATAATTTAGCTTGGAAGTGATTGAATGGAAGTATTCAAGAAAAATAAAAAATTTATAATACTTTATGCAATATTAGTTATTGTAGGTATTGGAAGTATTATATTTACTTATAATAATTATTCTTTTTATGATGAGTTGATTGTTAAAGTTATATCTACTGAAGAAGAGTACTTAAGTACTGATACTTTAAATTATGGATATAAAGAGGATTTATATATGCAAACTATTGAAGCTAGAATTCTTAATGGTGAGGATAGGGGTAAGATAGTTACTATAAGTAATGAATATCATAAAGGTGAAGCTTATGATCAGAGATATTATAAGGGAGATGAATTATTTGTTTCTGTTAATAAGCAAGGAGATACAATAAAAAAAGCTCACATAGAAGGATATAAGAGAGATAAGTATATTGTTATACTTGTTGTATCATTTACTCTTGTAATAGTCTTAGTAGGACATTTAAAGGGCTTTTTATCGATAATAAGTGTAATACTTAATATTATAATTTTTAATGTTATTGTAGCTTTAAATGTTAAAGGGATAAGTCTTCCAATATTATCTTTTATAGGGGCTATTCTATTTAGTGTTATCTGTTTGAGTTTAGTATCTGGACTAAATAAGAAGACATTAGCTGCTATTATAAGTAGTATTGCTGGAGTAAGTGTAACAATGTTAATAAGTATGATAGTTATCCACTTTACTAAGTATAGTGGTGTTAGATTTGAACAAATGGAATTGCTTACTAGACCTTATGAGGGAATATTTTTATCGGAGATTATACTTGGTGGCTTAGGTGCTATAATGGATATTTCAATAAGTATGGCAACATCTTTAAATGAGTTAATAGAAAAAGATGAGAAGATTACTGTGAAATCTTTAAAGAAGTCTGGTTATAATATTGGCCGAGATATAATGAGTACGATGATAAATGTCTTATTTTTTACTTATATATGTTCTGTAATACCTAATTTAACTATTTATTTTAGAAATGGAATAGAGTTAGGACATTTGGTAAATGAATATATTAGTTTAGAAATGACAAGAGCATTAACAGGAGCGATTGGTATTACTGTTACTATACCTATTTCTATTTATATAAGTTTGTTCGTTTATAAAAGGAGGATTAAGTAATGATTAAGTTATTATCTTTAGTATTATTAATTCTTCTAATATTAGTTGGTGGTAAGAGAGGCCTTAAAACTTTCTTTACCATTTATATAAATTTAGGGTTGATTTTCTTATTAGTTATTTTGGTAGGTTGGGGATTTAATCCAATTATTCCTACATTGATAATATGTTTAATTATAAGTATGATTATTTTGTTTTTATTAAATGGTGTTAATAAGAAGACAGTAGCTTCTTTTATATCAGTATTTATTTTACTTGTAATCTTTATCGGTATAACTATTTTCTTTGGAAGTAGAATTTATATTCAAGGATATACTGAAGAGACGATAGAAGCAATTAGTTATGTTACTTATGATTCTGGGATTAATATGTTGTCTTTGTCTAATGCAATAGTTATCATAGGACTTATTGGTAATATAATTGATACTTCAATAGCTATATCATCGGCTTTGTACGAGGTGCATGTAAATAATCCTAAATTAACTATAAAAGAATTATTTCATTCAGGGATGAATATAGGTAAAGATATTTTAGGAACGACAACAAATACTTTGTTTTTTGCGTATCTAGGAGGATTTATGACTTTGTTCATATTCTTTCAAGATATAAGTTACAGTTTTGTAGGAATCATAAATTCTAAGGTATTTGCAGCGGAGTTTACAAGAATTATGTTAAGTGGAATGGCTTCGTTTTTGATAATTCCACTTTCAGCGATAATTACTTCAGTAATGTGTAAAAAGATAGAGGAGGATGACAATGAAGAAGTTGAATATAATTTACGAAGACAAGGAACTATTAGTAGTAGAGAAGGAACCACATCTGCTTACAATAGCAACAGAAAAAAGAGAAGCAAAAACGCTGTATAGTGAAGCAAGTGCATATGTAAAGAAGCAGTATCCAAAGAATAAGGTGTTTATTGTACATAGATTGGATAAGGAGACTTCAGGGATTGTAATATTTGCTAAAAGTCCTGATAAGAAGCTCTCTTTACAAAATGATTGGACGAATGTTAAAAGAGAATATTTGTGTATTGTAGAAGGTAAGATGCCTAAGAAACATGATGTATTAAAAGATTATTTGATTGAAACTAAGGCGTTAGATGTTTTTGTAACACAAGATAAGAAGAGAGGAAAGCTTGCTATAACTGAGTACGAAGTATTGGAAACTAAGGGCAAGTATTCTTTATTGAAGATAAATATTAAGACTGGAAGAAGAAATCAAATAAGAGTGCAACTTGCTAATATAGGAAACCCAATTATTGGAGATAAGAAATATGGTAGCAAGAGTAATCCTTTGAAAAGATTGGGACTTCATGCTAATTTGGTAGAGTTTAAGCATAAGGGTAAGATGTTAACTCTTGAGACTAAGTATCCACGTGATTTTGCAAAGTTATTTTAATATTTAGATGGTTATGATATAATTTCTGTAGAATAGGCATACTGAGGTGATATGATATGACAGAATTATTTAATTTTATATTTGATAATTTTTTGTTTGTTGTATTTTTAGGAATTATTTATTATATTTATTTACAATATAAGGATTTGAAAGAAAAGACTGCTAGTATAAATGAGTTGTTTGATAAAGTTTTAAACAAGTATTTGGAAGAAAAAATAGTTAAGGCTCAAGAGACAACTGATCGTATATTGAAAGAGTATGGTAAGGAAGATACAGTAAGTACAGAAATAAATAGATTGCTTTTGATGATTGAAAAAGGTGTTGCTGGATCGATTAATGATAAGGTTTTAACTAGTAATGCTTTGAATAAGTTTAAGTTGAGTAAGAAAATAGATTTTGAAAAGTACCCATATCTTTTAGAGTTAGAAAATTTAGGTACTTTTACGGAGAACGATTTATCTTCTGTTGATAATGGTGTTGCTATTGCTAGAAGAGAATATAATGCTCAGGCTTTTAGATATAATGAAAAGGCAAGTTCGTTTTTTATGCAATATTTAACTAAGTTTTTGAAGTTGAATCAACAATACATTATATTTGATGCTCCTAGATCTTCTTATTATGATGAAAATTATGAAGTATTCGAAGAAGATGAACCAGAGATTAATTCATTAGCAACTTTAAATAGAACTGATGAAGAAGACGAAGTAAGTTTAAATGATTTAATCTATGATTATAAACCAGTTAAGAAGGAAGTTGAATTTGAACATAGCGATTTGATTTTGAAACCTTCAGTGGATTTGGAGGAAAAAGATAATGAAAAAAAGAATTAGTTATAGCTATTTAACTAATTCTTTTAATTTGTCGTATTGTTTGTACATGTATTGGACACCATTTTCTAAGTAGAAATAATGGTATATGTATAAGATAAGGAAGATAGTTACTATGATAACGATAGGTATAAAAATCTTACTTAGTAGTGTTAATGCAATAAAAACGATTGTAATCATTGCATAAAATAAAGTTACACAAAGGTGGATGAAACGTTCATGTTGAAAGAAACTTATTTTTCTAAGATGGTTCTCTATAAATTTATCTATGTTTTTATGTTTTTCATTTTTTATATAAGTATCGACTAAGTCAATGTGTTCTTTCATATATTCTCTCATAATATCACCATATTTATTATAACATGCAATTAAAGATAAAATAATTAAAGTTATGTAAAAAAAGTTGTATAATATATAATAAGGGTGAATGGTATGAAAGTAATTAAAATAAATAAGTACGATTTAATTATATATGGCTGTTTAGCTGGAGCAATAATTTGTCTAGGAATAGGAGCGAAAGATTATTTTGCTTCTTCATCTAATAAAGGTAGTGTAAAGAGTGAATTATCTTCTGCTATTAAGGAAGTAAAAGATAATGAAAATAATCCTGAAGAAGAATCTCAAAAGGTAGAAGAAGTGGAACCAGATTCATTAGAGGATTATGATAAAAAATTAATTGTTGATAGTTACTTTAGTGATATATTGGATGAGATTATTAAAGATGATACTATAAGTTATGAAATGCTAAGAAGTTGGAATAATTATGAAATATTAGAATTTAGATATATTAGAGAAATTGCTACTGATTATTATCAATACGAAGTTGATATTAAGATAAATGAAAAAAATGCTATATTGCCTAAAGAAACAAATAAAAATTTAAGTAATGATGAATATAATGTAATAACTTTGAATATTTTTATATTAGAAAATGCTCAAAATGATAGTTTTAGGATAAGGAAAATTGATGTTTAGAAAAAAAGTTTAAATTTTTTTGAAAAAATGTTAATTTTTTTATTGACTTTGGTCATTCCTGTGCTATAATTAAAGAGCAATGCCTGATTAGCTCAGTCGGTAGAGCGCACGGCTGTTAACCGTTAGGTCGTAGGTTCGAGTCCTACATCAGGCGCCATTGTGATTATTAAGCAAACCTTTATAGGTTTGCTTTTCTTTATATAAAAAAATGTATTGATTATAAATATGTTAATCAGTTAATAGGTAGCGTTTCCTTTCTGCTTTATAAGATATGTTAAAGAATAATTTGACTTATTCATTAAAAAGAATAAAATACATAAACAGGTGGTTACTATGCAAGATAATATTAGGAATCAATTAATTAATAATCCATTAGAATATAGAAGTTTATTAACGATACCTAGAAGTGTTAGGTTTGGATTAGAAATTGAACTTGAGAATGTAGATTTTGAAAAAGTGTATTATTTAGTTAGAAAACAGTTTGGAACAAGTTTTATTGTTAAACCAGATAAGTCTTTGATAAAGGAAGCAAATGCTGAGATAGCTGTTCCTGTTATGACGAATGAAAAAAAACATTTGATAATATTAAAAAAATTAGCAGAACTTTTAAGTAGAATGAATCCAACATTTGATAATTGTGGATTTCAAATTAATTTTGATGGGTGTTTACTTCCTACATTAGATGATCGTATTAAGTTTTTAAAGTTGTATGCTTATTATGAAGATATTATATATAGATTTTCTAAGGGTGAAGATGTTAATTATAGAAAGAGTTTAGACATGTATGCTTCACCAATAATACTAGCATTAAAAGATATTGTTAGTTTAGATGATGAAGATAAAGAATTGTTTTTAGAAAGATTTAGTAATAATAAGAGATATGGAATTACGTTTAAAACAGATAAAAAAGACTTAATAGAATTTAGAACTCCTAATGGAACAATTAATCCAATATTATGGCAAAATTATTTAACTTTGTTTTATTATTTATTAGTATTTGTTCATAGTAATAGGTATAATACTCAAGAAATGAATGAATATATTAGAAGATATTCTAGACTTAATGTATTAGAAAGCTATGAATTATGTAGAGAAGAAAAAGCTATAACATTAGCTAAGAGTATTTTTAATAATCAAAAAGATAAAATATATTTTTTACATCAATATTTAGGAAGATAGTTGAAGAAAATTATTTTATCTTTTTTAAATGTACAAGGAAGAATAATAGTATGTTATAATTATAAAAGGTGATTTATATGAATGAATCTTTAGAACAAGGAACTCCTCAACCAATAAAGTATCAAGTTGGAGGAAGAAGGAATAGTGAAATTCCTAGTGAAATAAATGTTGCTCCTGTTAAAGAAGAAACATCTAATATTAATGGATTTGTAAGTATTTTAGATCGTTATGGACAAGAATTAACACAAAGAGAGTATATAACAGATCCTTCTATAGGAAGAACCGAAGAAATAAAGCAAGTTATTATGACTTTGCTTACGCCAGAGAAGAGTGCTTTATTAGTAGGTAAAGCTGGTGTAGGTAAGACTTCTATTGTTGAGGGAGTAGCTTATAGAATTCAGAAGCATATGGTACCTAATGCTTTGGAAGGTTATAAAATATTTAAATTAAATGTAACTTCTTTGCTTGGTAAAACAGAGTCTAATGGACAAATTGAAAGTAGAGTAGATTTACTTGTTAAAGAGTTGGCTAATCGACCTAAGACAATCGTATTTTTAGATGAAACGCATGTTTTAGTTAATAAAGATGGTGGAGAAAGTGGAATAGACTTTGCTAATATGTTTAAAGCTGGTCTTGACCGTGGTGAAATTAAGATGATTGGTGCAACGACTGATGAAGAATATGAACAATATATTTTAAAAGATCGTGCTTTCTTAAGAAGATTTCAGAAAATTGATGTTGCTGAAGCTGATCAACCTACTTGTGTAAAAATATTAATGGGAACTTATCCTAAAATAGAAGCTAAAACTGGAGTTCATTTTGAATATACAGATTATGTAATTGAAAGAATTATGACATTTATTGTAGATATGACAGATGAATATAAAAGAGTTTATGAAATATCTTCAAGATATCCTGATATTTGTTTAACGATTCTTTCTAATGCTTTTACTTATGCTTTATTTGATAATGAGAATGTTTGTCGTATTAAACATATTTATAAAGCTGTTTGTAATGCGAGAAATGTTTATGAAGATGCGAAGAAAAAATCTATTGAGAAATTCAAAATTGATTTTGATGATTTGATTAGAGAAGAAAATGTTGATTTAACGGAGACTGAATAGTTTCCTTTTTATTTACATTGATTGTTTATAAAATATGTTTAAAAAAAATTGCTTTTGTTATAATAGTATTAGAAAGTAAGTGATATTGTGGATAAAATTAAGGTATTTCAAATTGGTTGTGGAAAAATGAGTGTTTATACAATGCGATATGCTGAAGAGAAAGGTGCTAAGATTGTTGGAGCAGTTGATATAAATCCTAATGTAATTGGTAAAGACATAGGGGAAATTATGAATAGTGGTAATAGAAATGTTATTATTTCATCAATTGAACAATTAGAAGAGTATATGAAAGTTACTAAGCCTGATATAGCTATAGTAACAACAATGAGTTTATTAAATGATATAAAAGATATTCTAAGAACTTGTGCAAGATTAGGTGTTAATGCAATTACGACTTGTGAAGAAGCTTTTTTTGCTCAAAATTCAAATCCTACTGTATGGAAAGAAATTGATGTGTTAGCTAAAGCTAATAAATGTACCATTGTAGGATGTGGATATCAGGATGTTTTCTGGGGAAATTTAATTTCAGTTTTGGCTGGAACTACTCATAGAATTGCGAAGATTAAAGGGTCAAGTTCATATAATGTAGAAGATTATGGATTAGCTTTGGCTAAAGCTCATGGAGCAGGTCTTACTTTAGAAGAATTTGATAAAGATATTGCTTCTGTTGATCGAATGGATGAAGGAACAAGAAAAGCGTTGATTGATAGTGGTAATTATGCACCATCTTATATGTGGAATACGGTTGGTTGGTTAGCCGATAAGCTAGGATTAACTATTATTAGTATGAATCAAAAATGTGTACCTAAAACGAATAATGAAGATTTAGAATCGGCTACCTTAGGAATGAAAATTAAGGCAGGTGATGCTACTGGAATGAGTGCTGTAGTTACAGCTGAAACAAAGGAAGGTATAGAAATAGAGGCAGAATGTATTGGTAAGGTTTATGCTCCTGATGAAGTTGATACTAATGAATGGACAATCATTGGTGAACCAGAAACGACTATTACAATAAAACAACCAGCAACAGTAGAGTTAACTTGTGCTGATATCGTAAATAGAATTCCAGATATAATAAATGCTAGATCAGGATTTGTTTCTACTAGTGAATTAGATGTACCTAAATATAGATTAAATAAATTACATGAATATATAAATAAATAAAAATATTGAACAAAAGAACCAGACTCTTAATTATAAGTTGTCTGGTTCTTTTTGTTCGTCAGTCATTTTATTATAGAAGATACTGATGTAAATAATTAAGTAAGCCATGGATAGGGAGAACCCCGCTATGACATCGCTCGCATAGTGAACTCCTAGATAAATTCTACTAATTCCTATTGATAAAGTTAAGATGGCTAATAATGTACAGAATATAAGTTTTCTTTTTTTACTAATATTCATGTGAGCTATTATGTAAATGAAGAATCCATAGAAAGCTAATGATACCATTGAATGTCCTGAAGGAAAACTATATCCGCTTTCAATTATTAAGTTGATATCGATTGGTCTTGTTCTAGCGAATATTAATTTTAGGCCTTGGTTAAGTAAAACACAGATTAATACATTAAGACCAAGATAAAAGCCAATTTTTTTATTTTTACAGCTTATCATAACAATAATCGTAGTGAAAAGAATAAACCATGTACTGCATAAAAATGAAAGAAACTTGAAAATAGCAGTTACTGGTTCACATTTTATTGTAGATACAATACTATAAATTTTCGTATCAAATATTTCTACTTCATCCTTTAAAAGGAGTTTTACTAAAAGTAAAAATATTGTCATACTAAGTGTAAAAATAATTATTTTCCAATATTTTCTAATAAATTTATTCATCTATACCACCAAAGTAAATTTCTATCATATCTTTATATCTTTCAAGTAATCCTTTATATACATTTTTTTTACTTGCTATTATATAACATTCGCGATAAAGCCAACAGTTTTCTTCTTTTGTTCCACCTGTGTTTTTCCATATTTTGTCGCCATTTTTTAAATAGTTTTCATAGTTGGATAATAGGTTATGTAATTTATCTGCTAACATGATATTTATTACATTAACATCGTCCGCATTCCTCATTCTTCTTACATAATCTCTTTTTCTACTTATCCATTTAGTTATTGACATATCTTCTGAAAGTTCTGCTACTGTATCAGCTACAAGTGTACCAAATCTTTCTTCTATTTCTTCATATCCATATTCTGTATCTTTTATAATATCGTGAAGCAGGGCTGAAACTAATATGTCTTCTGTAGTAGTATATTCTCTAAGCATGGTATAAATTATCATCGAGTGAAAACTTTTATCAATATTTTCATTTTTCCTTTTTTGACCTTTATTTGCTTTTACCATAAAATGTATGGCTTCTTCTACTTTATTATACATATTAACACCTGCTTTAAAAACAGAAATTCATCTATTCTATTTCCATTTTATAGTAATTTAAATAATTTTACAAATACAAAAGACACAAATTGTGTCTAGTCGCCATTTTCCATAACTCTTTCTAAGTATACTTTATCTTTGAAAGCACCTTTTTTTTGAACTTTTTTTATTCTTTTTTCTTCTATTTCTTCATATGATACTTCTTTATAGTCAAGAATGGCACGTATTACCTCAAGAATATCAACCATTTCTTCAATGTTTTCATTTTCTAAGTATTTATCGATTTCATTTTTTAATTTACTATTTAATTCAGTAATATATTCTTCATCAGTTAATGTTCTAGATACTGGTAAGGAATTATCTTTTAAGAATAATTCTGGTATTTTGTCTCTAACTAGTTTATTAAATGTTTTCATATTATTTCTCCAATCTACTATATACATTTATAAACTTATTATATCATTTATGTAAATATAAAAGAACTAAATTTTAGTTTTAGTTCTTAATTACTGATTCTTTTTATTTGATTTTGTTTTATATTTAGACTGGTTATTTAATTCTTGATAATATAAAACAGTTTCTTTATCATAATATCTTATTTCTCCACTAGGTAGCATGAGCATTCTTTCTATACCAAGATTGTCAACAAATTCTACGTTGTGGGATACGACAAGCATTGTTCCTTCATAGTCTTTGAAAGTTTTGGCTATAATTTCTTGAGTTTGTGGATCAAGGTGATTCGTTGGTTCATCTAAGATAAGGAAGTTGGCTCCAGTTAAAGCAAGCTTAGCTAAAGCAACACGGCTTCGTTCTCCAGGTGAAAGATAAGATACTTTTTTATAGACATCCTCTCCTGAGAATAGGAAGTTACCTAGAAAACTTCTTAGATCTTTTGTGCTTAAATTAAATTCTTTGAAATTTTCTAATATTATTTTTTCGTTATCTAAAAGTTCATGCTCTTGAGCATAGTATCCGATTTCTGTTTTATCATTAATATCTATTTCCCCAGCTAGAGGTTTAAGAGCACCAACAATTAATTTTAAAAGTGTTGATTTACCTATACCATTTTCTCCAACTATCAGGAATTTTTCTCCACGACTTAAGTCAAATGTTAAGTTGTCTATTAAGATATGATCTTCTTTGTAACCAAATTTTAAGTTTTCACATTTTAAAGGAACAACTCCACTAGGGTGGTTTATTTTTATTTTTAAGTTAGCAGTTTTTTGTTTTTTTTCAATAACTATTTTATTTTCTTCTAGTTTAGCCAGTTTCTTTTGACGGTCTTTCGCTATGTTAGCTTTTTTTTCATTTCCTCTAATATATTTAGCAATTATTTTTTTTAGTTTTTCTTCTTCACGTTCTTGTTTTTCAGCTAATCTTTCTTGAGTTTTTAATCTTTCATTTCTGATGCGCATGTATTTTTCATAGTTTCCTGGGTATAGTTCCATTTTATGCGTTGCTTTATCAACATATAGAGTTTGAGTCGTTACGGCATCTAAGAATTCAATATCGTGTGATATTACTAAGACTGTACCATTATAATGTCTTAGGTAATCAACAATATATTCTTTACTATCTATATCTAAATGGTTAGTTGGTTCATCTAATAGAACAATTTCAGGATTTGAGTAGAGAAGACGTGCGAAAGCTATTTTACTTTTTTGTCCACCAGATAAATTACATAGTTTCATATCTAGTAAGTCACTGTCTATATTCATTCCAGTTACTATTTTTAATAAGATGTTTTCTGCATTATAAACTTCATAGTATTCTAGTTTTTCTTGCAACTTTCCAATTCTTTTCATTATAAATTTTAGTTTTTTCTCATCAGTTTCAATACTTGCTTCAGTATAAGCTTCGCTTAATTCATTTTCAAGTTTTTTAATAGGACGACCTTCTAGTAGAAAATCAAATACTGTGATATCCATGCTAGGTATTTCATCACTAATTACTTGGGGAAGAAAACCTATACGTGTACCAGGTTTTAAGATTATTCGACCACTATCTGGTTCAAGTTTTCCCATGATAAGTTTAAAGAATGTTGATTTACCAGCACCATTCATACCAATGATACCAATTTTTTCATTTTCTTTAATGCTTAAGGTAACATCGTCGAAGATTTCTTGAACTCCGAATGTCATTGTTAAATTTTTTATGTTCATGAAAGTCATTCCTTTCTTTTTGTTTTGCTATGCAATATATTATCATATTTTCCAGAAAATAAAAAAAGAATTAATTGTGTGTTAATTCTAATTTTTTTACTTTTTCATTATTGTTTGCTTTTTCTAGTTTTCTTTCTTCTTCTAAAAGTTGATGAGCTAAGTATACATTATGCATTAGTTCATAGACAGTCATAGGTCCAACACCACCTGGAACTGGTGTTATATAACTAGATGTAGGAGCTACATTTTCATAATCTACGTCTCCATAAAGTTTACCATTTATTCTATTGATTCCAACATCGATTATGACTGAACCTGGTTTAACCATGTCAGCTTTTAAGAAGGCAGGTGAGCCAACTGCGACAATAACTATATCAGCATTTTGTGTATATAACTGGATGTTTTCTGTTTTTGAATGACATATTGTTACAGTAGCATTTCTGTTTGTTAATAAATTTGCAATTGGTTTTCCAACCAAAATACTTCTTCCTATTATGACAATATTTTTTCCTGATATCTCTATTTGATGTTCATCTAATAAGTCGACAATACCTTTTGGAGTACAAGGAACAAGAGATGGAACACCATGAAGTAATTTACCAGAATTGCTAAAAGTTAGACCATCCACATCTTTATTGGGACTTATTGTGTTTTGAATAACACTTGTATTTAAGTGTTTTGGAAGGGGCATTTGTACAATGATTCCATCAATTGAATCATCATTATTTAAACTTTCTATATATTCTATTATTTCAACATTATCAACTGACTCTGGATATACTTTATGAATGAATTTATATCCTAGTTCTAAAGCTAGTCTTTCTTTTTGACGAACATATACTTTACTTGCTTCATCTTCACCAACTTGGATAACAACCAGTCCTAATTGTGTAGATAATTTTTCTACATCTTCTTTTAATTTTAGAATTAATTTATCTCTTAATTCTTTTCCGTTTAACTCTACCATATTTTACACCTCTATAATCAATTATACTACGTTGATGGTAGTTCGTATAATATTCTTTAATTATGGAGGCTTTGTTATGTAATACTTTTTTGTTATATATAAAAAAGACTATATGAATATAGCCTTTTAAATATTATTTTTTTAAACCAGCAGATTTAAATGCAGCTTCAACTGTTGAAGTTGTTGCATTACCTTTAATACCGTAGATTATTTTGTTATCCTTTATGAACAATGTATAAGGTGTTGCTTTAACAGCTTCAGCTCCAAATGTTTTGAAGTTTCCTTCTCCTTCTAAATTAGCAATTGTATCATAAGCATCTTGATCAAGTACTTTTCTGGCTGCAACGTTAACAATTAAATCAAAATCGATATATCGTACTTTGACATTGTAATCATCAGCAACTTTCTCAAGAGTTGGTGCATATGAAGCACAATATGTACATCCTTGGCGACCTATCATAACAACAATAGTTTCTTTACTTGATTCTTTTTTGATATCTGATGCTGTAATTTCTTTGAAATTACTTGTATCATATGAGTAAAGTGATTCGTTAGCAGAATTACTGCTACTATTATTGTTATTTGTTTTGGTAGTTGTTTTCGTATCACCATTATTTGAAATACCTACTACTAAAGTTAGAAAACTAAATATTGTAGTTAATATAACAAGAACGAATATAATTTTTGTTTTCTTTTCAATTTGATAAATTCTTTCCTCCATAGGAATGCTTTCGTAATCAGAATTATCTTTTTCTTGAGATACTTCAATTTCATCATCATCGATGATTTCTATTTCTTCAATTTCTTTATTATTTCTTTTCTTTGACATACTTTTATCCTCCCTAAATTAATTTTACAAGTTTTCTTTTTTAAATACAAGCAAAAAGCCATTTTTCACAAAAAATTCATGTTATAATGCAAGTATAAGGAGTGGTTTTATGTTAGGAGCAATAATTGGAGATATTGTTGGTTCTTATTATGAAGTATTAGAAATAAATGCTATTAAAGAAAGAATTGATAAGAAAAGACCTTATGATGAGAGAGTTAAGATACTAGATAAAAGAGTGTCTCTTTTTAGTGAAGAATGTTTTTATACTGATGATTCTGTACTAACTTTAGCAATTGCTTATGCTATTTTAAATAATGTGAGCTATGAAGATTCTTTAAGAAAATTTGGTTTGGCTGAAATAAGTTTAGGATGCGATAAATATGGTAGAAGTAGGTTTGGATCTGGTTTCGTTAAATGGTTAGAAAATGAAAAAGATGGTAATAGTTTTGGAAATGGTGCTGCAATGAGAATTTCACCAGTAGGTTATTACTTTGACGATATGGAAAGTATTTATAAAGAAGCTGAATGTGCAACAATTCCTTCTCATAACCATGTAGATGCTATAGCTGGAGCACGTGCAGTTGCGATGGCAATTTTCTTAGCTAGAACTGGATGTGGCAAGGATGACATTAAGAAATATATTCAAAACACTTTTGGTTATAGTTTAGATATGTGTATGGAAGACTTACAACATAATTATAAATTTTCTTCTAAATCAATTGGTAGTGTTCCACAAGCAATATTTTGTTTTTTAGAATCAAATAGCTTTGAAGATGCAATAAGGAAAGCTATTTCAATAGGAGGAGATAGTGATACAATAGCTGCTATTTGTGGTTCTATAAGTGAAGCTTATTATGGAATTCCTGATGATATAAAGCAAGAGGCTATAAGTTACTTGCCAGAGGAATATAAAAAGATAGTTACTGATTTTTATAGTGCTGTTAATAAGAAAAATCAAGGTAAAAAGTTGGTTTTAGATAAATAAAATATTTTCCTAATTTTGTTTGTAATTTAATATCATCTCTGTTATAATTAGCTCAATAATAGTGAGGATGTTTGTTTTATGAAATTAAGAAAAAAATTTATTTGGCTTGTACTGCTTGCCATTACATTGATTTATTGTAATGATGTTAAAGCAGCACGAGAGTGGCAAGTCGTCCTCGGCGAAAATTATACTAATCAAGAGTATTTATATTATTTTATGAGTCAGTATTCGTATTCTTTCCATAGAACTACAAAGTATGCTGGTGAAGTAATTACAAATTATAATACGGATCCATATACACCTCGTTTGTATATGCTTGTGAATGATGAGAGTTTAGTTAAAACTTCTTCAATTGATACTTTTAAAAATTATACACCGTTTAATTCAACTACTAGTAGTTATAATGTTGGATATTGTGCAGATTTAGAAAATGATATGAGTTATTCAGGAAGTATTAAATATAATAAAGTTAGACTTTCTGAATCTGATTTTTGGGATGAAAGTACTAGAAAAAAGTTAAGTGCTATTATAAAAAATTCATTCCCTTATATAACTGAAGAGCAAATGATAGACAATTTAATAAATGCTGGAGTTTTAGAATATGTAGATGTTAATGATGATGTTCAAAGAATGTCAAAGAAAATATTGACTGCTAAAGGTTTTGAAGAACCTACAACAGATATTTCTTTATCTGAACTTGTATCAGCAATACAGATGGCAATTTATAGTTATTCAAATCCTGGTTTAGTTGATGATATGTATTATAATCTTCATTATGGTTCTTCTATAGAGAAAAATATGGTTTCAGGATATTTAGATGCTGATATTTATAAAGATAACTATAATAGCGAGGAAATAGAAAATAATATAAAAAAGGTATATGAATATTTAATTGGCTTAGAAGATGACGAGTTAGAACATGTACAAGAAATCGTTATTAGTAAGGCTAGTATAAAAGACAATAAATTGAGTGTTACATTAAGTAATGAAGTTAATAGTAAAGATAATTTAAAAATTAGTGTAATAGATGATGAAAAAACATATGCTGATGTTTCATTAAGCGAATTAGAATATAGTGATGGGGCTTATATAATAGATAATGTTGATTTAGAAGATTTATATGATGTAAAGATAAGACTTTATGGTTCTTATAGAATTGAAAACGATGCATATGTGTATGAACCAAATAATAAAGTTGAATCACAAACATTAATTGGTGTTTCAAATAGTGATATAGAAGTTGATTTTGTGTATGTTGATAGCAATCCAAATACTGGAGCATTTGTTAAAGTTGTCTTCTTAATTTCAGGAATCTTTATTGTTTCAGGAATATTGTATTCAATGAAAAAGAAACAAAAAATGGTAAGAGTTTAGGTATTGGATGGTGAAAGAATGAAAAAAGTTAATAAATTATTAGTATTAATAATGTTGGTACTTTTAGTATGTGGATGTAATAATAAGAAAGAAGAGGAAGATAGTGGAAAAAGAGTTATACCTCAGTCTGCAAGAGTTTTCTTATCTAATTCTGTTGAAAAAGAGATTCTTTCTTTAGAAGAAATTGAAGCTTATAACAAAGAAATTATGAGTAAAACTGATTCATTATATGATTTAGATAGTATTGGTGATTTAACACAAAAAGAAGTAAAAAGCTATATAGAAAGTTATGATGCTCCAACACTTCCAAAATATAATGGACTTGTTGAAATTAAAAGTTCTGATTTAAAAAAAGTATTAGATAATAGAAATTTAAAAAATATAAAGAGTAGTGTTAGTCCAGTTAAAGGTATTGTTGTAAAAAGAACTAATTTAAAGTCAATGCCAACTGATATGTTCTTTTATAAAACAGCTACAGAAGATGGATTTGATAGAATTCAAGAAACTGAATTACTTGTTAATACACCAGTCTTAATTATTCATACTAGTAAAGATGGTGAATGGTATTTTGTTATTTCTCAAATCTATGCTGGATGGGTAAGTAATCAAGATATTGCAGTTGCAAGTGATGAAGATTGGGAATATTTTATTAATAATGATAATTTTGGAATTATTACTAGTTCAGCAATTAAAGTTAATAATTTGTTTTTAGATATGAGTGTTAAATTACCTTATGTAGAAGAAGTTGGAAGTGATTATAAACTTGTTTTGCCACAAAAAGGTACTGATGATAAAGTTGTCAGAGAAGAAATCTTAGTTTCAAAGAAAGATGCTAGTATTGGATATTTACCTTATACAAAAAATAATGTTATTGAACAATCATTTATGTACGAAGGAGTTTCATATAGTTGGGGTGGAATGGACAGAGGTGTTGATGGCTCTAGTTATGTAGCTAATGTATATCGTACTTTTGGATTTAATTTCCCTAGAAATACATCTGATCAAATAAAATCAATTGGTGAAGTTGTTAGCTTAGAAGATTTAAGTGTTGATGAGAAGATTGAAAAACTAAAAAGTTTAGATTGTCCAGCATTATTATATAAGTCTGGTCAAGCAATTATTTTTGTTGGTTTTGATAATGAAATGCCTTATGGTATTTATGCAACAAGTTTAACTTCTAGTGTTAAAACGGTTGCTTTAGATTTTGAAGATGATTACATTCAAGATTTTAATAAGTTAGTATTAATAAAATAGTATTTAGCATACGCTAAATACTATTTTTCTATGTTATGATTAAATTTATATAATTGCTTACATAATGGATAAGCTCTTGTACCATTATGTATTTGTACTTTATCTAAGTCATCGTATATATTAGGAGTTTGAATTCCCATCTTATTTAAGATAGAATTATCAAATTCTTTAAAGGCTGGGCAAGGAAGGATAGTTCCGTCATATTTTATAACGAGCTTTCCTAGGCCAGCAGTACATTTATGTTTATCTTCACCAAGTAGAGGAATACCGACACGAATATTACCTTTAAATTCATCTTTACAAGAGTTATATATAGAAACAAATTCTTGCATTTCGCTTTCAGATAGCATAAGTTGATCACGATTTTTGGCTCCTCGTCCTTGAGGTACAAAGTTTAAGATACTTAATTGTTGAATTCTAGCAATATTAAGAAGTTCAATTAAGTCAGGAAATTCATGATAATTGGATTTCATTGGAACAAAATGGATATCTGAATCTAAACCAGCACAAGTTGCTCTAATGATAGAAGATTCAACTTCATCAAAATGATTGCTTCCCATTAAGAAATCATATGTTTCTCGTTCTGCTCCTTGAAAGTCAAAAACAATCTTATCTAAGCCAATGTATTTCAAGTATTCCATTTCATTACGACTTATAGCACTAAATTCTCTGTTATTGTAATGCTCATATACACTCATGAAATGATTAACTGTCTTATTATATATTGCTTCATCTTCCTTTTTTAAATAACCATATTCATCTTCAATTTTTTTTCTTAATAATTGCATTTCCAATTCTGACATTTTATGGTTTCTTTTAACACCACTTGTGAATAATACTACTCTGATATTTCTAACTTTGCAGTATGTAATCATATCAAAAATGTTTGGATGTAACATTGGTTCTCCACCAGAGATAGATATCTCTTCGATTCCACCTAAGGAAATAAAATGATCAACTACTTTTTTAAATGTTTCAAAAGTAATAATTTTAGTTTTATCCATTCCTGCACATGATGAACAGAATAAACAATTATTAGGACATGTTTGAATTATTTCGAAACATAGATCTTTTATTTGTGTCATATTATGATTCTCCTTTGAATTGGGTTATTATAACATAAAAGAGATTCATATAAAATTATTATTTGATGTCTTTATATAATATGGGGAATTCTTTTATTAGATTGTTATAAGATGTTTTATTTGTGCATACTATATCGAAATTATTCAAATAGTGCTTTTTATTTTCTTTTACTTTTTCTTCAAGAAAGCCTATTTTTATAGCTGTATTTTGATTTGTAGGTGAAAGCATACCTATGTCAGCAATTTGGTCTCCGAATAGGATTGTATTATGACGATTATTTAATTTGGTTTTTATTGTAGAAGAGAGTGATGTTTCGTTTTTATTTAAGGAATGAATAATCTTTCCTTTAATACCAGTGACAAGATTATTATTGAATTCTAAAAAGTTAGAGATGATATAGATATTATCATAATAGCAATTATTTACTTTTAAGAATTCCTCTATTAAATTTCCTAGACCAGCAGAGATAATGATTATAGGAATATTTCTTTGATGCATGTTTTTTAATAGCTTTTTAGCTCCTGGCCTAAATTTGATAATATTTTGATTGTTTATTAACTCTTTAATAATAGAATTAGTTACTTCATATTTTATAGAGAGATCAATTATTTTTAACCACCACTCTTGCATATAATTATTTTTAAGCTTTTTGTCTATATTTTCATCAATTTCTATTGGACGATAATATTCAAATAATTTGTTGGCAGTATCTTTAAAACTTCTATCAACTTTATCATGATTATATAAAACACTCCATGAAGTTTTACTATCATGTGTTGTTAATGTACGATCAAAGTCTGCAATTATGTAGAAAGAATCGTCTGTCCATTCGTTTATCTTATTCACTTTTTCTTTGTTGTAAATTATCATATTTAGACCTCCATTAAATTTATTATAGCTTAATGATTACGTTAAAACAATTAACTAAAATTTTTATTTTAAAATTGTAAAAATTTATATAAATTTTCTTATAAAAAAACGATTTTTTTCTTTGAGTAAAAGATATAAAAAAAAATTATAGGTTTTTAAGTAATAATTAATTTACTTTATGGGTATAAAGTGTTATTCTAACATCATGTGGGAGGGTTTTGGTATAATGAAATTAGAAGATAGAATTATAGAAGTGCTTAATAATTCTGGGCAAAAGGGAATGTTATTAAGTCCTTCAGATTTAGTTAAAAAAATGTGTGCTATGGCAACAAAGGAGAAATATAAGAGTGGTATTCAATGTGAAGCCATAATTGTCAGAATAGAAAATGGACAAGTAGTATTATGTAATCCTTATGATGGATGTCGTCGTTCTGTAGAAATTATTAATGGTGAAGAATTTTTACAGTACAATGAAAATGATAGATTAATTATTAGTTTATCTAGTGTAGAAAAGTCTAAATGGAAAGCAGAAATTATTGAATATATTTGTGATGTTAGAGAAGTTCAAGGTGTTTTAAATAAACTTGAAGAAGAAGGAAAAGTTTATAGTAAAAAAGGTCAATATAGAGCATTTCCAAGTGAATTAGGATATGTTCAAAGTGAAATATCTGTTAATGAAAAGTTTGAAGGTTCTATTAAGTTAGAAGATGGTTCAGAATATATGATTCATCCAAATGAAATGAATGGTGTATTAGATGGAGATATTGTTGTCGCTATCCCTACTAATAAAATGTATGGTGAACGTCGTATGGCTAAAGTTGATAAAATATTAAGAAGAAAAGATGGATTACTTAATATTGAAATCATAGAGAAAAAGGGTAAGAAAAGTATAGTTGCTTTGAATGCTAGAATAGACAATAGAATTGTTTTAGATGGTGTTGATTTAGATAGTATTCCTGTTGGAACTAAATTACAAGTAAAAATTGATACTTTGAGTAGTGATAAATGTTACCATGTGACAGTTATTGGTTTGGCTACAGAAAAAGTGGTTGAATCTGTATCAGTAGAAGAACGTAAAAGCGATGAAATTGTTAAAGTAGATGCTGCTGATAAAGGTTTAATTATTAAGTTTGCTAAGAAGTTCTTTAAAGAGTCTCATGAAAAAAAATATACTTTAAGTCAGGTACAAAAAAATTTAGGAAAACATGTTAATTTCACTACTGAAGATTTAGTACAAGTATTAAGTGAATTAGAAACAGATGGTTTAGTATATTTAGATAGTAAAGGATTTTATAGTGCATTCCCAAAATCTTTAGGATATGTACAAGCACCTATAAATATTAGCAAGTTTGATGAAGGAATTATTGAACTTGGTGATGGTAAGAGATATAAAGTAGAACAAAAAGATTTATGCGATGCTTTAGATGGTGATATTGTCGTTATAAGTCCTACTAGAAAAATTAAGAATGGTTATATTATTGCTAGAGTAGAGAAGATTGTACAAAGAAAAGATGGTCTAGTAGTAGTTGAAGTTGTAAAAGATGGAGATGGCGAATATAGTTTAAGACCATTTAATGCAAGACTTGCTCATCCAATAAAAATTAGTAATTCAACAATGAAACCTTTAGTTGAAGGTGATAGAATTGTTGTTAAGATTGGTGATTTGGATGATAAAGGATTCTATTATGGCAATTTTGTAAAGAGTATTGGTCATAAAGATGATCCAGATGCTGATTTACAAGTTATTGCAATTGAGAATAATATAGTAGTAGAATTTTCTGAAGCAGCATTACAGGAAGCAGAAGATGTTCCTGTACAAGTTAGTGAAGAAGAGCTAGAAGGTCGTTTAGATTTAAGGGATAAATTAATATTTACTATTGATGGAGCTAAAACTAAAGATCGTGATGATGCGGTTAGTATAGAATTAAATGAAAATGGTAATTATACAGTTGGAGTACATATTTCTGATGTTACTCATTATGTATATCCTGGCATGAAATTGTGGGAAGAAGCACTATCACGTGCAACTAGTGTTTATATGGCAGATACAGTTATACCAATGATTCCTCATAAATTATCAAATGGTATTTGCTCTTTAAACGAAGGTGTTGATAGATTAACATTTAGTTGTATTATGGAAGTTAGTCCAAGTGGTGAAATATTAAATTATGATTTTGTTGATACAGTTATTAATTCAAGAAAAGCTATGGTTTATGATGATGTTAATAAATTACTTGAAGATGGTGAAATGGTCGAGGGATATGAAGAATTCTACGACGCATTAGAAATGATGCAAAAGTTATCTGCAAGATTAGAAAAGAGAAAAGAAAAACGTGGTTATGTTAACTTTGGATCTAACGATATAGAAATTGAAGTAGATGAAAACGGAAAACCTTTAGAGTTTAAACAAAGAGATCAAAGAACTGCAGAAAAGATTATTGAAAATTTAATGTTACTTGCAAATGAATGCTATGCAACTTATGTTGTTATACCTACTCCTTTAAGAGTACATGAATGTCCAGATGAAGAGAAAGTTGCAGAGGCATTTGAAACACTAGATAAGAGTGGAATTCGTGTTAAAGCTATGAGTGATATTGTTAATGGAAAAGTAATTCAACAAATACTAGCTCAAATTGAAGATATGGACGAAAGAAAAGTTGCAGCTAACATAATATTAAGATCTATGCAAAGGGCAAGATATGATGTTGAAAGAATTGGTCACTTTGGTTTAGGATTGAAGAATTATGGACATTTTACAAGTCCTATTAGAAGAGCTGCTGATTTAAGAGGACATTATAATTTACGTATGCAAAGAGATAATAGATTTGAAATTAAGGATATAGAAGAATTCCATGAAATGATGGCTTCATTCTGTTATCATATTTCAAAAAAAGAAAGAAATGCTGATAAAGCAGAACAAGAAGCAAATGAATATAAGATGATTCAATATATCTTAGAACATATTGGAGAAAAATTTAATGCTCGTGTTACTTATATTAGCGGTAAAACAATTTATATTAAAACTGAACAAGGAATTGATGGTAGATTACATCCAAATGATATAAATGGAGATTACTTTACATTTAACGATAAGACATTGTCATTTGTGGGTAAAAAGTCAAAAAGAAGAATAAAAATTGGTACACATTTAGTATTAACAGCATTAGATGCTGATCGTGATTTTGGATCTATTAATTTTGGAATAAATGAAGAAGATTTAGCTTTAATTAAATCAAGAAAAAGAGGAACTAGATAGTTCCTTTTTCTATTGCTTCAAGTTGTTATATGTTTTATTTATTAAAAAATATGTTATTATAAAGATAATATGGAGTGTGTGGTATATGAGGAAGAAGATTAGTTTGATAATTATTTTGTTGTGTAGTTTATTATTTTTAACAGGTTGCGATAGATATGTTGTAGATGACAAAACGAAAGAAGAAATCTTAGAGTTTTTGGAAAAAAAAGAAATAATTGATAGTTCTTGGGAATTTTTAATGGAAAATGCTCAAAGCGATGCTTCAACAGGGGCTTTTAGATATCATGAATTTTATTATAGTAAGTCGGATGGAACTTATGCTTATGTAAAATTAGAAAAGTCGTATCTAAGTTCAGATTCTTTTAGTGGAGATGCTTTCTTACCTGGTGGATATCTATATTATGAAATCAAAATTACAACTTGTAATGAATATGATCAATCTGGTGCTCAAAAAATAAAGGGATGTAATTCGTATGGTGAAGATGAAGTATATTACTTACATTATGAGGAGAATGGTTTAATATTTAAAAATAAAAAATTAGTTATAGAAAGGGCTTATTAGTATGGAATGTCCAAATTGTAAAAATGTTATAAATGCTAATAGTAAGTTTTGTTCCAAGTGTGGTAAAAATTTGGTGGAACAACGTGAACGAAAAAAGTTTTTAAAAGTATTATTAATATATTTTTTAGTTGTTGGTATTGTTTCTATTGGTGTGTTTTTTTATCTTTCTAATTATGTCTTATTGACAGATACTGAGAAATATATGTTAGATACCTATGATGTTCAGTGTAATCAGTTAAAAAAATCTGATGATAAATTACTTAAAAAATATTATATTTTAAAATGTAATGGCTTTGATGAAAGAGTTTATATTTATAAGAAAACAAATGATGAATTTTATGATAATTACGTTGCTGTAAAATATGATAAACAAATGAGAGAATTTTTAAATAATAAAGTAAATACTTATTTTTCGAAAGAAATTAATTTTCATTATAGTATGAATAAAGAATATGTATCTCAAGATGTTAGCGCTGATGCTTCATTTGATGATTATGTAAAAGAATCTAATGCAAAAGTTTCTTTTATACTTGAAATTAAGGAGTCTAGTTATAGTTCTGATGAGCAGATTAAGAAATTAGCAGATGAATTAAATAATGTGGGATTGAGTTATCATTTTAGAGTTATTGTAATTAATGATAAAGAATTTGGTAAATATGATAGTACTGAATTGTCAAGTAAAGCATCTTTTTTAGAATTTGATAAATCGGCAATTGTTTCAAATGAAAATGACGAAGTAAATATTAGATGGTTAGTTAGTTAAAATAAAAAATCTATAAGATTTATTGTCTTATAGATTTTTAAAATGATTTAAAAGTCATTGATTCGAAAAATTCATCCGTTCCGAAGCCAAAATTTTCATTGGCGATAAAATCTAATGAGTTTCTGCTAAAGTAACCCATAATATATTCAGAAGGGATTACACCTTCGTAGTAAGTTCCATCTTTAAAATCACAGAAATCTGAAACAATTTGTTTCATGCATTCTTTGGGAGCTCCTAATACTACAAATTCTGAAGTGTCTCTTAGACCTGCATCACTAAGTTCTTCGCTTAAATATTGTTTAAGTTGTTCAACTGATGAGGCAATATCAGGAGTTAAAGGAAGCGTTGTAGTTTCAAGAATATTGTCAGTATCTAAAATATTATTACCATCTACGTAAAGACCTTCTTCTGATATGGTTTCACCATTTCCACTACCAGTTACATGATAAAAATAGTCATTTTCTTCAAAATTTAAAGATTTTATAAATTCTTCTATTGTCATTATAATCACCATATTAATTATATCATGTAAAATTTAAAAATAATATTATTTGGCAGTTTGTTTACTTATTTGAAATGTTTTATATTTTTAGTTCATGGTTTTGAGCAAACAAAAACTCCCTAAAAGGGAGTAATTATTACAATGGGGCGAAATGTGGGGATCGAACCCACGCGTGCCAGAGCCACAATCTGGTGTGTTAACCACTTCACCAATTCCGCCATTTGCACTAATAGGATAACAAATAATTGATGAAAATGCAAGCATAAGTTATAATATTGTTGTAGGATGTGATAAAAATATGAATATTTTGACTTATCTTTTAGTAAAACAAACATTTTGGGAAGATTTAATGGAAGAACTTGAGGATGTTTGGAAAATGTTTGAAGACTTCTTTTTAATGATAAAAGAAGTTACTTATGATGTTTTAGTTAACTCAGTAGGTGGTGAGTCGGTTAATTTAATTTTAATCGGTATTGGAGCAGTAGCAGTAATGTTGATTTTACTAGCTATTATAAATAGATAAAAGAACATATTGTAAAGGTATGTTTTTTTATTTCTTTATAATTCTTTTTAATTTTTTGTTAAAAAGTAGTTGACATATCAATTAGTTATTAATATAATGTTAATAACAGATGGCCAAACTGTTATAATTTATATCTTATGATATTAACAAAATGTTTATAAGGTGAAAATAAAATTCATAGAAGGGAGAAATAAAGATGTCCAAAAATAATGATATAAGAGTATTAGTAAATAAGCAAAAGATTATATCTAATTATAAAAGATGTAAAAATTATGGAAGTGTTTATTATCCTTTAAAGACTAATACTAATAGAATTGTTTTAAATACTTTGAATGAAGTTTTTAGAAAAAATGATGGCTTTTTAATAAGTAATTTAGAACATTTTCAAATTTTAAAAAAGTTAAATGTTTCTCCTGAGAGTATTTGTTTAATAAATGTTTTTACTAACGATAAAATTATTAAATATCTTTATGAAGAAGGAGTAAGATACTTTGTCTTTGATGATATAAAATCGTTAATTGAATTTAGTAAATATGCAGATTTGAGGGAATGTAAAATTTCAATAAGATTAAATATTATGGAAGTATTTAATGATATTGTTACACATTTAGGTGCTAGTAAGTTTGACTCTCTTAAAATGTTAGATATGTTAAATGGTAAATGTAAAAGTGTTGGAATAAGTTTTTATTTACAGAAAATAGTTCAATGTAGAGAGCATGTTTTAAAAATGGTAATTGATTTTATTCTTAAAGAATTTGGTGAATATAAATTAAATTTCCTTAGTATGGCTGGTTTAAAATACGATGAGTTTCATGTAAGTGATTTTGAAAATATAAAACAGATTCTTAATTTAGATGAGATTATTATTGAACCAGGTAAATTTTTAGTTGGAGATACTATTGATTTAGAAACACATGTTATTAGGTGTAAAAATATAAAAGAGAAAACAATGATTATAATTCAGAATGGAATATATAGTGGAATGCTTGATGTTGTTTTATATAATGAAAAATTTCAGATTTATTTAAATACAGGAAGTGAATTCGTTCCGTTTAAATATGAAAAAGATGAAATAAATAATTATGAAGTTTATGTATGTGGTGCTTCATCTGATAGCAGAGATGTTATTGGAACAATGTATATAAATGAAAGGTATAAAAATAATTTAGGTGAAGGAGTTGATATTTTGATAAAAGACGTTGGATCGTATTTTGAGGTATTCTTTATGAATTATGGTGGAGATATAAATAGAAAGATAGTGGAGGTTTAAAAATGAAATTTAAGATGTTTAGTGTAGTTGTTGGGAGTCCAGCTTGTATAGCAAAGTGTCCATTTTGCGTATCTTGTGAAACTCCTGATAAAGATAATTTAAAAAATTATGAGATAAATTGGAGGAATTTAGAGATTGCTGGTAATTTAGCAAATCGAAGTAATATTGATACAGTAATGATTACAAGTAGAGGAGAACCATTGTTGTTTCCAGAACAGATATCAGAGTATTTGAAGCATTTAAAAGAATTTAAAATTCCTTTTATAGAGTTACAAACTAATGGAATATTAATAATGAAAGATAAAGAAAAGTATGATAAATACTTACGTGAATGGTATCGTAATGGGTTAACTACGATAACTATATCTGTAGTAAGTCATAAGTATGAATTAAATAAAAAGAACTATATGCAAGATAAGGCAGACTATATAGATTTACCTGAATTGATTAAGTATCTGCATGAGCTTAAATTTTGTGTAAGACTTACTTGTGTATGTTGTAAAGATATGATGGATACTAGTCTAAAGGTGGCAGAATTTATTAAATTTGCTAAAGACAATAAGGTTGAACAAGTTACATTAAGACCAGTAAATGATGAGTATAGAAGAGATTCAGCACATTTTTGGATTTTAAGAAATAAATTAACTGAAGAAAATAAACAAGATATTAGAAGTTATCTAGAAAATAATGGAACTAAGTTGTTAGATTTAGAAAGAATTGGAACTATTTATGATGTTGATGGTCAAAATGTATTGTTGTCATTACCATTAACAAAATATACGAGGGATACTAATCCTGAAAATTTAAGAAATTTGATATTTTTCCCAGATGGTCATATTAGGTATGAATGGGAAATGGAAGGAGGAATACTTTTATGAAAGTATATAATGAGAAAAGTGAAAAACCTATGAGTGAAGGTTTGAATAATAAAGTTAAAGAGTTGAGAGATAAGAAATGTTTTAATGCAGAAGATTATGTTATAAGGAAAGCTAAGTTACTTAATGAGTATATGAGTAAGTTTAATTTAAAGGCATGTGTAGTTGCGATTAGTGGTGGAATCGATTCGGCAGTAGTATTAGGAATTGTTAATTATGCAGCGAAAATGGAAGACTCACCTATTAAAAGAATTGTTCCTTTATTGTTGCCTATTTTGAAATCTAGTGGGGTAACGAATCAAGATTTAGCAACTAGTAGAGGAATTGAGTTATGTGAAAAGTTAGGAGTAACTCACTATACAATTGATTTATCAAATATAAATACACTTATTAGAAATGAACTAGAAGGTGTAGTTGGAATAACTGGTGAAGATTGGGCGATAGGTCAACTTGGTCCATATAGTAGAACTCCAATACTTTATTACACAACAAGTTTATTGTGCCAAGAAGGATTAAATGCGATTATTTGTGGAACAACTAATAAAGATGAAGGAACTTATTTAGGTTATATTGGTAAAGCATCTGATGGAATGGTTGATGTTCAAATTATTTCAGATATTCATAAATCAGAAGTATATAAAGTTGGAGAATATTTGGAAGTTCCAGAAAGTATTATGAAGGTTACTCCTAGTGGAGATATGTATGATAGTAGAAGTGATGAAATGGTATTTGGGGCTTCTTATGATTTTGTAGAGCTTTATTTAAACTATTTAAATTATAGTAAGAAAGAAAAGAATGAGTTATTGGATTCATTAGATGAAGAGTCTAGGGAGCAATTTAAGTTCTATGCTAATAATTTAGAAAATTTACATAGATATAATTTACATAAGTATATGGCTCATTCACCAGCTATTCATTTAGACTTATGGGATAGTTCTGTTAAAGGTGGCTGGACTGGATATTACGATAAATTGCAAAAGATAATGAAAAAATAATAAGTAGAGAGGAGTTTTGTTCGATGGTAAAGTTGTTATGGGAAGAATTAGGACTTGATGAAAATTTTAGATGTTCTGAAATAGATGATGTTTATAGGAAGATTAGGAATAAGACTCCTAGAGTAAAAAAAGCTTGGAAGGTACTAAGGGATAAGTATTATAGTGAAGTTTATAGAGAGTATAAGAGTGAAGAAGTATTAGATAGAGCAGGTTTTATTTTTGATACTTTAGAACTTAATGATATGGATTATTATAATATAAATCTTCTAACCACACCTTTTGATAAGTTAAAGAAAGATGTTGAATACGTAAAGAATCCAGTAGTTTTATTATCAACAGGAGGATTTAATCCAATTCATGAAGGTCATATTAAAATGATGGAAGAGGCAAAGAAAGTTTTAACTAATGACGGGTATGATGTAATAGGCGGATACTTTTCTTTATCGCATGAAGATTATATTGCAACTAAACCTTATTATATAAAGAATCAATATGAACGAATAGATGAGGCAAGAAAGTATCTTAAGGCAAGTGATTGGTTAATGGTGGATCCTTTTGAGTCAGTTTATGTAAAGACGATTGTTAATTTTACAGATGTTGTCGAAAGATTAGAGCAATATTTACAGAAACATGTTGATAAGAGGATAAGAGTTGCTTATGTCTTTGGTGGTGATAATGTAGAATTTATGTATTGTTTTAAAAGAAAAGGTTTAGCAGTATGTTTAAATAGAAATGGTTATAATGAAAAGTTTCTAGATACGAAAAAGCAAGCTAGTGAGGGAATGTATTTTATAGATAATAGTGATGATACTTCAGAATTATCTTCAAGAGATATTAGAAAGCAAACTATTAAAGAGAAAGAAGCGAAGAAATATAATGGTATTTATTTAGTAAGAAATGAAGGATTACGTCCTTTTGAACATTATGTAACAGAGGATAATGTAGGAAAGTTGTTAATGTTACAAAGAGAGTTTTTAAATAAATTAGTTAAGTTACTTAGTGATACTTTTGAAGGTAAGGTACCTGTTAAGGTGTTAGATATAGAGGGACAGTTAAAGGAAGCAGAAGAATGTCTTAGTGGTAAGAAAACGATTAATTTAGATAGTTATTTTAAAGGGACATATAATTTAGAAGTAAGCAGATTATTTAGTATAAGTTCTTATCAAGATAAGTATATTGATTTGGTTGGAAGACTTGGACATGAAAGTATTAGGGAACAAGTTAGTAAAATAGATAAGGGACATTATATTTTAGTTGATGATGATTCTGTTACAGGGAGAACTCTAAAAAGTGTAAGGGAGAAGTTACCTTTAGATGTTATTATAGATGATACTTATATTTTAGCTAATAAAATGAATGATGAAGTATTTGATGTTGTGGATTTACGCGATTTTGTTATAGGAGCTTCTAATAGTGGCTTAGTTGTTCAGTTACCAAATAAGGAGATTTTAAGAGTGCCTTATGTGATGCCGTATGTTAATTTAACAACTAGAGCTAGTATTGAACCTAGTAAAGAAAGAGAATTTACGATAAAAATTTGGGAAATGAATAAAGAATTTTATACACAACTTAATAGTAATCTTAAATTAAAAGATGCAGATGAAAGTTTTAGAAGACTAATGAATTATATTGGTTTTGATGACGAAACAAAAATTATAGATATATGTGAGTGGCATATTTGTAAGTTGCAATTAAGCGAAGAAAAGCTTCCTAAAACGGAAGTTTTTTCTAATGGAAAAAGAATCTAAAGGTATATTTTTAGTACTTAGATATGGTAAAATTATAGTGGTGGTAAATATGTTTAAAGATGGTCAAATAATTATAACTTCTAGTGTAGGTAAGACTAATTTATTAAAGAAATTATCAGATCAACTAATTAATATAAAAATATATGCAATTAATGAATTTAATAAATTGTTTTATTTTGATTATAATGAAGAGACGATTTACTATATAATGAAAAAATATAATGTAAAGTATGAGATTGCTAAAATATATATTGATAATATGTATTATATAGAAGATAAAGATTATGATAGTGAAAAGCTAGCTTTTTTATGTAATTTAAAAGAAGAATTAATAGAAAAGAAGTTGCTTAAGATAAATAGATTGTTTATAAATACTTTAAAGAATAGAGAGATAGTATTATATAATTTACCGAGTTCTTTAGAAATAGATTATTTAAATAAGAAGTTGTCAATAAATAATAGTGTGATTGTAATATCAGAAGATATGGGAGATTATAAACATACAATATATGAGTTAAAGACAATCGAAGATGAAGTTACTTATGTTGCTAATCAAATATGTACTTTAATAAAGGATGGTATTCCTTTAAGTAAGATTTATTTAACTAATTTGAATGAGGAGTATAGGAAGTTAATTAAAAGAATATTTCCTAGTTTTAAAATACCTGTTACTTTGGATGGACAAGAAAGTATCTATACAACTTTTATTGCAACTAAGTTTTTTGAATTATATCAAAGTGATTTATCTGTTACTTTAGAGGCTTTAAGAGAATATGCTACAACAAGTGAAGCAGAAGATATATTAAGTAAGATAGTTGATATTGTAAATAAATATACTTTTGTTGACGATAAGATGAATGTTTATGAAATGATTAAGTATGATTTTAAGAATACTAAGTTAAGGAAGAAAGATAATGTTAATTCGATTCATGAGGTAAGTCTTATGGATACAGAATTTTTAGATGACGAGTATGTCTTTTTATTATCTTTTAACCAAGGTATTATTCCTGCTATTCATAAAGATGAAAAGTATCTTACTGATAAAGAGAGAAGTATATTAGGTATTTCTTTGACTGTTGATATGAATAATTTGGAAAAGTTTAAGATACAGAAAGTTTTAAGTAATGTTAAGAATTTAATTATTACTTATAAATTACAAGGTAATGGAGAGGACTTTAATATTTCTAGTATTAATGAAGTATTAGGATATGAAGTTGAGAAGGTTAATGAAAGTATTTTAGTAAATTCAGATTTAAATAATAAGATAAAATTGGCAGGAATGCTTGATGAATATTATAAATATGGAACTAAATCAGAGTTACTTGGTACTTTAAATAAGCATTATAGTGACTTAGATTATAAAACTTATAATCATACTTTTAAGGGAATAGATAAGGAAGATTTAAAAGTTTATTTAGATAATAAGTTAACTTTATCTTATAGTAGTTTAGATAAATACTATAGATGTCCTTTTTCATTTTATATAGGAAATATTTTAAAACTTAATATATATGAGGAGACATTTTATCAGTTAGTTGGTACTTTGTTTCATAGTATTTTAGAAAAGTTTAATAGTAGTAATTTAGAATATGATGAGTTATGGAATAGGGAAGTTGCAGTAATAGAAGAAAAACATGAATTTACAAATAAAGAAAGATTTTTCTTAAATAAGTTAAAAGATGAACTTAAGTTTATTATTGAAACAATACAAGAACAAGAGAATTTTACTAATTTACATGATGAGTTACATGAAGAGAGAGTATATACAAGTATTAGTGGTGAGATGAGAATTACTTTTACAGGTATTATAGATAAGATAAAATATAAAAAATATGGTGATGAAACTATTGTAGCAATTATAGATTATAAGACAGGTAATCCTAATTTAGATTTAACAACTGTTCCTTATGGAATAGGAATGCAGTTACCAATATATCTTTATTTAGCGAAAAATAGTAAAAGGTTAGAGAATGTTAAGGTAGCAGGATTCTATTTACAAAAAGTATTAAATAATGAGGTGACTGTGGATAAGACTCATAGTTATGAACAGTTAAAGAAGAAGAATTTGTTGTTACAAGGATTTTCAAATGAAGATATGAGTATTTTATCAGAGTTTGATCATTCCTATATGGATAGTAATATTATTAAGAGTATGAAAGTTAAAAATGATAATTCTTTTTATAGTTATGTAAAGGTGTTATCTAGTAGGCAGATGGATTTAATTACTAATATGGCCGAAGCGAAGATTAAAGAAGGAGCGGAGTTAATTGGTAATGGAGAGTTTAAGGTTTCTCCTAAAAAAATAGAGAAGATTAATTATGGATGTAATCTATGTAAGTTTAAAGATATTTGTTTTCATACAAATGATGATGTGGAAGAATTAAATAAATTAACAATGGATGATGTACTTGGAGTAGGAGGTGAAAGTAATGGCGTGGACGAAGGAACAAGAACAAGCGATTAATGAAAGTGGTACCAATATTATAGTTTCAGCTGGAGCTGGTTCTGGTAAGACAGCGGTTTTAACAGCAAGAACAATGAGAATTTTAAATGAAGGTACACATGTAAATGAACTTTTAATTTTAACTTTTACGAAAGCCGCAGCTGGGGAGATGAAGGAAAGAATTAGAAAATCTATTAAGAAAAGCATTCCTGATAATCCAGCTTTAGCTCGTGAGTTAGAACTTATAGATCAAGCTTATATAACAACTTTTGACTCTTTTGCTTTATCTGTTGTTAAAAAGTATCATTATTTACTTAATATTTCTAATAATATTGGAATTACAGAAGCTTCCATTATTGATATGCAGAAGATTAAGATAATGGATGAAGTATTTGACAAGTATTATGCAAAGCAGGATGAAAAGTTTAGTAAATTAATTTACGATTTTTGTGTAAAAGATGATGGTGATTTAAAGAGTGCTATTTTAAAGATTGCGACAAAGATTGATGCTTTTCCTGATAGAGATGAATATATAGAAAATTATATAAGTAAGTATTTTTCAGAAACTTATATTAGTGAGTGTTTGAAAGAATATGAGGAGTTGCTTGCTTTAAAGGTAGAAGAGATTAAAAAATTAGCATATAGATTAACGATGGTTGTTGATGGTGATTATGAAGCTAAGTTAGGTGAGGCGTTAAGTGGTTTATATGCATGTAAATCAATAGATGATTTCTATATGAATGTTGGATTAGTTAAGTTACCTAATTTACCAAGAGGATCAGAAGACGAAACAAAGGAAGCTAAGGATAAGTTAAATAGTTCAATTAAGGAACTAAAAGAAACTGTTTATAATTATGGTAATCGTGAAAATATTATGAATTCTATTGTCAATATTAAAGATTATGTTTGTGTGATTGTAGATATTATTAAAGATTATTTAAAGTGTTTTCATGAATATAAAGAAAAAAATGAAATATACGATTTTCAAGATATTGCGTTACTTTCAATTAGAGTATTAAAAGAAAATGAAGTTGTACGAAATGAGCTTAGAGATACTTTTAAAGAAATTATGATAGATGAGTATCAAGATACGAATGATATACAAGAAACTTTTATTGGAATGATAGAAAATCACAATGTATATATGGTTGGAGATATTAAGCAAAGTATTTATAGATTTCGTAATGCAAATCCTTATATATTTAAAAATAAGTATGATAATTACGCAATGCATAATAATGGGGTTAAGATTGACTTAGTTAAGAATTTTAGATCTAGAAGAGAAGTGCTTTCTAATATAAATGAAGTATTTAATCTTGTAATGGATGATATTATAGGTGGAGCTGAGTACCATGAATCTCATCAAATGGTTTATGGTAATACTTCCTATATAGAAGAAGGTCTTACAGATTATAATTATGATTTTCAAGTTTTAGAATATGAGATGCCAGAGGATAAGAAATATTCTAAGGAAGAGATTGAAATATTTACGATTGCTAAAGATATTAAAGATAAAGTTAGTTCTAAGTATCAAGTATTTGACAAGGATGCGAAAGTATTGCGTGATATAACTTATAACGACTTTGTTATTTTAATGGATAGAACAACTGATTTTGATTTATATAAGAAGATATTTGAATATTTAGGAATTCCTTTAACGTTATATAAAGATGATAAATTAAATAGTTCAGATGATATTTATATATTAAAGAATATTATTGATTATATAGTTAAAATTAATTTGGGCGAATATGATACAGAATTTAAATACGATTATGTAAGTATTGCTAGAAGTTACTTGTTTGAAATGAATGATTCAGAAATATTTAAGAGTTTTAAGGATAATAATTTTAAAGATAATGTTGTTTATGAAACATTGAAGGACTTAAGTAAAGAGATTGCTCATAGTAGTGTTAGTGAGATACTAGAAAAAATAATAGAGAAAACTAATATGTATGAGAAATTTATTAAAGTAGGAAATGTTGATGCTTCAATGATTCGAATATCTAAGTTGTTTGATGTAGCAGCTAATTTAAGTAGTCTTGGATATGATATTTATACTTTTAGAAATTATTTAAATGAACTATTAAGTAGTGATTATGATATGAAATATAGTAATAATAGTAGTAATTCCGATTCTGTTAAGATAATGACAATTCATAAATCAAAGGGACTTGAGTATCATATTTGTTATTATAGTGGTCTTTATAAAGGATTTAATATAAGTGATTTAAAAGATAGATTTTTATTTGATAATAGATATGGAATTATAACTCCTTATTTTAATGAAGGTATTAACGAATCCGTATTTAAGTATCTAGTTAAATATCATTATTTAGAAGAGGAAGTATCTGAGAAGATAAGATTATTTTATGTTGCTTTAACAAGAGCTAAGGAGACGATGATATTATTAACTCCTAAAATTGAAGAAGTAAATAATGATATAGATGAGAATAATACAATTGATATTACATTAAGAAGAAAATATAGGTCATTTAGTGATATTATGGATTCTATAAAGAGTAAGATAATTAAGTACTATAAAGATATTAAAGTAGATGAGATTGGTTTAACTAAAGATTATTTATATAGTAATAAGGGACTTGAAAAATTAGAGATGGAATCTAATAGTGATTTTGTGGTTAATGAGATAGAAATGCAAGAAAGTCATGAAATTGAAGGGATGCATTTCCATAAAAGTTTACATGAATTAATAAATAAAGAAACAAGAAAAAATATGGATTTTGGTTTACTTATGCATGAAACTTTAGAGTATATTGATTTTAAAAATCCAGAGTTAGATTTAATAGAAGATAATTTTGTGAGAAGTAAAATAGAAAGATTTTTGCAATCAGAATTATTGAAAGATATAGATAAAGCAGAAGTGTATAAAGAATACGAATTTATTTATAGTGATGAAGAAGCAGAATATCATGGTATAATAGATTTAATGTTAGAGTATGATGATAAGATTTGTATTATAGACTATAAGTTAAGTAATATAAAAGATGAAAATTATATTAAGCAATTGAATGGATATAGAAATTATATTAAACGAATAAAGAATAAGGAAATTGAAATTTATTTATATTCAATTTTAAATGAAACAATAGAAAAGCTTATAGATTAATTGGTAAGGAGGTAAGAGTATGGGTAGTAAGAGCATTAAAGATAAAAGAGATAAGATATCTTTAATTATTGAGTCTTTAATAGATATGATTAAGTATCCTAATGCTCCATTACTTAATAACTCATATTTTTACCATAATTATGATAAAAAAGTTTTTATAATATATCTTTATTTATTTAAGTTACTTATAAATGATATTGATTATTTAGAAAAGAAATATGAAAGTTTTAGAGAAAAATTTATAAGTGATTTAGAGTTTGACATAAAGAGTATTACTAATATTGAATGTATTGATGCAATGGATTTATTATTTAAGATAAAGGATATGCAAGTTCTAAGTGATTTTGATTATGATGAAGATCGTTGTAGATTAGTTTTTAAAGACGGAAAATATGTTGATGTAAATTGGTTTTTGACTTTTATGGCAATGTTACTTGATAATGTAAAGAATAAAGATGTTAAGGAAATAAATATATGCTATACAATTCCTAATAAAGATATTGTTAAAGTTGTTGATAAAGATGATAGAGATAACTTCCTAAAAGAGTTTACCTATTATAGTATAAAAATTAAACATACTGATAATACAAAGGAAGTTAGAGAAAATAATATATTAGTTGTAAAGAATGCTGCTATTAATTACTTAAAACATTTGAAGCAATATAAGCATGGTTTAGAGAGTGAAGAGTCTTATAAGATATTTTATAATTTATTAAAAAATGAATGTATGAAATGTGGTTTTGAATGTTTAGAAGAAACAACTAATTTACTTGATGTGGATGTTAATTTATTAGGTAAAATTGAGAATATAATGGATGAAGATTTTTATAATCTAGGACTTAGTAGACAAGTTCATACTTTAGAAAATTTAGTATGGCAATCGAGTAATGATATTACATTGTTGGAGCATATGAATAAAACGATAGATTCTTTAGTAGATTTATTAAGCATTTTACATACAACTAAGAAAGAAAGTTATGCTGATATTAAGAAAGAATATGGAATTAATGATATACATTTATTATTAGTACTTATTGCTAATAAATTTTTGATAACATATCAACAAGATACGGATGAAATAGATTATAGTATTTTAAATTTGACAAGTATTAAGCCAAAGTATATGAATAGTATTTGTCGCTTAAAAGAGCAGGAATTTAAAAATAAGTTAAAAAGTTTAAACGTAGAATTGGTTTCAGCTAAGAAAGATTTAGAGAAGTTTAAAAGTGATAGAGTAGCTATTGATCCTGATTCTTTAGGAGAAGATAAATATAAAAAAGAATTAGAAATATGTGTAAGTAATATTAATAGAGTAAGTATTGTTATAGCACGACTTAATTCCAAAATATCTTCAATATCTAAGCAATACGATGATTTAAAGAAAGAACAGAAAGAAAAGTATCGTAATGCTCTTTTATATAATTATAATCATTCTATTATAAGACATATTGTTAATTCTATTATGGGATGTAGTTTTTATTTGAAAACTAATAATAGTCAAGCTGTATTTAGTAATATTATTATATTTGAAGATTATGAAAGAACAGATAATTCGTTTTATTTAGAAGTGTCATTTAAAGAATTACTTAAAATAAGTAGTCAATATATGCTAAATGGTATTATGGATCAAAATGATTTACCAAAGTTAGCTTGAGGTGATTAGATGAAAAAGTATATTTTACCAATAATTAATATATTAGTAACAATTTTATGTTTTGTTGTTTTATTATTTAGTCGCTTAAGTGAGAATGTTGTATATCTTATGATGATGACGTTACTTATTGGATGGTTGATGCCTTATTTAGTATTGCTAATTACAGGCTTAGAGATTTTTGCAGGTCTTAAACATGCGAAGACTAGTTTAGTATTTAATATACTTAATATTTTAATTAGTATTATGGATATATATTTTACAATAAGATTGTTTGATAAAAAGATGATTGTACTAATAGTAGAGTATATTATTATGATAATTGTAAGTATTATTAATGTAATATATTTAATGATGTATATTAAGAGACATCCTAATATAGAAAAAAGAAATGAAAGTAAAGAAATAAAGAAAATTAAAGATAAAAACAATGGAGCTATTGTTTAAAAGGGTGAGTTAAATGAGAAAGAGTAATAAGGAATTAAAGTTTAATGATACACAAAAGAAGAAATTAACAAAGTTTAATTATATAGTTATTATTGTACCAATATGTCTTGTATTGTTGTTGGCAGCTGGAATTGCATTTTACGTATTTGTTTATAATAATGATATTAATAAAATGAAGAGATATTTGGAAAAAGATGGTTATATTTGTAATGAATCAACTTGTACTAAAGATTTTGGAAGCAATATTTATACAATCGATTATGTTGATAATATTTTTATAGTTGATAATTCTAATATACAAATTAGAGTGGGAGAAGAAGCTCCAGTTGTTGATGTTAAAAATAAGGAAATGATTTGTACCTATGTTAAGGATGAATATAACTGGAATTTTGTTGATGAATCATTTAGATATGATAAGCAATGTGAGAGTTATATTTCAGAAATAAATAGTTATTTATCCTATTATATGGATTTAAGACAAGACGCTTTAGGAGATTAAGTATGGAATCGGTTACTGAACAAGAATTAGTTAAGAGAGCAGTAGAACTTAATAAGATGATTGATGATTCTTATGCAAGTGAGGATGAATTACTTAGTAAGATGCACATTGTACTTCATGAATTAGATGATGCTCGTCAAATGGGGGATTCTTTACTTGAAGAAGATTTAATAAAGCAGTTAGATCAATTGACAAAAGAAGAAAAGTTATTATCTAATCAACGTAATGATATATGGAAACAGCAAGATGAGTTGAATAAGAAAGTTTATTTTCTAAAGCCTCCTGTTGGATGTAACGATAAAGTAGATTTGAGGACTAAAGACGGAAGAAATTATGAGATTTATCTTCATGAAACAGAAATACTTGTTGGTAATGTTGAATATAGAGGTTATCATGTATCTGAGTTTCTTGGTGATGTCGGCGGATATATTGAGGAAGAATATCGTGGACATCATTATATTTATGAAGCTTTGTGTGTACTTGGTGAGATATTGAATGAACAAGGTGTAAATGATTTTTGGGTGACTACATTTGAAGAAAATATTCCTTCTAAAAAATCGATTGAAAGATTTGGCGGTCAATTATTAAGTAGCGATAACAATCCACCGGGAGTTCTATTATATGAATGTTTGACAAAGAAGAAAGAATATAGTGCAAAAAAATAAAGCATGTCAATGAGACATGTTTTATTTTTTTATTTATTTTGTAATTCACAAGAATGTAGTTTATAGGTATCTTCAATTAGACATTTTATTGTAACATTACCATTGCCAGTAAAGTTGAACTTCTCTTGCCAATTAATTGTAAAATAAGTTCCAGCAGAAGAATCTTTGTTATAAGAATCTTTAGAATCGAAAAGTTTGTATTTATTACCATCTGTTACCATGTATCCATTAATAATAAAGTAGTTAGCTTTAACAGAAGATATGTTATCCATAAGTTCTTCTAATTCTATTTCAGTTACATTTTGATAGCCAATATCATCTTTACTTATTCTTGATAGAGAAATACTTGAACTACTTAAATCTAATGTTCCTACAAAATATAAGGTATCGCCTTTTTTGTATTCCCATTTTTCATTATCGATAGTTGTTGTTAAAGTTTGATTACTATTTTTATCTTTAGATAAGTAAATAGTTGTAGTAGTATTATTCGTTTTAATGTTTTTTACGTAGCCTTGACTTTTATACCAAGTTTTGCTTTTATTTCTTGTGTAAGTTAAAAGATATCCTTGAGTTATTTTTATGTCACTACCAAATTTTGCTTCGACATTAGGAACATTATTAACGTTGCTTACGTCAATATAATCATTAGTAGTAGGAATTTCAGTTTTATTTTGTTTTTTTATTATATAGTTCCATCCGAGAACGAATAAAAGCATTAAAATTAAAGCAATGATTGATATGAAGACAGCTTTGTTGTTTTTTATGAAGTTCATAAATCCACCTCTTAGGCTTATTATATAATAGGTAAAAGGATGAAACAATAGTTAAATTGTGAAGATTTAATGAACGTAAATTTTTCTTTTAAATTTATTCTCTTATGTCCTATTTTAATTAGAAAATAGAAGTAGAATTAAGGCTATTGTTGTGGTAAAAAAGGCCGTTGAGGCCTTGATATATATATATATATATATTATACTTGTATAGTAGGATAGTCACGATATACAAGTACATAAGTGACTTTCTAATGATGTAGGAAGTATATTATAGTAAATTAAAAATTATAGTAAGGATTTCCTTCCTTTTTGTATCTTCCTACTTTAGGTGGTATCTAGATAATATGAAAGTATTATCTTTGATATAGATTTTTAGAAAGGAAGTAGGAAAATGAAAAAGAACAGAAAACCATTAATTGCTTTAGTTCTTGTGGCAATTATTGGTGTTGTCGGTGGAACAATTGCATATTTCTCAAACTATGCAGTATTTGAAAATATTTTTCACACTGACAAATTCGAACAAGAAATAGAAGAAAAATTCGTAAGTCCAAGTGATTGGAGACCAGGAGATACAACTGAGAAAAAGTTGGAAGTTACTAATACAGGAACAAGACCAGTTAAAATAGCAGTAGAGGTTCATCAAGAATGGACATCAGGAAATGGTGATTTGTTAAATCCAATGGGAGTTGAATATTCTCCAGTTTCATTTGTTTTTTCTGAAAATGAAACTTGTCCTGAGTATACTGTAAAAGTTGCACTTCCATCCATAAAACCATATGCAGGGGATGATGCTGCTTCTCTAGTAATACCTTCTAAAGCAGTTGGAGCTTGTTATCCAATTCCTTCATCGGCAATTTTAAATTTAGCAAATGAAGAAGATTGGTCACATTATTATAAGTTTTATTACTATTATGTTGGTACGGGTTTAGGAACTCATAATTATGATGAAGAAACTGGTTCTTTTGTAGAAGCTGAAAATGGATCATATTTATATCGTAAAGATCCATATTTGTATGATAATGGTTTATTTGTATATAATAAAGAACTGGCAGCTAATGAAACCACTACATCATTTTTAGATTCTGTAACATTTAATCCATATGCTGTATCAGACACTTCTCGTAAAGATGGTTTAGTATGTGACACATATTATGTTATGGAAGATGGTACAGAAGTATTGAAGCCAGAACCAGTAAATCCTAGCTCTAATACAAGTACTCAAGAAATAAATGAAATCGATATGTCTAAAGTAGTGGGTCAAAAATCAAAATGTCATTCTACTGGGGATGGATATAGTGGGGCAACATATACATTGAATTTTGTTGTACATATAATGCAACCTGAAGTATTTGATGATTTTGTAGAAGATAAACTAGATGAATTAGATTACACTAAGTATGAATGTATTCCAAATGGTTGTTTACCAGAATAAAACACAATCTGTAAAGAGCATAAAGTTAAAAGCTTTATGTTTTTTTGTTATGTAATAATCGTTTTTTAAGTATTTACTTTTTATTAAAATTACTGGAGAGTATGTTGTGTACTAAACTCTAGATATTTTTGTAATTATGTTATAAAATTAATAATGCGATTAGGAGGAATAAAATATGAAAGAACAAGATATGAATAAAGAAGAATTATATGAAGCAATAAAAGGTTTTGTTGAAAATAATGCTGGTTTTATGAAATATAATAAGATGCATGTTGAAGAAATTAAAGATAACTATGCAAGAATGTCAGTCGATATTGATGAAAATTCACTTAATCCAAGTGGAATAGCACATGGAGGTTTGTTATTTGGATTAGCTGATTCAACAATGGGAATGGCGGCAAGAACAAATGGAAAGAATGTTGTAACCATTAATTCACAAATAGATTATTTAAAAGCAGGTAAAGGAAAGAAGATTACTGCTATAGCAACTCCTTTAAAAGTTGGTAGAAATACAGCTGTTTTTAGATGTGAATTATATACAGAAGAAAACGTTATGTGTGCAACTGTTACAGGAACATATTATTTTTTAGATAGAGATACCTACTAGTTAGATATCTTTTTTCTTGACTTTAACTTTATTATAGATAAAATAGGGAAGTAAGTGAAAAACTTTATAAAAATGAGGTATTATAATGAGTAAAATTAGAAGACTTACAATTTATACTGATAAGGTAAGAGTAAGTAAAAAAATGCTTGTTTATTCAGATTTACATTTAGGATTTAAAAAGGGAATAAATATAAGTCAGATTTTAAAGTACAGAGAATTAAATCCTGATAATTATGATTGTATTTTAATACCAGGTGATATTGTCCATTGTATTAATGTAATTAGAGATGAAAAGTCGAAGAAAGAGGTCTTATCTTTTCTAGAAAAATTAACAGGTGCAACTCCAGTTTATTATGTACTTGGTAATCATGATCAATATTTTAGAAGACATTTTGAGGGATTTGAAGCAGATTATTCTAATTGTTTAGTTGAAGCATTTAGTAGTTTAGAGAATTTTAACTGGTTAGCAAATGATTGCTTAGTCAATTTTGATGGTTTTAATTTAAGAGGTATAAATAATGGACCAAGTTATTATTTAGATGGCAAAGAAACTAACGAGGCTTTCTTAAATGATTGTAGACAGATAAGCAATGAAGGTAGTTTTAGTAAGGATGTCTTTAATATTTTATTGGTGCATGATCCAAAGTCCATTTATCGTTTAAAGAAATATTTTAAAATGAATATACAAGATTATACTGATTTAGTTGTTAGTGGACATATGCATAATGCAATGGTACCAAATATGTTACAAGGCGTTATGAAAGGAAATGGTTTTGTTTCTCCAGATTTTACTATTTTACCTGAATATTCATATGGAGTTAGACAAGAAGATGATACTTTGTTCTTGGTAAATGGAGCAGTTAATCCGTTTATAGAGCAGGAAATAATTAATAGTATTTATGGTTTTAATTGTACAGAGATAACAATAAGTAATAAAGATAGTAATAAAAAGTTAATGTATACTTATAAGTAAATAGTTAGACATAATAATATGTGATAGTGTAAACTATTTGGAAAAATTAAAATAAGACCTAAATATAATGTGCTATCATAAATGTAAGAGGGTGTGTTATGAAAAATAATATATTATATATGGTAATTCCTTGCTACAATGAGGAAGAAGTATTAACAGAAACGACTAAAAGATTAAAGGAGAAACTAAGTACTTTAATTCATGATGGTAAGATATCTAAGAATAGTAAAGTTATGTATGTAAATGATGGTTCTAAAGATAAGACATGGGAATTAATTGAAGAGATTTCTAAAGAGGATAAGTTATTTACAGGACTTTCTTTGTCAAGAAATAGAGGACATCAAAATGCTTTGGTAGCAGGACTTATGGTAGCGAAAGAGCATGCTGATATGATTATAAGTATGGATGCTGATTTACAGGATGATATTAATGCAATTGATGAGATGGTTGATAACTATTTAAATGGTTGTGATATTGTTTATGGAGTTAGAAGTTCAAGAAAAACAGATACATTTTTTAAAAGATTTACTGCTCAAGGTTTTTATAAGTTTATGAGTTTTATGGGTGTAGATATTGTTTATAATCATGCAGATTATCGTTTAACTAGTAAAAGAGTTTTAGAACATTTTTCAGATTATAAAGAGGTAAATTTATTTTTAAGAGGCATATTTCCATTAATTGGATTTAAGTCAACTTCAGTTTATTATGAACGAAATGAAAGATTTGCTGGAGAATCTAAATATCCACTAAAGAAGATGCTTGCTTTTGCATGGGATGGGATTACATCATTTAGTGTTAAGCCTTTAAGATTTATATGCAGTTTAGGTTTTGTAGTACTGCTAGTCAGTATTGCAATTATGGTTTATGCATTTATTCAAAAAATTTGTGGTAATACAGTAGAAGGATGGACATTCCTAGCTATTTCGATATGGTTTATTGGTGGATTACAAATGATATCTGTAGGTATTATAGGTGAGTATGTTGGTAAGATGTATAATGAAACTAAGGCTAGACCTAGATATATAATTGAACACAATTTATTGGAGAGAAAGAATGAAAAATATTCTTAATGTTGTGAATAAATATCAGTTTGTAATATATAGTTTTGTCTTATCTTTTGCTGTTTTACTTTTTACTAGTAAAAATTCTTGGCTGTATCCGTTAAATGATTGGGTAGATGCAAATGCTTTTTTTACTGTTGGTAAAGGAATGATGAATGGAGTTGTTCCTTATAGGGACTTGTTTGAACAAAAAGGAATTCTGCTCTATTTAATATATGGATTAGGCTATTTGATTTCTAATAAGACTTTTCATGGGGTATTTGTAATTGAAGTATTGTTTTTTACATTGTTTTTATACTATTTATATAAAATAGTAAAGTTATTTTTAGATAAGAAATATTCCTATATAATTTTACCAATCGTAGCATTTTTTATCACAACAAGCTTTTCATTCACACATGGTGGGGCTTGTGAGGAGTTTTGTTTACCATTTTTTGCAATTACTTTGTATTACTTTTTGCGACATTTTAAGGAGAAACAAGTTGATAATAAGGAATTAATAGTAAATGGATTCTTAGCAGGATGTGTTTTGTTAATTAAATATACTTTATTAGGTTTTTGGTTTGCCTTTATGATGTTTATATTCTTTGATTTGGTTAGAAAGAAAGATTATAAGAAAGCCATTACTTCTTGTTTGTGGTTTTTATTAGGAATGTCTTTACCTTTATTGGTGGCTTTGGCTTATTGTTTATGTACTCATTCTTTAAAAGATTTTATAGAGTGTTATTTTACAATAAATATGACTGCTTATAATGAAACAGAGTTACCAATTTTTGAGAAGATAATTAGTATTTATGTAGGAACTATAAAGTCATTAGTAAATAATGGATTATTAATATTCTTTAGTATAGTGTTATTGCCACTATTTGTAAGTAATTTAAAAATAGATAAGTATGTAAAGTTTACTTTAGTGGGTATTGCTCTAATTACAGCATTAGGTTTGTTTTGGGGAATGCATTTTTATAGATATTATATGATACCAATGTTTATTTTTATAATTATAGCTATGATAAGTATATGTGTATATTATAAAAAGCATTTAGATAAAGTTATTAAGGGGAAATATAGTTATTTAGTAAATGGTGGATTGCTAATATTTATGGTAGGAATGTGTTACTTAAATGCTAATTATAAAGATATGATATTAATGGATAAGATGGAAATGTTTCAATATAAGTATGCAGAGTATATAGAAAATTATGATAATCCGACTTTACTTAATATGGGATATTTAGATGCAGGTCTTTATACAACAACAGGGATTGTTCCTAATACGAAATTTTTTGAAGTACAGAATATTCCTTATGATAAGTTTCCAGATAATTTAGATGATATGAAGTATAATATTATAAATAAGAATGTTATGTTTATTTTATATTATACTAGGAAAGATTTAGATTATATAAAAGAGAATGATGCTTATATATTTGATAATTATGAGTTAGTTGCAACAGAAGAGTACTTATTTGAAGAAGATCTATATAATGCATTTTTGTTTCAAGTTAAATAATAGATACGAGCTTTAAGAGCTCGTTTTAAAATTGTCTAAAATTATCTGAAATGATTTGGTAATTTGTGTTATAATTATTTTATAATAGAGAAGTGTAACAATAGTAGGTGATTTAAATGTATCTAGAAGAAATGAAATGTATTTCAGTATTACTTAGAAATGCTATAAAAGGTGAAGCACTTAGTACAAATGCATTGAGTGTTTTTGATAATAAAGAAGAATTTCAAGAATATAAATCTAATTTATTTACATTGGTTTCTATTAATGAGGTATTAAAGTCTTTTAATGATGTTCCATCTTTTTCTTTAAGTCAATTTTTAGAAACAGGTGTTATTCCAGGTCTTTATGATCAAGAAACTAGAGTTCCTGAAATTGGTTTTATGAAATATAAAGGAACAAAGGCTTTTTATAATGGATTAATTGAGTCATTAAAAAATAATGATTATAGTTTTGATAGTAGTAATTATTTAAATATATATAATGATGATATGGTAGCTACTATTCCACAAGTATGGCTTTATAGATTAGGTCAGGGAATGCAAAAGGATAAATATGAAAGAGTGTTTTTCTTTAATAAAAATAAACCAGAAAGAATTAGAAATAAAGCAGACTTAATAGAGTATTTAAGAAGAACAAAAACTTTTTTAGTAGAATTATCAACAAGTAAGAAAGATAAGAGAGCTAATTTAGAGTTTTCTTCAGCTGAAGCTAAAACAAATTATGAGTTGAAAAATAGGAAAGATGTAAGTTTAGAAGAAGTAATGAAAGCTTTTAGTAGTTTTGTCTCAAGTGATTTTCGTTCTAAAATAAGTAAATATAAAGTTAGTGATGAATTTTACTTAATAAGAAGAGCTGAACAATTGGGTGAAGTATTTTATGATGAGCCAATAGAAGTTCAAGAAAAATTTTTAAACAAATGGATTTTAGAGCGAATAAACAGTAAAGTTGCTCAGAATAGTGAAACACAAAAATTTATTTTATTAAGTAATTTAAGAAATAGTGAATATAATGAAGCTGAAGATTTAAATATGACACAAGTTATTCCTGGATTGTTTAGTTTATATATTAATATGTTAATGGCTAAAAAGATCGATTTATCCTATACATCTCTTAGTGATTTTAAATTAAAAGCTTATATGGATGAAGAAACGCAATGGAGAAAAAAACATCATAAAGAAAATGAGAGTAATGTTTTATTAGAAAGAGAAATGTTAAAGAATCTTTCTTTAGAAGCAAAACAAATATTGAAAGAGATAAATGAATTAGACGTTATGAGAGATTTTGATCTTATAAGTCAAAAAAGAGCAAGATATGTTGAATTGGTTAACCTTATTGAAGGTGGAGAGAAGAGTCTTGCTAGTGTTGATGTTACAACACCAGTTGGAGATGTAGCGGAGATTGCTTTTGATAATGATAAGATAATGAGTTTGATAAATGAAGCTACTAGAAATGGTAGAATATATTTAGAAAAAGATACGTTAGTTGTTGAATTATATAATAAAGATATAACTGTGCCAGTATTTAAAACAACTATAAATATAGATAGAATGTTAGATTTTATTGAAAATATGAATATGAATTTAGAAGAGTTTGGTGTTCCAAGTAAATAAAATTTTTATATAAAAGTCCTTCAATTTGAAGGATTTTTTCTTTATATAACTATATATATTTGATAAAATAGTGGGAAAGGTGGAGATATTATGGGTCTTACAATAAAGAATAAAAATGAATTTGTTTTAGGAGAAGAAATAACAAATATATTATCATTTCCAAATGAGATAGTAACCAAAGATGTTGATAATTATGAGAATCTAAAACCATTTATATATGATTTAGATATGGATAATGAAGAAAAGGCGGATTTATTAAATAAAATTAGTCGTTTGAATACAATGATTTCAGAAAAAGAAAAGAATAAGATAAAAAGGGAACTTGATAAGTTTAAGGAAAAGCATAATATTTAAAGATTTATTAAGATAGTTGAATTGCTGCGTGATACTTAAAGAATATTAGTAAAAGGAATTAACATTATGTTGGAAAGAATAGAAACATTAAGAAAACTTGTTAGTGTTAATGAAACTTTTAGTAATAGAGTTGATAGGGAAGATACATTAGAAGTTGCTTTATATGTAAAATTTGAAATTGCTCTGTTATTTTTTAAGTTGAATAAGAAAGAATTGTCTGATCTTGGAGATGAGGCGAATTTAGTATGGGCGTTATTAAGGAGCAACGATTATGTTTTAGAAAATGAATATGTTGTTCTTAATGGTGTGAAATACTTGATTTCAGCAATTATTGGTATTGTTGAAAAAATAAAAGTGTTAAAAGAAGTTCGTACGATTAGTAATTCTGATAAAATTATTGAAGTTGATTTTAGAAAAAATGATATAAAAGAATATAAAAGAGAAAAGGCAAAAATTTATGATATAGGTGATATACTTAAAGATACATCTTTTACCTATGAGGAGAGAGCTTATATATTAGAGAGAACAACGAGGATAGATAAAGAAACTCTTCCTTTTATAGAAGAAAATCATTTTAGATTTGTTTCTAGAATGAATGAAATGATATATTCTATGTTATCTGGAGAAGGTTTTGAGGTAAATGATAATTATTTTAGATTGTTAATGTCTTATATAAAAATGTATCCTTTTGTGGAATATGGTAGGGATTTAGTTTCTTTGGAAAATTTAGAAATACCTCAAAATGAAATTGGATTAACAAAGTGTGTTATTACGGATTCTTTTATAAAAAAACTAGAGGAATATGTACATAAACTTAAACGAGATAGAAGTGATTATGTAAAACAGTTTTTTGATTTTGATGGCTGTGAAGGTAGGTTAAAGAAAATTGCAGAAATTGCAGAATTTAGAGTAAGAGAAATTGATAAAAATTTGCATGATTGTTCATATAATTATTATGTATATGTTCATGATAGAAAAGTATATAATGTTAATGTTTTAAGTTATTTATTTGCTGCTGTTGGTCAAGGAAATGTGTATATGAGTAGTGAAGAAAGCAATAATCCTGTTGTAAAATTTTTTGTGGTAGATAAAGGAATAATAGTTTTCTTTTGTGGAATGCGTTTAGAAATATTTATGAGACTTATTGATTCAGGAAAGTTAATTGTTTTAGAAGATGATTTTAAGCCTTTGGAAAAAAAGAAGAGTTAGAGATTTTCTTTTTATTGTTATTCTAAAGTGAATTAAATTATGTTAGTATAGAGATAGAATAGAAGGTTTGTTATGTTTAAGTTATTAAAAAAATTATTATCGATGGTATTAAGTTTGGTAATGTTAGGAGCAATTACTACTTTGTGTGCATTGTTTGTAATAAGAAATTTATTATCAGGTTCAACTATTGTTGATTTGGCAATAAAGACAGCTAGTGTTGGAAGTACTGGATATACAAGTATTTTAACAGAAATTACTGGAGAAGAAGTTTACGAAGATTTTAGTGAATATATTAGTGAAGAGGAATTAAAAGAAAATTTGGAAGATTTTATTTCTAGTACTTTGAAATATTATAGTGGTGTAGATGGTGCAGAAATACCATCGATTGATAATTTAAAAGAACAGGTATATGAGGCTTCTAAGGTTTATGAAGAGAAGACTGGTAAAAAAGTTAACTATGAAGATATAGATAAAACTTTCGATAAATTGGATGAAGGAATTGCTAATAATGTTGGTGTTACAAATGATGAAAAGGTTAAGAAAACTTTCAACTTTATTTATTCTGATAAAGTTATTATGTTGGCAGTAATTATTTTAATTTGCAGTTTAGTTCTTAAACTTATAATAGATAGAAATATTTTATCGCTAGTAAAAAACATTGCAGTCATTGCTCTTTTGAATACTTTAGGAAATTGGGGATTAGGTGCCGTTTTACAAAGTATGTTTAAGGATAATGATAATGTAAGATTAGTAGTTGACGAAATCGCATCAACATTTAATAAAATTGCAATAATATCTGTGATTATAGCAATAGTATTCTTAGTTATTTGGATAGTTATTAAAGTTATGGGGAAAAATAAAGTAAGTGAAGAGTATGTTGATTATACAGAAGAGACTCTAAGTACATATAGTGAAAGTAACGATTTTATAGAACATAATAATCAGATTTTAGAGAGTAATAGTACTGAAGAATTACAAGTAGATGATGGATTAAATCAAATCACTGAGAGTTATGATAATAAAAAATAGTTATCGCATTTTGCGATAACTATTTTTTTACCATTTCCATTCGCGAACTTCAGGCATGTCTATACCATATTCATGAATATATTCTTTATGTTCAATAAGTTTTTCTTGCATTAATTTTGTTAAATAGATTCCTTTGCTTCCTAAGTTTGGAACTAATTTACAAACTTCAATAACTAAGTGATATCTATCTATTTCATTTTGAACTCTCATATCAAATGGTGTTGTTATAGATCCTTCTTCGATGTATCCTTTAACAACGATGTTATGATTATATCTTTCATATAATAATTCATGAATTAAAGAAGGGTATCCATGGAAGTTGAATAGAATAGGTTTCTTTTTAGTAAATAGAGCATCGTATTCTTCATCACTTAAACCATGTGGATGTTTTCTGTCTGTTTGTAATTTAAATAGGTCAACAACGTTTATGAATCTAATTTTTAATTTAGGTAAATATTCTCTTAAGATTGAGACCGCTGCTAAACTTTCAAGAGTTGGAGTGTCACCAGCACATACCATTATAATATCTGGATCACTTTCTTGGTCATTGCTTGCAAAATCCCAAATACCTAAACCTTGTGTACAATGTTTAACTGCTTGTTCCATTGTTAGCCATTGTGGTCTTAAATGTTTTGAAGCAACTAAGACATTTATATAGTCTTTACTTTTCATGCAATGTTCGAAACAAGAAAGTAAGCAGTTCGCATCTGGAGGTAAGTACATACGAGTTATGTCTGCTTTTTTAGTAGCTAAATGATCTAAGAAGCCTGGGTCTTGATGTGTGTAACCATTATGGTCTTGTTGCCATACGTTACTTGTTAAGATGTAATTAAGTGATGCTATTTCTTCACGCCAAGGTAATTGTTTACAAATTTTTAACCATTTGGCATGTTGACTTGCCATAGAATCTATAACTCTTACGAAAGCTTCGTAACTAGCAAAGAAACCATGACGTCCTGTTAATAGATATCCTTCTAGCCATCCTTCACACATGTTTTCTGATAGCATTCCATCCATAATACGTCCATTTCTTGCTAAGTATTCGTCATTATCTATAATATCTGCCATCCAACTTCTATTTTCCGCTTCAAAACTATGTGTTAATCTATTTGACATTGTTTCATCGGGACCAAAGATACGGAAGTTTTTATTGTTAGCATTTAATTTGAAAACGTCTCTAACATAGTTGCCTAAAACTATCATATCTTGTTCTTCTTTTGATCCTGGATGGTCAAGTTCAACAGCATATTTTCTAAAGTCTGGTAAAATTAGGTCTTTTAATAAGTGTCCTCCATTAGCATGAGGGTTACTTCCCATGCGATGGTTTTTGTCCGGAATTAGTTCTTGAAGTTCAGAAATTAAATGTCCTTCCTCGTCAAAAAGTTCTTCTGGTTTATAACTGCGAAGCCAATTTTCTAGTAAATCTAGATGATTGTCTTTGGTCATATCTATTGGAACTTGATGTGCTCTAAATGTTCCTTCGATTACTTTACCATCCACTTCTTTTGGACCTGTCCAACCCTTTGGGGTTCTTAATATAATCATTGGCCATTTTGGTCTTTTTTCATTTTTATTTTGGCGAGCACTTTGTTGAATTTTTTTAATCATTTCAATACATTTATCTAAAGCAGCAGCCATCTCTTGATGCATGTATTCTGGATTTTCTCCACTAACTACGATTGGCTGCCATCCACATCCACGGAAGAAACTAAGTAGTTCGTCATCGTGAATACGAGAGAAGACAGTAGGATTACTTATTTTATATCCGTTTAAATGTAGGATAGGTAAGACTGCTCCATCATTGGCTGGATTTAAGAATTTATTTGAATGCCAAGATGTTGCAAGTGTTGCTGTTTCTGCTTCACCATCACCAACTACAACAGTAGCAATTAAGTCTGGATTATCAAATACTGCTCCAAAAGCATGAGCAAGGCTATAACCAAGTTCACCACCTTCGTTAATTGAACCTGGAGTTTCTGGAGCTACGTGCGAAGAAATTCCACCTGGAAATGAGAATTGTTTAAATAGTTTTTTAAGTCCAGCTTCATCTTGAGATACAGATGGATAAATTTCACTATAACTTCCTTCTAAATAAACATGACTTACAATAGCATTTCCACCATGACCTGGTCCTGATATATAAATCATATTTAAATCATATTTATTAATAATTCTATTTAAATGAGTATATACGAAAGTTTGACCAGGAACTGTTCCCCAGTGACCAACAATTTTCTTTTTTACATCTTCATTTCTTAAACTTCTTTTTAATAAAGGATTATCTAAAAGGTAAAGTTGACATGCTGATAAATAGTTTGCAGCATTCCAGTATTTATTTACTTTAGATAAATATTCTTTAGTATCATATTTTGTCATAAGCATTCTCCTCTTTATTATTCTTATCATATGTATTATATCATGAGTATACTTTTAAGTAAATTGTAAGGATTAGTTTATTTTTGATAAAACAAAAAGAACTATTTTGTAAATAGTCCTTTTATTTTTTCACCAAAACTTTTTTTCTCTTCAACAATTTTTTCGTTGTTTACTTTGTTTTCTTTCTCTTTTTTTACTTCATCAATTATCATAATGATTTTTGAACTACCTTCCGCTTCTGTATTAATATCATCCATAGTTTTATAATCGTTACTTAAATTAATTAAAGCTTCCATTCTTGCTTCAATATTTTTTACATCTTCGTTAATTGTTTCTGCAAGTTTTTGAATTCCTTCATTATTAAATTTTTCTAATCCTTCTACAAGAGTAATTAGCTCTGAATTAACTTTACTTAGTGTACTATCTTTAACTTGATCAGCAACAGTAGAAGCAACACTAACACTTACTTTAGATGCAACTTCATTCGTTATTTTATTAACAACAGGAGTTAATTTAGGAGCTACTAATTCAGAAACTTTTTTACTTACAACTGGCATTAATTGATTTAATATTTCACCACTAATTTTATCACCAATAGAGCTTTCTAATTTTTCATTTATAGCGTCAATAACTTTATCTATATTTTCATTAGTTACATAATTTTTTAGTACTTGATTAATTTCATTCGTTGTTTTATTAACTATATCAGTAGTGATTTGTTTAATCATTTCGTCACTTAGAAGTTCGGTGATTTGGCTTTCAATTTTTTTATTAATCTGTGATGTAATAGCAATACTTACGCTATTTGCAACTTTACTAGTAGTAGCTTCCATTGTATTGATAGAAGATACTAATTGTTTGTAATTAGCAATATTGTTGATATTTTTTACACACATTTCATAATAATCTGGATTTACATTATCAACAGTACATACTTTAATAACATTTTGAATACCTGCTTGTTCTAAAACATTTTTAGCTGCAATAGCATTTTTGTATTCATCACTATTTTTAACACTAACCATAGCTTGACTAACTGCCATTTTAGTTATTTCATCTATTTCTTCCTTAGATAATGCAACAGAATCTAATACTTTCTTGATGATTATCTCTTTTTGTTCAGGAGTTAACTGAATATTTTTAGTAGCGTTAATTAAAATTTCGTTAATTTTATTACTATCAATTTCTAGATTATCTTGAATAACTTTTTTCAAAATTTCTTTTTCTTCGTCACTTATTTCAAGATTTTTTATTACTTCATTAATAGCATTATTTAATTCTTTATCAGATATTTTTATATTACTTAAAATATCTTGGATTTTTGATTTTACATCATCTACAGATAGAGTAGCAGCAAGTACAGCTTGGTTTTCAATTACTTTTAATTGTTCTTCTGATAAGGTATTACCACTACCAATCATTTCACTTAAAGCATTATATAATTTATTAGAACCATTAACTAATTCTTTACTAGAACTAGATAGAGTATTTATTGCATCGTATAGTACATCAGTTTTATCAAATATATCTAAATCACTTTCAGAAAATAGTTTACTCGTTGCAACAGAATATATAGAAGAAAGTTCAAAGTTATCAGTTTCATAAGAAATACTAATTTCATCTAGACTATCTAGCATATCTAAATCTAAGCTTTTAGATAATCCAGGAGAAGCAAGGGCAAGTACAATGCTACTATTACCATTATCAATAACTTTACCATTAGTAACATTAATGTTTTTAGCTTCTTCATTACTTAAGATAGTAGTAGTTGCTATAACAAAAGGTGTGTATAACTCTTCGTAATTCCCATTAACTAATACATTATGTTTTAATTTATTTTCATAACTTAAGACAATTTTAACTTGACCAGATTTACCAATCATTTCATCAATTGTTTTTTCTTCATTATTTAAATAATACTTAATCGTTACACCAATTGGTATTTCATCTTCTGTAGTACCTTGATAGTAAACGTCCTTACCATTTGTTTCCCAAACTATTTCACCATTATTTTGCTTAAATACTTCGTCTCCTCCGACATTTTTTATGTTATTTAAATTAGTTTTATCATTTATTATTTTATTTCCATTATCACTTATATGTTCTGAAACGATAACATTACTTGTACTACCATCACTATTTAACTTAGCATATATTGTTTCATCTTTACTTAATGCCCATACAGGAGCAGCTTGCATAGTTAAACCTGCGATTAAAGTCCAAGCAGTTATTTTATTTAATGTTTTATTTTTCATTAATTATCTTTCCTTTCTTAAATCCTAAAGTTGTTTTTGTAATCACTTTATCGAATATTAATAAAATACTAGGTACAATTAAAAGTACAACAAACATACTTATAATCGCTCCACGTGCAATAAGAGTACAAAGGGAACCAATCATATCTATTTTAGATACAAGTCCTACACCAATAGTAGCCCCAAAGAAACACATTGCACTAACAAATATAGATTGAATTGAATTATCTAGAGCAATACTTACTGCTTCTTTTTTGTTCTTACCATTTTGTCGTTCTTCTAAATACTTAGTTGTCATAAGAATTGCATAATCGATTGTTGCTCCTAACTGGATCGTTCCGATTACAACTGATGCAATAAATGGAATACTTGTGCCTGTAAAATAAGGAACACCCATATTTATAAATATTGCAAATTCGATTGCTGTAACAAGTAGAATAGGTAATGAGACAGATTTTAAAACTATCATCATTAATACAAATATAACAGCAATTGAAGTGTAGTTTACGTTATGGAAATCCGTATCAGTAATTTCTACTAAGTCACTCATTAAAGGTCCTTCACCAGCAACAATAGCTTTTTCATCGTATTTATCTACTATTACATTTAATTTATCTATTTGATCATTTAATTCGTCTGTAGCTATATCATAAGAGGATCCAATTAATATCATCTTATATTCATCAGTCTTATAAATATTTTGTATTGTTGATGGAATTATATTTTCGGAAATGCCATATTTACTAAAGTATGTTGGACTTAAGACAAAATCAATTCCATCTAACATCTTTATTTCATCAATCATCTTATTTGCTTCCGATTCTTTCATATCGGCATCTATTAGTATTATCTCTTGTGATACCATATTATATTTTTCTTTTAATTCTTTTGTTGCAATAGAGTAACCATAAGTTTCTGGAATAGATTCGTCTAGTTTATAGTAAACTGAAGTTTTAGATTGTGCCAAATAAGCAGGTATTAACAATATAATAAAGACTACAAATATAGCTTTATGATATTTCATAATGAAGTTCTTAACCCCGTTAAACTTAGGTAATATTTCTTTATGTTGAGTTTTCTCTAAGACTTTATCAAATACTAGTAATAGAGAAGGGAATAAAGTGATTACACAAAGTAAACCAAATACGACACCTTTAGCCATTACAATACCGATATCAGTTCCTAGTGTTAAGTTCATAGTACATAATGCTAGAAATCCAGCAATCGTAGTAAGTGAACTACCAAATACTGAAACTAAAGTTTCATGAATAGCATTACTCATTGCTTCGTCTCTAGTTTTGTAAACCTTCTTAGCTTTCTCATATTTATGATATAAGAAGATAGAGAAGTCTGTAGTAACACCAAGTTGTAATACAGCAGCAACAGCTTTTGTTATATATGAGATATCTCCTAAGAAAATATTACTTCCCATATTAAATAGAATTGCGACTCCTATATTCGCTATTAAAAGTAGGGGAACTAGATAATTATCTAACGCAATCATTAATACAATGATACAGAATATTACAGCTATAACTACATATAGTAGCATTTCACTATTAAATAATTCTTTTGTATCTAAAACCATGGCACTCATACCACCAACATGAACACTATCTTGAGTTAAATCACGTATTTCTTGAACCGCGTCTAATGTCTTATCATCACTCGTTGATTCTGAAAAAGTTATTAACATTAACTTTGTATCCTCTTTAGCACATTTTTCTAAGATAGTAGAAGGTAATATTTCTACAGGTATAGTAACACCAGTAATATCATTTATTGTTACAACATTAGTAACAGTATCAATCTCCCTTATTTTATTTTCTAAAGATATTAAATCTTTATCATCCATATTTTCGACAACACTAATAGAGAAGGCTCCCATATTAAAATCATTGGTAAGAATTTCTTCTCCTTTTAATGTTTCAATATCACTAGGTAAGTAGACTAAAATATCATAATTAATTTTTGTATTAGCATAACCCCATATAGCAGGTATAAATAATAATACAGTTACAATAATTATTAACCATTTATGTTTACAAACTAAATCGCCAAATTTATTCATTTTTAACTTCCTTTCTTTAAAATGACTTTTGGTCAGTACTAAAGATACCACTAAAATGACTAAAAGTCAATTCTATTTATAATTTATTACAAAATTGATAGAAATATGACTTATTTATTTGACTTTTTAGAAAATATAGGTTTAAATTAGGGCAGGTGATTCTTATGAAAGATGTTAGGATAAGTAGTAAGATTGAAGAAAATAAAGAAGAAAAAGAAAATAACTTATTAAATGCAGCATTTACTTTATTTACAGAAAAAGGAGTTAAGAAAACTTCAGTACAAGAAATTGCTCAAAAAGCAGGTGTTGCTAAAGGAACATTTTATCTATATTTCAAAGATAAATATGATGTACAGGATTATTTGATTGCCAAAAAATCTAAGCAATTATTTTATGATGCGATGAGATCTTTAGAAAAAGAAAATATAAATGATTATAAGGAAAAGATTATATATATAATTGATTATGTAATAAATGAGTTTATAAAAAACAAATTATTGTTAAAATTTATATCTAAGAATTTGTCTTGGGGGATTTATAATGATAAGATTTCTTCAATAATGGACGATAGTTCTTTAGGTATCTTGGATTTGTTTGTAGAGGACGTAAAGAGAAATAATATAAAATTAAAAAATCCAGAAGTAACTTTATTCATGATAATTGAACTTACTTCATCAACAGTATTTAGTTCAATTACAACAGGAAAACCTATGTTAATAGAAGAATTTAAACCATATTTATACGATGAGATTAGAAAGATGTTAAGTGAATAGGAGGTTTATGTATTCGTTTAACTGATTTTTATGATGATGTGGAGAATAAGTATATATCTTTAACAGATATAGAATTTTTAAGAATAAAATATGAGAGCTTATATAAAGAAATAAAAGGTAAGAAGAGAAAAGTTTCTTGTAAAGAGAAATCTTTTTTGTATGATTATAAATATTTAGATAGATTTTGTGAAAGAAAGAATATTACGTACATAGATAAAAAGAGAAAAGAATGTAAGATATTAGATAATATTAATGGTTATCCTTTAGATGATTATCAGAGTAGAGTGGTTCTTTCTGATGAAGAGGCCATCCTTGTAGTAGCTGGTGCTGGTTCTGGTAAGAGTTTGACAATTATAGGGAAGATTGTTTATTTAGTTAAAGAACTAAATGTAAAACCTGAAGATATTTTGTGTATATCATTTACAAATGATGCGACTATTAATTTGAAGAAAAATATTGCTAAAAATTACAGCTTTGATATAAATATTTATACATTTCATAAATTGGCATTAGAAATTTTGAAGCAAAATGGTATTGAATATATGATTGCTCCAGATAACTTTTTAAGTGAAGTAATCGATCATTTTATAGATAATGTTTTACCTAATAATGAAAAATTTAATGATAGTTTGAAGAGAATATTAGGCAAGAATTATGCAGAAAAAGATGTAAAAAACTTAAAGAGATTGATTGGAACATTTATTGGCTTATTTAAGGGGAATAATTATGAAGTTAAAGAATTTTTAACTATTTTAAAAAGAATCAAGTTTACACTAAATATTAAAGATAGGCGACGTAATAAAGAACTTATGTTGTTAATAATTAATGTGTACTTACTTTATCAAGAGGAATTAGAAAAAGAGGGAGCTCTTGATTTTAGTGATATGATAAATAAGAGTATTAAGGTATTAAAAAGTTTTGGAATTAAAAAGAAATGGAAATATATTATTGTTGATGAGTATCAAGATACATCAATAGTTAAATTTAATATGATTAGTGAGTTAATGAAAATAACAGGAGCGAAATTTTTAGCTGTGGGAGATGACTTTCAGTCTATTTACAGATTTACTGGTTGTGATTTACATATTTTTCTTAATTTTACAAAGTATTTTCATAATGCTAAAGTATTTCAAATAGTTAATACCTATCGTAATCCGCAAGAGTTGATTGATGTAGCTGGAGATTTTGTTATGAAGAATAAGTCACAGCAAAGGAAAAAATTAGTTTCAATAAAACATTTAGATAAACCGATTGTTATTTATTATAAAGATGATAAAGTTAGGGCATTAAAGGACTTATTAATAAAATTAAATAATGATGGTTGTAAAGAAATTATGGTTTTAGGAAGAAATAATAAAGATATTTTGTTTTATGTAGATAGAGAATTTAAACAAGATGATAGTTTTTATATATTTAAAGATATAAAGTTTAGATATTTAACGATGCATAAGTCGAAGGGATTAGAAAGTGAAAATGTTATATTAATTAACATGGAAGATCGTTTACTTGGAATGCCTACTAAGATTAAAGATGAAAAAATAATTAAATATGTTAATAAAGGTCATGATTATTATCCTTATGAGGAGGAAAGAAGATTACTTTATGTAGGATTAACTAGAACAAAAAATAGAACTTATATAATAAGTCCTACTGGTAACGAATCAATATTTATAAAAGAGATCGTTAAGTATAAAAAGAATGTTGATGTATGGAAAACAATAAAAGACAAATAAAAAGGTAAACCTAAGTTTACGCAATTTTTCTAACTTCTGTTTCTTCGGTATTCTTTGTTGCATTTTGACGCATTATTTCTAGACCTTCTTGATATCCTTCTTTAAAAAGACGTAGTTCATCAGCATTATTGGCTTTGAAATAACGCATGTCTAATCCTTCAAAGGCAAATTCTTTTCCTATATTAATTAGCTCTTGTCTTTGCTCTGGTCCAATTAAAGTTTCCATTTGATCACCTGAACTTATTATAACATTAAAATAAAACCTGTGCTATAATAAATTTTATTAAAGGAGGGGGCTTATTATGAATGATATTTATGGAAAAAAAGTGGCAATTGTAACTGGTGGAAGTAGAGGAATAGGTCGAGCTGTATCTTTATATTTTGCAAAAAAAGGATGTAATGTTGTTATCAATTATATTAATGATGATGAAGCAGCAAAAAAGGTTAAGGAAGAGATAGAGGCAAAAGAAGACGTTAAAGTTCTTTTACTTAAAGGTGATGTAGCTTTAGAAGACGATGTAAAGAGGATAGTTAAGCAAACAAAAGATGAGTTTGGTAGAATTGATTACTTAGTTAATAATGCAGGTATTGCAATTGATACTACTTTGGAAGATAAGACTGTTTCTAATTTTAAGAGAATTATTGATGTTAATTTAATAGGGACTTTTTTGATGTGTAAGTATGTAGGTAAGGTAATGATGGAACAAGGAAGTGGTTCTATTGTGAATATTTCATCTACAAACGGGATAGATTCTTTTTATCCTTATAGTATGGATTATGATGCTTCGAAGGCTGGGGTTATTAATTTAACGCATAATTTTGCTTTAGAATATGCACCTATTATAAGAGTTAATAGTGTAGCACCTGGTTGGGTTGGAACCGAAATGAATAAGGAACTTGGAGAAGATTATATAGAGGAAGAATGTAAACATATATTGCTTAAGAGATTTGCCGAGCCAGAAGAGATAGCAGAAGTTGTTTATTTTGTAGCAAATAACACTTATATGAATGATAGTATAGTTAAAGTTGATGGAGGTAGATGTTAAATGTTAGATGAATTAGGAATAAGTACAGAAACTTTAGAGTTTATAGATAAAGAAGAGGAAAGCTTAAGTGAAGTTTTTAGAGAGATAGATAAGAATTGTAAGATGAATTCTTTGAAAGTGTTAAGTGCTTTTCATAAATATAATGTTTCAGAAGGATTCTTTAATAGTACAACTGGTTATGGATATAATGATTTTGGTAGAGATAATATTGAAAAGATATTTGCTGAAGTGTTAGATGGAGAAGATGCTTTGGTTAGAAGTCAGTTTATTTCAGGGACACATGCATTAACCGTTGCATTGTTTGCTTATTTAAGACCTGGAGATACAATGTTATCTATTACGGGTCTTCCTTATGATACTTTACATGAAGTAATTGGGATAGTTCCAAATAATAGTAGTTTAGCTTCTTTTGGGGTTAAGTATGATCAGGTTGACTTGATTGATGATGACTTTGATTATGAAGGTATCAAGGAATATTTAAAAAATAATAAGGTTAAGTTAATTGAAATACAAAGAAGTAAAGGTTATTCAACAAGAAAGAGTTTAACTATTGATAAGGTTGAAAAAGCAATAAAGGCAATACGTGAAGTCGATAGTGAAGTTATTATAATGGTTGATAATTGTTATTGTGAATTTGTTGAAAGTAAGACCCCTTTAATCGTTGGAGCTGATATTATGGTTGGGTCATTAATAAAGAACTTAGGTGGAGGAATTGCACCAAATGGGGCTTATATTGCTGGTAAGAAAGAGCTAGTTGACTTAGCAGGAGAAAGATTAACTTGTCCAGGAGAAGGTAGGGAAGTTGGACCTACTTTAGGAATTAATAAGAGTATTTTACAAGGTTTGTTTTTTGCTCCTAGTGTAGTATGTAGTGCAATGAAAACAGCTATATTAACTAGTAAAGTATTAGAAGATATGGGATATAATGTTGAACCTAAGTATAATGATTGTAGAGCGGATATTGTACAAAATATTATCTTTGGAAATGAAGAAGATTTAGTTAAGTATGTACAAGGGATTCAAGCAGCTTCACCAATAGATTCAAATTCTCTTCCTATGCCTTGGGATATGCCTGGTTATGAAGATAAGGTTATAATGGCAGCGGGAGCATTTACACAAGGATCATCAATTGAACTTAGCGCAGATGGACCAATTAGAGCGCCATATATTGCTTATCAACAAGGTGGTTTAACTTACGAATATGGACGTCTTGGTGTGGCAAGAGCAATAGAAAATTTAAGAAAATAAAAGAGACAGGAGAGAATCCTGTCTTTGTCATTAGTGAATTAAAATATATAGTATTGAAGTAATATTTTAAAATAAAAAAAGTTCGCTATGACTTCCAGTATCGATTAATAATAAAATTAATTTATCGTTTATATATTCATAAATTAAAAGCCAATCAGGTTCGATGTGACATTCGCAACAATTTTTATATGATTTATCATTAACCAATTTGTGATTTTTGTGTTTTGCAGGAAGTGTTTCTTCACTGGCAATTAAATTTACAATGTAGAGTAATTTGTCAATATCTTTTCCTTGTTTCAAAGCTTTCCTTAAACTTTTTTTAAACTTTTTAGAATAATGTACTTCATATTTAATCATCTGATAATAAAGCTTTTTTTAGTTCTTCCATATCTTTATAACCTTTGTGGTTAGGATCATTTGCAATACGTTCTGCTTCTTTTATAGCTTTTCTTAAACGGCGATTTGGTTTTGGATTTTTGACTTCAAATGGTAATCCATCATTTTTAATAACTTGTTTTAAAAAAATATTAATTGCTGTACTCATACTTAAACCCAAATTGTTTAAGATAGTTGTAGCTTCGTTTTTTGTTTCACTATCAATTTGAATATTAATTGCGCTCATTTCTTTTGCCATAATTAAGACCTCCATTTCTTAGATAATGTTATCATATAATAGTTGTATTAGCAAATAATTTTGACTACAATAATGCTACATCTTTACTACATGATTTTGTGTTTTAGAATATTCACTAATTAAATTAAGAGTTCCTATGATGTATTTAAATAATAAAGAACTCTCTACTTATAATTATTCTACATAGGTAGGCGATTTCCTTTTTTTGAAATAAAATTTATAAAAAACTATTTAATTTAAGGAAAAGTAATTGTATTTATGGTATACTTGATAATGGTAAAAGAGGAGTAGAAAATATGATAGATTTAAAAGCAAAACAAAAAGAAGTATTTCAAAATAAAATAAATAAGGGGTTTCCAATAGATGATGTAAATAGAGAATTTTGCTATCTTTATGGGGAAGTAGCAGAAGCTTTTGATGCATTTCGTAATAAGAAAGATGATTTAAATGAGGAATTGGCTGACATAGTTATATTTACATTAGGAATTGCGGAAATGCTGGATATTGATTTAGAAGATGCAGTAAGAAATAAAATAGATAAAAATAATAAAAGAATTTATGTAAAAAATTCTAAAGGTGTTTTAGTAAAGGAAGGAGAATAATTATGGCAGACTTAACAAACGATGAAATTGAAGAACTAGTTGGTCTTAGTGATAGTGATTCTAATATGTTAAAAGCGAGAAATAATGGGTTATTACTAACTGATAATCAAGTAAGTACTCTTAATAGATTTAATATTGATACAAGTAAATGTGGTAGTATGACTGAATTACTATATATGATTGATCAAACAGATAGTGACGATGAAGAATTAGAGTATTTAGCAGAGCAATTAGCTGAAACAAATTATTATCAAAATACAAGAAAGTAGGAATGCTATGTCATCACCAGAAAAGTTAAAAAAATATCAAAAAGAAAAGTTTAAACATTTTAAACAAGTAAATGAGTTAAAAATAGACGATGATGAAGCTTATATTGAGCTTAAGGTAAATGATTTAGAAAGTATAACTAATAAGTTTTCTATTTCAGGTAATATAAGCTTAACTCAAGAATTTTATGATGCAATAGAAAAGAAAAATGCTTTTATTCCATTAGATTTTCCGCTTGTTTTAGAGATACATAGTAGTAATTTTAATGCTGAGGAAAAAATTTTGGTAAGAAAGCTTATAAAGAATCATTTTACTTTGGTTTGCATTGAAAAAGAAATGGAATTGAAATCTATAAAAAGAAAGAGTAGATTTTTCTTGGCGTGTGGAATTATAGGTTTTATTTTATTATTTTTCCTTTCAAATTTTTACTTTGGTTTTTTCTCTTATTTAAAAGAAATATTATCTTTTATATCTTCATTTAGTTTATGGGAATTTTCTGAACTTTTATTATTTGAGCAAGATGATTTAAAAGAGGAAATAATCAAATATAAACATTTATCTAAAGTTAGAGTAGTTTATAATAAAGATAATGGTTAATTTAAATAAAATATGATATAATGTTATCGTATATAATAAAAAGAATATAGTATGGAGGGGAATTTCATGGGAGATACTAATCAAAAATTCCAAGTTGAAATAGAAACAGGGGAAATAATGGAAGCTGAGCTTTTGTCTGTTGTCGAAATTGATGGCAAAGAATATGCAGTGTATTCGCTAGATAATGAGAATGGTACAGTTGATATATTGGCTTCTTATGTTGAAAAAGATAATGAAGGTTATGATAAATTAGTTGATATAGATAATCCAACAGATAAGGAAAAAATATCTAATTTTATTAAGAGTTTAGTTGCTTAATTTAAGTTGAAGGAGAATATAGTATGGCGAAGATAAGGAGAAAACAGAATCGTATTGCTGAAGGTTTAAAAGTTGGTTTTCAGCGTGCTTTGAACTTTGGAAGTCGTAGAAGAAATGAAGTTGCAGAAAGTTTAAATAACGAGCTAAAGGAGGAACAAGAGATGAGAGAAGAATTCGAGATTTTTGAAAGTGATTTAGAACCAAGTCAATTAAGACCAGTTCCTCCTGTTGGTGAATTTACTGGACCAAAATTAGAAGATTCTCCTTCAGATTCTTTTGTACCAGTACCACCAGTGCCACCAGTGCCTCCAGTTAATGTTCCAGACGAAAAAGCTGTAGATACTGTCGAAAGCGAAGGTATGAAGGCTTTTGCTAGAAGTGTTCATCAATTAGGTAGAGATAATGAAGTTCGTACGATGTATTTAACTATGATAAATAACTATACAAAATCTTTAAGTGAAGGAACTGATTTACCTAATATCGAAGAGATTAAACAAAAGTTAGCCGAAAGACAATCTGAACTTGAATCGTTTGATAAAGAAATAGAAATTATTGAAATAGAAGAGAAGATTCATCAAGAAGAAGAATCTATGAATCGACTTTTTACAGAAATTTCTGCTTTATATGATGATTTGGTAAACGAATTAGAAAAAGAAAATTATTCTGAAGCATCAAAAATTGTAGCAACTTTAAATAGTAAAATAATGGGTAATGTAGTTACTCCAACTGGATATAGAGTTGGGACATATGGAGCTCATGATCAAAATTTGTATAATTTAAAAACAAAATATTTAAATATAGTTGGTAGAAGTTATGAACATGATAATCTTAAATATATGGAAGAAGATTTTGTGGAGAGAATTTATCGTGAGATAGCTACTAGTATGGTTAAAATTAGAAGTATATCCGCATCTTTAGACGAAAGTGAAGCTAATCTTATTGTAGAATATGAGCAATTATTTGATTCATTAGGTACATCACTTGCTGATTTGCCACATTTCTTAAAAGAACTTAGTAAATTTAAGAGTAAACAACAAGAATTGGATAAGATATTTACAGAAGAAAGAAAAAAAGAAGAACAGACACCTAATAATGATGCTCATCTAGAAGCAGTAAGAATTGGTTATGAAATTACTTTAGGTAAAAAGATGTCTGAAATTAAAGAAAAATTAAGAAATCTTTCTATAGAATTTTCTTCATACGACGATGAGTTGGGACTTTTATTAAGAGAATATGAAGATTTAAAAAATGGTGAGAAAGAATTATCTGATGAAGTAAAAGAAGAGATTGAAAACAATTTACAGAAACAATGTGATGAAGAATTACGTGGGGAATTCGGTACTGAAGTATATGAATTCATACATGATTACGCTGAGGACTTACAAGTTGTTTTAACTCAATTAAGTTCAAAGAGCTATGATAGTCCAATTTTCGAAGAGCGTTATAGTAGTTTGATGGATTTAATCGGACGAATGAAAGCTGATGGAGAAAAATGTGGTATTAAGGTTAGTTTCGATGAACAAAGTCAAAGGTTAGAAATAGATTTCCCTGTAGCAATAATGAAACGTTTTGAACAACAAGTTGTTATGGATGAAGTTGTGAAGGCAATGGCTGATAAAAAAGGTGAGCCAACAGGACCTAGTTCTAGCAATGCTGAGGAAGAACAACAAAGAGAAAAATTTAAAGAAGAGGTTTCTTTGTTAGCTGCCAAATATGTTGAGTTAATAGAGAACCAAATAAGAGAATTACGTTATAGTGATTTTGATTCAATTGATGAAGAACTATGGAAGTTATTTCATGATGAAAGATTCAATCTTTTAAGTTCACAAGAGAAAAATGAAATAATTGGAGAAATTAAAACATCTTATGATAATGGTCTTTCTGATAAGTATGGTAGAGAATTTATTAAATTTGTAATGAATTACTTAGTTGAAAGGGTTTCTAATACTGGCATTTCAGAATTAAGAGAAATGGATCCTAAAGATGAAAATTTAGTTTCTACTTTTGAAGCTACAGTTAATAATATTAAAGTATTAATTGAAGATTTAAAAAACGATCCTAAAACTGGTGAATTTATAAAAAACATCGATTTTGATTTAGATAAACAAATGCTAGTTATTACTTATAATAATGAAGCAATCGAACAATATTCTATTAAAATAATTTCTGATGAAGCTATGAAGGAAATTGAGGAGTCTAAAAAAAGTAATGAACCATTACCTCAACCTCCAAAAAGTCCAGTTCAACAGGAACCATCTGAAAGTACTCCTGAACCTAAACTAGCTGATAGTGAAGATGAACCTGAATTAGACAACGAAGAGAAAGCAGTACAAGCCTATTTAGAAAAAGTTGAAGAAGTTAATTATATTGTTTCTTTATTAAATGAGATAAATGCTGTTTTAGAATCGCAAGCTATAATGAACTTTGTTAATCCATTAGAAGCCAAAAGAGCAATTGAACTAGAACAAGAAGCAAAATCTCTAGATCAAAAATTAATTGATTTAAAGATTGAATTGTCTAAAGAAAGATTAGGTTTTAAACAAAAATATAATAAATTTATTTTAAGTATTCCAGAAGTTAAGGAAGCTAAAATCCATGACGTTAAATTTAGTGGAAATCTGAATGACTTTATTGGTCAACATGATCTTATGATTGTTGAAGCTGAAAATAGAATATTTGAATTAGCGGAACTAAGAAGGGAAAATCCTGATAACTTAGATGCTATCAATCTAGAAATTCAAAATTTAATGAGTTTTATTGATTCACAAAATTCTTTAGTAGGTCGTCGTTTAGTTAGTGAAGCTAAAAATAGTTCAATTGATATTGTTTCTCTATTACAAGAAAGACGAGAAAATAAAAAAGAAATTCGTGAAAGATTACGTCAAGTACAAGAGAATAATATAGTTAATAATGAGGGTTTAAATCCAGCAGAAAAGAAAGGTGATTACGTAACACTTTTCGACGAGTTAAAAAAAGCTCTAGAAGAAGATTTTAACAAGAAGGTATTTAACTTAAGGACTAATTTTAATAGTTCACTTACTAGATATATGTTGTCTGCTGAAATTTTAGATATGGTTAACGAACTAAAGAAATATTATGAGCCTGATTATATTGATAGTATTGTTAATGATTATGAGAGTAAATATGATCGAGTTGTAGTTGTAGAAAAACCAGATTATCTAGATAGATTATATTCTGATATTGATCGTTTAAAATTTTCAATTACAGAAAATGATGTGTTAGAGGATTCTTTTGACGCTAAGTTAGCAACTATATTAGGTAATATAACTAATTTATATAAATGTTTTGAAGGTTTAAGACTTGTATTTGATCCTAATAGGAATGAAATTGTCATAAATTATGTTGCAGAGGTCTGTTCATTAACAAATGATGAAATTAATAAGATACCAGTTGAATATAAAGTTTATGATTTCTTAGTTCCAGAAATATATTCTGCTTATGTAAATAAGAAAAAAGATAATACAGAAATTTCGTTAGATTGTTTAAGAAATGTTGGAATGTATTTTGTAGAAAATTATTCTAATGGAAAAGTCGTTTTCCAAGCAGTAGCTAAAAATTATTTGATGAAAACTTATGGATATACTATTGAAGAAGTTGAAAAAGCAATAGAATCATTAAGTGAAAAAGGAATAATTGAAAATAGAAATGGTGTTCTTCTTGCATTAGTTAATATTCAAGAGTTTGAAAATAAAATAAATAACTCTGTTGAAGCAGATTTAAGTCAAAGCGAGAAAATGCCAGAGCCTGAAGTTTCAGGACCAACTGAGGAAAAGAAAACAGATGCACCAGATGTAGAGCCAACTGTAAATATTGTTCAAAGAGGTTTAACATTTAATCCAAGGGATAAACAACAAATAGCCACTAAAGCTAAGAATATTATTACTACTGGCGATGCTGTAACTGTTTCATTAATTAAAAATGGTATAAAGATTAAATATAGTCAAGATTTAAGAGAGAAATTGAGTCAATTAAATGCAAAATTAAGCCTTGTTAATAAAGAAAATTATCGTAGTAGAACTTCCTCTACGATTGATGCGGAAGCGGAAGAACAAACAGTTGCATTTAAAGATGACAGAGAGATTAGACCAGAAGATTATAAAATTGAAATAAGAGTTCCTAATGCAGGAGATTCTGATGTATTATATGAATTTGACTTAGAAGATGTAAGCGAAGAATTGAAGAGTCGTTCTAAATAAAAATATAAGGTACCCTTAATGGGTGCTTTTTATATTGAAAAAAGTGCTAAAAAAGTGTATATTATTAATAGTAGATAAGTCTATAAAGAATAAGAAGAAGGGTGTGATTTATATGAATTATGGTCCTCCAAAGAAACCAGAGCAGGAACGTATTAATGATAAAGAAGAAGTTTATACAATTACACCAACAATGTTAGATGAGGATGACGATGGAACACAAAAAAGAGTTGATTTGTCGGCAATTATTCCGAAATTTGAAGATTCTTCTGATTCAGAGAATGCTATAGAATTAAATAGTAAAGAAAATATGTTAAAAGGTGATGGTGCTGTTTTAATTGCTTTAGTTGATGGAAATGGTGAAGCGAGAATGACATCAACAGCAGGAGTACCTCAGCAAATAGATATTGAAGAAAGAAAAAAAGAACTAATAAAAAATAAAGGTAAAAAAAATAAAAAGGAAAAAGATAAAACTAATAAAAAAGCAGCTAAGAAGTTTCAAAATCGTATGTCATTAGCATCTTTGATTGCTATTATTTTCCTGGGTGCTTTTTATTATTGGTATAAAAATCATCCTACTGACGAGGATTTCGTTCCTTTAAGAGTAGAAGTTGAGGTTGGTGGTGCTTTACCAATTAGAGTTAGCAGTTATGTAAAGCCAGGAGTTGGAGATATTATAGATGAGCATTTATATTCTATAGACTTATCTAATGTTGTTGTAGAGGTACCTGGAGAATATACTTTTGAAGTTACATATACTAAATTAGACAGAGGTTTATTAAAGAATAGTGAAGGTCAGAAAAAAGAAATAAAAAAGACTGGTACAATAGCAATTCTTGATAGAACGGATCCAGAGCTAGAAATAAGAGATGTTCATATCATAGAAGGTAATTCTTATGATGCTTCTAACTTTGTAGAAAATTGTAGAGATCATAGCGGTTGTAATTATGCTTTCCAAGATACAGATACTCCTAATAAGTATAAAACTAGTGGAGTTTATGTGGTCTATATCGTTGCTACAGATGGATTTGGGAATACAACTACAAAAAGAGCTAACTTGGTTATAGAAGCTCAAGGTGATGTAGTTACTTATCTTAGAAAAACGGATTTTGACTTTAATACAGGTTATGAAACGACTGAGTCTTATGAATTGCATTTTAATTCAGGAGTTTTAATAAGTGGAACACATCAGATTATTTATTACTATCAAAATGAAGATAAGTATAATGAAGCAAGTAAAACATATAGTGGAGAAGTAAATTATGTGTTAGATGATTCACAAAAAACAATAACATTTAAAGAGTCTGTGTCTACTATTGGAAGTAATTATAGTCAATTAGAACATATAAATGATTATTTAATAAGAGAAGGATTTTCTAAAATAGAATAGTCCTTTTTTTATTGCTTTCATAAACTATAATGAGGAGGTATAAAAATGAATAATAATTGTTTAATGGAAGAAGCAAGAAGAAAAGTTAATTGTTTTAGTAAGAATCATCCATCATCTGGATGTTGTTGTGGTTTTAGAGAGCAGACATCTGGTGGGGTAACTGGTCCAATCGGTCCAACAGGACCTACTGGTGCTACAGGCCCAACAGGACCTCAAGGTATTCAAGGACTTCAAGGTGTTCAAGGGTTACCTGGAGCAATAGGTCCAACAGGTCCTCAAGGAGTTCAAGGTAATACTGGTGCAACTGGCCCACAAGGAGTTACAGGACCAACAGGACCAATAGGTGCTACTGGTCCAATAGGTTTGACAGGGGCAACAGGTCCTACTGGTCCTACAGGATTAGCTGGTGTAACGGGACCAACAGGACCAACGGGTTTAACTGGACCAACAGGTCCGACTGGATTAATTGGTGCGACAGGACCTACTGGTCCAACTGGAGCTACTCCTACTATAACAATTGGTACAGTAACAACAGGAGCACCTGGTAGTGCAGCTACTGCAACAATTAGTGGTGTAGCGCCTAACTTTGTATTAGATTTGACGATTCCACAAGGGCCTACGGGACCTACAGGAGTAACAGGTCCAACTGGCCCAACAGGATTAACTGGAGCTACGGGACCTACTGGCCCAACAGGACCAACTGGACCGACGACACCATAATAGTAAAAAGCTTCTTAGGATTTTACCTTAGAAGTTTTTTTATTGGCAATTTAATAAATTTTTTACATAAAATATATCAGGTGATAAAATGTCAAAATATAAAGTGTCGGTTTATGCGATAACTAAAAATGAGGAAAAGAATGTAAAACAATGGTATGAGTCTATGAAAGAAGCAGACGAGATTATTGTTTTGGATACAGGGTCAACAGATAATACAGTTAAAATGTTAAAAAAATATCCTAAAGTAAAAGTATATGAAGAGAAAATTGTTCCATGGAGATTTGATGTAGCACGTAATAAATCTTTGGATTATGTTAGTAAAGATACTGATATTTGTGTTTGTACGGATTTAGATGAAGTTTTTTTAAAAGGATGGAGAGACAATGTAGAGAAAATATGGAATTCATCTGTAACAAGAGGTAGATATTTATATAATTGGAGCTTTGATGAATATGGTAAACCAGGAACTACTTTTTATTTAAATAAGATTCATTCAAGGAATGACTATACGTGGACACATCCTGTTCATGAAGTCTTAACTTGTGTTACTAAGGAGAATGAAGTATTTATTCCTAATGTTACTTTGAATCATTATCAGGATTATACAAAAGGACGTTCTTCTTATTTACCATTACTAGAGTTATCAGTTGAAGAAGACCCATTAGATGATCGTAACATGCATTATTTAGGAAGAGAATATATGTATTATGAGAAATGGGATAAAGCAATTGAAACATTACATAAACATCTGTTATTACCAAAAGCAACATGGAAAGATGAAAGATGTGCTTCAATGAGATACATCGCTTATTCTTATTTTCATAAAGGATATATAGAAGAAGCAATTATGTGGTATGAAAGAGCAATAAAAGAAGCACCTTACTTAAGAGAACCTTATTTTGATTTAGGGTATTTATATTCTACAATCGAAGATTATAAAAATAGTGAGAAATATTTATATAAGGCTTTAAAAATTAAAGAAAAGCCAGTTACTTATATTAATGAAGAAAAGGCTTGGAATGAAACAATATATGATTTATTATCTGTAGCATGTTTTTATAATGGAGAATATAAAAAAGCATTACTTAATATTAAGAAAGCAATTGCTATAAATAATCAAGATGAGAGAATAAATGATAATTTTAGAATAATATCACAATATGTAGAAAAGCAATAAAAAAGACCTTATTGGTCTTTTTCGATTGTTTCAATAATTAAATCAACTTCTTTAGGAGCACGTTCATCATATGGAAGAATAAATTTTAGTATATTGTTTCTTTCAGTTACTAGAAGACAATAGTCATCTCCAAGATATATTGTTTTCATAGAACTTAGGATAATGTCATCAATGTTAATAGAATCGTCTTCTTTCTTACATAAATAAAGAATAGTATCTATTTTAGTTAAATATTCTTCGCCAATATTATTACTTAATTTTATAACGTTATTACGACGACGATAGTATTTAGAATCTGCATCATAATATTTAAAATTATTTTTATCTACAATATTACTACTAGCTAAAAGAGTACTTATATTATCTTCATAATTTGTATAAATATTATTAGGATTAAGAAGATTAGGTTGCTCAGCAAATTCTTCAAAATCATAATATACTTTGTTAATAGGGTTATTAATTGAAGAGCACATAGTTGTATCTATTTTTAACCCATTACGACTGCTATATTTGTCATTATTAACTATAGTTATAAACTCTATTGGTTCACGATCATCTCTTGTTATACTTATTAATTCATTAGCAAATAAACGAAGTAGTTCATTATAATTAGAATCTGATTCTCCTTCTAAAGAGTTAAGATAAATTGTGTTACCATTTCTTACTCCTAAAATTTTGGATACAAGAATATTATCTTTATAAATACCTATTTGAAGACCATTTTTATTAAGAATTGAATAGTGTAAGAAATCATTACCGATAGCACCGACTTTATATAGAGAGTTGTTTAGAGATACAAAGATGTCATTGTTGTATGAATCCATTATTTCGATTTTATATGTATCATCTTTGTAACATAAATATGGTATAGAACTTGTTATTTTTTTGTAAGAATTATATTTTAAATCTACTAACATATTAATTCTTGTATTTAAATCATTTACTTCGTAATACGCTTCTTCGTAAATAGTTTTAATTGCTTCTTTACCTAGAGATTTTCCTAAAGGATTATCTTCGAAATTCAGAAGTGTTAAAATATTTTCTATTCCTATTAAAGTGATATTTTCTAGGTCAATATTCAAAGTAGAAATGTAGTTTTTGATTTTTGACCACTTAGAAATTATTATACCTAAATTATCAACTATACCATTATAGTATCCGTCAACAACCATTATTAAGTTCTTTTTAGTAAATAAGAAATCTTCAAGTGTTTCATCTAGTGGTTCATAATTCGTTAGGTCATATCCATTAAAGATTGTTTCAATATCTTGAAGAGATAAGACACGTTTTTTAGGCTCGTAGTATTTGTTAGTGATAGGGAATTGATAATCATCTGTATTAATTGCTTTAAAATAATCATGTGAAAAAGAATTTTTTATTTTTTCTTCATCCATATTACGATTTATATAATTTTTAGTTTTTTTCAAAATGTTATCAAGAATTTCAAGATAATTATTATATTCTATTATTTCTTCAATATTATAAATATCCATATTATCTTTGTAGATAAACTTTAAAGCAGATTTATCTATGTATATTTCACCATTTAAATTTGGGATATTTAGAGATAGCTTGTTAAATTCTTTTTGTTCTTTTTTACTTATACTAAATGAAATTTTTGTTCCATAACAAATATAATTCATGATACTTATTAGTTCGCTTGTATTGTATTTTTCTTTGTACTTATCTAATTTAAAGTTAATTTCAGTAATATATTTTAAATCATTAAGATACTGATTATATTCGTCAGTATTTTTAGGTTTTAAAATACCAAGTTTATTTAGACAATTAAATTTGTCGAAGCGATTATTAGCAGATGGAATAAGAACATGTTCTAGAATACTTTCGAAGTCAACGTCGTTATTCGCTAGATATTTTATATATTTTTCTTTGATGCTTTCTAATGGATAAGATTCTTTAAAATAGTTTTTGTATTGTTCTTTATTAGGATCTGTTAAAGCTCTTACAAATAATTTAAATTTTAAATTATTTAAGTAGTTTTTACCTATTTCTTTTCTTTTGTTGTATATAACATTTTCAAGTACCTTGAAATTTTTTAAGATAACAGCTTCAAATTCATTGTTGAAATATTCAAATTTCTTGTTGAGAAAACTACATGTAAATTCTTTAGTGTAATCGTATATTTCTTTTTGAGAAGCAAATTCATCATAACTATAATATTTTACGTAACTATATAATTTTTCAATAATGTTATTATATGAATCAAAATTATTTTCTAGCATAAGATAAATTATATTGTCTATATAAGTGTTCTTTCTTATTCTTGTTGCAAATTCATTAATATCGGTACAAGTTTCAATTTTATGAAGATTTGTAGATAGTTTTTTAGCCATGTTTTGAAAAATTGAAGAGTTGTTTTCTTTAAAAATAAGAATTTTTTCATTTACTACAATATTTTGAAGTTTTTTTATCTCGTCTAAGGTTATATCTTTGTTACCATTGTTGACTATTTTTAAAGTGTTGTCTAAACCTAACAGTAGGTATGAAGATATAACAGCTTTATATGTAGAAACGGTAATTTTAGATTCTTGTTTTGAAAGAATTGATTTCATACGAATTGTTTCAAACAAATAATTTACTTCGTCAATGTCTAATGTATCTAGATCACTATCTTTTAAATTAAATATCTTTTTACAAAGATCTTTATCTTTAAAGATTGTTAAGTCAACGTTATTTTGGAAACTTTTATCTATTAAAGATATAATGTCAGTTGATTTTAGTTTTAGTTTTAATTCTTCATTAGCAAGAACATCTTTAAGTTTTAAGTTTTTTTCTGTTACAAGATTTATTACTTCATAATTGCTTAAATTGTTTATGATATATGGAAGAGTTATGTAGTAGTTGGTTTCTTCATTACTTATAGTTTTTAGCATTTCATAAATCATATTATGCTCTGATTTAAATACTAAGATTGGACTATCTAAGAAGCCTTTAATAAATATAGTATCTTTGTTATCTATTTTTACATTTAAATTATTTATTTTATTAAAAATATTTTTTCTTTGAAGCATGTTGAATGATGCTTTGAAACTTAATTTATTTAAGAGTAGTTCGATAGCATAAGAGCTCATTTCATCTATGAATGTATCATTTCTTAGTATATTAACGATGTCTTCTTCAGCAAAGTTATTATTAATTGCTTCAATCATAATTGTATCAATAAATCTGTTAAATAGAGAATATGTATTGAAAATAGTTGTTTGAAGTTCTTTACTTAGATTATCGAATGGATATACAGTAATACTATGTTTTGCACATTCTCTTAAATTATCTTCACTGAAATATGTATCAGCATTCGATTCATTGAATTTATATAGAAGACTAGCTATAGTACTTTTAGCGTCGCCATCTAAATTTTTTAGATTATTTAATTTGATTACTTCTGGAAGACCAAATAAATTTTGATATTTGTTATTGAACTTACTAATAAAGTTAGGATTTTCTAATATAAAGTTATAGATTGTTTCGCTATCTTTACTGTTGAAAGTTAAACTATTATTGGATAGTAAATTATATATTTTTTTATTTCCTGTATATAGGTTATAGAAATCGTCAAATGTTTTGCATTTTTTTAATAGTAATTTAGTATAAGAACTTTTAGTTAGAATATGACACATTTCATAATCATTTAAGTGTATTAAAGATAGTATATTATAAGAGTAATTTAAATTGATAGAGAAAGCAGGGATTTTTTTTCTGATTTCTTCATTATTTAGAATTTCACTTAGAATAATATTTTCTTTAAAATTACCAGATGAAGAAACGGCATTATTTATTATATTAATATCAATATCAGTAAATTTCTTTTTGTTGTTTAGATAATCACATTTTTCTTTAATATTAAGAGAGTTCCATATGTTTATATAAATTTCTTCATTTTTGAAAATGTCTTCATATTCAGATTGATTATTAAGAACTTCTAGTTTTGTCGAAATAGGGCTTTCAATAAAAAAATCAGTTATGTATTTATCGTAGGCAAAATATGATTCATTATTACGTGTACTAATTAATGTTCTAATGTCTTCAATAATATTTTCACTTGAACGTAAATATTCTTTTATTTTCTTTAAATCATTTTTTTGATTTTTATTTAACTTTGTTGTCTTATATAATGTAGTTTCAATAATGTTTGCCAAAATTGTTTTTAGGTCATTTATCATATTAACCCCTCCATATTATCTTATATTATTATAACAAAATAATAAGAAGACTTAAACAATTTTAAGCCTTCTTAAATTTATTAATCTACTAGTACTGCATGTACAACAAATCTTTGATTGTTATCCAAACATGTTGATAGAGTAAGTATTTTATCTTTTGTAGTTACTTTAGTTGAAAAATCATATTCACTTCTTTCAGTTAACATGTCGATAAAATTTTGTTTATCACTATCTTCATGGAAGATGGTAAATAGGTAATCACTTGTGACATCAACACTATATATAGAGAATATTTTCCATTTTTGTTCTTTGTATAGAGTATTAAATGTGATGTAGTGATTATTCTTATTGCTTAACCAACTATTTTTTTGAATATTAGGTAATGTTCCAAACATTACACCACTTGTATATCTATTGTGAGCGTAGATAATTGTATTATCATCTAGAATATCTATATTATTACGATAGTCCATAAAGACCCAACCATTGTAATCTTTTTCTTTGTAGATATTATTACTTAAATAGTATTCATTATCTTTTCCTCTAACAACAGGGTAGTTTACTTTGGTTCCAGCGACGGTAAGCCATCCAACCATGTCATTGTTTACTTGATACAGTTTATGATAAGAATTTATCATTCCCATATTATCTTCTTCAATAAATTCTTCCTCTTCTTGGTCGCTACCTGGTTCAACTGGTTCTATAATGTTATTTATTTCTTTCATTATAGTGTTTACTTTTAATTCTGATTGATAGTTATTATATAAAACGTATCCTAGGACTGAAGCAACTATAGCAAAAATAATTACCGCACAAAATTTTAAAGTAGTAAAAATTATTTGTTGAAGATAATTTTTTTCGAGATAGTCCTCTGAATAAACTAAGGAAATTCTAATTTTATTTGATTTTTTAAGTTCTTTATTTATTGTTTTTAGTTCAGAGATGTCTTCATCTCCTTCAATATCATCATGAATTTGTATTGAGATGTTTTTTTTCTTCGCATCTTTTAAAATATTTATAACTTGTTTTATGCTTTCTATAGAATATTTATCGAAATGAATTATTTTTAAATATTTATTTATAGCGATGAATGTTTTTATATCGTTAAAATCTTCAGTTGTTAAGTTTTCCCCAATCCTAATGTTTGTTTTGTAATATATTTTAGAAAATGAAATAAGATTATTGTCTGCCATAAAATTACTTGTAAATAATACTTCATTACGTGAGTTGACAGATATTCCACTTTTGTCTAAAGTCTCAATCATAAATTCTGGAATTCCATAGCAATCTAGCTGTTTGATATTTTTTGTTTGACATAACAGTTCACAAAGAGAGTATGCTAGATTTTCATCTTCTGTAATAGTAAGACGTTTTATGTTAGGGATTGTTTTTATTATATCTAGAATTAAAGTACATAAAGCATTGTTGCTTACACTTATTTCATCAATGTTTCTTTCTTCTGCAAGATCACGAATGAATAAACTGACTAGCTTTACATTGTTTTGTAAATATTCATCACTAAAAACTAATTCATTATTTGAAATTACATTTGTATTCAATAGGTTTGGTTCTGCAAGTTTTTTAGTTCTATACTTGAAAACTAGGACGTTGTTGTTAATTAATATTGCTATTTTTTTCATAAACTTCACCTACATTTATTATTCCTATATTATATATGATAACACATTTTGAAAAAAAATCTACACATTATCGAAAATCATGTTATAATGTTATTATAGTAAGGAAGAATATAAAATAGGAGATGTGTTATGAAAAAAGTAAAAAATTTATTATTAGTAGCATTATTTGGTGTATTTAGTTTTGCTTTTGTTGGTATTGCAAATGCTGAAGATATTGCTAAAGAGTCACTTTTTGTGCTAAATGGTAGTAGTAAAAGAATGATGGATATGGTTTGTGAACCTGCTTCTTTAACAGAAAACGGTGCAACTGCAAGATGTTATCTGGTTGGTGCTTTAAAAAAAGACTCAGCTGAAGGTTTAAAAGAAGTTGATGGTTTTTCTGTTCAAGTGTTTACAACTAAACATTTAAGACTTGATGCAGCATATGTTAATGATGGTATAGGAAATGGTAAAGCAGGAACAGCAATGTTTGACCATTCTCCAAATAGTATTGCTAATGAAAAAATTCCTGGCGATGCTCCAACTTCAATGAAAAATTTTAAGTGTATTATGGGTGAGTTGTCGAATAATAGTCTTGGTATTAATGTAGAGAAGCCTTTAGATTTTAAGTGTACTTTATTTTATACAAAGAACACTCAGACATCTAAAGCGTTTAATTTGAATACAATGAAATTAGGCCATCAAGTAACTACTGGTATATCTGCATCCCAAGCATCTTCAGGTGTTGGGTTAATTGGTTCTTTTGAAGTTCATTTAGAAGCTCCTGAAGGAACTCATGAATGTGGCGAAATTTGTTATATGCTTTGGGAAATTCCTGAAAAGGAGGATTATGATAATACTAGTTGTAGTAGTAATCCAGATGATGATAAATGTAAACCTGCAGATCCAAAATATGAATGTAAAGAGATAGAGGTAAATATTCCTAAACCAACTGTAACACCTGAAAAACCAGAAGATCCTACTCCAGCTCCAGATACAGGTGCATTTACATCGTATGCTGTCTTAGCTGCTGGTGCATTGATTGCTGTTGGTGCTATTGCAATGGCTAAGAAAAACACTAAGTTTAATAGACTTTAGTTAATAAAAGACCTTTTGGTCTTTTTTCTTTTTTTAAAATATATAAAAAACAGGATTTGAATCCTGTTTTAATTTTCTAATATTTATTTTTATAATAGTCGTAAAGTTCTTTAAAGCGATTAAAATGTACTACTTCACGTTGTCTTAAGAATAGAAGTGGAGCTATTAAGTCTTCATCTGTTGCTAAATCTATTAGATTTTCATAAGTAGCTTTCGCTTTCATTTCAGCAGCTAAATCTTCTGAAAGGTCTACTAATGGGTTACCAGTTGATGCAAAGACCATAGCATTAAATGGAACACCTGAAGCATCTATTGGGTATACCCCTTTTTTATGATCTGTAAAATAAGATCCTAATCCTGCTGCTTCCATTTCTTCCAAAGTTGCATCAGCTACTAATTGAGAGAAGATTGTTCCAATCATTTCGCAATGTCCTAGTTCTTCCGTAGCTATATCATTAAGAAGTGCACGTCCTTTATCGTCTGGCATTGTAAACTTTTGACTAAAATATCTTAGAGCAGCACCAAGTTCTCCTGCATATCCTCCTAATTGAGTAATAACATATTTAGCCATTCTTAAATCTTTTTTCTTAATATTAACAGGGTAGTTAAGTTTTTTTACATACTTATACATTAAACATTCCCTCCTTCAAAAGGCCATGGCCCTTTTTCCCACATATATGAATCATATGGTGAGTCATTTATTTCAAGTGGACCGTATTTTTTCTCATACATGTCAATGCAAGCACGTTGTTCCTCCGTATATTTTTTAAATAAATTGTATAAATTTTTATCTTCAGGATGTATATCTAAATAAAGAGATAAATCATTAAGAGCAAAATCGTACTCATAAATCTTTAAAAGAAGATTTCCTTTCTCAGTAGAACTAACAAGTTCCGCAACTTTATAATTTTTATATGGTTCATATTCGTTTTTGAACATGTTACCATGCATAAATCCTTCTTTGGCATTAAAAATTTTAGGATTCATGCTATTTTTATTATCATTCATATCAAATATAATATTTTCAAAAAACATAATATATTCCTCCTAAAATATAATATGTAAACTAAAAAAAATGATATAGTAAAATAACCCAGAAATAATATAAAAAGGTGGTGCATAAACTTATATTATATGTTAAAATGTAGATATAGAAAGGTTATGATGCCATGAGTAAATTAATAAAGAACGAACGATATGTTCCTTTAAAAAATTATGTTATCTCAATAATTATCATTTGTGGTATAGTCTTACTTACTTGGTATGGTTTTGCTTGGTATAATGTGTTTAAAGAAAATAAAATATCAACCTCATATTTGGTAAAAGAGAAAATTATTTCTAATGAAATAAGAAGTTTGGATGAAGTAGAAGATATTTTTTCTGAGGCTCCTGCATCTTACTATGTTTATGTAAGTTATACTGGGTCTGAAGAAATTTATAATATGGAGAAAGAAATAAAAGATTTAATAGTAGATTACAATCTTAATGATTCAATTTATTATTTAAATGTTACGTCTATTAAAGATGATGAAAATTATATTGATAAGTTAAATGAAACTTTGAAATTACAAGATAAAAAAGTTACTAAACTTCCAACTATAATATATTATAAAGATGGAGTAGCTCTTGACATTATAACTAGAAACGATAATAATATTATGAATGTTGGAGATTTTCAGAAATTATTAGATGTTAATAATATTGTGAAAGAATAAAAGACCAATAGGTCTTTTTTAATAGGAGTGTTGTTATGATAAATGTTGTTTTATTTGAACCAGAGATACCTGGGAATACAGGAAATATAATGCGTACTTGTGTAGCTACTAATACAAAGTTACATTTGATAGAGCCATTAGGTTTTTCTTTAGATGAAAAATATATTAGAAGAAGTGGTGTTAATTATATAGACAATTGTGAATATGTTGTTTATAAAAATTGGGATGATTTTTATTCTAAGAATAAAGATAATGGAAAATTTTATTTTTTAACAAGATATGGTCATAAGCCACATACATCATTTGATTATAGTAATAGTGATGAAAATATATATTTTGTATTTGGTAAGGAATCTACAGGTATACCAAGAGATATTTTAAAGCCTCATTTAGATACTTGTATGAGAATGCCAATGACTGATAAGGTAAGAGCTCTTAATTTATCTAATACAGTAGCTATTATGGTATATGAGGCATTGCGTCAGCAAGATTATAATGATTTATTAAGAGAAGAGCCTCATAAGGGTGATCATTATATTGAAGATTATAATGAAGATTAGTATTTAAACTAATCTTTTTTCGTGCTAAAATTAAAATAGGGTGAGAGTATATGAATTGTAAGTATTGTGGAGCAGCTTTACCTACTAGTGGTGGGGTTTGTCCAGGTTGTGGAAGAATGATACCAATATCACAACAAAAGGAAATGAAAGAAATGTTGGATCCAAGGTGGAATCAATATAGAAATAAAGATACAGCATTTTATAAGAGTAATTCATATGATAGTGAGAAAAAGAAAACAAATAAACCTTTACTTTTTATAATCGCAGTTATCTTGGTTATACTATTAATAATTATTATTAAAGGACTTGGTTAAAATGGAATTACTATTATTGTGTTTAAAAATATTCTTTGCACGTATAGCTGATGTAACATTGGGGACTATAAAGACCAATTATATTGTTAAAGGAAAAACATTGTTTGCGGGAGTAATAGCATTCTTTGAAGTATTTATATGGTTTTTAGTAGTTAAAGAAGCTCTAAATACAGACATACAAAGTATGTGGATTGTTATTTCCTATAGTGCTGGATATGCAACTGGTACCATATTGGGAACATATATTTCTAAAACATTTATTAATTCCTTAATTAGTGTAGAAGTTATAACTAGTAAAGCTAGTGCTGAAAATATTGCTAAGATTCGTCAAGAAGGTTTTGGAGTTTCTGTTGTTAATGCGGAAAAAGGCCTTAATAATACAAAAAATAATATATTATTTATTACTTTAAATAGTAGAAATTTAGAAGACTTAAAAAGAATAATAAGACATGTTGATAAAGAAGCGTTTATGGTGGTAAATGAATCTAAGATTGTTCAAAATGGCTTTATTAAGTAGAGGTTGTTATGTTGTTTAAAAGACCAAGTGTTTATTTTTATAATGAAGATACTTTAAAATTTTTTGAAAGAAATGGATTAACTTTAGATGATGTTGATATGATGTCAGTAAATGATAGAGAAATTATTGAACCTAAGGATGTGGATAGTTCTCTTGAAGTTGCAGCATTATATGATGAGGAAAGTGCTGGTATAGTCAGTATTGCTGATGTACTTGGATATGATTCTCCTCTAAGAAAAGATTTATTTGAAAGTATTAGTGAATTTTTTGATAGTAACGGAGATGGATATCATTCTCGTAGTGTAGGAATGATGGAGTATAGTAGTGATGAAGTAGTGTCTAAATTAAATCAGTCATTTAACATTGAACCTATTAAAGTAAAAGAAGTAGCAGAAGGAAAATACTTTATTGATGCTAATGGGATGCATCGATTTACAATATTGAGAGCTCATTATTTATTTGATAAAAATAGAGGTTTATTAAGTGAAGAAGAACTTAAAAGAAAATATGAAATATCTGTTATAACAAAAAAGTTAGATAGGGTTAAAACATATTGTGCTTTTCTTTTGAAGATAGTTGATTCTAATTTATATATTTCTTCTGATTTGGATGATAGTTATAGAAAGACTGGTAAGATAAGAATAGTTGATGATAAGACAAATGATAAAAGAATTCTTAGTGATGAAGAATTAATTTTTTATACGACGGAGGTTTTGATGAGTAGAGGTCTTGATGTTTCTATATTATGGAAAATGGCGAAGTACGTAGAAAATAATCAGAGCCTTAGTGATTTTTTGATGAATTATTTTAATCAATTATATAATGAGATTGCTAGATTTATTGAATTTAAAAATAGTATTACTAATTTTTTTGACATTTCTGAATTTCAAATAAGTGAAGAATTTAAGGAGAAAAAAGAATCATGGAGTTTGTAGAAATAGATAAGAATCAGTTTGAAAATCTTTTTAATTATAAGGTTGAAAATACTTTAATTTATACTTTGAAAGATGAAAAGATTGTTGGATATGGTTTTATAAAGAAGGATGAAGATAATCAATTAAATATTCATATATTAGAGAAATATAGGGGAAATGGTTATGGAACTATTCTTTTTAAAAATTTATTAAATGTTATTGATGATAAGAAAGAAATAAACTTAACAGTTTCTAAAGAAAATATTCCGATTAATAGAATTATAAAAAGTAGTGGAGGTATTTTAGTATTTGAAGATAGTAAATGTTCAAATTATATTATTCCTCTAAAGAATAAATAAAACTGACTTTGTAGTCAGTTTTAATTTGCTTTTAAATATTCGTCATATTCATTCATTATGTCATTCATGTGGTTTACTAGTTTTAATACTTGAGTATAAGCACCAATATTTCCACCTTTATTTGCTACTGCTATTGCAATGTATGGGTGATCTCCAAAGACTATTCCAGTTTGAACAACGTCACGACTGGCAAAACCAGCTTTAGAGGCACTTGGGATTGATGGCATTACTTCTTTAAAGTAATTATATTTCCCATTTGTTAAAATATTTAAGAACGTTATACCTTCTTCCTCTTTTATTGAAAAATTATAAATTTCTTGCCAGATTATAGCAGCACTACGAGGTGAAGTGTATCCCCAAGGATTACTAGCAGTTAAATAAAGTTGCTTCGTTCCTAAATTTTTTAACATTTCATTATAACCTTTAATTCCAAAAGTTTTATGTAACATGATATGAGCTATATTATCTGATTCAGTTAAAGAATAATAAACTAAATCTCTTATAGTATAACTAGTACCAAAATCACTATTTTTAATAATTCCAGTCCCTTTATTATAATACTTACTTTCATAAATAAGTTCCTGATTTGGATCTATATTTCCTTTAGCTATCTCTTCATAAATGTATAAAGAATAAGGAGCTTTTATTGAACTAGCTGTTTCATATTTACGATCAACATTATAGCCGATACTCATTCCATCATCTAAGCTGATGAGATAAAAAGATGTAGCAGCACCATAGGTATTAAGTGTGTTATAGATATCTGTTAAAAGAGAATCACTAAGTTTAAAATTACTATTAGATATAGATATAACATTTTCAGTATATTGAAGAGATGGAATATCTATAGTATTTGGTTTCATTTCTGAAAAATCAGATACATCAAAAGAATTCATAAAATTTAATGAATCAAAATCACTTGTATTAATTTCTTTAGTTGGAGTATTACAATCTAGTGGAGTTGCTTGACTTAATTTAGATGTAATAGTGGTTATTCCTAAAGTTATAGATATTATTACAAGTAGGCAAATTGTTATAATAGGTAATTTTTTCATTTTATCTATCCTTTATCTTATATGAATAATATTACTACAATTTAAGAATATCTTCAATATTTTGGTTAATATTAAAGATAATAAAATTTAGTTAATTAAGTGAAAGAATATAAACTTTATATTTTCTTAGTTATCCTTTATAATATAAATATAAAATGAAGAGTGTGATAATATGTCTGAAATAAAATATACAGCTAAAAAAATAAATGAAGGAGTAGTTACTGCTCAAAATATAACGGCTTCGTTAGGAGTTAATGAATATAGTGGTAATGTTTCAAGCTTTAAAGAGAATACTCCAGATAATGAATTTGACTTAAACTTTTTTCTTGAAGAAGTTAATTCATCAAAAGGTGGAGATAAGACTTTATCTAACTCTAAAATAAATGAGGAAGTAATAAGCCAATTAAGAAGTGTAGGATTCAAAGATTATGATATTAGTAGAGTTTTAAATGGAGATATTACTTTAGAAGAATTATGGAATGCAATTTATAGTGTTCATCCTATTTCACAGAATAGTACAACTAAAAGAGATATATTAGAAGCATCTTTGATAAATGAATATAATATGTCTCTTGATGATATAGATTTAAATTATAATAGTATTGAAGAGATAGAAAAACAAATTGATAGGCTTACCCAAGATATAGAGCAAGCAAGAGAAAATGATTTTAATGCTGGAGTTACAGAAGCAAGTGCTACAAATAGACTAATGGAATATATGAGTCGTACTGGTGAAAATTTGGAGGAAGCAATTGAAAATTGCAAAGTTGCTTATAAATGTAAGAATTCATCAGGAGATATAGTTTATTTTTATGGTGAACTTGGTGGAGCATTAGGAACAGGTTATCAAGTATTAGAAGAAATTAGTTACAAAGATATGTTTGGTGAAAGTGAACTATATAAAAAATTATGTGAAGTTGTTCCAAAAAGAGTGGAAGAATATAATAATGGAATGTTATGGTGGAAAGAAACTAAAACTAGAGAAGTCCAGGATGTTACTTGGACTGAAGCACAAATGGAATTTCAAAGGTATTTAAATGACTTAATTTCTCAAGAAGATTATCATGAGTTTCATGAGGATACTGATTTAACTAAGAAAATGTTAGATGAAAGAGAACTCTTAGAATATATCGTTAATAATATAAATACAGAAATAGATTATTATTTAAATTATGTAGACCCATATATAAATGCTCAAGATTTTGAAGAAAAGAATAATGTTAATCTCCAAAATATAGAAAAATTAAAAAGCATTTGTGAAGGAACTTCTTATAATTTTGGAGACGTTGAGAATGTAACAATAGAAAATGTCGATGATATGATGGCTATATTAAGTTGTCTTTTTAATGATACAGGAAATATAGATAGTAATAGAGTTTCTATATATGGCAGCGATGGAAGTGTAAATGGGTTATATAATTTTACTTGTTACGATGAAAACTTTAATCATTATATTAACGATTGGAATCAAGTTTTAAGAGAAGAAGAAAAAGAAATATTTAATTATATTTTAAATACTGAAGGGGCTCAAGCAGCTTATGATTATTTAAGTGATATTGCACGTATTATTGATCAAAGATGGCTGGAATCAGAAAGATTAAAAGACCAAGATTGGGCGGAAAGACATAAAGTTTTGGCTTCTGCTGGTTCTGTTGTGGTAACTCCTTTTGAAGGAATAGCAGCGGCATGTTATTCATTAAATAGTTTAGCAAAAGGTACAGATTTGTGGAGAACAGATGTATATAGTAGTGGTATTCAATGGAGAGGTTCTGTATCAAACGCTATATCAACTAAAAATCCAATTGGAGCATTTTTCTATGATACTGGTATGAGTATGGTTGATACTAGTGCTTTAATTGCTTCTTCAGCATTAACTGGAGGCGCAGGAGCACCATTATTATCTGCAGCAACAATGGGTAGTAGGTCATATGTTTCATCTTTAAATGATGCTTTAGATAGAGGAATATCTCTTGATACTTCGATATATTATGCATTAGGATCAGCAATAATTGAATCTATATGTGAAAATTATTCTGTTGGGCATTTAATGAATTTAGAAAATAAGATAGGTGAAGGTACAATTTCTTTTATAAAGAAGGTTGCTCCAAGAAATTCTATTCAAGAAAAAGCATTATATATTGCAGCAGGAGCTATAACTCAAGGTATAGCAGAAGGGGAAGAAGAGTTATGCACAGAAGTGCTTAATAGCTTTTATGACCAAATATTATGTAAAGAATCAAGTAATTTTAATTTAGCAGTTCAAAGTTATTTGAATCTTGGAATGAGTGAAGATGAAGCGATAAGGAATGCATTTATAGATGAATCAAAAAATTGTGCATTGGCCTTTGCAGGTGGATTCGCTTCAGGAGTTGCTTTTGGTGGATTTAAAGCCGGTAAAATAACAAGACAAGCAGCAGTAAATCAGGTGAATGTAATTGATTTAGATACGCATATCAAAAGAGTGGAAGAAGTAATAAGAGAATCTGAAAGTGTTGAAAATGAGTCAAAATATGGTGAAGTGGTTGATGAAAAGTTACTTGATAGTATAAGTGAAAATCAACAGGAAAATATTAGCAATAGTTTTATTAGTAAAGAAAAAATAAAAATAATTATTGAAAATTTAGAATACTTAACGGATTTACTTAATCGAGTGTTGGAAGACTTGCCACAAGATCAGCAAGATTATATAGGAAATTGTTTTTCAACATCTAATATTATAGATTTCTACAATTTTTTGAATGAATCGACTAAATATATGAAAGAAAATGATTTAAATATTAATGATTTTAAATTATTGTTGGCATTAATGAATGGCTTTAGTGGCTCAGAAGAATATCTTTCACCAGAAGAAAGTGATTATATTATTAGAGAAATACTAGAATTGTGTGGAAATAGCTTTGATCAATATATTTCTGTTGATAAAATTGATGCTAATATATTAAACGATTTTTTTGAAATAAATTTAAAGTATAAAGAGGAAATAAATAATTCTTTTTTAGATGATTACTTTTTTAAATTTGAGTATGTTGATTTTTGGGATAGAAATGGCTTAAGTGATGATTTACGTTCAATAATAAAAAATCATTCTGAAGAAGAAATTATGAATTTTATAAATTATTATAATAAAGCTATTGAAAAACCTAAATTAACAGATTATAATTTATCTCTTTTTTCGAATGAACAATTTTTATTATATATAGAGAAGGGTTTTTCATTAGAATTAAGTAACTTTTTGTTAAATTCACAAAACTATCCTATTTTGGTAGAAAACATCGATGCAATTGCTGAAAATTTGTCTTTTGAATTTATAGAGAGAAACAATGATTTATTAAACAGCCATTTTAATGAAAAATTATTTTCTGACTTTATCTTGAATGATTCGATTAGTCAGTCTCAGAAGGAAATGGTTGTGGAAATTTGTAAAGATAAGTTATCAAAGGTTTTAAGTATTATCGATTTAGATTTTGCACTAAAATATTCTGAGTATATTCCTACTTTTTTAAAATTTTCTGATAAACCATATTTTGATTTGATGATAGAAGCTTTTCCTCAAATAGATGATAGAGACACATTTTTTGAAAATATATCTAGATTAGAACAAAATTTTCTTAGTGATTCTACTATTCCTATAATTAATACGTATTTAAAAAATCCTGGTTGTTTGATTGAATTAGAAAATCTGGGAAATGCTACAATGTTTCGAGATATTTTTGAAACTTTGGTTCAACAGCATAATAATAATTTATTATATAAAAAAATACTTGATGAGTGGATTAGTGGAAGAGATATATCTATTGTGGCTTTAAGTGAATTTTATTTAGGGTTAGGTGATGTCGTTTCACTAATAGATACTATACCAAAAGACTCAGAATTTTATAAAAAATATGAAAAATTTTTAGATTTGTTGAGTAAAATAAATAGTTTGAAGGACGATGAAAAGTATAACAAAGATTTGTGGAATGAGCTCTTATCCAATATAGATAGTTATTATGATAAAGCTTTTATAGAAGATTTATGTGAGATTACAGTTGTTGATGAAACTAGAAAACGTATATTAGATGTAAATAATCCAGATCAATTAAAGAAATATTCACAAGAAATAATTAATTACAATGGGAAAGAAATTACTGTAATCACTATTGATGATTATGATTTTAATTTATTAACTACTGCAATAGCTGAAAAAGTTTCGGATATTGAATTTGGAACGACAGAGCTTTCATCAAAAATCGAAAAAAATCCGGAATTGTGGATGGATATGAATGTTATAGGAAATAATCAAATAAGTATGACAAGAATTAGTGGCTCTAGATTTTTTGGCTGGGGTGGAGTAGTATTGGGATTTAGTAAAATTAGAAAAAATCAGATTACAAATTATTTTTCTGCTGATGCTTCTACTTCAATGGAGGCATATGAGCATCCATTTAGACTTGATAATGTTAATAAAAATGTTTTAAAACTATCAAATTTTTATAATAAGAAATTTGAGCTTTTTGCACCTTTTAATCTGACTTATTCCTACGAAGAAATTAGATCGGAACGATATATATACAATGAAAATAGCGAGTTAGAAAAATTTCCTCCTGATTATATAGTTGAAAAGGAAAATGTTGATTTAAGAGAGGAAACGTTGGTATGGGCAAGTATGTATGGCCAGAAGATTATTCGTTTTGATTATAATAGTATTTTTTCTAAAGCCAAGCAAGATTGCCTTGAATTAATGAATAAAATTAAAAATGGTGAAGAAAATATTTCTTTAGAAAATCAAAATAGGATTCATATGCTTGGTAATGTCATAGGCCATTTTAAAGGAGCTAATGTTTTAGAATATCAACAAGTTAGAGAAGAATATTATTCTTTTATAGATTATTTAATTGATAATACTGATTATAATCCTTTTGTTTTATATAATATGAGACAAGAAGAAAAAGTATCTGATGTAAGAATGAAAAAGCTTTATGAAAAATGGGAAAATAAAAAACAACTGATAATTAATTAATTTTTTCTAAATTTCCTTAATCAATTGCTAAAAAGTTGCAAATTCTCTAATTTATGGTATAATCAAATTATCAGATTTAAGTGGGCGTAATATCCCACTTTTATTATTAGGTTAAAGAGGTGAATCATGAATAAAATATTAGAAGAAATTGAACGTGCTATTTTAGAACCAATGAAAGAAATGGATATAATAGTAGATTCAGTGAAGTATGAAAATGAAGGAAATTATAATTTCCTTAGAATTGAGTTAGATAAGGTTAATGGCATTGATTTAGATACGATAGTAGCTGCTACAGAAGTAATAAATCCAATCATTGATAAGTTAGACTTAATAGATGATTCATATATCTTAGATATTGTTAGTAAAGAAAAAGGAGAGATGTAAGATGGCAAGAAGAAAAAAAGAAATCGAAGAAAATACTGCTATGGATCCTGTGGCTTTTATAAAAGCTGTTAAGGGAATTACAGAAGAAAAAAGTATTAGTGAAGATGTTGTTTATGAAGCAATGGAATTAGCTCTTGCAACAGCTTATAAAAAGAACTTTGGTTCTAAAACTAATGTTAGAGTTGATATCAATAGAACTACTGGAGAAATTAAAGTTATGTCTTATTATGTAGTAGTTGATGAAATTGATGAAGGTGATACTATTATCGATGAAGAAGGTAATGAAGTAGATGTACCACCAGCAATTAATTTAGATGCACAATTATTACTTGAAGAAGCTCGTGAAATCGATCCAGAAATTCAAGTTGGTGAAAGAATTGAAAAAGAAGTTACTCCTAAAGATTTTGGACGTGTTGCAGCTGGTACAGCTAAACAAGTTATAATGCAAAAAATTAGAGAAGCAGAAAAAGATTCAATTATTGGTGAATTTGCTGATAAACAAGATGAAATGCTAATGGGTACTTTAGCAATGGAAGATGCTCGTAATTACTATGTTGATCTTGGTAGAACAAGAGGTATTTTACCTAAGACTGAAATGATTCCTGGTGAAACTGTTAAGATGGGATCAAATATTAGAGTATATGTTACTAAAGTAGAAGCAAATACAAAAGGACCTTTAATTCTATTATCAAGAAAACATTATGGATTTGTTAAGAGATTATTTGAATCTGAGATTCCAGAATTAAGAGATGGAACAATCTTATTACATGCAGTAGCTCGTGAAGCTGGTATTAGAAGTAAGATTGCTGTTGAATCATTAGATGAAAGAGTAGATGCAATTGGTTCATGTATTGGAGAAAGAGGAAGTCGTATCGCTTCTATCTTAAAAGAACTTAATGGTGAAAAAGTAGATATAGTATTATATAGTGAAGATCCATCAGAATATATTAAAAATGCTTTAAGTCCTGCTAAAGATGCTATTGTTAATATAACTGACCCAATGAAGAAGGAAGCTTTAGCTATTGTAAATGATGAGAATTTATCTTTAGCAATAGGTAAAAAAGGAACTAATATAAAATTAGCTTCTAAGTTAACTAGATATAAGATTGAAGTTAAAACTTTAACTCAAGTTAATGAAGAAGGTAACAATTAGAAAGAAGGTATTTAAATGAAGAAAATGCCTGAAAGAACTTGTGTAATTACAAAGGAAAAAACTTTAAAAAAAGATTTAATGCGTGTTGTACGTGACAAAGAAGGTAATGTATCAGTAGATATTACTGGTAAGGCCAATGGACGTGGAGCTTATCTAAAAAAAGATAAAGATGTAGTAGAAAAAGCTCGTAAGACAAAAGCATTAGATAGAATATTAGAAGTAGAAATTCCTGAAAGTATATATGAAGAAATGCTAAATATAATAGAAGAAAGATAGAGGTGAGTTTATTATGATGAGTGTTAAAGATTATGCAACAGATACTGGTAACTCAGTTGCTGAAATACTAAAAAGATGTAATGAACTAGGAATTAATGTTAAGTCAGGTGATGATGATTTATCTGAAGATGATGTTATAATTCTAGATAATACAATAAACTTAATTAGTACAGAAAGTGAAACTGATTACGAAGAACAAGATGTAATTGATGAAGTTGTTGAAGATTTAGTTGAATCAAATAACTTGGATAAGAACTTTGGTACTACTAATAAGAAACAAAAATTAAAGAAGAAGAGTCAAATTGTTAACTCAAAAGAAGAATATATGTCAAAAAGAAAAGAGATGTATAAACATAAAGAAAAGTTAATGAATAATGCTCAAGAAGATAATGTTGTTCTATATAAAGAAGGTATGTCTGTACAAGTATTAGCTGATGTATTAGGGGTTAATGGTTCAGAACTTGTTATGAAGATAATGGGTCTTGGTTTAATGTTAAGTTTAAATAATCCTATTGATTATGAAACAGCTAGTTTACTTGTTATGGATTATAATAAGACATTAAAGAAAGAAGAAACTCAAGATGTATCAAATTTTGAAGAATTTGAAGCGAATGATAGAGAAGAAGATTTAGTAGAAAGACCTCCTGTTGTTACAATTATGGGACATGTTGACCATGGTAAAACAACATTACTTGATACAATTAGAAAAAGTAAAATTGTTGATTCTGAATATGGAGGAATTACTCAAGCAATTGGTGCTTATCAAGTAGAACATCAAGGACATAAGTTGAGTTTTATCGATACTCCAGGCCATGCTGCGTTTACAGAAATGAGAGCTCGTGGAGCAAGTATTACAGATATCGTTATTATAATAGTAGCAGCTGATGATGGTGTTATGCCTCAAACTGAAGAAGCTATTGACCATGCATTAGCAGCAAATGTTCCTATTGTGGTAGCTGTAAATAAAATAGATAAGCCTGATGCTAAACCAGAGAGAATTAGAACTGAAATGGCAGAACATAATATTACTCCAGAAGAATGGGGAGGAAATATTCCATTCGTTGATATTTCAGCTAAGTCTGGACAAGGAATTGATTTATTATTAGAAACATTACTTGCAATAGCAGAAATGCAAGAATTAAAAGCAAATCCTAATCGTTATGCAATGGGTACTGTAATTGAGTCTAAGATGGATAAAAATATTGGTGGTGTAGCATCATTATTAATTCAAAATGGTACATTACGTATCGGTGATCCAGTTGTTGTTGGTACTACTTATGGTAAAGTAAGAACAATGAAAGATGATTTAGGTAATTCAATTGTTGAAGCTGGTCCATCTATGCCAGTAGAAATTACAGGATTATCTGCAACACCAGCAGCAGGTGATAAGTTTATGGCTTTCGAAACTGAAAGTGAAGCTAAGAATGTTGCTGAAAAACGTAGTATTCAATCTCGTGAACAAAAATTCCAAAAGCAATCTTTATCTTTAGATAATTTATTTGCATCAATTGATTCAACAACAAAAGAAGTTAATGTTGTATTAAAAGCTGATGTTAGAGGATCTGAAGAAGCAGTTAAGAATGCTTTAGAAAAGATTGAAGTTGACGGAGTTAAAGTAAAAGTTATTAGAAGTGGTATTGGTACTATTACTGAAAGTGATGTAGTGTTAGCCAATGCATCTAATGCAATTATTTTAGGATTCTGTGTAAGTCCTTCTAATTCAACTAAAGACATTGCTAAAGAATATGGTGTTGATATTAGATTATATACAATTATTTATAAATTAGTTGAAGAAATGGAAGCTGCTATGAAAGGTATGCTTGAACCAGAGTATGAAGAAAAAGTTATAGGTAATGTAGAAATTAGAAAATTATTTAAATTCTCTAAAGTTGGTAATATTGCAGGTTCTTATGTAACTGATGGTATCGTTAAGAAAGATGCACAAGCTAAGTTAATTCGTGATGGTATTATTATAGTTGATACTAAGATTGCGACATTACAAAGAGAAAAAGACCAAGCTAAAGAAGTTAAAAAAGGTTATGAATGTGGTCTTACTTTAGAAAATTATTCTGATATTAAAGTTGGAGATACTATTGAAGTATACGAGACAGTAGAGGTAAAAAGATAATGAATCAAATTAAGTTAAAAAGAATTGCTTCAGAAATTCAACAAGAATTAAGCAAAATATGTGCTGTTGAAGCACATGATAGTTTACTAAAAAGTATTACTATTACAGGGGCAGAGGTAACTAATGATTTAGGTCTATGTAAGGTGTTTTTTACAGCAGTCACTGATATGGACCAAAAGAAATTAGAGAAAGAACTTAATGATGATACGGCTGGTTATTTAAGAACAAAGATAGCAGATCGTATTGATATTAGACATACGCCAAAAATTAGATTTGTTTATGATAATTCAGTGGCTTATGGAAATAATATTGAAAGATTATTAAATGAAATACATGAAAAGGATAGTGAATAAGCTATCCTTTTTTATTACATAAAAAAATTCATAATTAATTATGAATTTTAAATTGATTATAGTACTGAGAAAATAAATAATAGAATAACTATTATAATAAATACTATAAGATTTTTATATTTTGAATAAGTTTTGAACTTTTTAGTATGCTCTGTAACTAAAGGACATGCCATAATAGCAAGTATTAAGAAGATTATACCAGGGATAATATATTCATATTCTTTATCTTCTACTACTAATAAGTATGAACCTAGTGTCATAAATAGTGCTCCAAATGTTAACATCCATTTGAATGTTATTAAAAGTACATTATCTTTTTTTAGTTCTTTTGTTTCACTTATAGGATTAGGTTTAGTTTCTATATGGTTGTCATCTGTAATAATGTAGTTTGTGTTACTTGTATTATTACTCATTAAATTACTGTCTTTATTTGGGCGAGTATAAGTTGAATCATCAAAAGCTATTAGTGGAATTGTAATGGAAGAGAAGAAGACTGTTAAAATCTGATAGCCATCATCTTTTCCAAATACTTTAGCTATATGGACAAGTAAGATAACAATAAATACAAAATTAACATATGGAATTAAGAATAACCAAGCATAACTTTTTTTACCAAGAACATCTTCACATAAACAAATAATATTATATATTGGGATTAAGCATATCCAACCTTGACGTCCCATTTTTCTGTTAATTAGCCACCAACTTATTATTATCATTACATTTACAATTATTATGTAAGCGACTATATATGATAGGAAAGACCAGTCCATTTTTAAGTCAAATCCTAATTCTTTCTTTAAATTAGTTAGAAGTGCTTTGCTAGTGATGTCTCCTTGCATGTAAATTGTGATTTTTCCGCTATATAATGCAGCTCTATACTCATTTTGATTTGTTGAATTATATTCTTTGTAGTTATTAAAATTAACACTACTATAGCTTTTATAACCATTAATATTTTCTGCTTCTTTAACAAGTTGGTTATAAAAATTATTTTGTAGCTTACTATCTTTAAATTTTGTATAAGAAATTAAATATGGGCAAGTATTGCTGTCTGTAATATAATAAGCTAAAACATTACTATTGTTATTTGATTCTGTAATATCAACAACATTACATCCTAATTTTTTTACTTCTTCTATAAATTTTGTTTCTCTTATATCTTCAATTTCATAATTACTAAAAAAGTTTATGATATGTTTTATTGGCATAAAAATTAATATGATTTCAATAATGGTAATACTGAGTACTAAAAAATATGGCCATATCTTTTTCTTATTTTCTAAATTTAGTTCACGTCCACAATTGGGACAGTATTGTTCAATTTGTTCAAAGTTCTTTTTACAATATCTACATTTCATTTTACATACACCTCTATACTATTTTATTAAATTGTTCTTTAAACAATAGGGGATGACTTCATTTTTTAAAGTATTTGATAGTATTTCTGTACCAAAGCTAGTATCGTACCATAGAAAGTCTTCTATTTCTTCTGATTTAGTTAAACTTCCTTCTAAGTTTCCGTTGTATTTAAATACATAAAAATGGATTTTGGTAATTCCATCACTTGTTGCTATTTCATCAAAGTCCATAATCAGTTCGAAATTATGTTCATTAAAGATTGCTAAATTACCTAATTCTTCATGACATTCTCTAATCGCTGCTTGAATTGGGGTTTCGTTATCTTCAACACGACCACCAATCATTTGAAACGTGTTTCTTTTTCTAGGTTTATCAATTAAGATTTTCTTATCATTAATAAAAATTGTTCCAACAACATTAAGCATTTTATTCCTCCTTAGTATTTATATTATATCATAAGACTTGTGTAAAGCATTAATATTAAACGACGTCAAGTTTAATTTACCATTTATAACTTGTATGGTATAATTAGAGGAGTAAGAAGGGATTTACTTGAAAAAGAAAATGGTTAATATTCTTAAAAAAATAAGAAAAAAAGTATCTAAATACTTATCAACTAATAGATTATTCTTAAGTTTTGTTATATTTGCTTTTATAGAAACAATATTATTAAGAAATTTTACATTAGGTCATATATTTACTAATACTAATGATGCTCAATTTTATGATCCTTTTATCTGTGATTTAGCTATCATTATTATGATTGGAGCTTTTGGTTATTTTGTGAAGCCAAAAAAACAATTTAATTATTATTTTATATGGTTGATTGTCATAACAACTATGTGTGTTGTAAATTCAATATATTATGTTTTCTATACTTCTTTTGCATCATTTAGTTTACTTGCTGAGCTTGGGTTAGTCGGCGAAGTAGGAGATTCATTAACTGAGAAATTTAGAATAATTGATTTTATTTATATAATATTTCCAATAATATATGTATTAATACATACTAAATTAAAAAAAGGAAACTATTATACTTTTGTTAGTAAAATTGAAGATAGTAAAAAAATGTTTACTTCAACAATATTAGTTGGAGTTATAGTGTTGGCATTTACATTGGTTACTGTTGATGGAACCGATGTTAGTAGATTAGTTAAGCAGTGGAATAGAGAGTTAGTTGTTCAAAGATTTGGAATTGTCCTATATCAAGGAAACGATTTAGTTCAAAGTTTGACTCCAAAATTAAATTCATTATTTGGATATGATGAAGCAGTTAAAAACTTTAAAGATTTTTATCATGATAGATTTACTAATGAAGTACATAAAGATAATAAATATACAGGTGTTTTAGATGGAATGAATATTATTCTAGTTCATATGGAAAGTATTCAAGAATATTTAGTTGACATGAAAGTAAATGGAGTAGAAATAACTCCGACAATTAATAAATTATCTAAAGAAGGTATGGCATTTACAAATTTCTACCCACAAATAAGCGTAGGAACTAGTAGTGATACCGAGTTTACTTTAAATACTTCATTAATGCCAGTAAGTAGTGGTACTGCCTTTGTTCAGTATTATGATAGAGATTATATTAGTTTACCTAAATTATTAAAAGAAAAAGGCTATTATACTTTTAGTTCACATGCAAATAATAGTGCGATGTGGAATCGTAAAAATATGCATCCTAGTTTAGGTTATACAGAAATGATTTTTAAAGATAAATTTGATGTTACTGGTGAAAAAGATGCTAGATGGTTGGGATTAGGATTAAGTGATTATGATTATTTTCAACAATTACAAGAAAAGCTAGAATATATTGAAGATAATAATACAAATTATATGGGAACACTTATTCAATTATCTAACCATTCACCATTTGCAGCTACTGAATATAATCCTGAATTGTATAATTATTTTGGAACTTTAGATTTAACTAATACTTATACTAAGATTGATCCTAAAACTGGTCTTAGTGAAACTGTTACAGATGATTATTTACAAGGAAGAAAGCTTGGTAACTATTTAATAAGTGCTCATTATGCTGATATGGCTTTAGGAACATTTATTGATTATGTAAAAAATAGTGATTATTATGAAAATACTGTATTTGTATTCTATGGTGACCATGATGCAAGACTTGATAAATCAGAATATCAATATTATTTAAATTACAATACTAAAACTGGAGAACTTTATGAAGAAGGAGATCCTGAATATTATAATTATGATAATTTTGCTCATGAAGTTAATAAGAGAACTCCATTAATAATTTGGACTAAAAATGGAGCTGTTGCTAAGAAGATAAGAGGTACTAACAATAATGTAATGGGAATGTATGATTTATTACCTACACTTGGAAACATGATGAATTTTGATACTTCTTATGCATTAGGTCATGATATTTTTGATATAAAAGAAGATAATACAGTAATATTCCCAAATGGTAATTTTGTTACCAATCGTGTTTATTATAATAATGCTTCTGGTCAATATGTTTTATTAAACAATAATAAGATTGATAATAAGAATGAAAATAAAAATAATTATATAAATTCAACGCCAATGAGTGATGATTATATTTCTAATTTAAAGGAATATGCAGATTCAATCTTAAGTGTATCAAATGATATTATAGTTCATGACTTATATGCTAAAGAAAAAGATAATATTTTAAAAAATGAAGAATAGTGAGGGATTCTAATGGCTAGAAAGATAAGAACAGAAAAAGATCGTAGAAATAAAATAAAAAAAATAATTATAATAGTTGTAATATTAATAATTTTAGTTGCTGTAGCAGGTGTTTGCTTATGGAAGTTTGTATTTGATAAACCAACTCCAAAAGCAACTACTGTAAATGTCTTAGATAGTATTTCAGAATATGGATATTCACTAAATGATAAAGATAGTAAATATTTTAAAGCTGAATATGATGAATTAAGTAAATTATTAAAGAATGAAGATATTAATACAGAAGAATATGCTACAAAGGTGGCAAGATTATTTGTAATTGATTTCTATACTTTAAGTACTAAAATGAATAAGTATGATGTAGGTGGAAATGAGTTCTTCTTTGAAAATAAAAAAGCGATGTTTGAGCAAAAAGCAATGGATACAATATATTCATCCGTTGCTGATAATACTTATGGGGATCGTAAACAAGATTTACCTGAAGTAAAAAGTGTTGAAACTGTTTCAACTGAAGAACAAGAATATAAAATCAATGATGAAAGTAATACTTGTTATTTAGTAAAATTAAAAATAGATTATACAAAGAAACTTGGATATGATGATGAAGCTTCAGTAGTTGTTTGTAAAGAGAATGATATAAGATGGAGTGTAGTAGATATTCAACCAACATTAAATCCTAAATATAGTGATTAAATAATAAAGAGACAATCTGAAAATAGTAGATTGTCTCTTTTTAAATTATTTATTGCGTTTTTTAATAGTTAGGAATTCAACATTCTTTTGGAATAGGGCATCTAATGAGTGAAGCATTTTAGTAGAATGACTTACTTTAGTAACTCCTTCATAAATATAACCATCTTTTTCGTATACTCTTCCTTGGGCATACTTTGGGAAGAATTTTCTTGTAGGTGATAATATGCCTCTAGATGATTTAAATATCTTATTAATTGGATATGATAAGAAGAATGGTAAACATCCATTGTGCATATGACCAGATAAAATTAAATCACTGTTACTTAAATTGTGTTTTGGATTGTTTTTAATAAAATCATATATATTAATAGGGCTATGAAATAAAGTTATATTATATGTTGTTTCACTTAAACGGCAATTGATATTAGCCATTTCTTTACAGAAAGACTCGTATGTTTCATTTTCTATTTCATAGTAATCATATGATAAATTAAATCCATAAAATGTAATATTATTTATTGTAAATGTATTATCATCTAAATAATGTAAGTTGTCGATATTACTTATTAGTTTAATATATTCATTGTTCTTATTACTAGTCCAATTATGCATAGATCCTTTTTTTTCATCGTGATTTCCTTTTATTATGAAAGTAGGAGCATAAGAAGATAATTCTTTTAGGAATCTTTCTAATTTTTTTAGGTCATAGGTATCTGAACTATCTAGAGTATCTCCAGCTATTACAATATAGTCCGCTTTATTATCTTTAATTTGTTTAATTAATTTATCGAAGATATTTTGATTGTATTCTGGATAGTAATGAATATCACTTATTAAGGCAACCTTAAAATCATTAATATCTTTATTAGTATAGAAAATTTCGTTATGCATTTATATCCCTCCAAAAATTAAAAGTACCTTTATAGGGTACTTCATTTTATTCTTATTGTAAAGGAAGTATTCCGTTTAATGGATCGTCATTAGGTTTGTTTTGTTCATTTTCATTGTCATTACCATTACCAGTAGATGGTTTTTCTTCGTTGCCATTGTCTCCATTATTTTCTCCAGAATTATTTCCTTCATTTTGATTATCATCATCGTTATTGTTGTTATCAGGCTCTTCATCTTCACCAGGATTTTCATTATTATTGTTATTATTTTCATTGTCGTCATCAGGATCCTCAATACTAGGTTTTTCTCCGCTAGCATCACTATAATAGAAAGTAATACTAGATAAACTTTTTAATAATTCTCCTTCATGAGCAGATTGTTCAACGATAACACCATATTCTTCTGCACTTTCTGTTGCTTCAAAATCACAAGATATATCATTCATTTGGCACCATGCACTAGCATCAAATTGGTCACTACCAATAAATGATTTAACTCTTTCTAATTTAGCTCCTCCAGTTAGATTTTTACCTGTAATTGGAGTAGTATAATCTTCATTATAAGAAATACTAAACGTTTTAATTGCTTCCTCTTTTTCTAGTCCTAAATTGACTCTCATAAGTTTTGTAATCGCTTCAAGAGATTCTGGATAGTAACCTAAAGCACTAGTATATCTTCCAGATCTAGGTAAATATACAGGAAGACTATAGTAAGAAAGATATGTCTTTTTAATTGATAGTGATGTAGTAGAAGTATTAGCTAACATGTCTTTTCCTACATTATAGAATGATAGTATTTGATTTGGTGTCATATTTGTTTCAGTATTATTTGAAACTGTATTTAGGATAGTTTGGAAATCATTAAGTGATCTAACACTTTTTAATTTTTGAGCAATAGATTCAATAATTTGTTGTTGATGTTGATTTCTTGCAATATCAGATAAAGCAAATTGATGACGATTTCTAGCATAAGCTAAGGCTTGTTCTCCATCTAAAGTTTGTTTTCCTGTTGGGACATAAATCATATTGCTACCAAATTGTCTTAAAGAGTTTTGTTCACAAATCATGCCCTTACAATCATATCTTCCATTATAATTAAAGTCAGGTTCTTCAACGTCAACTTCGATTCCATCTAGTGCATCAACTAATTCGACAACACCTGTAAAGTTAATCTTTACATAATAGTCGATGTCAATGCCTGTTAATTGTTGTACAGTACTTATTACACAGCTTGAACCATATGCGGCAGAAGAATTAATCTTTGCATATCGATTATGGTTGCAAGCAATTGGAACATACATATCTCTTGGAATACTGAACATAGTAGCAGTTAAAGTATTAGGATTAAATGTTACTAAAATTAAAGTATCTCCATTAAATGCTTGATTGGCTTTTAAACCATTGATAGCTGAATCAACGCCCATTACAAGAACGGTAAATGGTTCAGTTAAAGTTTTCTTTTTACTAGTATCTAAAGTATTAACATCTTGATTTTTTCTATCTTCACTATATTCTTTTATAACTTTTACTCTGTTAGCTAATGATAATTTCGTACCATCACTTAGAGTATCTTGATAATCTTCGCCGCTAAGATTGATAGCATAGTTACTTGAAACAAAACATGCACCAATTTTTCCAGCATATAGATCACTTATCATATCACGATAGTCATCATACAATTCTATCTTATTAGATAATTTTTCTTTTTCGATAAGCTTTTTAGCTAAATCATTACCTTCGATATCATTTTCTAAACTAATCATACCAATTGATAAATTACTATCAAAGTTGGTTTCCTTTAGAGCTATTAGATTCGTTGTGTATGTTATAGTGTCACTATTAATACTAGATATAGAGCCATATATCTTATTAATATAATAAGAAGAAACTCCAAATATAGGACAGAATAACAAAGATAATATTGTTATAAAAATAAAAGTCTTTGTCTTTTTAGATATCATAGTTATTAAACCACAAAGAATGTAAATTACTAACCAGATACCAAAGAATCCTATAATAAGTCCTCTAAGTAAATTTTCAATTCCAGCTAATTTTAAGATTCCATAAATAAAGTATGCATATAATATGGCATATAGGACAATAGTTAAATAGTAAAAAAACTTTTTAGCTACATGTACTCTTTTTAATTTCTTCTTTAAGATTTTCATTAAATCACCTAACTTTTTATACCTTTTTTATAATATTTTTCTATCATAAATTATATCACAATTTAACTATGTAAACAAATCACATTTATAAACATATGTAACTTTACATACTTGGACATTTTTGTATGTTATGTCGTATAATGTCGAATGATAAGTATGATATAATTAAATATGTAAAAATGCGTAAAATAGAGGAGGTAAGTATATATGAAAAAGATATTAAAAATTATGTTAGTTATATTGTTTACTATATCTAGTGTTTTTGTACTTACTTCTAATGTAGAAGAAATTCAGGCGGCTGAAAGTTATCCTTTTGAAGGAATGGTCAATGTTTATTCTTTAGTCATTCATGATGAACCGAATTTTAATAATGATTCTGCTGTTACTGAACTTATATATGGTACAAGAGTAAAAGTTGTAGGTTCGTCTGGAAGTTTATATAAAATAATTTATGATGGTAATGTAGAAGGTTATACTTCAAAAAATTTAATTACTAATGTGACTAATAATATTGCAAATACTAATATAGCTGGAATAGAAGAGTATAATACATATTGTTCTAATTTACAAAAAAATAATTTTCCTGAAAGCTATTGTCCTTATCTTTATTACTTACATGCTAAACATCCAAAGTGGATATTTAAAGCAGATTATGTTGATTATACTTTAGAAGAGGCTTCTGTTAAAGAAGAAGAAAAAGTTTCATTGCAAACTTTGAATCCTAATTATTATATCTATCGTGATGGTGTACCTCTTGTAAATGAATATGTTTCAAATGGCGATAATTATATGTATATAAATAGTAAGGCGATTATTTCTCTTATGGATCCACGTAATAGTTTATTTGATACTTTGATTTTTCAATTCTTAAACTTGGAAAAGAATACAAATGTAATAAATGATGCAGCTCTTTCTAGAATATCTAAATCTGGTAATTTATCTAATTATTATAAAGAATTTACGACAGCAGCTGAAAAACTGAATATTAATGCTCTTCATTTGATGGCTCGAAGTCAACAAGAAGGTGCTGATAATAAAAATTATGCTCCTGTTACAGGGAAATATACAACTGTTTCCAATAATACTAATCCTGATGGAAGAACTTTAGATGGTTTTTATAATTTCTTTAATGTTGGATCATATAATTCATCTGGTTATAAAAATCCTGTTCATAGGGGAATTGCTTATGCTGCGGGATATATTGATGGTAATTCATATGGAAGACCTTGGGATACTCCAGAAAAAGCTATAGTTGGAGGAGCTGAATTTATTGGTAAGCAGTATGTTAAAGCAGGGCAGAATACTAATTATTTTCAAAAATTTAATGTATCTAGTTATACACAGTCAACTATGTTCTTACATCAATATATGACAAATGGTTATGCACCGATGTCCGAAGGACAAATTATGAGAAATGCTTATAATGCTGGGAATTTAATAGATAGCGATTTTGAATTTGTTATTCCAGTTTATAAAAATATGGGAGATAATGCTTATCAACCAGTGGATAAGAATAGTGATACGACATTAAGTAGTCTTAATGTTAATGGTAAATTAATATCTGGATTTAATAAAACGAGAACTGAATATGCTGGAGTTAACTTAGTGACTGAAGATAATTTTGTTACATTAAGTGTCTCTCCAAATAGTTCTTTAAGTAAGATTAGTAGTAACGATGTTACTTTTGAGAATAATACAGCAAAAATAAACTTTATAAATGGCATTGCTAAGGTAACATTTATAGTTACAGCAGAAGATGGAACAAAAACAGAATATAGTGTTGAAATAAAACAAGTTCTGCCGATTCATAATGTAACTGTACAAGATGTTGTTTCAAAAATGGATGTTCGAGTAAATGGTAACTATATGTTTGGAATAAGTCCTGGGACAACACTTGATACACTTGTAAATACAGCTAAGAAAAATAATGGAGAAGCAACAATTACAGATAAAGATGGTAAATCTAAAAAAGATAATGTTTTAGTAACAGGTGATAAAATAACAATTAAAGGAACATCAGAGAGTAAAACGTACATAATATCTGTTAGAGGAGATATTAATGGTGATGGAGCAGTAAAAATAAATGATTTAATTCTATTACAAAGTCATATTTTAGAGAAAACTAAATTAACAAATGAAAAAATGTATGCGGCTGACATTAACTATGATAGTAACTTAAAAATAAATGATTTAATCTTAATTCAAAGTTACATTTTAGGTAAATTAAGCTTATAAGAGAGGAAAAAAGGATAAAATGAAAGAAGTAAAATATTTTGTATATGGGGTTTTATTATTTATAATTGGATTAGGTGTAACTAATGCTGCTTCCTTATCAGTAAGTACAAATAAAAGAACTGTTACAGTAGGAAGTAATGTAGTAGTTACAGTTTCAGCATCAGGAGCAGCTGGATGGGAATATTGTTTAAGTTATGATACATCTATATATTCCTTAGTATCATCAACTTCAGATACTGGAGGAGCATGTGTAAGAACTGGTAGTACACTTATTGGTTATAGTAAAGTTACATATACTTTAAGAGCTAACAAGAGTGGTTCTTCTACAGTTGGCCTTAGAGAATATGCTATGTATGATGACGCTGGAGAAAAAATTAATGCTAGTGCTGGTTCTGTTAATTTAACTGCAAAAACTCAACAAGAAATAGAAGCAAGCTATAGTACTGATGCTGATTTAAGATCTTTAAGTGTTAATGGTTATGAACTAACACCATCATTTAGTAAAAATACTTTAGAATATAATTTAGAAGTAGAAAATGATGTTGAAAGTGTAGATATAAGTGCGACTAAATCAGATAGTGGTGCACATGTTACAGGTGTAGGAAAAAAAGAATTATCTGAAGGGATAAATAAGTTTGAAGTAGTCGTAACTGCGGAAAAAGGAAATAAGAAAACTTATACAATTACTATTAATCGTAAAGAATTGAATCCTATTACAGTAAATGTAGATGGTAATAGTTATAATGTAGTAAGAAAGAGTGATTCCTTAGAGGCACCAACTTATTATTCATCAACAACAACCACAATTGAGGATACAGAAGTACCAGCATTTACAAGTGAAATAACTGGATATACTTTAGTGGGGCTAAAAGATGAAGAAGGTAATATAAGTTTATATATTTATGAAAATAATAGTTATCGTTTATATAAACAAGTTGGAAATGAAGGATTTATCTTTATTATAGAAGAAATATCTGATCGTGTTGATGGGTATGAAAATAAAAAGAGTATTACAATAAATGATGTTGAAACAGATGTATATTATAAAAATGAAGATGATGATATTGTTTTAGTATACGGAATGAATGCTAGTAATGGTGTTAAAAACTGGTATAGATATGATATTAAAGAAGGTACTTTCCAAAGATATATTAAAGAAGAAAATACTGGTGGTTTATTAACAAATAATGATTACTTTTATTTGACAATTGCTTTTGCTGGTGGACTTGCTTTAGCAATATTAATAATTATAGTTTTACTTTCTATGTTATCTAAAAAAGATAAACAAAGAAATAAATTAATTGAGTATATTGAAAGTAAAAAAACAAATAATGAAGAAACTGATAAATCAGTAAAAGAAGATTTATTGGAAGTTAAAGAAGAAACTAAGAAGGAAGAAGTTACTCCTAAGAAAACAAGAAAGAGAAAGAAAAAAATTGAAGAAGTGGAAATTGATCCAGAACTTGAGGAGTTAAATACACAATTTTTAGACTTTATTGATAAGGATGCTCAAGATAAGAAAGAAGAGAGTAAGGCTAAAGCTAATAAAGAAGTAAAAGAAGCTGAAGTTGAACTTTCTAAAAGAGAATTAAGACGTTTAGAGAAAGAGCAAAAAGAAGCAGAAGAAAAAGAACTTCAAGAAATGCGTGACGACTTTTTAAATACTAAAGAAAATGAAATAGTAGATGATAGTGATATTCTTGAAGAAGTTGAAACGAATAAGAAAAATAAGAAAAAAACTAAAAAGAAGAAATCTTCAAAGTAAGGAGAGCGTTCTTCTTTTTTTGTTAAGATTTCTTAATAAAGTGCAAATGTCTTTACATCCTTGTTTTGTGTTTTCCTTTATAATAGTTTATAATAGTATTAGGTGATTTTTATATGAAGTTAATGGTTAATGGTCATAATGTCTTTATGATTATCTTTGTTACTTTTTTAACTAGTGCTTTATTAGTTCCTTTAGTAAAAAAAGCGGCAGAACATGTTGGAGCAATGGATATTCCTAATGCAAGAAAAGCTCATACAGTACCAACACCAAGAATGGGTGGATTAGCGATATTTGGAGCTTTCTTATTGGGCTATATGCTGTTTGCAAGAATGTCTATTCAGATGTTATCAATACTTATTGGTGGATTCATTGTTGTTTTAACAGGAGTATTTGATGATGTAAAGCCTGTTTCTGCTAAAGTAAAATTCCTTTTGCAAATTGTGGCAGCTTGTATAGTTGTATTTTATGGAAAAATATCTTTAAATCATATTGATATGTTAGGAATTAATATAGATTTCCCTGTACCATTAAATTATATAATAAGTATAATCTTTATTGTAGGTATAACAAATGCTATAAATTTAATTGATGGTTTGGATGGTTTAGCTTCTGGAGTATCTTCAATATATTTTGCGACGATAGCTATAATAGCTTTTATTATAAATAAAATGCAAGGTCTTGATACAATATTATCTTTAATCATGTTAGGTTCTACATTAGGATTTTTATTGCATAACTTTCATCCAGCTAAGATATTTATGGGTGATACAGGTAGTTTATTTTTAGGTTTCACAATAAGTGTAATAGCTTTACTAGGGTTTAAAGCAACAACATTAACTTCATTAATTATTCCAATAGTAATTCTTGCTATTCCAATATTTGATACAGCCTTAGCTATATTTAGAAGATTAATAAAAGGAGAGAAGATAACGGCTCCTGATAAAGATCATTTTCATCATCAATTATTAAAGATGAAATTTGGAGTAAGAAGTACTGTTTTAATTATTTATGCAATAAATATTTTATTTGCTTCAGTAAGTATTTTCTTTGTACTTGGAGATTCTAAGATGGCAATAGCAATATATGTTGTTTTAATGTTACTATTATTATTCTTAGTATTAAAGACAGATATTTTATTTAATCATCATAAAGAAGAAACCAATGTTAAAGAAAAAAAGAGTAAAAAATAGGCAGTAAGTAGGTGTAAAAATGAAATTAGATTTATATGATTTTGATGGAACTATATATGATGGTGATTCTGGAATAGATTTAGTTCTTTTTGCTATAAAAAAGAAACCAAAGGTTTTATTAAGTTTAATTGGTTCTTTAGGAATAGTATTACTTTATTTATTGAAAATAAAGAGTAAAGAAGAAATGAAAAATAAAGTATTTTCTTTCTTAAAGGAATTTCCAGATACAGATGAATTTGTTAAAGAGTTTTGGGAGAGTCATGAATACAAAATAAAAGATTTTTGGAAAGATAAGAAATCTCATAAAAATGATATTATTATTTCAGCTTCAGGATATTTTTGGTTAAAACCAATTGCAGATAAATATAAAGTAAAAGATTTGTTTGCAACTGATATGAATCCTAAAACTGGAGAAGTAAGAGGTAATAATTGTCATAGTAAAGAGAAGGTTAAGATATTTAAAGAAAAATATCCTAAAGCTGTTATTAGAGAGATGTATACTGATTCAATAAATGATTTACCTTTAATTGAAATAGCTGAAACAGGATACCTAGTAAAAGGAAATAAGATTTATAAGTATTACGAATATAAACCAAATCCAATAGTTAGATTCTGGCGTTGGGGATGGGGTATTTATCACAAAAATGAAGAATTATGGAATTACTTAATAGTAGGTGGATTAACTACTGTTGTATCTATTGTTGTTAAATGGGGATTATATTTTACAATATTGGATGTTAACAATAAGTTGGATGCACAAATTGGTGTATGTGTTTCTTGGGTATGTGCAGTAGCATTTGCTTATGTAACTAATAGAATATATGTGTTTAAAAGTAAAAATAAAAATATAATGAAAGAAATATCAGAATTTGTTGGAGCTAGATTGCTTACTTTAGGTATGGAAATGGTTCTAACATATGTGTTCTTTAATTTATTAGGTTTAACTTCAAATGTATGGATTGTAATTACAACATTTATTATTCAAGTATTAATTATGGTTTTAAATTATGTGTTTAGTAAATTGTTTGTATTTAAAAATAAGACGGATTAAAAAATCCGTTTTTTGTTGGTTCAAAAAAAGAAGATTATTCATCTTCTTTATTCATTACTTCTTTATCTTCTTGACTTAGGTTATCTAAAGCAAACTCTATACATTCATTAATAATTCTATTTACTGATAAATCGCTACTTGTGGATAGCTTTTCAACTCTTTTTAAAAGTGAAACTTTAATGCGAACAGTCTTTAAGACAGACTGTTCTTCCTTAATGTCAGGAAGTTTAAACTTCTCCACTATTAATCTTTCCTTTCTGTGTACTTACTCACTTTAAATTATAAGGATTTTGTATTACAAATAGTAAGTTACACAATATTACTATCATAAATGTAGTACAAAAAATGTTGAAATATGTTTTGAAATACTTTATAATACAAATTGTAATACAATGTAGAAATAACTTTAGATAAATGATATGGAAATAATGATGGTAGGAAGTAGTTGATAAATAATGTTGAGTAATTATTTTAATAAAAATGTTAAAAAAATCGTGCTTTTACTATTTATTCTTTTTGTTGGAACAATTCTTTTAAATACTGAAATTATATCTAAATGTTTAAACTTGTTAAGTACTGGTTATACAAAGGAAGTTAAGTCTGTTACTTTCAGTTCTTCAGGATATTCGAGTAATCAAGCTGGAAGTGTTTTTGTTCAAAAGTCTGCCGAGTGGACTGGTGTGGATGAGGCGACAATTAATTTTGTGATAAATACTAAACCTATAGAGAAAAGAGTTTACAGAGATATAATAATAGTCTTAGATACTTCGGAAAGTATGACAGAGAAAAGAATAGAAGATATGAAAGAGTCAATTGGCTTTTTAGCTGATGATTTATTTTCTAATACTAATAATAGTATGGCTTTTATAACTTTTAATAGTACTGCTAAGATAGAAAGTGATTTTACAAGAGATAAAACAGTTATTAATAATGTTCTAGATAAATTAGAAGTAAAAGGAGCTACAAATTATTATCTGGCTTTAAAAAAAGTTGAAGAATTGATGCAAAATTACAATCGAAAAGATGGAACAGAAGTTCAAATGATTTTTATTACAGACGGTTATCCTACAGAAGGTAAAGGTCTTTATGAAGCTCAATATAAATTGTTAAAACAAAAATATCCATATTTAATAACTAATGCTATCCAATATGAAATGGGATATCAAATAATTGAAAACTTAGAATCTATGAGTGATTATCAGTTTAGTTCATCTATTTCTAATAGTGAATATAATGGTTTTAATGAAATATTAGCAACTGCTGCACTTACATCTTTTTATTATACATCTTTTGATTTTAGTGATACTATAAGTGAATATTTTAATGTAACCAGTGTTGATGATATAACAGTTCCTTTTGGAACTATAGATATAGTGACAGAGAATGGACTTCAAAAAGTTGTTTGGAATGTTCCAAAAAATAAATTAAAATCTGGTATGACAGTTCGTTTAAGTATTAAGGCTAAATTAAAAGATAAGTATGTAAAGAAAGAAGCTTATTATCCGACAAATGCTAATACAACAATTATTGCCTCTGCACCTGAGATTTCTAATATATCTGTTTCCTCTAATTTAACACCAGTATTAAAGTCATGGTATGATATAACATATAATGCAAATGTCCCAGATGGATGTAATATAAAATTTACAAAAGAAGATGTTGGTTTTCCATATCATACACAAGATATTGTAAGTGATGAATTGGTTTGTGAAGGGTATCAATTTAAGGGATGGAAGGTTGAAACAGATGGCGTTAAAACTGTAAATGATAATTCCTTTATAATGCCAGCAGAAGATGTGAATATAGGTGGAACTTGGACGTCATTATCTATTGTTAAAAGTATGGATGGAACTATAAATACTAGGTCAACTTTTTATGAATTGTTATCAGAAGATGCAGTAATGGATGATGTCAAAAGTGAATATGTGTTGTATAACAATGGTATAAATTATAATGAAGGGTCTTCTACTTCTAATGGTCAAGGACTTTATACTTTATCCTCTTCAAAAAATAGCAAATATCCTATTTTATATTATCGTGGAAATATTACTGATAACAATGTTTTGTTTGGTGGATTTTGTTGGAAGATAGTTAGAACAACAGACACTGGTGGAATTAAGTTAATTTACAATGGTCAACCATCAGGTAATAAGTGTACAGCTACAACTGGTAGCTCTACTATAGCAACTAGTTCTGGCATGTATAATTCTGCTACTTCTGATGATGTTGGTTCGTTAGCAATGATTGGGTACATGTATGGAAAACAGTACAAAACAGAGCGAATGTATATTTCTAATGATGATTGGCCAGATTTGCTTGGGATTCAATCTAATAGTGCTTCAACTAAATATACAGTGTATGCAAGTCCTAGTTATTCTTGGAATGGCTCACAATATGTTGTTAGTAATTATATTTCTACAACAACTCCTGGAAATTATCCAGGTTATGCTTATTGTTATTATACTAGTCCTAGAAATACATGTTCTGAAATTAAATATGTTTATACTAATGGTTCTGTTATAACGTTAAGAAATGGAGAAACAGGATCAAGTTTGCAGGCTCAAGCCAATAATATTTATTGGTACTATAGTAACGATGTATCTTATTCTAATGGAGTTTATACTTTACAAAATCCGCAGCGCTTGAAAGCACTAGATTATGGTAATAATATTTCTAAAATAAAAAATGGTTATCATTATACATGTATGAATTCTGGAACAACTTGTAGCTCTGTTAATTATTTCTTTTCTGATGATGAGCGTAATATGAAGCCAAATTATATAACTTTAACTAATGGTGAAAAAATAGAAGATGCTGTTGCAAATATGATTACTAATTCATCAAATACAACATCATCAGATATAAAGAAAGCTGTTGATTCATGGTATCAATCTAATATGACTTCTTATACATATATGCTCGAAGATACAGTATGGTGTAATGATAGAGGAATAAGTACTGATGAACAATATGCTGGTTGGTTAAAAGATGGTAATTCTTTAGAAAATCTATATTTTAATGGGTATTGGAGCAATTATTATAAACTTGTACTTAACGAAGAAAGTTCTTGTAATATTGCAGATAAATTTACAGTGAATTTATCAAATGGTAATGGAAAATTAACATATCCTGTTGGTATGATAACCGCTAATGAAGCGAGATTCGCTGGAGCAGTTTTTAGAGACCAAAATACGACATATTTATATAATAATCAGGATTTTTGGACTATGACTCCAAGCCTTTTTAATGGTATTACATATGTGAATGTTATTAGAAATAATGGTGGAATTTATTGGCCAGATTTGAGTGGATATTCATATGAACAACTTGCAAAGAAAGTTGGTATTCGTCCAATGGTTTCACTTAAACCAGGCGTATTCCTTGCAGATGGTGATGGAACATCAACAAATCCATACGTTATAGAGATGGAATAGGAGGTGTTCAGATATGAAGAAAAGTTTA
>CASPWD010000006.1 GCA_949425635.1 uncultured Bacilli bacterium | reverse complement strand
AATGTGGGAGAACACAGAAAGAAGTTTAGCACGTGAAGAAGGACATGAAGAAGGTTTGGCAGAAGGTCGTAAAGAAGGTTTGGCTGAAGGAAGAGCAGATGGTCAAGTAACTATTATTAAATCTATGCTTAACAATGGGTTTGAAATTGAAGAAATTAGTAAGATGACTAGTCTTTCTGTTTGTGATATAAAACAATTATTAAATAAAAGTAATTAAATGTTTGTTTATTATGAGAAGAAAAAATCTTCTTTTTCTTTTGTGTAGGCCTTTTGTTCTATTTTAAAAAGAATGTGGTATAATTTAGTTGGAGGACTAACTATGAAAAAAACATTAGAAGATATAAAAAAATATGATACTTTTATTTATGATAGATTTGAGATAGTGTATGGTGAATTTTTAGTAACTATTAAATTTTATTATGAAATTGTTGGACTTAAAAAGTTCGTTCATAAGATAGAGATACCATTAAGCAATGTAAATGTAGATTATGATTATGTAAAAAAGCTAGCTTTTAATATAGGATTGCTTGAACTTGTAAGTTATTGGAAGTCAACTATATCATCTAATTTAATAATTAATTGTGGAACGATATCTGCTAAACAGCAAGAATTTTTCAAAAAAATTTATTATCATGGTTTAGGTGAATTTTTCTATTTAAATGGAATTGATCCAGAATATGATACTTTTGTTACAATAAATTCAAAAGGTCCTGTATATGATAAAATGATTGATTATCAAGGATATGGAAATTTGATATGTATTGGTGGAGGTAAAGATTCTTGTGTTTCTTTAAGTTTAGTGGAAAAAACAAACGATACAGAATGTTTTATTATTAATCCAAAATCAGTAATGTTAGAATGTGCAAAGACTGCAGGATATAATGATGATGAAATAATAAGTGTAAAGAGGATAATTGATAAAGGTTTGTTGGAGTTAAATGAAGAAGGCTTCTTAAATGGACATACACCTTTTTCGGCAATGGTTGCATTTGTTTCTTATTTAACAGCTTATTTAAATAATAAGAAATTTATTGTATTGTCTAATGAAAATAGCGCTAATGAAGCAAATGTTGTTGGAACTAAAATTAACCATCAATATTCTAAATCATATGAATTTGAAAGTGATTTTCAAAATTATGCAAATGAATTCTTAGGAGCTCATATTAAATATTATTCTTTATTAAGACCACTTACTGAATATCAGATTGGAATGTTATTTGCTGAGAATAAAAAATTTCATAAAATATTTAAAAGTTGTAATGTTGGTAGTAAGGTAGTTCCTTGGCGTTGGTGCTGTGATTGTGCAAAGTGTTTATTTGTTTATTGTTTATTAGCTCCACATTTATACAAAGATGAATTGGTAGAAATATTTGGAGAGGATTTATTTGAAAAAGAAACTTTAATTACTACTTTTAAAGAATTACTTGGAAAAGAGAATGTTAAACCTTTTGATTGCGTTGGGACTTTTGAAGAAATAAATTATGCAATAACAAAGACTATAAAAAGAATTGGTGAAGTTGAGTTACCTTATTTATTGAAGTTTTATAAAGATAATTACTACGATGAGACAATACTTGCTTGGGATTTAGAACATAGTTATAATGAAAATAATAGTTTAAGCAAAGACGAAGAAAAAATGATAAAGGAAGCTATTGGTTATGAAAGATAAGATTATAGAGAAATTAAAAGATAAAAAAATAGCTATTTTAGGTTTTGGAAGAGAAGGAAAAGCTACTTATAAGTTTATACGTGAATTTTTACCCAAAAAAGATATAGTTATTATTGATAAGAACGATGTTTCGGAAGATGAACTCGTTTGTTTAGATACACATTTAAGTTTTATCTATGGAAATGAATATTTAAGTAATTTAGGCGATTATGATTATGTTATCAAAACTCCAGGAATATCTTTAAAAGATGTAGATACTTCTGGTGTTAATATCACTTCAGAAATCGAACTTGTTTTAGAAGTTGCAAAAGATAGGGTAATAGGTATTACAGGTACAAAAGGTAAGAGTACAACATCTTCACTTATTTATAGTATTTTAAAGAAAAATGGAGTAGATGCAGTATTTGCGGGAAATATTGGGATTCCAGTATTTCAAATGCTAGATCAAGTAAATGATGAAACTATGTTTGTGATAGAAATGTCTTCACATCAATTAGAATATTTAAATGTTTCACCATATATTGGAATAGTACTTAACCTGTTTGAAGATCATCTTGATCATGCTGGAAGTGTTAAACATTATCATGAAATAAAAATGAACATGTTTAGAAACCAAAATGAAAATGATTATATGATATATTGTTCTGATAATGAAGCTTTAAATAAAATGGTAAATACTAATCATTTTAAAGGTAAGCAATATAATGTAAACATGAGTGAAGAAGCAATAACCACTATTAATGATGATATGATTTGTTATAAAGGAGTTCCTGCTTTTAGTAAAGATATAAAAAGAAACTTGTTAGGATTACATAACTTAGAAAATATAATGGTAGCTTTTACAGTTAGTAAGATACTTAATTTAAATGATAATCTTACTTTAGAAGCTATTAGTGAGTTTAAGCCATTAGAATATAGATTAGAATGTATAGGGGAGTTAGAACATGTTAAGTATTATGTAGATACATTAGCTACTATACCATCCGCTACTATAGAGGCTATTGAGGCATTAGATGACATAAATACATTAATATTTGGTGGTATGGATCGAGGCATTTCTTATGAAGGGTTTGCTGAATACTTAAATAATACTAAAATAGAACATTTTATTTGTATGCCTACAACTGGACATAAAATTGGAGCAGATCTTGATAAAGAAAGAACTTATTTTGTAGAAACTCTTGAAGAAGCTTGTAAGTTAGCAAAAGAAATTACGAAAAAAGGAACTTCATGTATATTGTCTCCAGCCGCTGCTAGTTATGAACACTTTAAAAACTATGCTGAGAAAGGCGATAAATATAAAGAATATATTTTGAATTAGACTTAAAAGTATTTAAGTCTTTTTTTGTTGTCATTTTTTTATTTGAAATATAAGTTTTTATTTGAAATAATGAAAAATTTGATATAATTTATTTATAACATGAAAGGTAGGATGTTAATAATGGATGAAAAAGAATTAGAGAAAACAAAACCTATTGAAATCCTTGATGATTTATATGAGTCAAGACAAGAAAAGTTTTCTCAAGAAACGGAAGCAAACGTTAGTAGAGAAGAAAAATATAAGCAATCATTGGAAAATCAAGAACGTACTCTAAGTGAAGAAGCTGCAGAAGAGGCTTTAGCTGAAAAAAATATTGCGTTAGCTGAATCATATTTACAAGAAGAGAAAGCTCAACAAAATAGTGAACAACCACCTGAAAAGAAGAAACTTATAGATAAGATTAAGGATAAGTGGTCTAATTTAGAAAAGAAACAAAAGATAATGGTAATTGTTATTGCGTTATTGTTGCTTGTTTTACTTGTATTATTAATTGTTTTTATTTGTAAACCAAAGGACGTAGAAGATGAAAAAGTTAATAATATTCCAGAAGAAAAAGAAGAAGCTCCAACTATAGTAGATAATTTCTATTATAAAGAAGGAAATTTATATTTTATTAATGATTCTGAGGAAGAGATTGGTTCTTATGAATGTGAGAATAAAGATGCAAATCTTTGTTATGTAGCTTTTAACGATGAACGTGATGGCTTTGATGTTCCTAAATTAGAAGATACTACAGGTAAAGAAAAAATACAAAGAATGCCAATCTTTGAAGATAAGTATGTATTTATAGTTGATAATAAAGATGAGAAAGATAGTACCTTAAAACTTTATGCAATAAAAGACGAGAAAGTTACTAATTCATATAAAACAGCTAAGGCATATGATGATAACTATGTAATCGTGTCTGATTCAAATAATAAACATGGTTTAATAGAGTTTAAAGCTGGCATTAATGAATTAATAAAACCAGAGTATGAAAGTTTAAGAATGATTAATAACTCAGAAAATTTAGTTGCTAAAAATAAAAAGAATACAATAATTATTAATAGAAAAAATAAAGTATTAAGTTCTACTTTTGATACTAGTTTTGATATTAGAAATTATAATGAAAATTTTGTGGTAGCCTATGTTGGTGGAACTTATAATTTATATGATTACAAAGCTAATTTGTTGGCTAGTGGTTATGACTATATTGCGATTTCTGATAAGTATGCAGCATTAGTAGATTCAGAAAAGAAAGTTTATATAATAGATAATGAAAAAAACAAATATAATGAAGGAAATGTTATATTAAAAAATAAAGATTATGTAAAAACATATATTTATGAAGAATCTGGTGAATTAAAAGAAATTAAACGTAGTTTTGAAATGAACGTTAAAGAATCTGCTATAGAAATTGCAATTTATAATGGTGATGAAGATGTTAAATATAGCAATATAGAGTTTACAGAAGGATTAATTAATAAGAAATTTAAATATGTAAATTATTTTGATGGTAAGTTGTATTTCTATAAAGATGAAGAAAAAGCAGAAAATATTGGTGTATATGAATGTACTAATAAAAATTATGTAAAGTCTGAAAATGATAATTACGATTATTGTTTTGTGGCTGTTGATACTATTTATGAAGATAATGATATGACTGCTGGTAATAGAAATACTATGATACCTCTAATTAATGAAAAGTATGTGTTTGTTACAGATGGACCTAATACAATTAAATTGTATGATTTGGATAGTGATAAAGTTTTAGGTACTTATACGAGTGTTGATACAAATTTACCAAGTAATAATAAGGAAATTAATAAATATACTGGTAAATTGGAAGTAATTGCTTTAAACAAGAAGGGTAAATATGGAGTACTATCTATAGATGGTAAGAGTGTAGAAGCTAAATATTCTTTTGAATATAATCATTTAGAAAAGTTAGGTGAATATTATTTAGCTCAGGATGCTGATAATAAGTGGAAGATTTTATATGGTAAAGATAAGACTAGTGCTTCTGTTGCTAATAAAATAAGAGGTTATAATAGTAGTCTTACTTATATTAAAGTTAAATCTGGTTCTGGTTATGCAGTTTATTCTGAAACAGGCGAAATGATGAGCGATGAAACATATGAATATGTTGAGTTATATAAAGATTTTTATGCTGCTGTAGATAAAGATAAGAATATTTATGTTTATGATTATCAAGGTCGTAAGTTAACTGATATTGCAGTTAAAGCAAGTAGTACTGATTATGGAAATTTAGAATATCCAGCATTTAAAGTTGAACAAAATAAAACAATGTTTAATATTTCTGTTTATGATGGAACTAAATATACTGTAACTGCTGTAGCAGAAGTGTCTGCGGGATCTGAAGCAGGCGAAGTTGTAGAAGAGAGCTAGTTTTTAAACTAGTTTTTTCTTTTTTTGTTCTAAATTATACTTTGGCACATAAACTTAATTAGAAATGATAGGGGTGTTATATTGAAAGATAACAAAATAATAGAGTCTATTTCTAAAAGGGGTAATGGAGAAATTTATTTAGGTGTTGTAGGAGCTGTTAGAACAGGAAAGTCAACCTTTATAAAGAGATTCATTGAAAATCTAGTCGTGCCAAATATTACAGATGAGTATGAAAAGAAACATTGCTTAGATGAGATACCGCAGAGTGCTCAAGGTAAAACAATAATGACAACGGAACCAAAGTTTGTACCTAGTAATGGTGCTATGATTCAGGTAGAAGAGTTTACAACTAGTGTTAAATTAATTGATTGTGTAGGTTATATTATTCCTGGGTCTAATGGTTATGAGGATGAAAATGGTAATCCAAGAATGGTTTTGACTCCTTGGTTTAAGGAACCAGTTAATTTTGAAACAGCGGCGGAGATTGGAACAGAAAAAGTAATTAAAGATCATGCGACTATAGGAATTGTAGTAACGTCAGATGGTTCTTTTGGTGAAATAAAAAGAGAAAGTTATATTGAAGCTGAGAATAAAGTAATTTCAGAATTAAAAAGTATAAATAAACCATTTATTGTAGTATTAAACACTTCTAAACCTGAGTCACAAGATACAAGAGAATTAGCTGAAGCCTTAAAAAATGAACATAATGTTCCAGTATTACCAATTAGTGTAGAAACAATGACAGAGTATGAAATTTATGATATTTTAAAAGCAGCTTTATATGAGTTTCCAGTACTAAGTATTGATATTAGATTACCAGAGTGGGTTCATATATTGCCTAATAATCATAAAATTAAAGAAGAATATTTAACTAAAATTAAAAGTAGTACTTTATGTATTAATAAGTTAAAAGATGTTGATGATATTTTAAATTATTTTAAAGATAGTGAATTTATTAGTAAGGCTTATATAAGTGAAGTTGATACAGCAACAGGAATAGTTCATGTTAATTTAGATAGTGATGATTCTTTATATAATGAAACATTGAATGAAATGATGGGCGATATGGTTAATACAAAGGCTGGTATGCTAAAAATATTCTCTTCTTATAAAGAATCAAAAGAGGAGACAGAAATACTTAAAACAGCTTTAAAAACAGCTAAGCAAACAGGTTATGGTATAGTTTATCCTACTTTAAAAGATATGCAATTAGAGACTCCAGCAGTTATTAAGCAAGGAAGTCGATTTGGAGTTAAATTAAAGGCGACTGCAGCATCTTATCATATTATTAAAGCTGATGTTGTAAGTGTATTTGAACCAATTATTGGTAGTGAGTTGCAAAGTAAAGAGTTAATTAATTATTTAATGAAAGATTATGAAACAGATCCAACTAATATTTGGCGTAGTGAAATTTTTGGTAGAAGCTTAGATGTTATTGTTAAGGAAGGAATTCAAGCTAAGTTGTCTGTTGTTCCTGAAACCACTCGATATAAGTTGTCGCAAACTGTAACAAAGATTGTAAATAAAGGATCTAATAATTTAATAGCTATAGTTATATAAAATACTATGGCTTTTTTTATTTTTTTATATTATAATTGTATTAACAATAGGAGGGATTCATCATGAATAATTGTCCAAAATGTGGAAATCCATTACAAATTGGGGTAACATCATGTCCAATTTGTGGTACTGATGTAGCAGTTAAAAATTCTAGTAATAATGCATCAGCACCTGTTAAGCAGACTGTGCAAGTAGCACAGGTTTCAGAGGTACCAAAGGCGACTCCTTCTGTACCAGTGCAGCCTGTTGGTCAAGTAGTACAACAACCTTCGGCTCCTGTAAATGTACAAGCTCCTTCTGTACAACAATCTAATCCAGTACAGAATAATAAAGTAGTATCGTCAGTTGCTAATACTCCACAATCAGTTGCAAATGTTCAATCTGGGCAACAAAATGTAGTATCGAATGGACAAATTCAGTCATCTTTGCCTTCACAGAGTCCTGTTCAAACTCCATTACAAGCTCAAGAAAATGTTCAAATGAGTAATCAAGGTACTCAGCCTGTTCAGAATAGTTCTTCTATAAATCCAACTCCTGGTGTAGTTAATCAAATGCCAATAAGCCAATCTACAGCAATGCCAGTTGGGGAACAACCAGTAGTACAACAATCTGTTCCTCAAGGACAAGTTGTACAAAATGTTACGACTACACCTATAGTTCCTACTGCTATTACACCAACTGTAGAGGCTGTTCCAACTCCGGGAATACCTGTTTCCTTAACAGGAGCGGTTGGACAAACACCAAGTGTTCAAAGTGCAGAAGTTACTAAGGGTAAAGAGAAAAAAGAAAAAAATAAAGATAAAAGTAGTAAGAAGAATAAACAAGTAGTTGCTGTGGCAGCAATTGCGTTAGTGGCTGTCGTAGCAGGGGCTTTGTATGTAATGTTTGGTTCGAGTTTTAAATTAAAAGCTGATTTACCAAAAGATGATGAAGAACCAGTTGCAATGAGTTCAGTTGTATCACATGGTTTTAAGTTTGGATTACAAGATGGTTGGTTAGTTAGCGAAGATCAAAATAATGTAATTGTAACAAATTCTGCAGAGACAGTTTCAATAAGATTTAGTCAATCTCAAACAAGTCTTACTGATATAACAGAAGATATAATAAATGCTCAGTTGAGTAGAAATCAAAATTTCTCAGATTCAAAAGTAGGAACAACTCAAATTGGTGCACGTGATTCGTACGTTGTAAACACTACTTTAAATGAAACTTTACCAATTCAAATATACTTTATAAGTGGTGGTCCTGCTTTAACTTTAGGAGTTACTGTTATATATCAATCTGCTGAAACTAAGACTAAACTAGAATCAAATATTTTAGAGATGATAGGTAGTATTTCATATTCAGATGATTCAATAAAAGCGATTAGTACAACTAGTATGTATAGTGAAGCTTTTAACATGTTTAATAACGTTGTAACTAATAAACAACCTGAAGTTCCAGAAGTTCCTGTAGAAGATGATCAAAATAATCAGGAAAATGAAAATAATGGAGAGAACCAAACTCCTGAGACGGAGACATCTGAGACACAAAGTCCTGTTACTCCAGAAACACCAGTAGAGAATTCTAATGGTCAAGTTACAGAATAATAATTTATTATATTGAAATGTATAGGATAACAATGTTTAAAAGACATTGTTATTTTTTTGAAAAAGGTAAATATGGCGGAAAATGGAGTAAAAAACACTATTTTTTTCAAGAAACTATGCGAATTCTCTTGATTTAAACCTATATTTCTGATATTTTTAATATGTAAGGCTAATACCTTACGATAAACGAAATAATATTGGGAGGTAAAAATTATGGGAAAACAAGAATTAGTAGAATTTATCGCAGCTAAAGCTGGTTTAACAAAAGCTGACGCAACTCGTGCATTAGATGCTGCATTAGAAGGAATTACAGCTGGACTTAAAAAAGAAGGTAAAGTTGCTTTAGTAGGATTCGGAACTTTCAGTGCTAAGGAAAGAGCTGGAAGAGAAGGAATTAATCCTCTAACTAAAGAAAAATTAACTATTCCTGCTAAGACTGTTGCTTCATTCAAAGCTGGAAGCAAATTAAAAGCAGCTATTAACTAATTATTGAGTTAATAATATAAAAAGACCATAAATGATAAATAATTTATGGCTTTTTTTTGTGATTTAATTTATACTTAGTATAGTAGGTGATACATTTTATGGTAAAGAATAACAAGAGTAAAAAAGAATTGAAAATACCTAATATTTTTATGTTATTAATAAGCGTAATATTAATTATGATTGCTTATCTTTTAGGACAAGGTGGAATATTGAGACTTATTTTATGGTTGCTGGGAGTAATATTATTGATTGTAAATATTATGAAAACTTATAGTACGAAGTTTGGACTTAATTTAATAATCTTTATATGCCTGTTTATTGTTTCAATATTTATTGATGGAATGGTATCAATGTCATTAAAAAAGATTCCATTATTTGCTTACAATATAATAAATACAGGAAATGCAAGAGTCTATAATGGGATTGGAATAAGAGTATGGCAATGTGATAAAAATAATTATAAAGATTTGATAATAGATCCTTTTTATAATAAAGGCTATATCTGTAATTCGGATACAATACCAGCGGTTGAAATTAATCCGTTTTTAAACTCAGTTATAGAGAATTATGATGATTATAAAAATTCATATATTAAAATAAATGGGAAAGTAAGTAAGAAGACTGGTCAAAATTATATTGAGATGAAACCTTATGAAACAACTTCTGTAACAATAAATGGTTATGTAACCTTTGCTGATAATATTGTTTTGAGAATTTTGTTCAATGAAAATGAAAAAGAATTAGATAATTATGATGTTTATGATGAAATAACTATAATTGGTATTGTGAAGAATTTAGAACAAGAAAATAATAATTACGTTATTTATATGTATGATAGTAAGGTTGTAAGTAATGTTGATTTGAATCAATATGAAATAAGTGTTACAGAAGAAAATACTTGTTCTAATGAACCTAATATTATTTATTCTAATGAGGCAATGAATATTTATACATATTGTATTGATGATATGATTATAAATTATCCGAATGATAAGAAGTACGAATTAGGTGTTGCGTTATCTTCTAATAAAATAACAGTTAATGAGTTATTTGAAAAATCTACTGAGATTATACCAAGTGAGGTAGATGGAAGTATGATTTATTCATTAGAAAAATATAACGTTTTGGTTTGTGATACAGCATTAAGTAAAGATGTTTTTATAGGAAGTAAGACGATGACTTTTAGTAATGTTACTTGTTCTCCTAAAAATGAAGAAACCGAAATTCCAATTGAGTAAGCCTAAAAAACATTAAAAAGGTTTTACTTTTTTACACAAATTGATATAATGAATATAGGTATAACGTAAGAAAATAGATACCAATAATGTAGTACAAGATAAATTTTATGAAGGTACTAAGATAAGGAAGGGATAATATGGCAAGCGAAGAAAAAACAAAAAAAGCTCCAGCTAAGAAGGCTTCAGCTAAAAAAGAAGTAAAGAAAACTTCGACAAAATCAACAAGTACTAAGAAGAAGACTACTCCAACTACAAAGAGTGCTAATGCAGTTGTTAAAACTACAGCTAAAACTCCAGTTAAAAAAAGTAGTACAAAGACAATTGTTCAAGAAGAAAATCATTATGGACGTACATTATTAGCAGCGTTACTTATTGTATTGGTTTTCATTGGAGGATATGTTGGTATTCAATATAAAAAGAATAATTTAACACCAGATTCTAAGTATGTAGCAACAGCAGACGAGAAGAAGTTTAAAGAAGAATATGAATCATTAAACGGAACAACTCGTACTAATGGACAAAAAAATAGAGATGTTGAAATAATGGTTGATAATAATGTTAAATATATCAATATTAAAGAAGCAGCTGAAATTCTAGAAAATGGATCAGGAGTAATCTATTTTGGATTTGCAGCATGCCCTTGGTGTCGTAATGCTGTACCAGTATTGTTAAATGCAATGAATGCTTCAGAATTAGATACTATATATTATGTTAATATTAAACCAGAAGATGACCCAGAACAAGATATTAGAGATACTTATGTGTTAGACACTAAAAATAAAGCAAGAAAGAGTCGTGATGCGGAAGCAGCTTATTTTGATGTATTACGTGCTTTAGCTAATGATTTAGATGATTATGTGTTATATACTGATAAGGGTAAACCTGTTAATACTGGTGAAAAACGCTTAGCAGCTCCAACTGTAGTTTCAGTTAAAGATGGTGTAGTAGTTGGTTTCCATCAAGGAACTGTTGAAGGACATGATAGAGTAGATGGCGTACTTGAAGACTTAACAAAAGAACAAGAAACAGAATTATTAAATACTTATAGTAAAGTTATATCAAAGTATTTAAATAGCGATTGTGATAATGATTCAGAAAAAGGATGTTAAGTCCTTTTTTTTATGAAATGAGTACTCAAACTTTTTAGTTTTGTGGTATTTTAATATAATAGTAGAGTATAGGAATAGAGAGCTTAATCTTTAAGATTAAGTTCTTTTTCTATGAAAAGATATTTTTAGAAATTTAATTGAAGTCTTTTTCCCTTGCTTTAAAATATTAAAAAAAGTATAATAGTTGTTAACACAATTATGTGGGTATGTATTAGTCAAAGTAGTACATATTTTATAATTACTAGAATAGTTTGGAGGTCAAAGTGAAAAATTATTTCTTGTTAGCAAAAAAGGAGATAATTTAAGATGGAAACAAAGTATGAAGGTCTTACCAAAGAAGAAAAAGTAATGTTTAGTATTCTTGGTATTATCCTAGTAATTGCTATAGGTATCTTAATTATTAATACTTTCTCCGAAAATGAAAGAACATTAAAAGTCGAGACACCTATAACAGAAACAGAAAATAAAGGGACAGCAGATGATGAAAAAACAAGTAATTCAGAGATTAACTTAATAGAAGATAATACTGATAAAGTAAATAATAAAATTGCTTATGTTACTAATTTGACATCATCTAAAAAAGGTAAAAATACAGGTAGTGTAAGCAATGTTTCAAAAAAAGAAGAGATAAAGGATACTACGAGTATTGAAAAACCAGTAATAGTACAATGGGATTTTCCTAAAGATATTGTAACTTTAGCAGAAGCAGGAACTACTATAAAAATAGATAAAAACGTTGTTTTAGAGGATGGTAGCGTTGCTGAAGCACAAGTTACAGTGAGAAAATTAATTGATGATACTTATATGATTCAAGATATTAGTAAAGGTAGTATTTTATTAACTGAAGGGACATATAAATATTATTATACTTATGCCAATGTAACAAAAGAGTTAGTTTTAACTGTTAAGGGTTATTTGAATCCTGTTGAAGCTAGTTTACCAAGTATAATAGATACAGAGGGACTAGATGAAGAGTATTTAAATAACTATGAGGATTTAGTTAAAACAAGTAATATTTCTGTTACTGATAATTCTATAAGTATGAATTTGAAAAATACTAATAAAATAACAGAGATACCAATTTATTTAACTTTAGATCGTGATTTAACAGAAGTGAATATTGTTTCTAAGACATTTGGAATTAATGTTTTAAAAACTGCATCAAGCAGATATAGTGAATTAGCTAGTAACCAAATTCTTATGTTGATAAATCTTGAAATAATTAGTACAACAAACTTAGATGAGGTTGAAATTATGATTAATGACGTAACTTATATGGTAAAGGTTAATGTTAAAAAGACTGCAGATGAAGAAAAGGATCCTGAAGACAACAATAATCCAGATGATAAAGAAGATTTAGATAATCAAGACAAGGAACAAAATAAAGATGAAGAAGATAAAAATACTTCGATAGAAACTGAAGAAGATGTTAATTTACCAGATAAAACTAATCCAGATGAAAATAATGATAATTTAAAAGATGATCAAAATATTCTTGATAGTGAAGAAAACATAATTACAGATATTATGCAAGTAATGCGTGAGAATAATTTAGAAGAACTGTCCTGAACATGAGGAAACTCATGTTTTTTTCTTTAAAATTAGGAGCTAATAGTTTATAATACTATTGATGAGAAGGTGGACTAATGAGTTTTATTTCTTTATTACCAGCAGATACTTATACTGTAGTAAATAAATCAATTATAACAGAAGCTGATCGTAAGAATATTATTTCTTTATACGAACCAATCATTGGACCAATAGCGGTTAGTCTTTATTTTACTTTATTAAGAGATATAAGATTGATGGATTATATAAGTGTTACGGATTATACTCATCATCATTTAATGAAGATGATGAAAAGTAGTATAGAAACAATTAGATTAGCAAGAATTTCTTTAGAGAGTGTTGGATTAATTAAGTCTTATTTTAAGGAAGGTGAACCTAACTATTATGTATATGAATTATATTCACCTTTAAGTCCTAAAGAATTTTTTTCTTCACCGATATTTAATATTACTTTATATAATAATATAGGTAAAACAGAGTATGAACTTATTAAGTCAGAATATGAGTTACCAAAAGTAGATTTGAAAGATTTTGAAGATATAACATCAGCTTTAAACGAAACGTATAAGTCATCTTCTACTTTAATTCCTATTGAAGCGCAAGAGAGGACCACTTCAAATATTAGATTAGAAAGTAATATCGATTTTGATTTGTTAATTGCGTCAATGCCTAAAGGTGTATTAAAAGAAAATGTATTAACTAATAAAATGAAAGATTTAATTACACAGTTAGCTTTTATATATGATATTGATACGCTTAAGATGGTAGAAATTTTGCGTACTGTTATAACAGATAAAGGAACCTTTGATAAAGAAGCCTTAAGAAAGAGTACAAGAAAATATTATCAATATAACAATAGCGGGAAGTTACCTACTTTAGTATATAGAACCCAACCTGAATATTTGAAAACTCCAGAAGGTGATAATAGCCCATTAGCACAAATTATCTATATGTTTGAAAACACTTCACCTTATGATTTTTTAAAGATTAAATATAAGGGAGGGAATCCTACTTCTAAAGATTTAAAATTAATTGAAACTTTGTGGGTCGATGTAGGTTTACAACCAGGAGTTATTAATGTTTTAATAGATTATGTATTAAAGAAGAATAATAATAAATTAAATCAGGCATTTGTTGAAACGATTGCTGGTCAGTGGAAGCGTTCTAAAGTGGAGACAGTTAAAGAAGCAATGGAACTAGCTAAAAAGGAAAATTCTAAAGGAAAGAAAAAGGCGAGTTCTACTATTGGTAAAGTTCGTAATAATGAAAAGCCAGTGTGGTTTGATGAGAATATAAGTAAAGAAGAGATAAGTGACGAGCAAAAGCAAGAATTAGAAGAGTTACTTAAGGATTTTAGGTGATGTTTATGGAAATAAGAAATGATATAAATAGTAAAGCATTGAGAGCTAATTACGATAAAGCTTGTAATGATGCAATGTTTAAAAAACTAGTTAAAACTATTGGGGTTACAAATGATATTGCGATGAAATATACTTCTTCTTTAGAAGGAACTGTTTGTGAACTAAAAAATTGTGCTAATTGTAGTGGATTAATTTATTGTAAAAATAGATTAGAGGGACATGTTATGTATCCACAGGCTCATGGTAAACAAATAATCTTTTCTTATGCACCTTGTAAATATGAAAAAGAAAGAAAAGAGAAAGAAAAAAATCGCCATACTAGGGAAAAAGACATATTAAATGCGAAGATGTCTGATATAGATGTTACTGATAAAAATAGATATGAAGTAATAAAATGGTTGAAGAATTTCTATGATACGTATGATAAAAATGGTAATTTTAAAGGGTTATATTTACATGGTAACTTTGGATGTGGTAAAACTTATTTGGTTTCCGCTTTATTCAATGAATTATCAAAAAGAAGAGTAAGTACTGAAATTGTTTATTTTCCAGAGTTGTTACGTGATATAAAGAGTGATTTTGATACTTTTGGGGATAGAATGGAATATTTAGAAGAAGTAGATTTGTTACTTATTGATGATATTGGAGCAGAGAAAGTTACTGAATGGAGTAGGGATGAAATACTTGGAACTATTTTACAAAAGCGTATGAACAATTATAAAGCAACCTTCTTTACTTCAAATTTGAATTTACAAGAATTAGAGAGTCATTTGAGAATTAATAATTATAGTGATGATGAAATTAAGGCTCGTCGTATTTTAGAGAGAGTTAAACAATTAACAGTAGATATGGAACTTATTAGTGAAAATAAGCGAAAGTAATATAATTTGAGGAGACATTATGAAGTTAAGCAGTTTAAATAAAGAATATGATAAATTACAGAAAATTTATGGTGATCCAAGTCTACATTCTATTTATAATGGTGGCTTTGAGGAAAATCCTGATATATGTTTTGTGTTTATGAATCCAACAGGTCGTAATGTTGCTTCAATGCCTGGATGGACTGGACCTTATCATCCTTGGATAGGAACTAAAAATATTTGGGATTTATTCATTGCAGTTAATTTATTAGATAAAGATATTTATGATGAAATAAAATCTATTAAAGGAAGTGAATGGACACCAGAATTTGCGGTTCGTGTTTATGATAATATAAAAAAACATAGAGTTTTTATAACTAATTTAGGAAAATGTACCCAAATCGATGCAAGACCTTTAAAAGATAGCTCGTATATGGATTATTTACCCTTGCTGGAAAAGGAAATTAAAATAATAAAGCCTAAAGTTGTTATATTGTTTGGTAATCAAGTGAGTTCGATTTTTTTAGGGAAGAAGATTTCGGTATCTCAAACAAGGAAAGAATACTTTGAGAAAAAGATAGGAAATATAAAATATAAGTGTTTTCCAATATTTTATCCAATAGGTAATGGTCGTTTTAATATAGATAAGTCAATAGAAGATATAAATTGGATAATTGAAAATTTTATAAAGAATGAGGGATAATAATGAAATTAATAATAGCTTCAGATATACATGGATCATGTAAGTATACTAAACGTTTGGAAGAACTAATCAATAGAGAAAATCCTGATAAGATCATTCTTCTAGGAGATATTTTGTATCATGGAGCAAGAAATGATTTACCAGATGAATATTCCACAATGGGAGTTATAGATATTTTAAATAAATATTGTGATAAGATCATTGCTGTACGTGGTAATTGTGATTCAGAAGTTGATGATATGGTGGCTAATTTTGGCTTGGTTGCTGATTACGAAAAAATTGATATAGACGGAAGAGTGTTTTATATATCACATGGACATCTAAATAATAAGTATGATTATTTGTTTGAAGATAATTATTTAATAAGTGGACATACACATGTATATAATTTAGATGGTAAACATTTAAATCCTGGTAGTGTAGGTATTCCTAAAGTTAATAAAGAACATACTTGTTTATTGTATGATAATAATGTTTTTAAACTAATTAATTTAGATGATTTTAGTATAATTATGGAAAAAGAACTAAATTAGTGAGAAAAAAGTTCTTTTTAATAGACTAAATAAAAGAAAATAGACCAAAATTTATAAAATATAGTATAATGATGGTAGGTGGGTGATTGTCATGAGGTTGAAGTACATCGATGGACTAATGGGCTTTGTAATTGGAGAAGTTGCAGGCATTCCATTAGTTAATAGAACAAGAGAAGAATTACTTAAGAAACCTGTTACTAAAATGGTGGGTGAAGGAACTTTTGATACTCAGGAAGGAACATGGGGAGATAGTACTTCTTTGATGATTGCAACAATAGATTCAATCAATGCAAAAAATATCGTAGATTTTAATGATATAGCATTAAAATTTGCCGCTTTTAAAAATCATCATCAATATACAGCAGATCATGAAGTGTTTAAATTAAATTCCACTGTAGCTAAAGCTATTGATAAATTTGAAGAAAATCATGATAATCCAATACTTTGCGGAAGTACAGATGATAACGATAATGACAATGGATCATTAATGCGTATTTTACCAATTGCTTATTATGCATTAGATAAGAAATTAAAAGACTTTGAAGTTTTAGAACTTGTAAAACAAGTTTCATCTATTACACATGCTAATGAAATAAGTATGATGGGTTGCTATATTTATACGAGATTTGTTATGTTTTTGCTTACAGGTAAAGATAAATATTCTGCTTATAGTATGACAAAATGTGTTGATTATACAATGTTTAATGGAGAAACTAGAAAGTCTTATGAAAGATTACTAAATACAGATATTTCTAAGTTAAAGATAAATGAGATAAAATCAAGTTCTTATATAGTTGATACATTAGAAGCTTGTATATGGGTTTTATTACAATCAGAAAATTTTAAAGAAGCGATTATTGGGGCAATTAATTTAGGTGGAGATACATCTGTAATAGGTGCATTAACTGGAGGAATTGCAGGTATTATATTTGGATATGATTTTATACCTGACGATTGGAAAGACGTTATTTTAAGAAGAGAATACCTATTAGATATTTTTGAAGAATTTAGTGAAAATAAATATGAATAGAGAACAATTACTTATGTGATTGTTTTTTTTGATTGATTAAAATTCACTTGAGGTTTATAATTTAAGATAGGATAGTAGGTGTGTATATGAGAAGTAAATTTTTAATGGCTTTTCTGTTGTTTTTTTCTTTTTTTACAATAGTAAACGCAGATAGTATTTTAAATAAGGATTGGCATTTAAAACAAGGCGAGTCTTATAAAAACGCTAAGCCAAATTCACAGACAGCTAAGTTGAGTGATGGAACGTATTTGTCAGAAACTTTAGATGAAAATGGATTAGGAGTACTTAGAAGAATAAGTTCTAATGGAAAAGATATTATATGGGAAGTTCATAATGAATATGGATATTATTATGGGTTAATGTATGAGCGTAATGGTTATATTTATACAACCTATTATGATCCTTACTATGGAACATATTTAATACGATATGATTTAGATGGTGAATTTGTTGATGAGATTCAATTAACTGGTATAGATGATGATTATTATGTTTATGATGGTGAAATGTATTTAAGAGGTAATATTTTATATATTATTAATTATGAACAATATTATAATGAATTGTATCCAAAATATATTCATGTGGTTAATTTGGAAGAAGATAAATTAGAATTACAAGATACTATTTATTTACATGAAATAGATGAAGAAAAAGTAGAAAAAGAAATAGATTCGATATCTGGTGGTAATGCAACTATTATTACTAAGAATTTTGAGGGAAAGAATGTTGAATTAGCTAATCAAAATTATTTTGTTACACAACAATTTAATAATGGAGATTATAGTTACTTTGTTGGTTATGAAAAAAATGCTAATGGTACAGATATAAATGGCTTTATTTATAAATTAGATAAAAATGGTAATATAGTTTGGAATAAGAAGTCTGCTATTGGAATGCTTTATTATGATGTTACTTCTTTGTCTGAAGACTATGTGGCTGTTTCTGGTTATTCTTTTAGAGAAGATGGATTTTATGATGCTTATATAATGGTTTATAGTAAAGATGGTGATATCTTAGAACAACATAATATTAATGATGAAATTGGAAGTCATTCTTCAGATATTTTATCTTTGCAAGCGTTTGATAATGATATTGTTGCTCAGGTTTTATCTTTAAATGAAAATGGCGATTATGAAACTTATTTAGTTAGGTATATAGAAGCTAAGTCAGTTTATAAGAAAGTTGATGGAAATGGCGAAATAAAATCTGTTGATAAAGCAGTTCCAGGTGAGACAGTCGTATTTGAGGTAATCCCTGATGATGGGTATGTGATCAATAAAGTAGTTGTTAGAGATAGTTCAGGAAAAGAAATCTTAGTGTCAGGTAATTCGTTTGTAATGCCTGAAAGTGATGTAACTATTGAAGCATCTTTTGGTATAATAAAAAACCCAGAAACGTTTAAGGAGTTGTCATTCATATTTATGTTGATATCTGTTTTAATTGGTGGTGCAATGGGAAAAATATTAATTGATTTTTATTACAAGGTAAAAAAGACTAGTAATTAGAAAAACAAGATTATGACTATCAAAGTTGTAATCTTTTTTAAATTTTTATTATAAGTGTAAAAAAGTTAAAGCTAATAAATGTTCAAAAAGCCATTTACTAATTGATAAAAATTGATATAATTATTAGAGTAGGAGAGTGATGTTATGAATCCAGATTTAGTACATTCACTTAATAGTTTAAGAGTTCTAAGTGTGGACATGATTTCGTATGCTAAGAGTGGACACCCTGGTATATGTTTAGGAGCAGCACCAATTATTTTTTCTTTATTTGCTAATCATTTAAAGGTAAATCCTCAAGATCCTAAATGGATTAATCGTGATCGTTTTGTTATGTCAGCTGGTCATGGTTCAGCTTTACTTTATGCGATGTTATTTATGTCTGGTTATAATGTAACTATTGACGATTTAGTAGACTTTAGAAAATTTGGGTCAATTACGCCAGGTCATCCAGAATATGGTGTTACACCAGGAATCGAAGTTTCAACAGGACCTTTAGGTCAAGGATTTGCTAATGCTGTTGGAATGGCGATGTCAGAAAAATATTTAGCTTCTTTAATTGAAGAAGAAGTACCAAAACAGAAAGTATTAGATTATTATGTTTATTGTTTGTGTTCTGATGGAGATTTAATGGAAGGTGTTGCTATGGAAGCAGCATCGTTAGCAGGACATTATGGTTTAAGTAATTTAATTGTTTTGTATGATTCTAATCAGATTACATTAGATGGTAAGATGAGTAGTACTAGTAGTGAAGAAATCTTGCAGAAATTTATTAGTATGGGTTGGGAAGTAGATTTTGTTGGTGATGGAAATGAAACTCGTGAAATTGATAAAGCTATTGAACGCGCTAAGGTAAATCGTAAACCAACATTAATTGAAATTCGTACAGTTATAGGTCGTGGTTCATTGCATGAAGGAGAAAATTTAGTTCATGGTAAACCATTAAGTAAAGAAGATGTTGCTAATGTTAGAAAAAAATATAATATTACAACTAATCCAATGGAGATAACCGAAAATGCTGTTAGATTTGTTAGACAATCTATTAATAATCGTATGAAAGAAGTATATAATAGTTGGAAAAGATATTATGCAGAAGTGAAGAAAAGCTATAAAACAGATAGTTTAGATAAAGTTTTAGATTTTTTAGAAACTGGAAACGATGGTTTAACGTTTAGTAGTTCCAATTTTAAAATACAAAGTGATTATAATGAAGAATTAAGAGAATCTAATTCTAAAATGATGAATATTGTAGCGGATCGCTCTAAATTCTTTATTGGCGGAAGTGCTGACCTTTCTTCATCTTGTCATACATCATTATATAAAGATGTTGAATTTAGTAAAAAATATTTAAAAGGCCGTAATATTATGTTTGGAGTAAGAGAACATGCAATGGGATCTATATTAAACGGAATGGCTTTATCAGGATTAAGATGCTTTGCTTCTACTTTCTTAGTATTTTCTGATTACTTAAAACCAGCGATTAGAATGTCTGCTTTAATGAATTTACCAGTTACTTATATTTTTACGCATGATTCAGTAAGAGTTGGGGAGGATGGTCCGACACACCAACCGGTTGAACAGTTAGCAGCACTTAGGACAATTCCTAACTTAACTGTATTTAGACCAGCTGATATAAATGAAGTTATTGGATGTTGGGACTTTATAATTAACAATAAGAAGCCAGTTGCAATAGTACTTGCTAAAGAGGAAGCTCATATTTTAGATGGAACAAGTGGAGAAAAAGTAAAACGTGGAGCTTATGTTGTAAGAAAAGAAAGAGAACGCTTGGATGCAGTACTTATTAGTACAGGAATAGACTTTACAACAACCTATTTAATTAGTGAGGAACTTCGTGCTAAAGGAATAGATACAAGATTAGTCTCAATGCCTTCAGTAGATTTGTTCTTGAATGAAAGCAAAGAATATCAAGATTCAGTTATTCCACCTAATACTAAAGTATTTACGATAGAGGCTTCTGCGACATTGCCTTGGTATAGATTTGCTTCAAAAGATTGTGCAATAGGTATAAATACATTTGGTAGAAGTGGACGTAAAGATGATGTTTTACAATATGTTGGATTTGATTATGAAAGTATTTTAAATAAAATTGAAACAAGAATAAGAAACAACTAATTTCGACAAAAAGAGTCACTAAACTAAGTTATATTTAATATATAAAATATGATTTGAGGTTGGTGATTTTTTTATGAGAACATTTTATTTGTTTAAAATAAAGAAGAGTTATAGTGAGTTAACGCATGATACACCATATAATTTATTTAAAGCAATAGAGAATGTTTATTATTTAAAACAGGAAGATTTAAGTTATTTTAATAATTTTTTTGTACAGATTAGAGATACTTTTAATAAGGAGTATTTAGATAATAATATATTTGAGTTTTATAAAAATAAGTATTCTTATACAAAGGTGAATAATGTACATATGATAAATGATTATTATACAGATGAGAAATCAAAGTTAATAATAAATAATAGTTATTTGTATATTAAGAGTACTAAGAATTTACCAACATTTTTAAGAGCTATTACTAAGAAAGAAAATATTTTTGTATGTGATTTTGCTAATAAAGATTATTTTTGGTTAGAAGAGCTACTCAGTTAATATGGAATAAAAGGGTTGTTTAAATAGTAAATTTTTAGTAAAATATAGGTGTTAAGGAGAGTGAAGCAATGTTAACTGATATATTATATATTTTGTTAGGCGCTGTAATTGGAGCTGTTATAAGTTTCTTTGTAACTAAAAAAATATTTACTAAACAATTAGAAGAAAATCCACCTATCAACGAAAAAATGATAGAAGCTATGATGAGTGGTATGGGAAGAAAACCTTCTCAAAAGCAAGTTCGTCAAGTGATGAACCAAATGAATAAATATAGATAATATAAAAAAGAAAATGACAAATAGTGTTTATTTTCTTTTTTCTTTTGTTAAAGGAATTGTTTTTTATAATTAGATATATTAAAATGTATATTATAGAAAAGATGATAATATGAGTGGTAGTAAAATGAAAAATAATTTTAAATTAACTAATATAGAGATGATATTTGTTGTAGTCATGCTATTGGTTTCAATAATTGGTGGTATTTTAATATTTTCAGTAAGTACGAGTAAGCAAAATTTGGTGAATTTTAAAGGTGATGTTGATAATTTGGTTAAAGCAGCTAAAAATTCATATGTTTCCTTTTCTAAGAGTAATAAAAGTGATTATATAGTTACAAGTAGTGATGGAACAACAAAAGGAATGTGTATTACTATTAATGGCCTTAAAGCTAATGATTTTCTAACAGAGGAATATAAAGATTGGGACGGCTATATTGTTATAGAAGAAACTAGTGATGAGAAGTTTCATTATGGAATATGGATGACTAATCAAAAATATGTTATTAACGGATATGATTCATCTCAATTAAATGATTTGGAGTTAGATTCTGGTATAACTAAATATGATAATGAAACTTTCTCTACTAAAGTAAGACAAGAGTTTACTGGTATTAGTGGTAAGAATGGTGGAACAGGCAATATTGATGGTTCAAGTTTGAAAAGATACGAAACTAAATGTATAAATGAAAAGATTGAGTAGTGAGGTTGTACTATAATACTCGATCTTTTTAAATTGGATAAATTAATTTTTAAAGATGTAGTTAAAATATGTTATACTTTAGGAGGTGGTAATATGTTAATAATAGGAAGTCATGTTTCTTTTGGAAAGGAACAAATAATGGGAGCTTTAAATGAAGCATTATCGTATAATGCAAATACATTTATGTTTTATACAGGAGCACCTACTAATACAATAAGAAAAGAAATTAATGAAAATATTGTACAAGAAGCAAGATTAAAAATGATGGAAAATAGTATTGATATAAATAATGTTGTTTGTCATGCACCATATATAGTTAATCTTGGTAGTAAAAAAGATATTAGTAAATGGGAATTTAGTATAGAATTTATTCGTAATGAATTATCAAGATGTGATGCGATGGGAATTACGAAGATGGTTTTACATCCTGGAAATGCTGTTGGAATATCTAAAGAAGAAGGGTTAGATAACATAGCTGAAGCTTTAAATATAATATTAGACGGGACTACGAAGTGTAAGATTTTACTTGAGACAATGGCTGGTAAAGGAACAGAATGTGGGTGTACAATAGAAGAGCTTGCTTATATTATAGATAGATTGGATAATAAAGAACAAGTTGGTGTTTGTGTAGATACTTGTCATATCTCTGATGGTGGTTATGCTTTAAGTGAGTTTAATGAATATTTAGATGAATTTGATAAAAAAATTGGAATAGATAAAATTGGTTGTATTCATGTAAATGACTCTAAGAATGTAGTTGGTTCACATAAAGATCGTCACGCTAACATAGGAATTGGAACAATTGGCTTTGATAATCTAATTCATGTAATTTATCATGAAAAGTTGATTGATGTACCTAAAATCTTGGAGACTCCTTATATTGGAGATACTGATGAATCAAAGGAAAGATTATATCCGCCTTATAAGTATGAGATAGAAATGATTCGTAATAAAAAATTTGATTCATCCTTTTTAGATAATATAAGAGAAGAGTATAGAAAATAAGAAAAAAATTCAAACATTTAATTGATTTTATAAAAAAGTTGATTAAATTTGTTTGAATTTTTATTATGTAAGAAAAGTATTATTTTATGTTAAAAATTATTGACTAGTCATGTTGGTTAGTGTAGAATTTAAATTGATAATAGATGTGTATGATATGAAATTTGAGACGTCTATAATAGTAGTGGAGATGAAATAAAATGAATGTTTTTAAGAAAATAATTAGTATATTATCTTGGATTTGTTATGCGTTAATATTTGTTTATGTTTTAATTTGTTTACCAATGATTATGGGAAATAAACCATTAGTTGTATTATCTGGAAGTATGGAACCAACTTATAAAGTAGGAAGTATTATATATTTTCATAAGGTATCAGAAGATGAAATTAAAGTTGGAGATGCTGTGACTTTTGCGTATGAAAGTGGAGATTATATAACTCATAGAATTACTAGTATTGAGAATGGTGAATATGAAACTAAAGGGGATGCTAATAATACTGCAGATGCAAGAAAGATTACTTTTGCAGATATTCAAGGTAAGGTAAGTAATTTATATATTCCTTATTTGGGGTATTATGTAAGTTTTGTTAATCAACATTTATATTTAATTATTATAGTAATTGTTATCTTGGCTTTAGAATTTTTACTTGGATTGACTACTGATAGTAAAGTTGAAACTTTGGATAGAGAAAAAGTAAAAAAAGAGAAGAAAAATAAAGTTTAGTCGTTTATAAGATATGACATAATGTTATATCTTTTTTTTGTACCATTGACAAACAATTGTTTTCTTTTGTATAATTTTGGTAATGGGAGTAAATTGAATATGAAGAATTTATTTGATATAGAAGAAAATGTTATATATAAACCTTTAGCTGAAGAGATGAGACCTATTACTTTAGATGATTTTGTCGGACAAGAAGAAGTTGTTGGAAAACAATCTTTGTTAAGAAAAATGATAGAAGAAGATAGAATAACGTCAATGATATTTTGGGGACCACCTGGTGTAGGGAAAACGACTTTAGCTAAGATAATTGCAGGTAAAACAAATTCAGTATTTAAGCAATTAAGTGCCGTAACAGCCGGTGTAAAAGATATTAAAGATTTAGTGATGGAAGCTGATTTCAATCGTCTTAGTGGTAAGAAAACGATTTTATTTGTAGATGAAATACATCGTTTTAATAAGGCTCAACAGGATGCTTTTTTACCATATGTGGAAAATGGTGATATTATACTTATTGGAGCAACAACAGAGAATCCTTCTTTTGAGGTTAATTCAGCATTACTATCAAGAACTAAAGTTTATGTATTAAATAGTTTGAGTTTTGAAAATATAAAAGAGATAATTAAAAGAGCCTTAGTACGTGTTAATGCAACTAGTGAATATCAAATAGACATTGAAGATGATGCAATAGATATAATAGCTAATATTAGTAATGGTGATGGAAGAAGTTCTTTAAATACGTTAGAAAATTTAATTAATATAACCCCTATTAAAAATAAGAAAAAAACTATTACAAAAGATATATTAGAAAAGTTATTAAATCAAAAGACATTTATATATGATAAAAAGGGAGAGGAACATTATAATTTAATTTCAGCGTTACATAAATCAATGAGAAATAGTGATCCAGACGCAGCGTTATATTATTTGGCCCGTATGCTAGAGGCTGGTGAAAATCCTTTATATGTTGCAAGGCGTTTGATAAGATTTGCGTCAGAAGATATTGGTTTAGCTAATCCGAATGCTCTTGTACAAGCAACTAGTGCATATGAAGCGTCTCACTATTTAGGAATGCCAGAGTGTAATGTGAATCTTGCGCAAGCTGTTGTTTATTTGAGTGTTTCACCTAAATCGAATTCATTATATACAGCCTATGAGACTGTAAAACAGGATGCGATAAAAACTGCTCATTTACGTGTGCCACTTGATTTAAGAAATGCTGTTACTAAGTTGGATGGTGAATTAGGATATGGAGCAAATTATCAATATGCTCATGAAGCAGAAAATAAAATAACTAATTTACAATGTTTACCAGATGAATTAGTTGGTAAAAAATATTATAAGCCATCTAATATAGGTAAAGAAAAAGGAATTAAAGAAGAATTAAAAACTATCGAAAGAATTAAAGAAAGCCTAAATAAAAAGAATTAGAAATTTTTCATCTAATTCTTTTATAGATAATGGCTATACTTTTGAGAGTATTCTTTAATTAAAAGTTTTATTTTAGTAAAGTTTTCGTCAGTAAATCTATTTTTATATTTTTCAATATCGAAGATACCATGGTTTGAAAGAACTGTTTTCCAATTTTTCTTTATAAAATCATAAGAAAATTCTAGTTCTTCTTGGTTTAAATATATTCCTTTACCAATTGCTAAATTATTTAAATCTTGTATAGTTAAATTATCAATATATCTTTCTATTAAAATAAACATATAATCACCTATATTATTGTATGAATAAAAAAGATTTTTTAATACTAATAATGGGTGATGTTATGAAAAAAACTTATTTTACACTTTTGACTATTTTAGTATTAATTGTTTTATGTAGGTATTCTTATATCTATTTTTATAAGCATGAATATTATTATGAATCTTATTTAAAAATGACTAATAAATTGGTTTATGGTTTAAATGCTCCACGAGGACGAATTATGGATCGAAATGGTAAAATATTAGTTGATAATGTTGGAATTAATACAATAGTTTTTCATAAATTAGATCATGTTGATACAGTTCGTATTGCACAGATTTTAGAAGATATTTTAGAAAATGTTGAAGAAGCTTCTTTGGAAGAACAAAAAAATTATTATTTAAAGTTTAATGATACTGATAATTTATTAACTAAGGATGAGCAGGAATTATTTAAGCATCGTAAATTAACTTCAAAAGAAGTCGAAGAAATAAAATTAAACAGAGTAGAAGATTTTTTGAAATATGAAGAGGAAGAAAAGAAAGTAATTCATTTGTATTATTTATTAAATAAAGGATATAGTTATGATAGTAAAATTATTGAGTCAGATGTAAATGATGCCATATGTGCTAAGGTTAATTCTTTAAACATAGATGGTTTAACATGTGAATATACTACTAAGAGAGTATACTTGTATGATACTTTAAATAGTATAATGGGAAAGGTTGGAGAGATATCTTTAGAAAATAAAGATTATTATTTAGATAAAGGGTATTCACTAAATGATGAAGTCGGTTTAAGTTATTTGGAGAAAGAATATGATGATTATCTAAGAGGAGAAAAGGCTAAGTATAAGGTTAATAGTGATAATTCTCTTACTTTGATTAGTGAAGCGAAGCAAGGAAATGATGTAATATTAAGTATTGATATTGAGCTTCAGGAAAAAATTAATCAAATAATAAAAGATAATTTAAATAAGATGGATAAAATGAAAAATACGAAATATTTTAATACAACTTATGTTATAGTGAGTGATCCTAATACAGGTGAGATAATAGCTAGTACAGGATTAATGAAAGTAAAAGATAGTTTTCATGATGTTACAACAAATATTTTAACTTCTTCATTTACTGTTGGATCGATAATTAAAGGGGCTTCTCATACAGTTGGATATCAAAATGATTTGATTCAGGTTGGTAAGAAGATAAATGATTCTTGCGTTAAGTTATACTTGGTGCCAGAAAAGTGTTCTCATAGAAAGCTTGGTTTAATAGATGATGTAACTGCTTTGAAAACTTCTAGTAATTATTATCAGTTTATGACAGCAATAAAGTTAACAAACAATAAATATAGCTATAATATGAAACTTGATGTAACAGAAGATCATTTTAATACTTATCGAGATACATTTGCGTTATTTGGTCTTGGGGTGTCTACAGGGATTGATTTAGAAAATGAGTCAACTGGTATTAGAGGGAATACAATCGCTGCTGATTTACTATTGAATTTAAGTATTGGACAATATGATACTTATACACCATTACAGATAACTAATTATATAAATACTATAGCTACAGAGGGAAATAGATATGCTCTTCATTATATGAAAGAAGTAAAAAATGGAGATGAATTAGTTGTAACTTATGAACCAAAATTACTTAATACAGTAGAGTCGAATTATGAACGATTGTATTTGGGATTTCAAGCAGTAATGACTGATACAGGAGCTGGTTATGTAGATATGAAATATAAACCAGCTGGCAAAACTGGAACATCTGAAGTAGTCTACTCTAAAGATGTCACAACAATTAATCAGAGCTTTGCAATGTTTGCACCTTATGATAACCCTAAGTATTCAATTGTAGTAATGAGTCCAAATATATCATATAATAATGATAAAGATAACTATATAGCCCCTATAAACCGCTATATTTCTAAAGAAGTAAGCAAATTATTGTTTGAAAATTGAAAAAAGTATGATACAATAGGTACGGATTGAAAAAGGAGGGCAGTATCATGGCAAAAAATGAAACAAGACCAAATATTCAACTAGTTTGTACTGAATGTAAACATGAAAATTATGTTACAGTAAAAAATAAAAAGAATACTACTGAAAAACTAGAACTTAAGAAATATTGCAAATGGTGTAATAAAGCAACTGTTCATAAAGAAAAAAAATAGTTTAAGAGGTGTAAAAAATGAATGGCTTAATTAATATTAATGATATTAAAAATGGAATGACTATCATTTATGATGGGAAATTATATTTAGTTCAAAGCTTCTTACATGTTAAACCTGGTAAAGGTGCTGCTTTCATGAAGGTTAAAATGCGTAACTTAAGAACAGGAGCTATTATCGAAGAAACTATCAATAGTAGTGTTAAAGTAGAAAAAGCTCATGTTGATAAGAAGAAAATGTCATACCTTTATAACAGTGGAACAGGTTATGTATTTATGGACAATGAGACATATGAACAAACTGAAATCACTGAAGATAAACTTGAAAGTGAAAAGAAATTCTTAAAAGAAAATATGGAAGTTCAAATTGATTTCTATCAAGGAGAAATTATTGGTGTTACATTACCTGAAAAAGTTGAATATGAAGTTGTTGAAACTACAGAAGCTGTAAAAGGTAATACTACTAATAATGCACAAAAAGATGCAACATTAGAAAATGGTTATGTTGTAAAAGTTCCATTATTTATTAGTCAAGGAGAAAGAATTATTGTTTCTACTCTAGATGGAAAATATTCAAGCAGAGCTTAGTTTAAGCTCTTTTTTTCTTTGCTTTTTTTAATAAAATTTGACAATGACTGAAGTAGAATATAGAATACGTATTAAGTAAAAAGGGGCGTTATTAATGCAAACTATGATAATTGATGATATTAAATCCATAGATAAAAAGAAATTTATTGAAGATGTTTTTGTGAAAAAGATGGGATTGAATCCAATATTTAGTGGTTTTAGTTCTTTTATTCATGAAATTTTTTCACGTTATGTGAGTTTTGATGATGGAAGAAATGTTTATTTTAGTGGAGATTCTATTATAAGCTCTAGTGATGTACCAGGAGAATCTTCTTATACTTTAACAATAACTGATGATGGTAATTTGAAAGTAAGCTATTTGTCTTTGTCTATTTCACGAGATAAAGAATGGCCTCAGTATTTTAAAGATTGCATTGAAATTATTTATTTACCTAAAGATAATGGATATCAAGAAATAAAGAAAACATCTCATCTTTATAAAGGTATGGCACGTACACCTTCTAATCCTGAAGGCGAAATGATAAGTCAATTAACTAGTATTGATTTTGTAATGAGAGACTTTGAAGATAATATTGAAATGAGAAGATTATCTTTAACTAAAGTGTTCGATAAAAGTTGTGATGTTGAGGATTATTCTATGCCTCCATTAAGTTATTATGATAAAGTCTTATTAGGATGTATTCCTAAATTACTTACTACATGTAAAAAAATGAGTCTTGAAGAAATTCAACATTCTTTAGAAGAAAATGGCTTTTATGGTTTTAGTGCTTTGATACGTGATTCGTTATTTAAAGAAAAAGGTGTTCATCGTCAAGTTACTTTGGATAATGGTTATAGTAGTGCAGAATACAATTTACGTATAGATTCTTTGAATCATCTATTCGTTAGTCATAATGCTGATTTATGGAGCGGAGGTTGGAGTTCTCAAAAATTGGAGAAAGCTATTATGGAAAGTACTTTTGTGGGCAGAGTTGGGAAAATGTCATTGCCATATGATTATGATGTAATAGATATGTTTTTGTCTTTATTAAATTCTTTTGTGGGAAGAATAGATTATCCTGAAATGAAAAAAGATTTGGAAAGTAAAATAGCTGAAGCTGAAAAGTATACTGCAGATGTCGTTTTTACTTATGATATTGAGGATGGTCAACTAGTAAAGAGACAAGACGTTAAAGAGTTAGGTAAAATATAATTTAAATAATTAAATAAAGAACTTAAGTAGTAAAGTTCTTTTTGTTTGAATGAGATTATTAGGTTAATGAATTAAACAGCTGTTTTTGTCAATAAATGTCGATAAATGCTTAGAAATAGGGACATTTCCAGTATATATGTGTTAGAATATATGTTATAGAAAGAGAATTCTTTTCATAAAATTAGTAGGGTGATTATATGTATAAGTATGATGGCATAAATATCAATTATAAAGACTATGGAAATAAAGATGGTGAGGCGATAGTTTATTTACATGGTTGGGGACAAAATATAGAAATGATGGAACCAATAGCCAATCCGTTTAAAAATAGTCATCGTTTAATTATTCTAGATTTACCTGGTTTTGGAAAATCAGAAGAACCTAAAAGTGCTTGGACATTAGAAGATTATGCAGATATGATACATAATTTATTAAATAGCTTAGAAGTAAAGAAAGTTAATTTAATAGGTCACTCTTTTGGCGGTAAAATTAGTTTAGTTTATGCAATGAAGTATGATGTTAAAAAAATGATTCTACTTGGTAGTCCTTATAAAGTGAAGATAAAGAAGCCTTCGTTAAAAGTAAGAATATTAAAGAAAATGAAGAATGTTCCATTACTTGGAGGTATTGCAGATAAAATAAAAACGCAGATGGGATCTGTGGATTATCGTAATGCGACGCCGATGATGAGAAATATCTTGGTAAAACATGTTAATACTGATTTAACTGAAAAGATAAAAGGAATAAAATGTCCAACGTTTATAATATGGGGAGAACTTGATGCAGCTGTACCAGTAGAAGATGCTTATGAATTAGAAGGATTAATTAAGGATAGTGGATTAGTTGTTTATGAAGGCTGTACTCATTATGCTTATTTGGAAAGACTTGGACAGACAGTAGCTATTATAGAATCATTTATGAAATAAGGAAGTGTGAAGTATGAAAATATTATTTTTGTTTTCAATCGTAATTTATTTAATTCATATTAAGGTTATAAGTACTAAGGCCTTACATATGTTACAACAAAATAGATATAATAGAGGTTATCGCTATATTAAATGGATACTTAAGAACTTTAAAGATAACTTTATAAACTTTAACTTATTATTTTTTGTATTTTTACTTACATTGATTTGTGGAGTACTCAATGAAGTTAGTCCATATTTATTTATAGTAATTGTTTTATTTACAACATATGTTTATCTAGATAAATTAAAGAAAGAACCTACTAAGTTACCTTTGAAATATACTGCACGAATAAAGAGAATTATGGTTACTAATGGATTAATTTATATTATTCCTTGTTTAATAATGTTTTGTTTATTTGATGAAGATAACTTAAATATGTATTATCTGATTTTAGGTATTATTTCTTATATTAATTATTTTATTATATTGTTTGTTAACTTCTTAAATAGACCTGTTGAAAGATTAGTTGGACTTCATTTTGAAAATAAGGCACGTGCTAAGTTAAGCAGTATGACTAATATGGAAGTTATTGGTATTACAGGTAGTTATGGTAAAACAAGTACTAAAAATATTTTACATGATATATTAGATGTTAAATATAATGTATTTAAAACTCCTGCAAATTACAATACACCTTTCGGTTTAATGATTACAATAAATGAACATTTAGATATTTATAATGATTATTTTATAGCAGAAATGGGAGCATGTAAAAGGGGAGAAATAAAGGAGCTTTGTGATTTAGTTCATCCTAAATATGGTATTTTAACACGTGTAGGATTAGCTCATTTAGAAACTTTTGGTAGTGAAGGAAATATTCAAAAAACGAAGTTTGAACTTATTGAATCTTTGCCGAGTGATGGAGTGGGTATATTAAATGGAGATGATCCTAAGCAATTAAGTTATAAAATAAAAAACGATTGTAAGATAAAATGGATTGGTATAGATAATCATAAGGTAGATTGTTATGCATATGACTTGGAATTATCTTATAAGGGAACTAAGTTTAAGGTGAAGTTTAAAGGCGATAAAGAAGAATATAATTTTGAAACTAAATTATTAGGGCGAAATAATATTTATAATATATTGGCTGGTATTACTTTAGGAATGGAACTTGGAATAAGTATTAAGGATTTACAGAAAGCTGTTAAAAGAGTAGCTCCAGTTGAACATCGTCTTTCAATGACTAAGTATTATGATATTAATATTATAGATGATGCTTATAACTCAAATCCGATGGGGTCAAAAATGGCTTTAGAGGTGCTAGCAATGATGCCTGGTAAACGTATAGTTGTAACACCAGGAATGATTGAAGTAGGTAGTAGAGAAGTTGAAGTTAATAAAGAATTTGGTCGTGAGATAGCAGAGGCTGCTGATGAAGTAATCTTAATTGGTGAAGAAAAAACTAAACCAATATATGAAGGTTTAATTGAAAAGAAATATAACGAAGATAACATACATGTTTTAAATAATGTAATGGATGCATTTCCATTAATGCTTGAGTTAAAGAATGAAGATACTTATGTGTTATTGGAAAATGATTTACCAGATACATTTAATGAAAAAATAAGGAGTGATAAAAAATGATAAAAGTTGGAGTTATTTTTGGTGGTGAAACTGTTGAACATGAAGTAAGTATTATTACGGCTGTTCAAGCAATGAGCTTTATGGATACTAAAAAGTATGAAGTAGTACCAATTTATATTGATAAAAAACGTAATTGGTGGACTGGAGAAGCTTTGAAAGAAATGACTGCTTATAAGAATCCAGAAACAATTAAAGATGTAGCAAAGGAAGTTGTTTTAACTAAAAAAGATGATAAGTTTGTATTGATGACTAAGAAAGGCTTATTTAATAAAGTAGTTAGTCATATTGATATAGCTTTTCCTATTGTACATGGTAAAGGAGTAGAAGATGGTTCTTTATCTGGTTATTTAGAAACTATTGGTATTCCTTATGTTGGTCCTTCAATGCTTGGGGCTTCTGTTGGACAAGATAAGGTTGTTCAAAAACAAATTATGGCAGCTTCTGGAGTTCCAGTTGTAGAATACACTTGGTTCTATGATCATGAATATCAAAGCGACGAAGAAAAAATAGTAAAAGATATAAAGAAACTTGGTTTTCCTGTTATTGTAAAACCAGCTCGTTTAGGTAGTAGTGTTGGTATTAATGTTGCTAAGACAATTGATGAACTAAAAGAAGCGATAGACGAAGCAATAAAGTACGATCAAAAAATTGTTGTTGAAGCAATGGTTCATAATTTAAAAGAAGTTGATTGTGCAGTAGTAGGAAATTATGAGCACATGGAATGTTCCCTTATTGGAGAAATGTTAACAGATAATGATTTCCTTACATTTGAAGATAAGTATATTGGAAGTGGCGAATCTGGAGCGAAGAAGACTCCTGCTAAATCAGGTGGAGCTGGTAAAGTGCAAACTAGTGGATTTAAAATACCAGCAGATTTAGATAAAAAAGTAGAAGAAGACATTTACAAATATTCAAAAGAAGCTTTCAGATGTTTGAATTTAAGTGGAGTTACAAGATTTGATTTCTTAGTTGATGAGAAGAATAAGAAAGTTTATGTTAATGAACCTAATACAATTCCTGGTTGTTTGGCTTTCTTCTTCTATACAGCTAAAGGAAAAAAATATCCTAAGTTATTAGATGAGATGATAACAACTGCTATCAAAGATTATAAAGATGGTAAGAAGAAGGTTACTAGTTTTGATTCAAATATTTTAAGTACTTATAATGGATCAAAAGGTAGTAAAGCAAAAATGTAATAAAGATAAAAAGACTTTTTAGATATAATCTAGAAGGTCTTTTTTTGATTTTTGTTAGTTTAAAAAAGTCAATATACACTCAATGAAGTTTACGTAAATTTACATTTTTCCTTTTCGCTAATTTTTAAAAAATATTTACAAAAATTAGGAATTAAAGTATTATTATTGTAGACAGTGGTACATTGTGGAGGAAAGTGGGGGATTTTCTAATGTTCATGGGCGAATATCATCATAACATTGATGACAAAGGACGACTTATAATTCCTGCTAAATTTCGTGCTGAACTTGGGGAAAAGTTCATTGTTACTCGTGGCTTGGAAAAATGTCTCTACGTATATTCTGAGTCAGAGTGGAATAATATAGTTGCCAAATTAAAAACTCTACCTTTTACCAAAAAAGACGTCCGTACGTTTGTGAGATCCTTCTTCTCTGGTGCCACTGAATGTGAATTTGATCGTCAGGGTCGAATTAACATTACCTCCCCATTGGTTAGCTACGCCGGTGTTACGAAAGAATGCGTTATCATCGGCGCAAATGACCGACTTGAAATATGGTCAGAAGATGGATGGAATAACTTCTTTTTAGAAAATTCTGATAAAATAGAAGATATTGCTGAAAATTTATTCGAGGGGAATGGTTTTGATGAAACATTATAGCGTAATGCTAAACGAAGCTATAGATGGCTTAAATATTAAAAGTGATGGAATATATGTTGATGCAACACTTGGATATGGTGGTCATAGTAGCGAAATTTTAAAAAGACTTAAGACAGGTCATTTATATTCTTTTGATCAAGATGAAGAAGCTATAAGTGATTCAAAAAAAAGATTAAGTGAAATTGGAGATAATTTTACTATAATATATAGTAATTTTGTTAACATGAAAGAAAAGTTACAAGAATTAGGTATTGAAAAAGTAGATGGTATTTTATTTGATTTAGGATTATCTAGTCCGCAAATCGATAATGTAAATAGAGGATTTACTTTTATGAATGATGCACCACTTGATATGAGAATGGATTCTTCTAGTAGTGTGGATGCTAAAAAAATAGTTAATACTTATAGCGTAGAAGAACTTACAAATATTTTTTACCTATATGGTGAAGAAAAAATGAGCAGAGTAATTGCGAAAAAGATTGTAAGTGAAAGATTAAATAAAACAATAGAAACTACAAAAGAGCTAGTAAAAATCATTGAATCTGCAGTAGGAGCTAAGTACTTTAACAAGAGTCATCCGGAACGTCAAATATTTCAAGCGATTCGTATTGAAGTAAATGGTGAGCTTACAGTATTAAAAAGTGTTTTACCAGATGCAATTGATTTATTAAATAAAGAGGGAAGAATGTCTGTTATCACATTTCATTCCTTAGAAGATAGAATAGTTAAACAACTATTTAAGAAAATGAGTGAAGTTGATGATTTGGTTAAAGGTTTACCAGTAATTCCAGACGAATATTTACCTTCAATTAAATTAATTAATAAAAAGCCTATATTACCAAGTGAAAATGAATTAAAAGAAAATTCACGTAGTAGGAGTGCTAAACTTCGTATAATCGAAAGGATTTGATATTATGGCAAATAAAGTTGCAAGAAAAAAGAATAAATTGAAAAAGAAGTTAAGAGGAGAGTTTGCTATTTACTTTACACTTCTATTAATATTGCTTGCAATTCCAGTGTGTAATGTTTATACTAAAGCTATACTATCGGAGACTAATATAGAATTAGAACAGATTAAAAGTGAAATAAAAGATCAAGAAGAATTAAACGAATCTTTAAAGATGGAAATAAGTGAGTTAGCTTCTTTGGATACTATTCAAGAGGTAGCTGAATTAAATAGTCTTACTTATCAAAAAGGGAATATTAAGGTAGTTACAAACGAATAATATAAGGAGTAAATGCTATATGAGAAGAAGAAACAATACAATAAATGTTAGTAAGATAATTTTTGTTGTACTTGTTTTTTCTTTTTTTGCAATTGTAATAAAATTGTCTTTGGTATGTTTAAATGAAACGACTGATGGAGTAAATTTGACTGCTTTTGTTGAAAATAGAAATACAGAGACGAGAATTTTGAAAGCTAGTCGTGGATCAATATATTCTAATGATGGGGATATTTTAGCTCAGAGTATAAATTCATATACTTTAATTGCTTATCTTTCAGAGACTAGAACTAAAGATATAAAGAATCCGCAACATGTTGTTAAAAAGGAAGAAACAGCTAAGAAGTTAGCTGAGGTTTTGAATGCTCCTGAAGAATATATTTTAGAAAGACTTAATACTAAAGGAGCTTACCAAGTTGAATTTGGTATTTATGGAAAAGATATTAGTACAGTGACCAAGAATCAAATAGATAGTCTGGGACTACCAGGGATAGATTTTGCTGAAAGTTCAAAAAGATTCTATCCAATGAGTAATTTCGCTTCATATATTATAGGATATGCGCAAAAGGGTGATGATAACGAGATTGTAGGAAAAATGGGAGTAGAAGCTTATTTTGATGAAGAACTGCAAGGTAAAGATGGTTATGTAATATATCAAAAAGATGCTTATGGATATTCTTTACCAAATACAATTCCTATTACAGAGGAAGCTGAAGCAGGACAAGATATATATTTAACTATAGATAGTAAGATACAATTATTTGTAGAAAATGCTATTAAGGAACTTACTGAAAAGAATGAATTAGATTGGCTTACTTTTTCGGTTATGGATGCAAAAACAGGAGCAATTGTAGCTGTTGGTTCAAGTCCTAGTTTTAATAATAATACTTTAGATATTACAAATTATTTAAATCCTTTGACATCTTATACCTATGAACCTGGAAGTACAATGAAGATTTTCTCGTTTTTAGCGGCGATGGAGAATGGTAAATATGATGGAACAGAAAAGTATTTATCTGGTAGAAGAAATATTGATGGATCTTTGATTAACGATTTTAATGGCGGTCGTGGTTGGGGAACGATTACTTATGATGAGGGATTTTCTTATTCTTCTAATGTTGCTGCATCTAATCTGGCTGAGAAAGTAGGTAGGGAAGGTTTGTATAACTTCTATACTAGCTTGGGCTTTGGAAAGAAGACAGGAATAACTTTACCAAATGAAGCAAGTGGAGATATTGATTTTACTTATAGAACAGAACTTGCTACAGCATCATTTGGTCAAGGTATTACAACAACACCAATTCAAAATTTACAAGCTTTAACAATTTTAACTAATGAAGGAATTGAATTACAACCATATATAGTTGATAAAATTGTTAATACGGAGACTGGTGAAGTTACCTATCAACATGAACGTACAGAATTGGGAAGAAAAGCAAAAAAAGAAAACATCGATAAGATGCTTACTATGATGTATGATGTTGTTTATAGTGGTAAAACAGATGCTAAATATTATAAGGCAGATAATATAGTTGTAGCTGGAAAAACAGGAACAGCTCAGATAGCAGGAGATAGAGGTTATTTATCTGGTACTTATGATTATGTTCGTAGTTTTGCGGGAGTATTTCCTTATGAGGATCCTCAATATATTGTTTATGTTTCAGTAAAAAAATATAAGGGTGTATATAAAGATTTTGCTGGAATGGTTACAAAGGTAATTGAGGAGATTGCTAAATATAAAAATATCACTGAATTAGTTGAAAAAGTTGATAATAGTAAGATAATTACAATAAATAATTATTTGAGTTTGGATAGTACTACTACGGAAGAAAAGTTAAAAGCAATGAATCTTAATGTTATTAAATTAGGTAGTGGGAAATATATAGTTAATCAATATCCTGAGAAAGGTAAAAAAGTATTAGCAGGTAATAAAGTTTTCTTAGTTACAAATGACTCTAAGTATATAATGCCTAATATAGTAGGATGGAGTAGTAATGAGGTAGCTACTTTATGTAAATTATTAAATATAGAATTGAAAACTAGTGGATATGGAAAAGTTCTAACTAGTAGTATAGAAGAAGGAACAGAAATAACATCTTGTATGAAATTGGAAATAACTTTAGGCTAATAAAAAATGATAAGTTTTATAAACTTATCATTTTTTGGTTTATTAAATATTTAAAATTAGTCTTCTATTTCTTGAATTTTTAAGAAGTTAGTATGAGCTTCTGTAGGGAAACCACCAACAACTGCAACTAAATCGCCTTTTTTAAGATTTAATAATTCTTTAGCAGCAGCTACACCATCTTTTACGATAGCATCCGTGTCATTGTACATTGGTACAGTTTTAGTATAAACACCCCATTTTAATGCTAATGAATGTGCAACTCTTTCTTCAGTAACAGTTGCTATAATCATAGATTCTGGTCTTAAAGATGCAATATCTAAAGCAGTTTTACCAGTTAAAGTAGAAGCAACGATTGCTTTTATAGGTAAATCTTGTGTAGCATCAACAGCACATTTAGCGATAGTATTATGAATTTCAGTTCCTCTTAATTTGAATTCATCTAAATTATATTTAGTAACACGTTCGACATTTTCACAAATGTTAGACATAGTTTGGATTGTTTCAACAGGATAATTACCAATAGTAGTTTCATCACTAGTCATGATAGCGTCACATCCAGCTATTACAGCATTAGCAACGTCAGTAACTTCAGCGTTAGTAGGACGGATGTTTGTTTTCATACTATACATCATTTGTGTAGCCATAATAACACCTTTACCATAAGCATGACAAGTATCTATCATCATTTGTTGGTAAAGTGGTAAATTTTCAACTCCAGTTTCAATACCTAAATCACCACGAGCAACCATAATATAGTCAGAAGCTTCAACGATTTCATCTAAATTATCCATTGCATATTGAGTTTCAACTTTAGAGATAATAGGCATGTTTGGTTTACCATATTCAGCACAAAGTTCTTTAACAGCTTTAATGTCCTCAGCACTATTAACAAAAGATATTGCTAGATAGTCACCATCATTTTCACATGCGTATTTGATATCTTCTTTATCTTTTTCAGAGATGTATGGAACATCTAGTTTTATTCCTGGCATACATACACCACGACGTGATTTGATTATACCTGAGTTTTGAATTTCACAAGTAACACCATCACTTTCGATTGAAGTAACGATTAGTTTATAGAATCCGTCATCTAAAAGAATTGGTGATCCAACACTTAAATCTTTTAAAACATTTGCATAGTTTAAAGTTATTTGGTCTTTTGTTCCATCGTGACGGTCTTCACCATCAGATTCTACTATTCTAATAGTTGCTCCTTTTACTAATTCAATTTTGTCATCAACAAATGAACAAGTTCTTAAATCAGGACCTTTTGTATCATAAAGAATTGCGATATTTGCTCCTAATTCTTGATTAGCACGCTTTACTAATGATTCGTCTAATCTTCTTTCTTCTAATGTAGCATGAGAAAAATTAATTCTAGCAACATTCATACCAGCTTCAACGATTCCCTTAAAATTCTCCCATTTTTGAGTAGAAGGACCTATACTACATATAATTTTTGTTTTTTTCATTTTTACACTCCTCCCAAAATTTAATCTTATAAATTTTAACATTTTTTTATCATTTTGTAAACTAAAACTTTGTAGTTAAAATCTTAAAAAAGGAGCAAAATTTGACCAGAAATTTAAGTTAATATATACTTAGAATAAGTAAGAGGGGGGAGAAATTATGGCAAAGCAAAAAATTAAAGATAAAGTGTCTTTAGAACGTATTATAGATGAGTTTCTTAAAAATGATATTCCATTATCGATATTGACTGATAAATATGATTTAACCTATTCACAAATTCAGTTACTTTTAAATAGGACAAGAGGTTTTTCTAGACAAACTGATAAAATAGCTGATATTTTGGGAGATTATAATATTGATGAGTACTCAGATAATTATTTAGCAATTCCACATGATATTTTGGAGAAAAATCCCCTAAAAAATGAAGAGCAGATTGCTTTATTTAGAAGACTTGATGAACTTAAGAATTTGTTATCTTTAAATGTTGGAAGACTTAATAATTCGGTAGATATTGCATCTTTAGAAGCTAGGATTGCTTCTTATGATAAAGGTCAAATTAAAAAGATTGAATCTTTTTTACAAGAATTGTCTAATTTGGAAGATAGGAGTATAGACAATATTTCGTTTATCATGCGTAGATATGGGATGACATCAACTGTAGTTCAAGATTTTTCTTTAGTATATAATCAGTATCTAAAAGATTGTGAAGAATTAGAAAGATTAAAACAAGAAAAGATAGAGAATGAAACTACTCAAAAGCAAGTTCGAGCTTATGAAAGAGAATATCAAAGTATTAGAGATGAATTAGTTGTTAGAAATATGAAACTAGTTAATTGGTGTATTAGAAATTTCTTTAATAATATTCCTCTTCCTAAAGATGAAGCACAATTATATGGTGTAGAGGGTTTAGCTAGGGCGATTAATGGTTTTGATTGTAGTTTAGGATATCAATTTTCTACTTATGCTGTTGTAGTAATAGAGCGTAATATTAAGAAATATTTTAAAGAGTTATATGGAATGACTTGGGAAGATTTTACAGCTAAAGAGTTAATTCGATATTATCGTAGTTTGGCAAGAGAGTATGATAGTGAAAGAGTTGTAGATGCAACACCTCATGAGTTGGCTGGTATGGATTTTGTAAATTTATCATCTAAACAAATTTCAAATTATGATGCAATGTTAGATGCTGTTATACCTAATGCTGATATATATGGTTTAATGGAAAGTGATTTGGTTCCAACTTGCAAGAATGAGATGCCAATAAGTTTTGCTGATTATGAAGCAATCGACGAATATGAAGATATGATTTCTGCTGTAGGTTCTGATAATACAGAAGAAGAGATTGATTTAAGTTTTTGTGCGGATAAAATAAGAAAAGTTCTTGGTACTTTAACCGCTGACGAAGAAAAAGTTTTGATTTTACGTTATGGTTTAGACGATAATCGTGAAAGGACTTTAGAAGAAATTCGAAAAATTCTAAATGTTAGTAAAGGAAGAGTTAGAGATATTGAAATAAAGGCTTTGAAAAAATTAAGAAATCCTTATAGATCAAGGCATATAAGAGGATTCTTTTAGATATAAAGTGAAATTAAAAGAAGGTAATCAGTTAAGATTTACCTTCTTTTTAGTTGTTTACAATATCTTCTGGATCTAGTTCAACATCACGACGAGTTAGTATTTCATAACCATCTTTTGTTACTAAAACTGTATGTTCGAAGTGTGCACTATTAGAATCGTCATCAGTACAAATTGTCCAATCGTCATCTAACATGAAAATGTCGCGACTTCCAAGATTAAGCATAGGTTCAATAGCGATGACATTACCGGCATGTAAAACAGGTCCTTTGTGTTCTTTACCATAGTTAGGAATATCTGGTTCTAAGTGGACTTTGTCTCCAACACCATGACCGACTAATTCACGAACAACACCTAAATTATATTTGTGAGCAACACGCTCTACAGCATGACCAATATCTCCAACTGTGCAACCATCATGGATAGCTGAAAGTCCAGCCATTAATGATTCTTCCGTTCTTTTTAGTAATTTTATGTCTCTTTCTTTACCTGTACCTACAATATAGCTCCAAGCAGAGTCTCCATGATATCCTTCGTAGCATGCTCCGATGTCTAATTTAACAATATCACCATTTTTTAGCTTTCTATTGCCTGGAATACCATGAACAACTTCGTTATTAATACTTATGCAAATACTTCCAGGGAATCCGTATAAACCTTCAAATGAACAAGTACATCCTTTACTCTCAATGAAATTTTTAGCAAGTTTGTCTAATTCTTTAGTCGTGATTCCAGGACGTAAAAATTGTTGCATGTATTTATGAGTAAGGCCAACAACTCGTCCAGCTTCTCTTAATTTATTTATTTCATCTTCTGTTCTTACAACTATCATTTTTATTCATCCCCAATTCGTTATCATTATAGCACAATTTTTAAAATATAAGTAGTTATTCATATAAGTTTGCTTAAGCATTAATATTTCAAGTTTTAGTAGTACATAAATAATAACTTGTAAAATTTATTAAATTTGCTACAATTATAGAGGTAATAAAAAAGGTGGCAGAGAGTTATGAAAATAATAATTGTTGGAGTAGGTAAACTTGGTGGTTACTTAGCTAAAAGTTTAGTTAAAGATAATAATGAGGTTACATTAATTGATAATGATTTTTCAACTAGTCAAGATGTAATAAACAATGAAGATTTAAACTATATAAATGGAAATGGATTAGACTCTAATACTTTAATTGAAGCTGGGATAGAAGAAGCAGACCTTTTAATAAGTGTTATGGAAAGTGATGAACAAAATGTGATGTGTTCTTTACTTGGCAAAAAGTTAGGAGCAACACATACGATAGCAAGAATTCGTACACCAGAGTATGCTAATTCAATTAATATCCTAAAAGAAGAATTAGGTCTTTCAATGATGATTAATCCAGAAGCTTTAACGGCAAGTCATATAGCTAATGTTTTAAATACACCAAGTGCACTTGATGCAACAACTTTCTTTAAAGGTCGTATTAGAATGATTTCTTTGAAAGTTAAAGATAATACTAATCTAGAGGGATTAACTATTAATAATTTATTAAAAAAGCTAGATAGTCGTATAATAATTTGTGCAATTGAACGTAATGGAGAGATTATTATTCCACGTGGAAATGTCAAACTACAGAAAAATGATAAACTTCACGTGACTGGAACTGCTGGAGCTATTCATGAATTTTTAAAATTCTCTAATTTGATTGGTAGTAAGACGAAAAAAGTTATTATAAGTGGTGGGTCTAAGACAGCTATATATTTATCTAAAATATTATTAGAGATGAAAATGGAAGTTAAGCTTATTGAAATAAATGAAGATAGGTGTAAATTCTTGAGTGAAATACTACCTGGGGCTTTAATAATTAATGGTGATGTGAGTGATCAAAATCTTTTATATGAAGAAGGTATTGAGAAATGCGATGCTTTTGTAGCATTAAATAGTATTGATGAAGAAAATATTGTGTATTCCATGTTTGTTTCTTCTTTGAATGTTCCTAAGATAATAACTAAGATCAATCATATTAACTTGGATAAAATAAGTGAGTTAGCAAATATAGATACTGTTATTACACCACATAAAATAGCAACTAATCAGATTGTTAAGTATGTTAGAGCTATGCAAAATAGTGAAGCTAGTAGTTGTGAATCTATATATAGGTTTGATGATGATTTATTTGAAATGTTAGAATTTAGTATAAAAAATGATTTTGAAAAATTAAATGTAAAGATAAAAGACTTGGAATTAAAAGAAGGTATTTTAATTGTAGCTATATTAAGAGGGAAGAATATAATTTTCCCTAGTGGTAATGATGAAATAAGAAAAAAAGATACAATAATTGTTGTTAATAGTGGTTTAAATATCAAAGATATTAATGATATTTTGGAGTAATAAGATGAAGGATAATTTAGTTTTTAAATATATTGGAAAAGTTTTAATTGGCTTTTCAATATTACTTGTATTTCCACTAATAGTATCTTTAATTTATAAAGAAAAGATTATTTCATTTGTTATACCATTATTAATAAGTTTGATTATAGGGTATTTACTTAGTAGAACGAAAGCTACTAGGAAAAATTTATATGCCAAGGATGGCTTTATGATAGTTTCTATCTCTTGGTTTTTGATAAGCATTATTGGAGCTGTTCCTTTAATGATAGACGCAAATTTAAGTTTTGCAGATGCGTTTTTTGAAGCTGTTTCTGGTCTTACAACGACAGGAGCTACGATATTTTCAGATGTAGAACATTTATCGAAGGGAATTTTATTCTGGCGTAGTTTTATGCATTTTATAGGAGGAATGGGAGTACTCGCTTTTGTAATGGCGATTGTTCCTTTATCTAAGAATGATAAATCGATGCATGTTTTAAAAGCAGAGATGCCTGGGCCAAGTGTGGCTAAGTTGGTTCCTAGTATTAAGAAGACTTTATTTTATTTATATTTTATTTATATAGGATTGACTACTATAGAACTTATTTTGCTTATGATAGGTGGCTTAGATTTTTTTGATAGTTTGTTAATTGCATTTGGAACAGCTGGTACTGGTGGATTTTCAGTGTTGAATACAAGTCTTGCTACATATAGTGCATTTAACAAATGGGTAGTTACTATATTTATGTTCTTATTTGGAGTTAACTTTAATATATATTTTTTGGTACTAATGAAGGATATTAAATCTGTATTAAAAAGTGAAGAATTGAAAGCTTATCTTTTTATATTTATAGCTTCAATATTAGTGATACTTCTTAATACTTATAATATGTTTGCTAATTTAGGAGAAGCAATTTTACAAACAAGTTTTCATGTTTCTTCTATAATGACTAGTACAGGATATAGTATTGGAGATATTAATATTTATCCAACGAATTGTAGAGTAATAGTTTTACTACTTATGTTAATTAGTGCATGTGCTGGTAGTACATGTGGAGGATTTAAGATATCAAGACTTTTAATTATTTTAAAAACAATAAAAAGAGATATTTTAAAAGCAATTCATCCGAATAGTGTTAGGACTATTACATTTGAGGGTAAGGTTTTAGATGAATCAACTATTAAAAGTACACAGACATTTATGTATTTATATATTGTTTTGATAATATTAATAATGTTTATTGTTAGTTTTGATAATATTGGTCTTACTTTAGAACAAACGATAAATGCCGTCTTTACAACTTTTGCTAATGTAGGGTTATGTTTTGATATTTCTTCATTTGGTGGGTTTAGTGCATTATCTAAGATCGTTTTGAGTATAGGAATGCTTTTTGGGAGATTAGAGATATTTCCAATCATCGTATTGTTTACTAATTTTAGAAAGTAAGTATAAGAGTTCTTAATAAATTTTAAGGACTTTTTTCTTGATATAAAAATAAAATAATATTAAAATATATAGGACAAATGATATAAGACTTGATTAAGTTTTATTAGAAAGAAGAATGTAAATGTTAGAATTAAAAAATGTTACTAAAATTTATGAAGTTGCTGGTAGTAAGCAGAAGGCTTTAAATAAAATAAATATAAAATTTCGTCAGAATGAATTTGTTTCTATTTTAGGTCAAAGTGGTAGTGGTAAGACGACTATGTTAAATATCGTTGGAGGATTAGATAATTATACTAGTGGAGATTTAATAATTAATGGTGTATCTACTAAAAGTTATAATGATAGAGATTGGGATACTTATCGTAATCATAGAGTGGGATTTGTTTTTCAAAGTTACAATCTTATTCCTCATCAAACAGCACTTCAAAATGTTGAACTAGCCCTTACTTTATCAGGTGTTGATAAGGAAGAAAGAAGAAAAAGAGCTATTGCAGTTTTAAAGAAGGTTGGTTTAGAACGTCAAATTAATAAGAAACCTAACCAAATGTCTGGTGGCCAGATGCAAAGAATTGCTATTGCAAGGGCGTTAGTAAATGATCCCGATATATTACTTGCTGATGAACCAACTGGAGCCTTGGATTCTGAAACTAGTTTACAAGTAATGGATTTATTAAGTGAAATTGCTAAAGATAAATTAGTAATTATGGTTACACATAATCCAGAGTTGGCGGTTAATTATTCAACACGTATAGTGAAATTGTTAGATGGTAGTATTATCGATGATACAAATCCATTTGATGGTAAGGAAGAAGTATTAGTAGAGAAGAAAAATAAGAAAGCAACTAAAAAAACTTCAATGAGTTTCAAAACAGCTCTTGCTTTATCTTTAAATAATTTGATGACTAAGAAGGGACGTACAATATTGACAGCTTTCGCAGGAAGTATTGGAATTATTGGGATAGCTTTAATCCTTTCTTTGTCACATGGAATTCAAAATTATATAACGAAGACAGAAGAGGAGACTTTGAGTTCGTATCCGTTAATCATTCAGAAAGAATCTGTTGATATGTCTTCAATGTTAGAAAGTTTAACAGGGAATAAAGAAGTTATAGACTACGATGATGATAAGATTCATTCAGTTAATATAATGGGAGATATGTTTACTTCAATGACACAGGAAGTAGAACGAAATGATTTGAAGAGTTTTAAAGAGTATTTAGAAAGTGATAAATCGAATATTAAAGATTATACTTCTGATATTCAATATTCATATAATGTAACAATAAATCTTTATAAGAATGATGTAGATAATATTACGAGAGTAAATCCAACAACAATATTTGATGCGATTGGGATGAGTACATCAGGAGTATCTAATGCATATAGTGGTTATCTATCTAATTATGATGTTTTCTATGAAATGATTGATAATGAAGGCTTAAATAAACAACAATATGATTTGGTAGATGGTAGATGGCCAGAAAAATATAATGAAGTTGTTTTAACGGTAGATAAAAATAATCAGATTTCTGACTATACTCTATATAGTTTAGGTATTTTAAGTCAAGATGATCTTAAGGAACAATTTAATAATATGATAAGTGGTAAGGATGTAAGTTTTTCAGAAAATTCTTATACTACAGAAGAGATATTAGATTTGAGCTTTAAGTTAGTATTAAATACTGATTATTATAAAAAAAGTAATGGTATTTGGATAAATATGAGTAGTGATGAGAAATTCATGAAAGAAGTATTAAAGAATGCTGAAGAAATTAAAATAGTAGGAATTATTAAACCTAATGAAGAAGCAGTTGTCGGTAATTCTAATTTTGGAATGGTTGGGTATACTCATGCTTTAACTGAACATTTAATAAATAAGATTAATGAGACTGGTATTGCTAAGGAGCAATTGGCTAATCCAGAAAAGAATGTGTTTACAGGACAAGAATTTACGACTAATAATGAGTTTGATATAAATAATTTGTCTCCTGAACAGATGAAATACTTACAAAGTTTAAGTCAAGTAGAACTAGCTGAGTATATGAAAAATATTAGTGAAACGATGACTAGTAGTTATGAGGAAAATTTAAGTAAGTTAGGTATTGCTGATTTAGATGATCCTTATTCAATATCTATATATCCTAAGGACTTTGATGCTAAAGAAGAAATTACAAAAATAATTGATGATTATAATGATGGTAAAGATGAAGAAGATAAGATAAGTTATACTGATATAGTTGGAATTATGATGAGCTCTGTATCAACAATTGTTAATGTAATAAGTAGTGTTTTAATTGCGTTTGTAGCAATTAGTTTAATCGTATCTTCAATAATGATTGCTATAATTACATATATTTCAGTTATTGAAAGAACTAAAGAAATTGGAATTTTAAGAGCTATTGGAGCTAGTAAGAAAGATATATCTAGAGTATTTAATGCGGAGACTTTAATTGAAGGACTTACAGCGGGTGTTCTTGGTATTGTAGTTACAATGTTATTAAATATTCCTATAAATATAATTATTAAAAATATGGTAAATATTAGTGGAATAGCTAAGTTACCAATTGTTGGGGGATTAATTTTAATTGTTATAAGTGTTTTACTTACTGTAATTGCAGGATTTATACCAGCTAAGATTGCTTCTAAGAAAGATCCAGTTGAGGCTTTAAGAACAGAATAGTATATGTATACTATTCTTTTTTTATATCTTAAAGTTATATGTATATAACATTTGGTTATAATTGGTGGCTTGTTGCTAAAAATTTACAAATAGATTGATAATGGTATAGTTGACAAAAAACGAGGAAAAATAAAAATATATCATTGATATTGGAGGTTAAAAATTATATACTAATTATAGTAGAGAAAGTAGTTGATACTATGCAAAGAAAATACGTTTATATAATAGCTTTTTTATTAGCTATTATAGTTTCAGTATCAGATTATTATGTTGAGTTAAGTTTAAATTCTGTTAATGTAAATGAATTGGAAACGACTAATAACTTAGAACCAAATATTTTTGATGAGAATGAATTTCTTGATATATTTGATAGTGCAGCAATGAAAACACCTTTAATAATAACGAATTATCAAAATGATGAGAATCATATTTTATATAAATACAACTTAAAAATTGATAGTGTTTATGGAGCTCATAAATATCAAAAAAATGATAAAGAAGGCTATTTAGTATTTAGTACTAATGGAGAGACGACTTTTGAATTAAACAGTAACGAAACTATTACAATCTTTGATATACCAAGTGATGTAGAGTATTATATTGAACAAATTACAAGAGATAGTGAAAAGTATATTACTAAAATAAATGACGTTGAAGGTTATAGTTTGACTGGAACTGTTTTTATAGAAACCCATATTGATATAGAAAATAATACGAAGCCTAGTTATGTGCCTCCAGTGGAAAATGATTCTACTAGTGATGAAAAGGATGAGGGAACAACACAAGTTAAGCCTAATCCAGATGAAGAGAATCCGGTTACAGGAGATAGCTTATATTTCGTAATAGCACTTTTAGGTGCAACTATTATATTATTATTTAGTTTAACTAAAGTGAAAGTTAAAAGATTTGAGTAGTCAAATCTTTTTATATTGCTCTTTTGTTCAGAGTAGAATTATTGTATAATAACAACCACAAGAGGTGTATATATGAAAAAGCAAATGCATATCTTAGAAGGAATGATTATTTTAATAATTATATTTATTGCAGGATTACTTTCAATAGAATTTATATATAAAATAAGACATGAAACAATGGATACAAATTATATGTGGAATATATCTTTAAATAACTTAAAAGTTAAGGAAGGAAGTAAAAATGCACATACTTCGATAGAAGATAATGTTTTAAATTTTGATATAACTTTAGAGAACGAAAATGAGTTTTATGAAGCAACATTTGATATAGAGAATAATGGTACTTTGGATGCTGTATTAACTCAAGTACAAGAACAAGTTAATAATTCGAAAAATGTTTTGACATATAACATAAGGTACTTGGATGGAGATAAAATTAACGAAGGCGATATTTTAGAATCAAATACTAAAAAGACGATTTTAATAAGAATAGATTACCCGGAACAGAAGACCAAAATATATGATGCTTTAGAAATAAAGATAACATTATCATTAGAGTATAAGGCTTTATATAAGTGATTTTACAATGTATAAGTAAAGTATAGTTAAAGTTATAGTTAAATAATTGATTTTCATAAAAACAACAGATATACTTAATATGCATATATCGGATTATAACTCATATAAAAGAAGAGGGGCGGATTTATGAAGAAGAAAACAATTATAATGATTATAATAGCTGTACTTGTCTTGGGTGGAATAGCTATTGGAATAAAAATTGGCTTAGATTATAAAAAAGAAGATAAAATAAGAAGTGAAGTTAGAGAAATTAGTAGAGTTTTTGATACCAGCACAGATAGAAGTTCTTTAGATGAAGTGTTGGATCGTCGTTTAGTAAATGGCGGTCAATATGAAAAAGTGGAGGATGTTATTAAACTATATTATAAAGATTTATATAATTCTCTTAGTAATTTAGAATTTTTACTAGATGAAGATAATTTTACTAGTTATTTATTAGGTAAAAATATTAAAGATGATGGACCAAAGTTTTTGAAATCTAGAGATAATTTGAGTAATAGTAAAGCCCAAATTGAAGAGCAATATGTTTTGTTTAATACGCTTTTAAATGATGATTATACAAAGTCTATGTACCTTGAATCTAAAGATGTTGATATTTACTATCGTACTTTTTATTTGGAACTTACTACTTTAGTATTAACTGAAGATGTTAAGGAAAATTTAAAGAAAGAGTATGATAAGGTGATGAGTAATATTGAGACTTATAACGAGATATTTGATTTCTTGGCAGCTCATGAAGCGGCTTGGACATTAAATAATGATGTTGTATCTATTGAGGACTCAGTATTGCGTGAAGAGTTTAATAATTTGACAAAGAAATTAAAGAATGAAGAAGTAATAGAAAATAATGAGTTGGCTAGTTAAGAGACTAGCTTTTTTTCTTGGTAGATTCGTTTATAATAGAAAAAGAGCAAAATATTACAAAAATGTAAGAAACGTCATTTAAGTGTCACTTACGAAATTTATAATGAAGATGTATTAATGAAAGGAGATGCGTTATGGAAATATTACGTGTTGAAAATTTAACAAAGATTTATGGGAAGGATAGTACTAAGGTTACTGCTTTAGACAATGTATCCTTCTCAGTTGAACAAGGAGAATTTGTTGCAATAGTTGGGGCGTCAGGTAGTGGGAAATCGACGTTGTTGCATCTTATTGGTGGAGTAGATAGACCAACTTCAGGTAAAGTATTTATTGATGGTAAAGATATTTATAAAATGGACGATGATACTTTAGCTATATTTAGAAGAAGACAAGTAGGTTTAATTTATCAATTCTATAATTTGATTCCTATTTTAAATGTGGAAGAAAATATCACACTTCCTTTAGAGTTAGATGGGAGAAAAGTAGAAACAAAAGAATTGGGTGAATTGTTAAAAACATTAGGATTAGATACAAGAAAGACTCATTTACCCAATGAATTATCTGGCGGTCAGCAACAAAGAACTTCAATTGGACGTGCAATGATTACTCATCCAGCACTTATTTTAGCAGATGAACCAACAGGTAATTTGGATTCTAAGTCTAGTGAAGAAATTGTAGAATTACTTAAAATATCAAATAAAAAGTATAAACAAACTATCATTATGATTACACATAATTTAGAAATAGCTAGTATAGCTGATCGTATCATAAAGATAGAAGATGGACATATCGTTAAGGAGGGATAATATGAACTTGCTTAATAGATTAACTTACAAGAATTTAAAATTAAATAAAAAAAGAACTATCGTAACTATAATAGGTATTATTCTGTCTGTTGCTTTAATTACAGCAGTGGCTTCTATGTTTTTTAGTGCTAGATCATCTTTAATTAAGTTTGAAATTAGACAAAAAGGAAATTATCATTATGCATTTAAGAATGTACCAGAAAGTGATGTTAAATATTTTAGAGAAAATAGAAATTTTGAAAATCTTTATTTTATGAAAGGTATTGGATATGCAGAGCTAAAAGAAAGTAAAAATTTATATAAACCATATGTTTACGTTTTGGGATTAGATGATAGCGCAATTGAAGAATCAGGTGTGAAATTAGTAAGTGGAAGATTGCCAGAAAATGAAACTGAGATACTTATTCCAACGCATTTAAAAACAAATGGACGTGTTAATTATAAGGTAGGTGATACCTTAACATTTGAAGTTGGTAAGAGAATGGTATTAGAAGAAGATGAAGAAGAGTATTTTGAACTATATCAAAATAATCCATACAATCCAGATGTCTATGAAGAAATAATACAAGATAAAAAGACAATGACTTTTACGATTGTTGGTGTTATGGAACGTTTATCTAATTCTGTTGAGCCATATGTAGCACCAGGTTTTACTTTTGTTACAAAGATAGATGATAAAAGTTTATCTGGGAATAATCTTAGTATTTATGCAAGGTATACTAAAGAAGCTTTAAAAGAAGAAGCTGCTGTTACTGCGGATATTTTGAGTGCTGATCGTGAAGCTTTTAAGTATTTATATTATAGCAATTTGGATTTTGATGAGAAAAAAGCATTAGAATATAAAGAGAAACTGGGTGAATTAAAGTATCAATTTGAATCTAATAATTACTTGATTGAACTAGAGAGTGGAATACTTGGTGATTCAATGAGTCAAGCTTTAGGAATCGTTGTTGTTATTGTCGTATCTATTATCATATTTACTTCGGTATTTTGTATAAAGAATAGTTTTAATATATCTATAACAGAGAAAACAAAACAATATGGAATGTTAAGTACAGTTGGAGCAACTAGTAAGCAAATAAAAAGAAATGTTTATACTGAAGCATTTATGTTAGGAATAATAGGTGTTCCACTTGGTATCTTATGTGGTTTACTTGCGTCTTATATCTTGATTATGATCAGTAATTTATTGATTGGAGATATGCTTGGATTTGATCTTGTTTTTAGCTTTTCTTGGATTTCGATTGTTTTTGCTATAGTATTAGGTTTTGTTACCCTATACTTGTCAGCTTGGGGAAGTGCTCATAAAGCAGCGAAGATAAGTCCAATAACAGCTATTCGTAATAGTGAAGACATTAAGATAAATTCCAAAAAAGTTAAGTCTCCTAAATATATTAAGAAAATATTTGGAGTAGGTGGAGATATCTCTTATAAGAATTTACGTCGTAATAAGAAAAAATATCGTGCTACAGTTATTTCTATCGTTGTTTGTGTTTCAATATTTATAGCATTGGCATCTTTTATTGATTTAGCGTTTAGATCAATACAGAATGAGTTTGACACAACTGATTATAATATATCTTTATCCTATAGACATGATAAAATATCAAAATTTCAGGATAAAGCACATAGCGTATTGAATTTAGATAATATAGAAGATTATTCAATCATTTCGAATGCTAATATATTCCTTGAAAATAATTTGGTTAAGTTTAGTAAAGAATATTTGAAATATTATCCAGATATTCAAGAATATTTAGATGGCGAAGATGAGGATGGTAATCCAATAAAAGTTATGAATAATACTTATATAACTGTTTATAGAGTAGGAGATCATGCTTATAGAGCGTATTTAGATGAATTAGGTCTTAACTATGAGGATGTAAAAGATAAAGGTATTTTAATAGACGATACAGATGTTTGGGTGCCTAAGGATGGTAAAAATGATGATTATGAAAAGCTGACTATACCATATCTTGATTATAAAAAAGGTGATGTCTTAAATTGGAAAAAGAATATTAATGAAGTTGATGAAAATGGTAAATGGAAGACGGAAGATGTAAATATAGAAATTGCTTTAGAAACGAATAAGAATCCTTTTGGACTTAAAAGTAAGGGTAATGGAGCGCAAATTGTTTTAAGCGATGAACTATTTAATGAAATATTTGAAGATGAATTAGAAGATATTTACGAGACGATAGTAATTTATTCTAATAATGCAACGAAGTTACAAGATGACATTGATAGTTTGTTAGGAGATGAAGAATCTTACACATTAGCAAATACTGAGGAATCTGTTAAGATGATGAGATCATTCTATACTTTAGTATCTATTTTCTTATATGGATTTATTACAGTAATTGCATTAATTGGTATTACAAATATATTTAATACGATTACTACTAATATGGAACTTAGAAGTCGTGAATTTGCGACATTAAAGAGTGTAGGTATGACAAAGAAAGAATTTAATAGAATGATTCGACTTGAGAGTTTCTTCTATGGAACTAAGTCTTTAATAGTAGGTATACCTATAGGTTGCGTTTTATCGTATGTTATATATCATTTCTTAACTGATGGAAATTCTTCAATTCGATATGAGTTACCAATAATGGCAATTTTAATATCTGTATTAGCTGTATTTATTTTAATAAGTTGTATTATGAAATACTCAATTGGTAAGATAAATAAGCAGAATACAATTGAGACAATAAGAAATGAAAATATATAGGTAGAAGAGGGCGGTCAGCCTTCTTTTATGCTATAATAAGTTACGAGGTGAGATTTGTGAAACTATTACTTGTGGAAGATAATATAGATATTGCTGATAATTTGAAGTTGTTGCTTGAAAATGAGAATTATAGTGTAGATATTGCTTATAGAAAGAAAGAAGCTATTAGTAAGATAGATAGTAATGAGTATGATTTTTATATTTTAGATGTAACATTGCCAGATGGAAATGGTTTTGACATATATGAAGATTATGTTAAAAGTAAAGAAAAACCAACGATATTTTTAACAGCGAAGGATGAAGAAGAGAATATCGTAAAGGGATTAGAAATTGGTGCAGAGGATTATATAACAAAACCTTTTTCAGCTAGAGAATTATTAGTGAGAATTAATAAGATAATGGCTAGGTTTAAGAAAAATAATGTGATTAAGATAAAAGATATTATCGTTGATATAGATAAAATGGAAGTAGTTAGAGCTGGTGATAAGATAAATTTAACTAGTTTAGAAATGAAGATATTACTACTTTTGGTATCAAGAGTTAATAAAGTAGTTACAAGAGATTCGATTATTGAACATATATGGGATTGGACAGGTAACGATGTTAATGATAATACAGTAACAGTTTATTTAAAAAGAATTAGAGAAAAAATAGGTAGTGACATCATTGTTACAATTAAAGGTGTAGGTTATAGGGTTGATAGTGATGAAAAATAAGGATTTTCAAAAGGCAATTATATTTACTTTTATTTTAACTATTATTTTTGGTATTTGTGTAGTTAGTTTTAACTATAAAGTTATAAAAGAATATGAGTACAATAATAATGTAGCGGTGGCTAGAATAATAGCCAGTGTTAAAGAAAATTATCCAGATTATGATGATACTTTAATAATGGAAATATTAAATGATGATAAAGTAGAAGTAGATGTACTTAGAAAGTATGGCGTAGATTTAAATAGAGAGTCGATTGCAGTAGTTAATCAAAATATTATTAATAAAGCAGTTATTTTTAATATAGTATTACTTGCTTGTTATGTGTTATTGATTTTTTTAATTATTACTTTATTTAATCGTATGGAGAATAAAAAGACTAGGAAAATTACTAGTTATATAGAAGAAATAAATAAAAAGAATTATGAGTTAGATATTTTGTCTAATAGTGAAGATGAAATGTCGTTATTAAAAAATGAGATATATAAGACTGCAGTTACTTTGAATGAACAAGCTCGTTTATTAAAAAGTGATAAAGATACATTGAAGGATTCTTTGTCTGATATTTCTCATCAACTTAAAACTCCATTAACTTCAATTACTTTAATGATTGATACTCTATTGGATAATAAAAATTTAAGTGAAGTTAAGAGAAAAGAGATATTAACTAATATTCATCGTAAAATAGGGAGTATTAATTTTTTAGTCTATTCGTTATTGAAGTTATCGAAGTTTGATGCTAATACTGTAGAATTTAATGATGAATATTATTGTATTAAAGATATTTTTGATGAAGTATTGGATAATTTGGCTGTTTTAAGTGATTTAAAAGACGTTACGATAAATGTAAAAGGGAATAATAGTGATAAGCTTTATTGTGATTATAAGTGGCAAGTAGAAGCTATTACAAATATAGTTAAGAATGCTTTGGAGTATTCTAGTCATTCTTCTAAAATAGATATTAGTTATAGTTCAAATGAAGTTTTAACTAAAATTGTTATTAAAGATTATGGTGTAGGTATGGATGAGTATGATAGACAGCATATTTTTGAAAGGTTTTATAAAGGTAAAAATTCTAATAGTGATAGTGTAGGAATTGGTCTTGCCTTAGCTAATATGATTGTCGAAAAAGATAATGGGTATATTGTAGTTGATTCGAAGCTAGGTGAGGGGACAGCTTTTACGATAAAATATGTTAGATAACTAGGAAAATTAGAATGATTTAATAAAATATGATAAAATTAAATTAGGAGTTGGTTATGATGTATAACAATTTATCTAAAGAAGAAAAAAAAGAAGTAAGAAATAATTATAAAAAAACAAAGAAAGGTGAGAGTTTATCAGCTACTTTGAATAGACTTGTTATTGAAGGACTATTTTTATTAGTTTGTTTCGTTGTTATAGTTGGAGCAATATTAATATACGATTTAGCTTGGTGGTATTGGTGTTTTGCAGTTATGACTATTATAGCTGGTCCAGTTTTTTTGATTGCACAATATAGAATAAGAATGAATGAGTATAATAAATATATACAAGCAAATAATAAATATAGAGTAAAAGCTAAGAGCAAAAAATAGATAAAGTTTGCAAAATATGGTTGACTGGTAACAAAAAGTTAGGTATAATTTATTTGTTACCTTGGTTATGGAGCAGTACTCAAGAGGCTGAAGAGGCGCCCCTGCTAAGGGTGTAGGTCGGGTAACTGGCGCGAGAGTTCAAATCTCTCCTGCTCCGCCATTATAAAATTTAACTAGGTTTATCCTAGTTTTTTTGTTTTATAAAATGTATGCTTGGTTAATCTTATCTTTAAAAAACATTACTTTTGTTTTATAATTTAATTAAGGTATAGGAGGGCTTTTATGGTTCAGCTAAATGATGTTTCTAAATTCGTTCCTAGAAAAATAAATACAGAAGGAAATAATATAAGAGAAACTAATATTAATATAGATAAAATAAATGAGTTAAAGTTTAAAGATATTGAGAATTCAAATCAAGAAGCTCCAGAACTTCTTTCTTTAGATTTTGAGGAAATTTTTGATACAGAAAGTAGCGATAGTTTGGAAAAAATGTCTGTGGAAGATATAAAAAGTATTGCCCAAGATAACGCAAGTAAGATACTTGGAAGAATGCCTAAAAATAATACTTTAAGTGACATAGATTTCTTGAGTAAATTATCTAGTGAGCAATTAGAGGTTTTGTTAAGTGAATATATGACTTATAAAGGAAATATTGAGACAGAGCTACAGAAAGAGACAGATAAAAATGATGCTGCGATGTTAAATATGTCTAAAAGAAGTATTAATGAGTATATTAGTTTAATTAAGTATGCTAAAGAGACTAAAAGTAACGATTATAATAATTATAACTATGATGATGTTAAAAATATAAGCTATGAAGATCTTGCTAGTTTTTATAATGAATATATTTATAATTATGATAGGTTAAATACTCTTCCTTCTAATGAAGATATTGAAAGATGGAATGAAATTAGTAGTCCTGCAAATACTTTGAAATTACTTGAATATGCTAAACGTTTTGAAGAAGTTGAGGGAGTGCCTTTAACAGTAGTTAATGCTTCTAATTATCAGGGTCTTTTTCCTTCTATTAATAGTGACTTAATTGAATGTTATGATTTGATGAGTGATAATGAAAAGAAATTATTAATGTATTATACAAGTAAATATGGTGCTGAAAAAGGAAATGAATATATAAATGCAATGTTACCTAGTTGGCGTCAGAGAGTTGCTTATAAGAATGTTTCAGAACGTATTAATAAGTTGACTTTTGCAGATGAGGAAGAAATAACAGAATTTGATATTAAACTTAATATGGAAATGTTTATTCCACTTGATAAAAGAAATGATATGAGTTTACCAGTATATAGAACACCAGATGAATATAGGAATTTTTATAATATGGAAATGAATCTTCCTATTGAACAACGTGTAAGCGGTTTAATTGATCCAGATGAGTATGAGAGAAAGTACAAAGTAGCTTATGAAAAGGCCAGTGATGATTTATATGAAAAATACGCAAATGGTTTAGTGAAAAATGATTTAGGTAATTTGTTTGATGTTTCATCCTCTGGTCTTAATGATGGTGTTAATACTTTTTTTGATGGTATAGGTAAGGCATTTGCAACAGATGGTGAGTTAACTATTTCTGATTATGAGAAATTGATGTACATGTCATATTTAGAAGGAAATTCAACTGGTTTAACAGACTATTATAAAATATCTTCCGCAGTTGGTAATATGCTTCCTATAACAACGGCTAGTATTATGATGGGATTTGTTTCGCCAGCTTATGCTTCTAAAATGGCTCAAGGATTAATGTTTTCTTCTAGTTATGGTAATACAGCTAACCAAATGATGTACCAAGGTTATGATCCAAGATTGTCAATTTTTTATGGATTGGCAAGTGCATCAACTGAAGTTGCATTAGAAAGTGTTGGAGGTATATTTGGTATCTCTGATAATATTAGTAGAAATATTCTTGTTAATTTAGGTAAAGAAGGTGTAGAGGAAGCTGTACAGGCTGCTGTTCAACTTGGTATTATTGATCGAATGATGCTTGGCAAAAAGATTAATTTAGATGAAATAGCAGATGAGATGGGTGAATCTTTTTATAGCGGAATTATTGTAGCTGGAATATTGAATTCATATTCTTCGACGGTAGTTAATACAGTAGATTTTATATATAACGGAAATTCTTTAACTTTATCATCTGTAGATTTTGAAAATATTTTAAAGTTAAAGGAAGAATATAATCTTAGTTATGAAAAAGCGTTTGCGGCTTATATTGGAAAAGATCAACATTTAAATCAGAATGATTGGTCTGTTTTACAAGATTTGAAAAACTTTAATTTAGAAAGATTTTATGCTGAAAATCAAAATGGTGGAATTATAATAATTACTCCTAATCAAACTTTAGGAGCACAAACTGCTGATAATGGTGTTGGTGAGCATGGAGATAGATTAAATGAGATTTATAATTTAATATATGATAATTATGAACCTATAAAAAGTGCTTGGCAAATGGATCCTAAAAATGGAAATAATATTATAATTCAGTTGTGTACAGGATGTGAGAGCGTTGTTTGGCTTCCAGATAATATGAATAAATATCAATTAGATATTTTAAAATATTTTAATTCAGAAATTGCGTCTATAAAAAATAAAACGAATGTCACTGATTTTATTATTACATCTAGAACTGGATTTGGGGAAGGTGGATTTCATACTGTAGGTAGTGATCTTTCTTCGGCGATTTCAGAAGGAACTAAAAGATTTAATAATAATATAAAAGGTAATGATGTTGTTCTTGATCTTTCAACTTTAGATTCAATAAATACTGGACAGAAAGTAAAAGGTAAAGGAAACAGTTTGAATAATTCTTATGTGAGAAATTTAGATGCTAATATGGCTAATAGAATTAATACGTTAAGATATCAGTTGGTAGGTCAAAATAGCAATGAAGTAGTTGTAGATTTTCTTTGCTTGGCACTTGAGGATGCCTATAAGAGAGGAAGTAATGATGTAGATTCACTTATAAATAATATTAATTATTATGGTATTAATTTTGAAATGGGTGAAGTTGGAAAAGGTTCTAAGTCTTGGGCTTATGGAACAGTTACAATTGATCCAGAAAATATTGCTAACAATGATTATATATGTGTATTGCATGAGATAGGACATCAACTTCATAATAAAATAAACCATTCTACTCCGCCAAGTAGTTGGATGGGGACGATGCAACAAATGCAACAGATTGGAAATTATTCGAAAAATAGTGTGATTGACCAAGTATATCAGAGAAGAAATATAAGATATAATGAATCAAAGATATTATTAGATGAGCTTTTAAAAACTGAAGGTTATGCAACGAGAGCAGAATATCATGATTATTTAAATGATAAATATAGTAATGTAGGTTTCTTTAAGAAGAATGCTGCAAAAAAAGAATTAAGAGATTTAGGAATAAGTGAGTCTTTTATAAAAGATTGGTCAACTGGTAAGAAAAGTTCTTCTGATTTGGCTTATGAAATTATTGATATGCGTACAAGTGAATTAGAATTAATGGCGTCATTTAAAGCAGGGGATATTACACTTCTTGATATTATTGATGGTGTTTATTTTGGTGCAGGTAAGGATGCAGATGGACGTGCAATATCTGGACATGGAGAACAATATTATAAATTGCATCCAGCGGAAGATTCTTATGATGAAATTATGGCGAATTATGTTGCATTAAAAATGAGAAATGATACGGAAACTATAAATAATTTACAAAAAGTATTTGGGGCTGGATTTATACAAACTTTAGATAATGAATATTATAGACTTGTAAAGTAGGGACATTTATTTGTAATGTTCCTTTTTCGTATCAAAAAGTGTATTATAGGGAATAATGATAACGTGTAGTGATGATAAAACATATAAAAAATAACAAAAATATATGTGTTTTTATTATTAAATTAATTTATAATGTTAAGATGTGTAAAAAAGGCAATTTATATGTTAATTTAAAGCATATAATATGCTAAAATCATTTATGTTGGGAGGAAAATGGAAGTATGAGAGAAGAATGGAAAGGCTTTAAAAATGGAGCTTGGACTAACGAAGTAAATGTTAGTGATTTTATTAAAAATAACTATGTTGCTTATACTGGAGGAGAAGAGTTTTTAGCTGGTCCTACAGATAAGACAAAAAGAGTATTAAAAGTTTATGAAGATGTATGTAAGGAAGAAGTAAAAAAACATGTCATCGATATAGATGTTGATACTCCAGCAGGAATTAATGCATTTAAACCTGGTTATATTTCTGAAGATGATGATGTAATCGTTGGTTTACAAACTGATATGCTATGTAAGAGAAGCATCGTTCCTAAGGGTGGATTAAAAATGGTTTACCAAGAACTAGATGCTTATGGATATAAAATGAATCCTGAATTAGATAAGTTCTGTAAAACTAATTTAGTAAAAACACATAATGATGGTGTATTTGATGCTTATACTAAAGAAATTAGAACAGCTAGACACGTTAAATTATTAACTGGTTTACCTGATGCTTATGGTCGTGGACGTATTATTGGTGATTATAGAAGAATTGCATTATATGGTATCGACTATTTAATGGAACAAAAATTTAATGATTGGGATAATATGAAAATTGACGTAATGGATCAAGATACAATCCGTTTACGTGAAGAAATCTCAATGCAATATAGAGCTTTAAAAGAAATTAAAGAAATGGCTGCTACTTATGGATTTGATATTTCTGCACCTGCAAAGAATGCTAAGGAAGCAGTACAATGGACTTATTTTGGATATTTAGCTGCAATTAAAGAAAACAATGGAGCAGCAATGTCTTTAGGTAGAGTAGATGCTTTCTTCGATATTTATTTTGAAAGAGATTTAGCAAATGGTGTATTAAGTGAAGAAGAAGCGCAAGAAATAATTGATCAATTTGTTATTAAATTAAGAGCGGCTAGACATTTAAGAACACCTGATTATGATGAACTATTCTCAGGAGATCCTACTTGGGTAACTTGTTCATTAGGTGGTATGACTAATGAAGGAAAGACAATGGTTAATAAAACATCATTCCGTATTGTTCATACATTAGAGAACTTAGAGAGTGCACCAGAACCAAATATGACTATTTTATGGGCACAAGAGTTACCTGAACCTTGGAAGAAATATTGTGCTAAAGTAAGTATTGCAACTGATTCTATTCAATATGAAAATGATGATTTAATGCGTCCTTCTATGGGAGACGATTATGCAATAGCTTGTTGTGTATCTTCTATGAGAGTTGGAAAAGACATGCAATTCTTTGGAGCTCGTTGTAATTTAGCTAAAGCATTACTTTATTCAATTAATGGTGGTGTTGATGAAATGAAACGTCAACTTGTAATACCAGGATTTGAAAAGATGAATGATGAAGTATTAGATTATGATCGTGTAAAAGAAACATACTATAGAATGATTAAAGAAGTTGCTCGTATTTATAGCGATGCAATGAATATCATTCATTACATGCATGATAGATATGCTTATGAAGCTGGCCAAATGGCATTACATGATACGAATGTAAACAGATTAATGGCTTATGGTGTTGCAGGATTCTCTGTAGCAGTTGACTCATTATCTGCAATTAAATATGCTAAAGTTAAACCAGTTCGTGATGAAGAAGGTATTGCTGTAGATTTTGAAATTGAAGGAGATTATCCTAAGTTTGGTAATGATGATGATAGAGCTGATGAAATCGGTAAAGAATTACTTGAATATGTTTATAAAGAACTAGCAAGTCATCCTTGTTATAGAAATGCTCATCCAACATTATCAGTACTTACTATTACATCTAATGTTGTATATGGACAAAATACTGGTGCTACACCAGATGGAAGAAAAGCAGGAGTACCATTTGCACCTGGAGCAAACCCAATGCATGGTAGAGATGAGAACGGTGCTATCGCATCACTTAACTCTGTTGCTAAATTAGATTGGGAAAATTGCTGCCGTGATGGTATTTCAAATACATTCTCAATTGTACCTAATTCATTAGGAGCAAATGATGAAGAAAGAACTAATAATTTAGTTCAATTAATGGATGGATACTTTGCTCAAGGAGCACATCATTTAAATGTTAATGTTTTAAATAGAGAAATGTTAATTGATGCAATGAATAATCCTGATAAATATCCATTACTTACAATAAGAGTATCTGGATATGCTGTTAGATTTAATAAATTAACTAGAAAACAACAAGAAGAAGTTATTTCTAGAACATTCCACGAAAAGATGTAATATGTTAGGTTCTGTAGATTCAATAGAAACTTTTGGGCTAGTTGATGGACCAGGTATTCGTACCATAGTATTCTTAAATGGTTGTAATTTAAGATGCAAATTCTGTCATAATCCAGAAATGTGGAAGATTAGAGAGATGAATTACTCACCAGAAGATGTTGTAAAAAAAGTATTACGTAGTAAACCATATTTTAAAAATAATGGTGGTGTAACATTTTCTGGTGGGGAACCACTTTTACAATATAACTTTTTGGTTGAAACTTGTAAGTTGCTAAAGAAAGAGAATATTCATATTGCTGTTGATACAGCAGGTATTGGTTTAGGAGATTATCAAGAATTACTAAGTACTATTGATATGGTTTTATTAGATATTAAACATATAACTAGAGACGGATATATTGATATAACGGATAGAGATTATATGGAAAAATTTATGGAGTTTGTAAGAGAACTTAACAAGACTCATATTGAAGTATGGATAAGACAAGTTATAGTACCTGGTGTACATGATAATGAAGAATATATGCATAATTTAGCGAAGTTTATTAAAGAAAATATAAAAAATGTTACAAGAGTTGATTTCTTACCTTACCATAAATTAGGTAGTGATAAATATGTTACTCTAGGAATAGATAATCCATATTTAGAAATGCCTGAAATGGATAAGACAAAGTGTAATCAATTATATGAAATATTTATGGAAGACTTTAAAAGATAAGTCTTCTTTTTTATGATAACGGCAAAGAAAAAAGGAACATTTCAGTTCCTATGATAAGACAACATTTGATATTTTTGATACGAAGTCACTCATTATTGTTAAATAGTTATCGTTGTTAGCTCTTTCGGCATCAGTTAGAGTAGACATCATATTTATTTCAATTAATTCAGCGTCATAATTATCAACTAAATCTTTAACACTATCTGATACTTTAGTTTTATCAGCAACAAAAATACTTTTATATTCTTTATTCTTAAATTTATTTTTTATAGAATTTGTAATATTATTTTCACTAGTAATATTAACGACTTTGAATCCATAGCTTTCTAAGAAACTAAGAGAGTCATATGCGATAACAATTGTTTCATTATTATTTTTAGCTGCTGTTTTAGCAATGTTTCTTAATTCAGCATCTAGAGTAGTTAAGTCTTCTTCTAATTTACCATAATTTTTTTCTATTTCTTCGGCAGCGTATTTAGACGAGCTTAAAGATTGAAGGTCTCCTTTTACAGTATTTGCTATCATTAAGAAATTGTTTGGATTTAACCAAAGTTCTTCAATGCCATATTTATATTTTAAACCATAAGATACATCAATGATTTGAATTTTCTTATTTTTGTTAATTAAAGATTTAGCAATTTCTTTTTCGTTAGTAAGACCATTGTAGACAAATAAAGTTGTTGATTTAGAATAATCGTTTATTTGTTTATCTGTTAATTCGTATTCAGAAATATTCGTTTCATTTGGATAGATACTAGTAATAGTGCTTTTGTCACCGTATAGTCTTGATACTAAATATTCAATAGGATAGACGGTAGTTGTAATACTAGATCCTTCTAGGTTATCCCCTTCAATACATCCCGTTGTTAGTGTTAATACGATAGTACATAAAATTGATAAAATAATAAATTTTCTTTTCATAAAAATCTCCTTTGGATAATCATTTCTATTCTTAATTTTACTATAAAATATGTATTTTGTAAAATGTCTTTTATATGTTATAGATTTTATCTTTTAGGAAAATTATAAATATAGGGGATTGGGTCTAGTAATGTATGATACCGATTAAAAGTATAATTTTATTTTTTAATAAAATAACTTCGTAATCATAAATATAGACATTTATGTTATAATAACGTTATAAAAACATTTGATAATATAATGAAAGGGATTTAGTTTTAAATTTATTTAATGAAATGAAAAAAATATACAATAAATTAACGATGTTATACTTTACGATATTAATTTTATATATACAAGTAGTAAATATTTTGTATTGCTATAATATTATAAATAGTGATGTTGTTTCAACTGGATTAGTAATCATAGGAAGTCTTGGAATAATTATATATATTTTATATAAAGTTTTTGATAAAACAATAAAGACACATGATATTTTTATAATAATGATGATACTTTTTGGAATTATGTCGTGGCAGTTTGCCTTTGTAAAAAGAGTAGCTTTATTAGGATTTAAAAATGGAAGAGAAGGTTTGCTCGTCTTAATTACATATTATGTTATCTTTTTGGTAGCGACAACAATAAAAGAAAAAAAGTATAAAGATTATATTGTTAATCTTATAACTTTTATAGGAATTATTAATGTCTTTTATAGTTATTTACAGATTCCTAGGTTACCTTATTTATTAAACATTCCGATTGCAGATATATGGGGGTATCCATCAGGCTTTTTATCAAATTCTAATTTTTATGGAAGTTTTATGGTTATGTTAACTGGTATATGGCTAACAAGATTTTTATTTAGCGATAAGAAAAATATAGATTATAAGTCATTAATATTTTTTATAATATTTTTGAGTGGTTTGCTATTATCAGGAGCTATGAGTGCTATTGTTGGATTAATATGTATGTTGATATTCTCTCTAATAATATTTTTCTTAAAAAGAAAAAACATAATATTAAAAAACATTGTACCTAAATATGTTATTTTGTTAATATCTTTTCTGTCATTGTATTTTATTGTTTCTTTTGTAACAGATGTTAATTTATCTAGTGATATAAAAGAAATGGGAACACAAGCTATTTCAACCGTAACTTCTGGGATTGATGAGTCTTTTGGAACTGGCAGGATACATATCTGGAAAGAAGCTTTATATTATTTTAATAAATATGACTATTGGGATACAGGTGTTGGAATAGATAATTTTTATTATATAGGACATGGCAATATAATTGTTGATGTTGTTAGTGGTGATCAGGTATATAAAGCACATAATGAGTATTTACAAATATTAGTAACAGAAGGAATATTTATGTTAGTTACCTATTTATCTTTTTTGTTTTTTATATTTATCAAGGGATTAATCTATATAAAAAAGAATAAAAGTTGTGATATTACGTTTCTTTCTATTTTTGTTGCTTTTGTTGGTTATTCGATTCAAGCTTTTTTTAATATTAGTATGACAAGAGTAGCTCCGTTTTATTTTTTATTATGTGGTTTCGTTTCATGTTATGGTGATGAAGTTTTTAAAATAGCTTCTTCTAATAGTAATTAAATTTACTTAATGGTATAATAAAAGACAAATTTATATAAAATTGGAGGGACATAATGAAAAGAGTTTTGTTTACTGCAAATACTGATAGGCATATTCTCTTATGTCATCTTCATTATTTGAAATGGTTTAAGAATAATAATTGTATTGTTGATGTAGCTACTAATACAAATACTAAAATAGATTATTGTGACAATAAATATAATCTCGATATGAAACGAATACCATATAGTTTAAAGAATATTAAAGCGATATTTAAATTAAAAAGAATATTAAAGAAAAATAATTATGATTTAATCCATACTCATACACCAGTAGGATCTGTGGTAACAAGACTTGCTTGTTTTTTATCTCGTAGCAAGGCTAAGTTGATTTATACATGTCATGGATTTCATTTTTATAAAGGAGCACCAATATATTATTGGCTGATATTCTATCCTATAGAAAAACTTTTGATGAGAATAGTAGATGTTTTAATAGTTATGAATAATGAAGATTATATCTTTGCAAAAAAACATTTTAAAAATATTGATGTAAGATTTATTAATGGTGTTGGATTCAATAAACAAAGATTAGATAGAAAAGTAACTAAAAAAGAAATAGACATAATACGTAGAAATCTAAATATAAATAAAAATGACTTTATTGTTACTTATATTGCAGAATATTCTTCTAGAAAAAGGCAGGAAAATCTTGTTCGTTATTTAGAAAATACGGATATATTAGATACTAATATTAAAGTGCTGTTAATAGGTGATGATACTCTAAAAGGAAGGCTAAGGCGTTTAATAGATAATAAAGGATTAAGTTCAGCTATTATATTAATAAATTTTACAAATGATATAGCTCCATATTTAAAAATCTCTAATGTAGTAATATCTTGTACAAGACAAGAAGGCTTGCCTTTAAATGTTATGGAAGCAATTTATATGCATAAAATACTTATTGTAAGTAGATGTAGAGGAAATGTTGATTTAGTCAAAGAAAATTTAAATGGATTTATAGTTGATAGTGAAGAGGAAATGTATAAGAAAATAAAGTATGTTAAAAATAATTATAAAAAGTTGGTAAAAAAATATGATACAGGAATAGATATATTGAAATATTCTGATGAGTCTATTTTAAATGAAGTAGTTAATATTTATATGGAGTTGTTATGAAAAAAGTTGTTATATTTTGTGATTATTTTGGAAATGGCGGAATAGAACAGGTAATTACTAATATTAAAGATAATATAGATAAAAACAAATATGATGTGTCACTTTTAACAACTATTTATAATAGTCAAAAAAATTGTGAATGCTTTCGAATGAGTAAAAGAAAAATAACTAATCCAATTTATCGATTTTTAGTAACCATTTTTAATATAAGAAGTTATACGAAGGATTCGGATATAGTTCATATTAATCTTCATAATTCTATTGATTTATTATATGCATGTTTGATAGATAAACATAAGAGAGTTATTGTACATGCTCATAATTCGAATTTTCAAAAAGATCGTTTTTATATTAGAAAAGTAATAAATAATATTTTTAAATTTTTATTTAATAGAAAACGTTTTATATATGTTGCTTGTTCTGATAGAGCTGGATATTTTTGTTTTGGTAAAAAAGTAAATTATCAAATAATAAGAAATGATTTTAATGGTAAAAGATTTTTATATAATAAAACAAAAAGAATAGAAATCAGAAAAAAATATAATATCAGTGATAAAACATTTGTAATAGGCCATATTGGTCGATTTGTTGAACAAAAAAATCATTATTTTTTAATTAATATTTTTAAAGAATTTAATAAGTTGGTGCCAGATTCTCTATTATTTATGATAGGCGATGGTAAACTAAAAAATAATATAGTGGATTTAATCGCTGATTATGGTTTACAAGAAAATGTTATAATAATAAATTATACTAATCAAATAGAAGAATATTATCAATTATTTGATGCTTTTGTTTTTCCTTCTGTATTCGAAGGATATGGAATGTGTATTTATGAAGCTCTCTGTTCTTCGCTAATGTGTTTTGTTTCTGAACCTGTTAGTTATAATTTTGAGAAGAATAGTATGTTAATAAGTATTCCTTTAGAACTAAATGCTAAATTTTGGGCTCAAAAGATATATGAAAATATGAGATATAGGAGAAAACATAAATCGATAAATGACAATTTTATTAATGATATTGGGAAATTATATGGTAGTGTTAAAGAAAAAATAAGTATTATTGTTCCTGCATATAATTCTGAAGATACTATCGAAAAGTGTATTAGTAGTATTTTAAATCAAACTTATAAGAATTTAGAATTAATTATAATAAATGATGGATCAACGGATAATACATCAAAAATATTGAAATCCTTTAAGGATAAAAGAATAAAAATAATAAATCAAAAGAATCATGGTACAGGATATTCGAGAAATGTAGGAATAAAAAATTCTACAGGCGATTATTTAACTTTTGTTGATAGTGATGATACAATAACAGAAGATTGTTTAGATATTTTATACAATACAATAATCGTAACTAGTAGTGATATATCCTGTTCCAGTGTTTTTAAATCTCATAAAGAAAGTATTATTGTTTGGGATAAAATAAGTGCTTTTGATGAACTTTTGAAATTGCCAGAAACTATTGGAGTAGGAGTTACTCGTAAGTTGTTTAAAAGACATATTATTGAGGATTTACTGTTTGATGAATACAATTATTTTGAAGATATTTCTTTTTCTATTAATGCTTTTTTAAGAGTTAATAAAGTATCTTATATTGATAAGCAGCTATATATTTGTAATTATAGAGATAATAGTAGAAGTTCTTATTATGAAGGTGATGACCGAATAAGATCTTGCCTAGATTCTTACGATATAATAAAAAATCAATATCCTAGTTTATTTAACAAATATATTATTTATTCATTATTTAATATGATAGGTGTTGCTAATATGATGATTATTAATAATAAATATGATGAAGCAATATTAGATCAAATAAAATTTTATATTGCTAAATATATAAAATATGTTTCTAAAACAAATTATCCTTTATATAAAAAAAATCAAATATATTTATTTCATTATAATTATAATCTATATAAAAAAGTATATATAAAATTAAGGAGGATTAATAAAAGTGATTAGTGTAATTGTTCCTGTTTATAATTCTTCAAAATATTTAAGAGACTGTATTGATTCTATTCTTAATCAATGTTATGAAAATTTTGAGTTATTATTAATAGATGATGGATCTAGTGATAATAGTTTAGATATATGTAAAGAGTATAAGGATAAAAGAATTAAAGTTATAAAACTTCATCATAAAGGAGTAGCTAATGCTAGAAATGTAGGTGTCAGAAACTCAAAAGGCGAGTTTATATGTTTTATTGATTCAGATGATATAATAGAAAAGAATTATCTTAGTCAAATGATACAATATTTTTCGGAAGATATCTCATACGTAGAATGTGACTTTGATTATTTTATTCAATCCCCTAAAAAAATTAAACTGAATAATGAAAGTAATATTTACGATAAGAAAGATATTCTCTATAGACTCTATAGTAATAATGGGTTAAGAACATCAATAATAGTTAATAAACTCTATAGAAAAAGTATTTTTAAAAATATAATTTTTGAAAACAAATGTAATGAAGATGAATATATCATTCATAAAATAATATTAAATTCCAATAAAATCATAACTATAGAGAATAAATTATATCATTATAGGATTCGTAAAAATAGTAGACAAAGATATATAACTAAGGATAGAATAAATATCATAGACGTATTTGATGAAAGGGCTAAAATTATAAAAGATGAACACTTTCAATTATTAAATTATAGAGCTAAACTTGATGAAATAATATATTTGTATTGTGTCTTTACAAAGTATAAAAAGGTAAATGAATCAAAAAAAATTTATAAACTATTTATAAAAAATTACAACTATAATTATAAGTTTAATTTTAAAAGAAAACTAAAATATCGATTGTTTATAAACTATCCAAATATGTTTGCTAGAATCTCACTAATTAAGAAACAATACAAATATATTTAATAATATAAAAATAAGGAGTATATATGGTAAAAGAAGGAATAAGAATTTTAAAAAAACTAAAATTTGCATACAAAGATGATAAAAATGCCATTTTATTATTTACTTTTTTATGTTTATTTATGACTTTTATATCAATTTTTTCACCAGCCCTTATTTCAAAAATAGTTTATTCTATAATAGAATTGGATTATAAAAAAACTATTTTTGTTTTATTAATTATGGGCACAATAAAATTAATAAATTTGTTAATAAATTTATTAAGCAATAAGATTTTTTATAAAATAAGAAAGAATTTTATATTTTCTTTGAAATCAAGTATAGCAAAAAAAATATTAAATTTTGATATAAAAAGGTTCTCCCAAGACGGAAAAGGCAAATATATTCAGAGAATCAATAATGATCCAGAAAAGATAGCTATTAATATAGAAGAAATAAAAAATAGCTTAATGATACTTACAACAAATATTGGTGCAATATTCCTAGTATTATATATTAATATGTATATTGGACTTACTTATATAATATTTACTTTTTTAATTATATGTTTAAAACAATATGGTATAAATAAACGAATAAAATATAAAAAAGAAGTATATTTAGAACAAGAAAAAATAAATGAAGAAATGTCTGAAATATTTAATGGAATAAAAGATGTAAAACAATTAAATATGAAAGAATCTATAAGTGAAAAAAATAATAAATTTTTTAAAAGTATTGAAAGTTTAAATGAAAAAGCTGATTACTCATATACCTTATATGATAAATTGTCTTTGGTAATAGAATGGGTAGGAACAATAATAATATTATTTCTAGTAATGTTTTATTATAAAACTGGAACAATAAAAGCAGATGATGTATTAGGAATATTTTTATATAAAAGATATATATTTTCTATTTCTGATAATGTAGCAGTATTTTTAAATAAACTATCTGATTTCAACTTATCATGTAATAGAATTCTAGAACTAATATCTGTAAAAGATAATAATTATAATGAAAATGACTTACCAAAATGTTTAGGGAAAATAGAATTTAAAAATCTTAATTTTTCATATGATAGTGTATGCGTACTAAAAGAATGTAGTTTCTTAATAAATTCAAATCAAAAAGTTCTTATAGTTGGTGAAAGTGGTTCGGGAAAAACAACTATATTAAATCTAATTACTAAAATGTATAATGTTGAAAATAATACAATATTTATTGATGATAAAGATATTAATGAAATTTCAGAGGATTTTATTCGCCAGAATATATCTATTATTTCACAATATTATTATTTATTTGATATGAGTATAAAAGATAATTTTTATCTTTTAAGAAAAGACATAAAAGAAAAAGATATTATTAAAGTTTGTAAAATGGTAGGAATTCACGACTTTATAATGTCGTTACCTAATCAATATGATACTATTATTGGTTCAGGTGGGTATAATCTAAGTGGAGGTCAAAGACAAAGAATCGCAATTGCTAGAACGTTAATATTAAATACTAAAATTATATTATTTGATGAGGTAACAAGTTCTTTAGATACCAATCTTGAAAGTTTGATTTTAAAATTGATTAATAAACTTGAAGGTGAACATACTATAATAGTTGTAAGTCATAATTCTAGAATATTTAAAGATTTTAATAAAATTATTGTATTAAATAAAAATCATAAAATAGAAGATATTGGTGATCATAATTATCTATTAAAAAATAGTAGAATATATAAAAAACTTTATATTGATGAAAATAGAGGTAAGTAATATGAAATTTAGTATTTTAATACCAGCATATAATGTCGAAAATTATATAAATAAATGTATAGAAAGTGTTATTAAGCAAAACTATCGCAATTTTGAAATAATTATAATTGATGATGCGTCTACAGATAAAACAAGCATGTTTATTGAAGATTGGGCAAGAAAGTACTCGGCGAAAATATTTTATTTTAAACATGAACGAAATATGCAAATATCAATAACTCGAAATGAATTAATTGAGAGAGCGAGTGGGGATTATTTTATTTTTGTTGATAGTGATGATACTATTAATTCTAATTTATTAAATTATATGGAGAAACTGATAGTTGAAGATAAAGAACCCGATTTAGTTCATTATGGAATTCAACATGTAGACGAATTTGGTAATAAATTAAATGTTCCAGTAAATTTGGTGGAATTTCATAATGAGATAGGTACTAAAGCCTTTTCTATTTTATATAGAAATTATAATGTTTTAGAATCTCCTTGCATTTATGCATATAAAAAATCGTATTTTAAGGCACATAATTTTAAGTATTCAGAGTATAGAAATCATGAAGATTTTGGTTTAACACCTCTGATAATTTTAAAAGCAAAAACTATATCTTCTATCTCTAAAATTGGATATTATTATCATCAAAAATCAGATTCTATTATGAGACATTGTAATACGAAGAGAATAATAAAAAATGCAAATGATTTATTGTATCATTATGATTTTTTAGTTGATAATACCAAAGAGTTCTTTATTGATATAAATATTCATCATGATTTAGCATTGTTTTTAACTAATGCTTTATTTTATAAAGCTAGAACTTTGCCTAGAAAAGAACAAAAAAATTTTCTTTTGGAATTAAAGAAAAGAAATGTATCCAAAATTTATTACCCTTTTACAACAAAAGAAAAAATAAGGCATTTTGTTATGAAATCCTCTTATTTTTTATATTTAGATATTTATTATTATGATAAAGGAATAAAGAAAATCTATAATTTTTTATTTAAGAAAAAATAGTTTTCATAATTATCTTTGAAATAATTACTATAATATAAATACAAAATGTGTTATACTAATTGTATAATAAGTGAGGTATTGTAAAATGAAAAAAATATTTGTAGCATTGAGTTTATTTTTTTGTGTGTTTATGTGTGGCTTAAATATTGTTAGAGCTACTGAAATAGAAGATATATTTATAAAAAGGTTTACTACATCTGAAGTGGCAGGTTATTTGTCGAGCTATTCAAGTAATGGACGTCCAGCTTTTTTTGGTGATGGAGTAGTAACAGCTGTTAAAGTAAAAAGCAATTCATACGCTTTATATTATTATGATATGGATGGTAAGTTAATAAATAAAACAGAATTAGAAAATTCAGGAGTTATTTATTATATGGAAGAACATGATAATTTCTTGTATGTATCTACAGATAGTTATCTTTATAAGTTAGATCGTAAACTTAATCAAGTGGCTAGTTTAGAAATAGAAACTTTTTTACCTATTAGTGGAGCTCATGGAACAAAAAATATAGGTTTTGATAAAGATAAAATATTATTATATGATGAAGATTATAATTGGTATGATGGTGTGATCTATGCTATTGATTATGATTTGAAAGAATCTTCTATTATTGCTTCAGAGAACAAAAATGAAAGTGAATATAAGAAATATGAGAATGAATATTTTCGTGATATAGGACGTTATCCTCCAGTATCAGTATCTTACAAGGATGAAAGTGGATTAATACAGGTTATTTCTGGTTTAACTGGAACTAAAACTGATGAAATTAGACATGCTAGTTTAACGATTATTAAAACCGATTCTAATGGGGAAGAAATATTTAATAAAAATATTGTAAATGAAGATTATTACGAATTTTATATGTCTAGGGTTGTAGAAAATTATGTAATAACAGTTGCTGCTAAGTATCCAGATTCTATTATGGAAAAACCTGGTGCCATGGTAAGTGATATTTTGATTTATGATTTAGAAGGAAACTATATAAAGACTATTGCTGTTGATAAAATTGTAAATTATTTAAATGCAACTGAAGATGCTTTTGTAATATCAACTCAAGTTTATGATGGAGTTTGTGAAGAAAATAAATACTATTATAATGATGGTTGTGATATTCTTACGAATGTCTCAGTATATTCCTTTCCTATAGAGGAAGTTGAAATTCCAGAAGATAATCCTCCTGAAGAAATAGAAAATCCTGAAACAGCTGCGTTTTTAGTAAATAATATTTCAATTATTTGTTTATTAATAATGGGACTTGGTGCAATTATAATAGCTAATAAGTCATTTAGAAAAATAAGATTTTTAAGATAATTTATAAAAAAATAGATGATGGTTTTTACAACTATCACTTTTTTTAACTAATAAATTATGTCAATAGAAAAAATACACTTAGTAAATAGGGGATTCCATGGTATAATTGAAATGGTCGAATAGATTGGATAAGTGATATTATGAACTTTTTAGAAAAATTCGGAATTATAATAAATGATAAACAATTGCTTTTACAAGCTTTGACGCATTCTTCCTATTCTAATGAACATAAAGTAAAGAATTATGAAAGATTAGAATTTTTAGGAGATGCTGTTTTACAAATTTTAATTAGTGATTACTTATATAATAATTTAGATGAATCAGAAGGTCAAATGAGTAAGACAAGAGCTTCTTATGTTTGTGAGTCTGCTTGTGCTAAATATGCAGAGGAAGTTGGATTTAAGCCTTATATTAGAGTAGGACATGGTCAGATAAATAATATAAATGATACAATCGTAGCAGATATTTTTGAAAGTATTATGGGATGTATTTATTTAGATCAAGGTATAGAAAAAGCTAAGGTATTATTTGATAGTGTTGTTATACCTTGTATTAAAAATCATAATGTTTTTTTAGGTGATTATAAAAGTAAATTACAAGAGTTGGTTCAGACAACTAAAGAATCTTTAGAATATCGTTTAGTTGGTGAATCAGGTCCAGCACATGATAAATTATTTGAAGTTGAAGTCGTTATTGGCGATATTGTTTATGGTAGAGGTAAGGGTAAGTCTAAAAAAGAAGCTGAGCAAATGGCTGCGATGGATGCTTATAATAAACAAGCTAGCATTTAGGAAGTGATTATATGTATTTAAAATGTATTAGAGCGAATGGCTTTAAGTCGTTTGCCGAAAAGATAGAATTAGATATAAATAAAGGAATTACTGGTGTAGTAGGACCAAATGGTTCAGGTAAAAGTAATATTGTTGATGCTGTTAGATGGGTATTGGGTGAGCAGTCAGTAAAAGCATTACGTGGGGACTCATCAATGGTAGATGTAATATTTGCTGGTTCTAAATCAAGAGGAGAAGCTAAGAGAGCTAGTGTTAGTTTAGTATTTGACAATAGTGATCATTATTTAAATAGTGAATTTAATGAAATTGAAATAAAAAGAGTTGTTTATAAAACTGGAGAAAATGAATATTATATTAACAATACTAAGGTTAGACTAAAAGATATAACTGATTTATTTTTAGATAGTGGAGCTGGTAGAGAGTCATTTAATATCATCTCACAAGGAGCAGTTGCAGATATAATAAATAGTAAACCAGATGAGAGAAGAGTTATATTTGAAGAAGCTGCTGGTGTTTTAAAATATAAGAAGAGAAAAGAAGAATCTTTTAGAAAGTTGGATAAAACTAACGAAAATTTAGCTCGAGTAAATTTACTTATTGATGAACTTTTAACGACTTTGACTCCTTTAAAAGAACAAAGTGAGAAAGCCCGTAAATATTTGGATTTTAAAGAAGAATTACAAAATATTGAGATTGCTTTAATAGCTAATGATATTGAACATTTAAATGAGGAATACAACAAAGTAAAGAATAGAGTCACTTATTTAACTGAAGAAGTAGAAAAGCTTAATTTGTCTAATACGACAGATAGTTCTAAGGTAGAAGAATTAAAGCTAGCTAGTTTAAAACTAGATGGTGATATTGAGTCTAGAAGTGAAAGAGTATTTAATCTAACACAAGAGATTGCTGAGTTACAAAGTAAGAAACAAATTACTATGGAACGTCAAAAATATGAAGTAGATGATGCTAAGTTACAAGAGAATATTATTTCATTAAAAGAAGAAGTGTTGAAATTAAATAATGATATAGAGACTTTGAGTATAGAGATTAACGAATTAAAAAGAGAATTGTCAACTAAGCAGTTAAAGAATATGGAATTGTCTAAGGTTAATCAAGATAAAAAAAATAAAAGAAATAGTATTTTGAATGAAATAAATATGATTAATCGTGAGGTAATGAATTTAAATAATAGAATAGAAATTCTAAATAATAATATTAGTAATGATACTAAGTTACCTTATAGTGTTAAGAATATTATAAATAATATAAGATTAAGTGGTATTCATGGTGTTTTAGGTAAATTGATTGATGTACCTGAGAAGTATACAGTTGCTATTGAAACTAGTTTAGGTGCTAATATGAATGTCGTTGTTGTAGATAATGAAGTTAGTGCTAAGGAAGCTATAAACTATTTGAAGGAAAATAAGTTAGGAAGAGCAACATTTTTTCCAATATCAATAATAAAGTCACGTAATGTTATGTATGAAGATATGGCTAAGTTAAGAGATATTGATGGTTTTATTGGTACAGGAGATACTTTAGTTAAGTATGATGATAGGTATAGAAATATAGTTATGAATCAACTTGGTAATGTAATAATTGTTGATAATATTGATACATTAAATAAAGTTGGTAAGTTAGTAGAACATCGTTATAAGATAGTTACTTTAGATGGTGAAGTTCAATATGCTGGTGGAGCAATTACTGGTGGAACAAATAAAAATAGCAATAGTGTTCTAAAAGAAAAATATGAACTTGAAAATTTAAAGAATGAGGTTAATACTAAGAGCAATAGGATAAGTTCTTTAGAGATTGATCTTGATAAAATAAATAAAGATATTGATGTTTCTTCAGCAGAAATAGAAAATTTGGCAAGAGATATTATTTTGCTTACTGAGCAGGTAAATTTAAAAAGTAGTAATTTAAATAATTTAAGAAGTAATTATGAAGTTAGAAATAATGAACTTGTAGGAACTCAGAATAAAGCAGCTAATTCTTTAGATAAAGAACTTGATAGTATTGTTAATGAGTATTATGAAAAATGTGCATTAAAGGATAAAGAGACTAAGGAATTAGAAAAATTAAAGAAAGAGAAATCTGATTTGAGTACAGAAATAGCTAATTTAGAACGTCTTTATAGAGAAATGAACAGTAATATTACTAGTAAACAAAATGAGCTTAAGTTAGAAGAAATTAAGTTAGGTAAGATGGATGTTAAACTTGATAATTTATTGTTATCTTTAAATGAAAATTATAGTCTTACTTATGAGAAAGCTCATATGGAATATGAATTAGATATTGATGAAGATACAGCTAGAATAACTGTTAATAATTTAAAATCAAAAATTAGATCTTTAGGGGAAGTAAATACAGGAAGTATTGCAGAATATGAAAGATTAAATGAAAGATATACTTTCTTAAGTACACAAAGAGATGATTTAGAGGGTTCAGTAACTAGTTTATTAAATGTAATCTCAGAAATGGATGAACTGATGAAAACGAAGTTTGTTGAAACATTTGAAAAAATTAGTGAAGAATTTAAAATAGTATTTAAAAAGTTATTTAAGGGTGGAGAAGGAGTACTTGAACTTACTAATCCAGATGATATTTTGAATACAGGAATTGAAATATCAGCATTACCTCCAGGTAAAAAATTAAATTCTATTGCTTTATTATCAGGTGGAGAGAAAACTTTAACAGCCATATCATTGTTATTTGCAATATTAAATGTTAAACCAGTTCCATTTGTAATTCTTGACGAAGTAGAAGCAGCATTAGATGAAGCTAACGTTGATGCTTTTGGTAGTTATTTACTTTCACGTAAAGATAGAAGTCAATTTATTATCATTACACATAAGAAAAGGACAATGGAATATACTGATGCATTGTATGGAATTACAATGCAAGAATCAGGTGTTTCAAAACTGGTTAGTGTTAAGTTAGAAGATTAAAGGATTAAGAAATAGGTATTATACCTGTTTCTTTTTTTAAAAATAAAAAATCTGAATTTAATCAGATTTAGTCATTTATTTTTTCTAGATTGCTAAAATAATAATTATTATCATTATTCTTTTTAAAAGTGAATTTGTATAAACTTAGATAATGATAATTCTTTTTTATTATGTCATCAAGGTCTTTATAATTGATATTCTCTTTTAGAACTTCCTCTTCATTAATATCTTTATATATTGTTCCTAATTGGTTACTATTTGGTTTTACTGTACCATAGTAGGCGTAAACATATATATTGTCATCTTTATAAGTCATTTTATCTTTGTATGTAAAGTAACTTTGAGTAGTCGTTCCTCCACATGGTGAAATACTAAAATACATTTTACTTATATCATCATAGAGATAAGCTGGACATTCATTTGGATAACTATAATAAGTAGGATTTTCATTAAAATATTTTTTGTATAATTCATTTAGTGCAGATGCTTCTAATTCATACCATTCCTCTTCCGCTGTTGTAAAGTTATCTTTGTAGTTCTTATCAATGTTAGTTTTTGTTATATCATGAGTTGAAGTTTTAAAATTATCTTTATTCATTGTTAGAATAATTTTAAGTTTCATTTGGTCATTTATTTCTTCATTAAATAGATATTCTCTAAAACTCATACCATTATAATATCTTAGTTGAGTTTGTGGATTTTCGTCCTCGTATATAGAACCAGAATTTAGATTATCAAGCATTATGTTGATTTCTTTCTTAATTAGTTCATCAGTTAGTTCGTCTTCATCATCAGGAATTTGATATTTCATAGATACTTTATTTTCTTCATTTTCTGCTTTCTTTTCTTTGCCCTCTTTTTTTAAGAAGGTAAATGACAAAATAGCTATTAAAATTATTGTTAGTAGGATTGCCAATATAATCATTATTTTCTTTTTATTTTCTTTTCTATTCATGTAAATCTCTCCTTTTTTATAATTATATCTTAAAAAAGAGAATCAACTAATTGATGAATAATACTTTTTACATTTATTGACATCTTGCAATATTATTATAATTTGTTTATACTTATTTATGGTTTAAGAAATGAGGATGTAAAATGATTAGAGAATTTTTTGTTAATGAGAATCCTAAATTCTTGTTTAAACAATTTGGACTTATTCATAATATATTTATAATACTTGCGATAGTTGGGTTTATTTTAGTTTATTTAAATAGAAATAAGATTGCTAAGATACCTAAAGAGAAGTCAAATAAAATACTTAAAATAAGTGCTATTGTTATGCTGTTAAATATGATCATTTATACTTTTGGTAATTTATATTTTGGCAGTTTTAAGATAGAGAATCATTTACCTTTTCATTTGTGCTTTATAGCTAATTATATGTTTATGTATGGTATTTTGTTTAATAAAGAAAATATTTTAAAATATACGATATTCTTATGTTTTATCGGACCAATTCCAGCGATATTGTGGCCTGATTTAATTTCAACAATAGATAACTTTGATTTTTGGCAGTATGTTATATCTCATCATTTTTTCTTGAGTATTAGTTTATTTTCATATTATGCATTAGGCTATAAGGTGGAGTTTAAGAATTTTATTAAAACTTTTATATTAACAAATTTTTTAATGTTAATCATGTATCCATTTAATGTTACTTTTAATACAAATTATATATTTTCAACGAAGATACCTGATAATGTTATGGTATTGTATCCATGGCTTAAGTATTTTCCACCAATGTTAACTTTAGAAGTGACAGGTTTAGCTATTTCAGCGATAATATATAATTTTATTATAAAGAAAAGAAATAAAGAGTTAGAAGAATTTTCAAAATAGGAGAAACAAATATAAATGTTTCTTTTTTCTTTTATAAATTAAAAAGATTTTGATATAATTATTTTAGGAAGTAGGGAACATTAAAATGGTTGATATAAAGGATGCACGAAAAAAGATTGGTAAGACTTTTCTTTATATAGTAATAATAGCTGTTTTTACGGTAGCTGTTTTATTTGTTATGGATTATTATAATTTAATACCAAAAGAGTATTATAAAGCGAGTGATTTTGGTATTAAAACAGTATATAGTAAATTTGATTATGATAGAGATAATATAGATGATTATAGTGATTTTGTTTTAGGAGCAAGGAAGGATGCTAATAATCATCCAACATATGTTAGTAAATATTATGATGATTCTTATCCCCCTGATAATGAAGGAGTATGTACTGATACTATATGGAGAGCATTCAAAAATGCTGGTTATTCACTAAGAGATATGGTTGATAATGATATAAAAAATAATAGTGATGATTATCCAGATATTCAAAATAGAGATAAGAATATTGACTTTAGAAGAGTTAATAATTTAAATATATTTTTTTCAAAGTATGCAATAAGTTTAACAATTGATTATAATGATATCGATAAATGGCAACCAGGAGATATAGTTATATTTGAAGATAAACATATAGGAATGATTTCTGATCGTAGAAATAGTGATGGAATCCCTTATGTTATTCATAATTATGGACAGCCAGTTAGAGAAGAAGATTTCCTAACTAAATCAGATATTACAGCTCATTATAGATTTGATGCTACATTAATAGATGAAAATATTTTGGTAGCATGGGAAGATTAAAAAAAGTTTTACTTACTTAGAATCTTTAAAAATGTTATAATGTAAGTGTAACGAGTAGCTATGGCGTAAGTTTAGCCCGGCTACTCATTTTTTTATTTATGAGGTGATAGAATGTATAAAGTTGGAGATTATATAATGCATAAGAGAGAAGTTTGTGTTATTAAAAGTATTAGAGAAAAATTCTTTAAAGGAAAAGATTATTATTCGATATCGCCCGTAAATGATGAATCTTTAGTTATTAATGTACCTATTGATTCACCTGTTATAAATGAAATTATGAGTTTAGATGATGCTAATAAAGTTATAGAGAATATTCCTAGTGTGGAGATTATTAATAGTAATGAGAAAAATTATGAAAATATTTATAAAGAGTTATTGGAAACCAATGATTTATTGGATTTAGTTAAAATTATAAAGACAACATATCTTCGTAATAAAAATCGAATTGAAAATGGCAAGAAAATCGGTGATAGAGATGATGCTTATTTTAAGAAGGCAGAAAAACTCCTTTATACTTCTTTAGGGGTATCGATTGGTAAAAGTTATGATGATTGTAGAGAATATGTTATTAATAAGATTAGGGAAAAAGAGGCGGATATGTAATGGACTTTTTAAATGATAATGTAGATAAACTTAATTTTAAAAAGAATATATATGATGTTTTAACTAGTCATGATATTAATTCTGTTCATGATTTGTGGTGTTTAAAAAGAAAAGAATTAAAGGATTGGGGACTTAGAGATTCTGAAATAAAAGATGTAGTGATTGCTTTACAATTATTAGGGTTAGATTTAAATAAAAAAAAGTATAGATAAATATATTGTAAATAATAAATATTTTTATTTAAAATAAAAAAATCACATTTAAATGTGATTAATTAAGAATGAGTTTCATTAAATGAACTCTTTTTTCTTAGAATTAAATATATTATGAAGCTTCCAATACCAATGACTATGATAGAGTATAAGGCTTTTTTTAGCCCAAAACTCCAGTAACCAAGGCCAATTATAATAGCATTAACAACGAAGTTTATTAGAGCTATTTTGATTTTTAGGTATTTATTTATTATAAGATTTAGAATCGTTATACCACCAGAGGAGAAGCCCAATTTATATATTAAGCCACCTGTAATACCACAAACAACACCTGCTATAATAGCAAAGATAACAGTTAAATTAGAAGGTAAAGGTAACTCTGGAATATAACTGGTTATTTTAATAAATAATGGGTAAGCAAAAGTAGAGACAAGAGCGCTATAAGTGTTATCTTTTGTAAGGAGAAAGAAGCTAATAATTAGGGCAATAACATTAATGATTAAAACAATAGTAGAAGGTTTAATTTTAAATAGATGAGTTAAAATTATAGCTAAGCCTTGTGTTCCTCCAGTAACTAGATTTAACGGCTTCAATATAAGATTGAAGTTTAAAGCAGCAAAAAAAAGACAAATTAATAGAAAGATATTTTTTTTGATATTTTTCAAATTGATCACCATATTTCTTATAAGTAGTGTTCCCTAAAATAGAAAAGATATTAGTCAGAGTAACTAATATCTTATTTTTGTGTCATTAAATTAATTAGTTTTTTAACACTATAGTTAGGTATTGTTTTTTCGAGAGTTACAATTCCGATAGACCTTTTAGGAATAGGGGGATTTACTTTAATTTCGAAAAGAGTTTTATCTTTTAAATCTTGAGATATGAATTCACGAGTAGCATAGCCGATTCCGAAACCTGATTTTACAAAATCCATTATTAGATTATAACTAACTATTTCAGTTTTAGGAGTTAGTGATACTTTGTTGTTTTTTAAATAATTATTTAAGAAGGTACGTGTGTTAGATGGACTTTTTTGAAAAAGAAGAGGATAGTTATTTAATTCTTTTAGTGTTGTTGAGCCTTTTGTTAAGTCGTAGTATTTTTTATTTCCAACAAAAATGTCTTGAACATCTTGAACCTTTATAGTTTTTAGGTCTTTCGCTTCTGTCATAGGTAGGTTTAATAAGAGCATATCTAAATTCCCATTTCTTAATTCTTTTATTAAATCTTCGGTTAATGTATTTACTATTTTTATTTCAATATTAGGATATAATTCGTGAAATTTAGCTAAGTATGGCATTAGAACATGTTTCGATACTGTTGTACTAGCACCGATACGAATTATACCGCTTTCTAAGTTTTTTAAATTAGTAAGAGCATTTTCCCCATTAGTAAAGGCTTCGATTCCTTTTTTTACATATTCAAAAAGAATTTTTCCTTCATCAGTTAGGGTAACACCTTTTTTAGTTCTAACAAATAATGTAAGACCTAGTTGTTCTTCTAATGACTTGATTTGCCAAGTGACGGCTGGTTGAGAAATAAGAAGAATATTGGCTGCTTTAGAAATACTTCCTTCTTGGGCAACGTGATAGAAAATTCGATAAGTTTCATAATTAATATTCATAAATAAACTCCCCTTATATTTAACATAAAAAATATATATTTTTCTTATAACATAATTTGCCATATAATGCAATTAGAAAGAGTTGTACAATCTTTTAATTATGAAAGAAGGAAATGTAATGGCAAGTCATAGTGGACTTAAATATGTTTTGGAGACTAAAAAAGGGTATGTGAAAGATGATGGTAGTTTTACTGATAAGATAAGTGAAGCTAAGATAATTGATTTTTGGCAATTTGGATTTGGACCTAGTGCGACAGAGGTTTATAAAAGATTAGGTTTTAATGATCAAGAAGTATTGGAGAGTGGAGTATCTTTTTATACAATTGTTCCATCTTATGAAGGAAGAGATATGCTTGGTATTGATTCTTATGAATTGATGGGATATGATTTTCAAGAAGCTCTAAATAAGTCTAAGAGTGATTATTATTCTTATAATTTATATGATGATAAAAATTGTTTAGAATATGAAAGAATGTTAAGAGATAAGTTATTAAATTATTATCAAACTTATCAAAGGGTAGTAACTGTATTGACTTTAGGTAGTGATACTTTAAATTTATATCAAACTAATGATAAAGATATGGAAGTTGAAGGGGGAATTTTAAAGCATTATTATTCGGATAGGGGAAGTGTTTTTAGATATTCTATACCTTTAAAGAATCCACATGTTGAAAAGCATTTTGATATAGATACAACTAGTCAAAATTATTATAATCATTTTCAGCAAGAAGGTTTGTTAGAATATTTTATAGATAAATTTAATGATAATAGATTTGTTTGGGGATTAAAATTTAATACAAGATTATTAGATATTCAGATTGTTGATGATGAACTGGTGATGTATGTTGATGATTGGAATAATTATAATGGTTATAAAGTTGCAAAAGCTATCAATACAGCAATAAGAGAATTTTATTCAAAAAAGGAAATGCATATTACTAGAATGTTTGGTAGTTACGTTTTATTACAAAAAATCGATGGAGAATTAAAAGCTGTTTTAGCAACTCCTGTACCAATCAAGTATTGTCCTTTGATGGTTAAACTTTTAAAAGAAGTTGGTGGTAAGCAAAGTGAAGATTTAATCGAAGCTATTAGAAATAGTGATACAAAAACTCAAACAAGAATGATGTGTGAGCTTATTAATGAAGTTGTTATAAAAGGAGGATATTTTGATACATCAAGACCATTAAATTCTTGTGAAGCTAATGTACTATTTGGAGCTAGTGAGACAATTTCTTCTGCTTTTAAAAGTGATATGCTAGATGCTTCCGTTATTGTATCTAATAATTTAGGAACTATAATTACAACTAATGATAGCAATACACAGGGAGCAGTTAAACGAATGACTGGATTATTTTATACTAGTCCTAATGCGGAAATAGTTGATACGGCGAAGAAATCAGGAATTATTCCTGTATTTCCTTATACAGCGAATATTGATCAGGTAGCAGGAGTAAGAGAAGCGATTAAGAGAGGCTATAAAAGGATTGCTGTTACTTTGGCAGCGCAAGATAATGAATTATTGGAAGAAATTAAGAAATTAGAAGCTGAAGGTGTGACAATATATAAATTTGGTCTTTGTTCAACAGGAATAAGTGAGGAAACTGCGAAGAAAATGCTTGAAAACGTAGACATTATTTGGTCATGTGCTTCTAAATATGTTAAGGAATTAATTGAACCAAATGCTTTGGCTCAAGTAGGAATAAAAATACCAGTACATATTATGACAAAGAAAGGTTGGGAATTGGTTCATAATCATTTGGAATATATGATTAATGGAAAAATTAATGAGGTTGATTTAGTTAAAGGAGATGAAAAGCCAGTATTCTTAAATGGTGAAGATGGAATAAAGAAGCTTGTAAAAAGAGATATTAGAAAATGTAATGATTGTCCTCATCCTTGTATCTGAGAAAAAACGATAGTTATAATTATATAATTTAAAGTTATAACAAAATATATAAAATATATTTTGTTTAAAGTAGAGGAAAATTTGACGGTATGTTTAACTGATGCTAAAATGTAGGCAATACAGCAGTGATAGACAGAATAAATAGGGGGGAAATACAATATGAATAAAAAATATGAAAACTTAGATAAAGGTTTTTATGATGAAGGGGAAAAAAGTTTAATTGAAAGGATTTCAGGAGCAAAAAAAGTAATTACTGGTGTTGCACTTGTTGCTACTTTAGTTGGTAGTGTAGCAGTAGGATTGGGTGCTTCTTGTCATAAAAATGATCCTACAAACTTTATTTGTCCAATTACTAGATTAGAAACTATGTTATTTGGATATGAAGCAGGTTTAAAACATCAAGCACAAGATTTAGAAGGATATGTTTCGACATATGATGCAGAATGGTTAGATGAATCAGTAGTTGAAAATGTAGAATATTCTGAAGGTGGAACAAGATATTATGCACCAGATGGTGGAGTTTTAACTAAGGATGAAGCTGGTGAAATGGTTGTTGAGCAAACTGTTGCAGCTAGTGCTACCACTATATATGGACCTGATGGTGAAGCACAAGTTATATATACAGTTCCATCTGGATATGTTTTAGAAGGAACTGTTGGAGTTAAGAAAACTCAACCATTGGCTGTAGAAGAAAGTGCTTCAGTACAATACGATTACAATTTTGTTAAAGATGGTGAAGTTTTAACTACATATGAAGAATCTTGGTCTTACGAAGATGGTGAATTCGTTCGTAGTAGTGAAGTTAAAGGAAAAACTAGATAATATTAATTTATGAAACTTTAAAGTTGAAACTTTAAAGTTTTTTTCTTTTGTTTTCGTGTTATAATATTTAAGAAAGTAGAGAGAGGTTTATATAATGAAGTGTGAGAAGTGTGGAGGGCTACTTAATGAGAATAATGTTTGCCCTGTTTGTAGTAATGACGGAAACGAGAACGTTGTAGTACAGAATAATGGAATAGAAAATAATCTTGTAAATAATGTGGAAAATAGTGTTATAAGCAATAATGCTAATAAAAAGAGTATTCTTGATTTTATAAAAGAAAAGAAACTTATTTTTATAATAGCAGGAATTGTCATTCTTTTACTATTAATTGTTTGTGTAGTTATCTTTAGTGGTAAGGATAGAACAAAAATTATATCTAATATAGAAGAAAATAATACTTTAAAATTTACAATTGGAGAAAAAGATTTTTATATAGGTGGCAAGATATCTGATTTGAAGAGTAACGATTTGTATTATGAATCGAATAGTGATGATAGTTATATTGAAAGTGATTCTGTAGTATTAGAGAACTTTTATTTTGATAATAAAGTTAAATTTTTGGGTGCTATTTATTGTGGAGAAGATAAGAAGTGTTCTTATGATAATAGTATTTTGTTAAAAGCTAATTTTTATAGTAAATCAGATGTAGTAATAGATGATTTTATAAAGATTGGTACTAAATATGATGAGATAGTTGAAAAATATGGAGAAGAAAAAGGAGCATTTTATCAAAATAGTGATTTCTTAGTTTGGTCATTTGGTAAAAAAGTTGGAGATCCTTATTATTTACTTAAGTTTGAGAATTCCTATGTTACTTCTAGTAAGACTGTGTCAGAAATAAGAGTTGGTATTTGGTGGTACGATGGCGAGTATGAACATACAGTTGAAAAAGTTAAGGAGAGTGAGAAGTAATGAAAAATAAGATTATTATTGGAGTCACTATAATTGTTTTACTTATATTATGTGTTATAGGAGCTTTATTTCTTTTTCCAAAAGATGATGAAGTAACTTTGAAAGATAGATTAGAAGAGCAGAATGAAATCGTTCTTAATGATAATAATGTGCCTAAATATATTAGTGGTAAGTTTACTGATTTAAAAGTATTAGATAAAGATACAGCAATTAAGGCTTTAACAGAAGTGAAGGATTTATTTAAGATATCTAACGTAAGTAATGAGTTTATAGTTGAAGAGATTAAAACCAATGAAGATGTAACTTATTATGAATTTCAGCAGAAATATAATAGTATAGAAGTTTTAGGTGGAGAACTTACGATGTCTGTTGATAAAGATGGTAACGTTTTAGCTGTAAATGGAAACTATGTTCCAAATATAAAAGTTAGTACTTATGGTTTATTAAATGAAAATGAAATAAAAGAAAAATTAAAACAAATTTATGGAACAGAGACTGAATATTTAGAAATGAAAAAATATATTTATGTAGATGTTTCAGAAACAAGTGTTGTTTACGATGCACTTTTGGTATCAAATAAAGGTGCATATGAAGTAGTTGTAAATGCTAAAGATGGTAATGTAATTACGGCAGACGAGTTAGGTAAAAGTGCAAATTATGTATATACAGGTAAGGGTTTAAATGATGTTGAGCATACTATAAATTTAAAAGAAAATACGGATTTGTTATCTCGTGAGAAATCTTATGAGTTTTATGATGAAGAGAGAAATATTCAAATAGTTGATGCGACTTATATGGGAGCTGATTTGACTGGTCTTGCGGGAGCTTTAGTATTCTCTGGTATTACTCCCTTTACAGCACGTATGAACGAAAACGGAGAATTACGCTATAATACAGGTATAGAAAAACTAAAAAATGCAGTAACAACTATGAGTTATTTTGAAGACATATATGATTATTATAAAAATGTATTAGGTAGAGATTCTTACGATAATAAGGGAAGTAAAATAATTGTTAATATAAATGTTAGTAATAAATCTTTTACAAGCGAAGATTTGAGTAATGCAATGTGGGTTTCTGGATTAAACCAAATGTTTATTGGAAATCATGAAGGTAAATCCCTTTCGTTGAGTAAAGATGTTTTAGGTCATGAATTTACCCATGGGGTTATATCAACTACAGCAAAATTTACTCATCCAACTAAAGAAAACAGAAATAAACCTAATGAGACTGGAGCTTTGAATGAAGCTTATTCTGATATAATCGGTTCGTTGATTGAAAATAAAGATTGGCTTATTTCTGATAGTATTCCAGCATTTGCAAAAGAAGTTGCGAGAGATTTATCGAATCCTAGTGTATATAAGAAACCATCCAATGTTGGAGGTGATTATTATTTTCCAGATTATTATTTGGGCGATAAAACTTTAGACGAATATTTAGAAGAAAAAAATGCGAAAAATTTGTTTGAAATTGATAGAGCAGGTGAACATCATAATGCAACTGTTGTTGGACATGCAGCTTATTTGATGTATAAAAATGGAGCTTTTAGTAGTAAAGAACAAATGGCTAAAGTTTGGTATAATTCTTTATTCTTGTTGTCTTCCTATTCTAATTTTGAGGATTGTGCTTATGCGGTTATTCAATCTGCTTCTAATTTAGGTTTGAAAAGAGAGAAAATAAGTATTATAAAAGATGCTTTTGTTGAAACTAGAATGTTATCTCAAGAATATTATAAGTTAAGTGGAAAAGTTACCGACGAGGACGATAAAGAGTTAGGTAGTGTTTTAGTAACAGCAATTAATGCTGATAATACATTAGTTTATTTTGAAACTTATACTAATAATAAAGGTGAATATGAGTTTACTGAATTACCTAAAGCTGAATATACAATTAGTTTTGAAAAAGCTAAATATTTAGGAACAGAAAAAGACGTAACATTAGACGAAGACACTACGGATATTAATGTGAGCTTAGAAATAATTGATGAGAAGAAATATAAAGAATCAGAAATCGTTTTTGTAATGGATAATTCGAAGAGTATGGATGATAGTGATCCAACTGATGTAAGAAAACAGATAATAGCAAATGTTTTAGGATCATTAAATAATGATGCTAAGGTAGCTTTAGTTACATTTACAGCTGATGCAAAAGTTATAAATAATGGATTAAAAGATAAAACTGTTGATAAGAAAATTATTATTACGGATATATTTAATATGTCTAATGATAATGGCCAAAATGATGATTCTGGTACGAATGGTGCTGGTGGTATTCAAAGAGCTCTTAGATTATTTAGTTCTAATTCTAAAACAAGGAAATATATTGTCTTCTTAACTGATGGCGATGATAATAAACAAAATGCTAAGTCTTATGATGAACTAATAGAGAAAGCTAAAGATGATGATATAAGAATTCTTACGATTGGTTTAGGTAATGATGTTAATTCAACAAATTTGATTAAGATTGCCAAAGAAACGAATGGTAAATACTATTTAGCGAATTCATCAAGTAAGTTATATAAATTTGATAAACGAATCTTTGATGAAATAAATTAATGATTTATAAAAAGCATTCTAGATAATTAGGATGCTTTTTTAGTATATTAAAAAGTTATAGCAACATAGTTTTGTTATAACTTTTTGTATTGTTGAAGAGAAAATTTAAAATAAAAAAGAAAAGCGCCATAGTAAAAAGTTCTAAAAAAATATTTTAGAAAAAGTCTAAAAAATTATATGTTTACAACCTTTATTTAATTGTGCAGAATTAAGCTCGATACATTTGATGAGCGAATGGTTTCTTTTCCATTAGGGGGATTTTTGGTTAGTTTTATTACTGAACATTAATTATGAAAGTGGAAAAGGGGGACTTTATATGAAGTTAGAAAACTTCTTTAAATACATCATAGAAATTCTGGTTTTGGTTATTATATTGATGCTATTAACATTAGTATTGAAATAATAAAAAGTTCTGACTTGATAGTCAGAACTTTCACCAACTAGAAACCATTTGTTTCCATTCAAATGTATCATTTTTTATTAAATGATATTTGTTTCTTGATATAATTATAACTTTAAATAGCATTAATTTCAATAAAAAATAAAAGCACATTTAATTACTAATGTAACAAAAAGTGCTTTTATTTTGATTATTTTCTGTTTTTAGCAGAAGCTTCAATAAATGATTTAAATAACGGATGTGGTCTATTAGGACGGGATTTAAATTCTGGATGAAATTGACATGCTATGTAATGTGGATGAGTAGGTAGTTCAATTATTTCTACTAAGTTAGCTTGAGGATTTATTCCTGAGAAAACAAGACCTTTTTTTTCTAATGTTTCACGATAATTATTGTTAAATTCGTATCTATGACGATGTCTTTCTAATATAGTATCGTTTTCATAGTCCTTATGAGCTAAAGTATCTTTTTGTAGAGCACATTCATAATTACCTAAACGAAGTGTTCCACCCATGTTAATAATTTGTTTTTGATCAGACATTAAATCGATAATTGGATTTTTACACATTGGATCAAATTCTGTTGAATTCGCATCCGTTATATTACATACATTACGTGCAAATTCAATAGTGGCAATTTGCATACCTAGACATATTCCTAAATATGGGATTTTATTTACACGTGCATAGTTGGCAGCTTTAATCATTCCTTCGATACCACGTGAACCAAAACCACCTGGAACGATAATACCTTGTGAGTTTTTAAATATTTCTTTTAAGTTAACTTTTGGGTCTTCTAATTTTTCAGAATCAACCCAATTAACATTTACTTTAACACCTATTGGATAACCAGCATGTTTTAGTGATTCCACTACAGAAATATATGCGTCATGTAATTCGACATATTTTCCTACTAAAGATATTTCTATTTCATCTTTTAGATTGTCTGTAGTATTAACTAAGTTTTCCCAATCTTTAATATTAATTTTTCCAATTTTTAATCCAAATTGATTTAAGACTATTTCATCTATACCTTGTTCATGATATACAAGGGGGATACTATATATATTTTTTACATCTGGTGATGATATAACGTTTTTAGAAGGAATACTACAGAACATAGATATTTTCTTCTTTATATCTTCATCCAGCATTACTGGTGTACGACAAACAATTATATCTGGTTGAATTCCAACTCCACGAAGTTCAATTACTGAGTGTTGAGTTGGTTTTGTTTTTAATTCGCCACTACCATATATTTCTGGGACTAGAGTAGTATGAACATATAATGTGTTTTCTCTTCCTTCTTCTAAACGCATTTGTCTTAATGCTTCTAAGAATGCTTCTGATTCAATATCGCCAATCGTTCCACCAATTTCAGTTATGATAATATCTGCATTAGATGTGTGAGCAGCTTCGTAAATGCGAGCTTTAATTTCATTGGTTACATGGGGAACGATTTGGACTGTTCCACCTAAAAAGTCACCACGACGCTCTTTTTCAATAACAGATGCGAAAACTTTACCCATTGTCATATTAGATGTGTAATTTAATTCGCAATCAATATAGCGTTCATAGTGACCTAAATCTAAATCCGTTTCTGATCCATCAGCTGTTACAAAAACTTCACCGTGTTGATATGGTGACATTGTTCCTGGATCAACATTTATATATGGATCAAATTTTTGCATGAATACTTTATATCCACGCGATTTTAATAATAGTGCAATAGATGATGCAGTTATTCCTTTTCCAAGTCCAGAAACAACACCACCTGTTACAAAGACATATTTAGCCATTTTTCTTACCTCCTTACCAAATAAAAAAGACTATACTTCGAGAACGACTATAGGCTCTATTAAATTATATCATTAAAAGGAGGTATATTTATAAAAAAAATTAATAAAATGTAAATAGCATACTAAACTTTATGTAATTTTTATGATATTATATTAATAATAAAAGGGCGTGGTTAGATGAAATGTCATAAATGTGGGGAGAAAATTGAAAAGGAATTAAAAAAGTGTCCATTTTGTGGTGCTGACATAAAAGTTGTAGATGATTTAGATTTGCCTGACTTAAAAGATAATAAAGAAGTTATTAATTTGGAAGATACAGATACTAATTTAAGTGATAATTATTTTGAGGTGGAATTAAAAGATAAAGAAGAGGATGAAAATTCTGATAAATATGATGTTGCAGAACCTTATATAGATAATTCAGATATAGAAGATACTGATGATATGATTGATACAAAGGAGTTTGATTTATCATTAGAAAAAACCAAAAGTATAAATCCTTTAACAGATACAATTGAGTTAAAAAATATTTCTTTAATAGATGACATAAATAAGCAAATAGAGGAAATAAATGAAGAAGCACAAGATAAAACAATAGAAGAGCCAAATCGTAAAATTGATTCTAATGAAGATAAAGAAAAAGAAAATGATGACGCTGATTTAACTTCGTTAGATAGTATGAAAAAAAGAAAAAAAGTTTTGTTATTGGCTGGTATTAGTTCACTTATATTAGCAATTGGAATGGTCATTTTTATAATAGTTGGTGGAACGAATAAAGATACAATTAAAGGAGATTATTTGATTGTATTAGATGAAGCTTTAACTAAATATTATGAAACTTCAGAGTATGAAGAAATAATAAGAGTATTAAATACGATAAAGAAAGATGAGAATAAGATAACTAGTGCTCAAGAAAAGACTAAAGAATATGTTCTAAAATGGGTTGATGAATATATTGATATGGATATTAAGACATTAGGTGATTTTGAAGAAGTTAGTACTAAATATAAGTCTTTAATAAATGATTTACATATAAATGCCTTAATAGCTTATAATAATAGAGTTATTAAAGTATTTAAAGATTCAGATTATGATGAAATAGAAGATAAAATGGATAAAATTTATAATGATAGTTCTTTATATTTTGTTGCTATGGATTATTATAATCAAAATGATTACAATCGTGCTTATACGACTTTTGGTAGAATAGAGAGTAGTAATTTATATTATAAAAAAGCTAATGATTACAAAAGTAAAATAATTAATAATATTATGAAATTGATTGAAAATGATATTGCTAAAATAGAAGAAGGAATTGAAATTTTAGATAATTCAGAAAAATTAAATCGTTTTACACAAGTTGAACAAGTACTTATTGATTATAATAAAATATATAGTTCTATAGATCTTAAGAATGAAACAAGTTATCAAATGTTACTACAAGAATATAGTGATAAAGTTTCTGAATATGCAGAATTAATAAGTGAAAAAAATGACAATAGTTCTATGGTAGATGATGAAAAAGAAAAAGATGACATATCTGATGATAATAATCAAGATAATAAAGATAATAATAGTATAGATGATGATTTGAATAAGAAAGATGATGAATAAAATGATTTGCTTTGGCAAATCTTTTTCTGTTAAAAAATACTAGTTTATTGTATACTAATATATAGGTGATAAAGATGAAGTTTGTGGAACTTAAGGAAGAAGAATTCATGGAATTTGTTAATTCTAGACCAGAAAAGAATTTTTTTCAAACAATTAAGATGTTTAATAGATTAAAAAAAGAAGGAACAGAAGTTTATTTAGTAGGTGTAAAAGATAAGAAAAAAGTTGTAGCTGCTTCTTTAATTGCTGCTACTGGGCAAAAGTTTATGGGTAAAAAGGCTTATGAAGCTTATAAAGGATTTGTAATGGATTATAGCGATAAGTCATTAGTAAAGTTTATGACTGGTGAAGTAAGTAGATTTTTAAAAGAGAAAAATGCTTTAAAGTTAATTATAGATCCTTATATTGTTAATGTTTCTCGTGATGCTGATGCTAATATAGTAGATGGTGTTGATAATAGAGAAATTAAGACTTATTTAGAAAGCTTAGGTTATAAATATAATGAACATGGGGCACAAGTAAAATGGACTTATTGTTTGGATATAGATGGTAAAAGTACTGATGAATTAATGAAAGATATGAGAGGTAGTACAAAAACTCATATTAAAAAGACTATTTCTAAGTTTAAATTAGATATACGTACTTTAAGTAAAGAAGATTTGCCAGAGTTTAAGAAAATCACTAGTGATACTTGTGATAGAAGACATTTTGCTGATAAGTCTTTAGAGTATTATCAAGATATGTATGATGCTTTTGGAGATGAAATTACTTTTAAAATATGTGATTTAAATTGTGATACTTATTTAGAAGTTCTTAACAATGAAATATCTGAATATGAAGAAAAGATAGAACGTTTAGTAGACAATGAATCTAATAAGAAGAAAAAAGAACAGATGAGAGAAAGTATTCTAAGTAATAAGAAAAAAGTAGAAGAAGTTACTAAATTAAAAGAAGAAAAAGGAAATATAATTCCGTTATCAGCAGCAATGTTTATCCTTTATGGTGATGAGATTTGTTATATGTTTAGTGGATCTTATGAGGAATATATGCCTTATTATGGACAATATGCGATACAATGGGATATTATTAAGTATGCTGTAGAACATGGTTATAAAAGATATAATTTTATGGGAATTCATGATGTATTTAATCCTGATGGAAAAGATTATGGAGTTTATTGGTTTAAAAAAGGATTCGGTGGTTATGTTGAAGAACTACTTGGAACTTTTGAGTTATCTTTAAGTCCAGCTAATAGGTTATATGAATGTTTAAGAGGCATAAAAAAAATAATAAAAAAATAGTTTTTTGAGTGGAATATGTAAATTATTTGTATTTTTTATATTCCATCTTTTTTTATGGTGTTATAATTTTTTTGGAAGGTGATTGTAAGTAAAGAGTGCGTTTTGAGTTATTTTTAGTTAAAGTAAGTGTATCTAATGTAAGAAAAAAAGGAAATTAGGTACTTATGGATAATAATTATAAGTAGAGGGAGAGATTTTGTGGAAACAATTTTGGAAGTAAAAAACATTAATAAATTTTTTGGCTCTAAACAAATTTTAAAAAATGTTTCATTTTCTTTAAAAGAAGGTGAAATACTTGGCTTTATTGGACCTAATGGAGCAGGTAAGACAACTTCAATTAAATTGATATTAGGATTACAATCTATTAGTAGTGGTGATGTTTTAATTAATGGTCATGATATTAAAACAGATTTTAGTAAAGCAATTGAAAGAGTTGGAGCTATTGTTGAAAGTCCAGATCTTTATATGTACTTAACTGGTAGAAAGAATCTAGAGTTAATTGCCAACATGTATAAGGATGTTACTAAAGAAAGAATAGATGAAGTTATTGAGATAGCTGGTTTAGGAAATAGAATTGATGATAAAGTATCTAAATATAGTCTAGGTATGAGACAAAGACTTGGTATTGCTGCGGCTATAATACATAAGCCAAATGTTTTAATATTAGATGAGCCAACTAATGGTTTGGATCCAGAAGGAATAAAAGAGTTAAGAGATTTACTAAAAAAATTAGCTAAAAAAGAAAAAATGGGTATTTTAATATCTAGTCATAATTTATCTGAGTTGGAAAGTTTTGTTAGTGATGTTTGTTTAATCAAGAATGGTGAAGTTATAGTTACATCTTCAATTAAAGATATAGTAAAAGAAGATAATACTTCTTATATTATTAAACTTGATAGAACAGATGAGGTTCAAAAATATTTGAATGAAAAAGATGAAGTTCTTAGTGATAATATGATTAAGGTTTATTCGGATGTTGATGGTATACAGAAGATACTTTCAGTATTAATAAAGAATAAATATAAAATATGTGAAATGAGAGAAAATGTATTGTCACTTGAAGAAGCATTCTTGAAAAAGGCTGGAGGTAATATAATTGATTAGGTTAGTAAAAAATGAGTTAGTTAAAATATCTCATCGTAAAGGAATTTATATATTAAGTTTAATTATTTTAGGAATTTTGGCTTTAGGAGTCATTTTGGATAAAGCTGATTTAGGAAGTTTGATAGAAGAACAAACTGGAGAATTGTATTATACAATGCTAGAGGAATCTTTAAAGGAATATGATTTGAACGATAAAGATGAAGTTATGTGGTATATAGATGGTAAAGTTGAATTAGACTTGCATGAATTATTAAAGGATTTAGATTATTCTTCACCTCTTTATTATTATATTGATAACGAGTTAAATTCAGTTTTGACTGATATGTATAATGCTAAGTATGTTAATAAAAATGATGTTGAATACGAATTGTATAAGGCAAAGTATGATGAATTAGTTGCTGGTTTAGATAATTATGATTGGAAAGTTTTTGTTGAGGAGTCAAAAAAAGAAGTAGAAAAGCAAATTGACACTTTGAAAGCTTCTTTAGATATTGCAGAGGAAGATAAAGATGATATTCAGGATGAAATTGAGAATTTAAGTTATCAATTAAAAGCTTTAAATTATCGTCTTAATAATGATGTTGCTCCTGCTTATCATACAACTTCATATATGGTTGATAATTATGTATCATCAGCAATGTCTTATAGTAGTATGAATAAGGATGAGAGTACTTATAAGGATAGAAGAGAATTAGTTCAAAATAGAACTTTAATAGCAGAGTTTAAAGAAGCAGAATATAAGATTGAAAATAATATTGTTCCTGCAAGTGATGTGACTTTACAAGATCATGTAACTACTTTGTTTATTGGATCTGATATGTTTATAATAATAGCTTTCTTGATTATTGCGGGAGGTATTATTGCTGAGGAATTTAATAAAGGAACAATTAAGCAATTATTATTAAGACCATTTACAAGAGGTAAAATTTTAACTAGTAAGATAATTGCAGCTGTAATAGCAACATTCTTATTTGCTTGTTTCTATTATTTATTAGACATCGTTGATTTTGTAATATTGAATAATGAATTTAAGTCAATTTTTGATCCAATGATTGTTTATAATTTTAATACACAAAGTATTGTAGAGTATAGTACTTTAGGTTATACTTTAATGAATATTTTAGCAGTATTACCAGAATATATCATGTTATTTGCAGTATGTATATTTGTTGGTGTTTTAACAACTAGTACAGTAGCTTGTGTTATTTCAGTATTTGGTGTTAATATTGCTGGTTCATTGTTAGAAAGTTTATTACCAGAGAAGATTGCAGCATTTTTACCAACAAGTTGTTTGAATTTCTCGAAGTATTTATTTGGTGGTTTGTCATATAATAAGTATCAGACTTTAGGTGGAAGTATAGCTATTTATGTTATTACTTTGGTAGTTATCGTTGCTATTACTTTTATTATATTTAAAAAGAAAGATATAAAAAATCAATAATTTGCAAAGACACAATCAAAAAAGGTTGTGTTTTTTGCATAGATAATTGTGATGGTATTTAGATTTAATAATTGTATTTAATATTTGATTTGTAAAATTTGGGTGTTTTCTATTTTTATAAAATATAGTATAATAAATTGAGAATAGGTGGTTAGTGTGATGAAGGAAGATATGATATCTAGTCTTAAATTGATATATAAGCATTCTGCAACATATTATGGGGAATGGGAATTAATCGGTGATTTGGATTATTTGGCAATAGATCATAAAAGCAAAAATTTATTTGATGAATTTATTGAAAGATACTATTACATGCCACTTAATGTAATATTTAAAGATGAAGTACTTGTAAAGGGATTTAAATATGGAATCTGTTCGAGAGAAGTAGACGGAAAAAGAAGTTTGTATTTTTCTAAAATAGCTTTTTTAAGAAATATTATTTCAAATGCTGATGAAGTATTAGCAGGCGGAAGTGAAGATGTTTATAAGAACATAAAGACGGCTATTAGAAAAAGAAAAGATGTTTACAGAGATATATTACAAAATGGAGAAGAATCAAAATATTACAATGAAATAAAACAAGAGTATTTAAATATGGGAATCAAATATTATAGATCTTTTGAAGAATATTTAACATTGTGTAAAAAGAAATTTACAAGGTTATTAAGCGGTTATAATGCAGTATTAGAATTGTTTGATAAACCACTTAATATTGATAAATTTATTAGATGTTTTGATGTAGATCAGTTGTATTTACTTACAGCATATTCTTTGTTAAAGACTAGTGAGAAACATTATGAAGAATATGGAAGATTGGATTATAATGTTGTTCATATAGATAATTATAGAAAATTAGTTGAAGATATAAGAAAAGAAGAAGGTTTCTATAATAGTCATATAATGAATGATAATATTGTTTATACTATTGATGATTTATTTAAAGAGTATGATGAATTATTAAATAGAGTTAATAATTAAGAACTAAGGAGACTTAGTTCTTTTTTTACTAAAAGGCCGTTAAGGCCTTGATATATATATATATATTATACTTGTATAGTAGGATAGTCACGATATACAAGTACATAAGTGACTTTCTAATGATGTAGGAAGTATATTATAGTAAATTAAAAATTATAGTAAGGATTTCCTTCCTTTTTGTATCTTCCTACTTTAGGTGGTATCTAGATAATATGAAAGTATTATCTTTGATATAGATTTTTAGAAAGGAAGTAGGAAAATGAAAAAGAACAGAAAACCATTAATTGCTTTAGTTCTTGTGGCAATTATTGGTGTTGTCGGTGGAACAATTGCATATTTCTCAAACTATGCAGTATTTGAAAATATTTTTCACACTGACAAATTCGAACAAGAAATAGAAGAAAAATTCGTAAGTCCAAGTGATTGGAGACCAGGAGATACAACTGAGAAAAAGTTGGAAGTTACTAATACAGGAACAAGACCAGTTAAGGTAGGAGTATTGGTTCATCAAGAATGGGAGTCAGGAAATGGAAACGAGTTATCTTCAACAAGACTATTTGGTCCAAGAATGGATTTAGTTTATGGCGAAGACTTCGTAGGAATGTATGAAGATGATGGTGAAGTTTGTCCAGCAAATATGACAAAATTATCTATGAAGGATTTTGGAGATATATATGATACGGTAGTTCCTTATATTGTTAAAACTCCTGATTTTGTTTGCCTTTCAACTGATGTATATAATAAAGTTCAACCCGCAGCAATTTTAAATTTATCAAACGAAAGTGATTGGACGCCATATTATGAATGGGGCTATGGCTATGTTGGTGAAGGTAATGGAACACATGCTGGAGTATATAATGAAGATACTGGAAACTTTGAATATATAGAAGCTGAAGGTGGAAAATATGCAAGACGTGATGCTTTATATTTAAAGGAAAATGGTTTATTTGTATATAACAAAGAACTAGGAGCTGGAGAGACAACTACATCATTTTTAGATTCTGTAACATTTAATCCATATGCTGTAGCAGATGATAGATGGGACGATGGTTTAGTATGTGATACATATTATGTAATGGAAGATGGTACAGAAGTGTTAAAACCAGTAAAAATAGGAAAATCTAATACAAATGCACAAGGATTAGATGAAATAGATATGTCTAAAGTAGTTGGTCAAAAATCAAAATGTCATTCTACAGGAGATGGTTATAGTGGAGCGACTTATACATTATCTTTTCTTGTATATATAACACAACCTGAAGCATTTGATGATTTTGTTGAAAGTGTTCTTCCAACTTTAGAAAGAAATGCTTGCGATATTTTTGAATCTGAATGTCCAGAGTAGTTTAAAACATAATCTTTAAAGAGCATAAAGTCAAAAGCTTTATGTTTTTTTGTTGGTTTGAGAATGTAAATTGGTTGTATCTATTTATTACAAATTATGATAGAATTATTATGTAAAGTAGTGTGGTATTATGCGTGAACAAAAATATAGAGATATATTAGATAAATATGAAGAAAGCTTGAATTCTAAATCTTTGGAAAAAGAGTCTGAAGAAAAATTATCTATGACAAGAGAACTAAAATTTAAAGATTTACAAGAAAGTTTAATTGAAGAAGATAATAAAGAAGACTTAACAATGACTAGAGAGTTGAAATTTCTAGATAAAGTAAAAGAAGCTACAGATATTTCTTCGAATGATGAAGATGAATATGAGGACGAAGACGAAGTTACAATTGATAAAGAAAGTACTTTAAAAGAGAGTGCTGATATTGAAAGAGAATTAGATGAAGCAATTGATCGAGAAATAGAGAAACAAAAAGAATTAAAAGTAAAAGATGTTCATGAAGAAGAAACAAAAACTTCTAAGATTGCAGATGACGATATTTATTTGACTACTTCATTTAAGCCTTTTAAAAAAAGATTTAGATTTAGGAAAGTTTTTAAAGTCTTGTTTATCTTGTTTATTTTAATTGGAGGAATTGGAGCTTTAACATATTTTGTTGCACTTCCTCTATATCATAAATATATAGATAGTCGTCCAAAGATGATTTTTGATCATACAATTGATTATATAGATAAAGAGTTTGCTAATGTAATTGATTTGATGTTTACAGATGATGATATATATTATAATGATGTTAATTTTAAATTAAATACAAACATTGATACTTTGGATATACTAAGTGATTATACATATGGTTTTCAAACTGCTGTTAGTCCAAAGGATAAATCTTATGAAAGTTTTATCTATGTAAAAGAAAATAATGAAAAATATGGACTTCGTTATATAGAAAAGAATTTGAAAGAATATGCTAATCTTACTGGTTCAGATAATTATATGGAAATTCGTGATGTAGAAGACGATGATAACGAATTTTATAACTCTTATGCTAAATATCTTGAAGAATTGTCTTTAAGTAAAGAAGACATAAAGTATCTTTTTAATAAAGAATTATCTATATTGAAAGAACTTTTTGAAGAAGATTTATTGACTTCTAAAAAAGATGAAATCGTTGTAAATGATAAGACTACAAAAGTAGTTAAACATTCTTATACATTGAATAAGAAGGAAGCAGAAAGAATAGATAAAAAATATTATGAATTAGTAAAAGAAGATGAGAAGCTAGTAAGAATTTTGGCTGAATCTGATGAACTTTCTGAAGAAGAATTTTTAGAACAATTAGAGGAAGAAGTACTTGAAGATTACGAAGATGATTATAAGTTAGTTATTAGTATTTATACAGTTAATGGAACTGAATTTGCGGGACTTGATATAGAAGAGAATGGATTTAGAGATTTGTATTTTTATACTAATGAAGACAATGAGTTTGATTTTTATATAAATTTAACAGAAAATGAAGAATGTCTTAAAGGTAAAGATTGTGTAGCTAGTGATAGAGAAATATATGAGTTAGAGGGACGTAATAAAGATAAGGTAATAGAAGTTACAGTAAAATATAATAGTATAAAATATGGAGTATTAAAAATTGATAGTTTTAATACAGAAAAGATTAAATTTGATTACGAAATCTTTATTAAGGATAAGACTATTAAGGGAGACGTTTTATTATATTTAGATAATGATAAAAAGGAATATAATATAGACTTATCAGCAAAGATGGATGGTCAGTATATTAATTTGAAGTTGTTTTTAGGATTAAAACAAAATGGTCAATTTGGTTATATTAATGAGGATAAAATCATTAAATATACTGATAGAGTATTTGAGAATGAATGGAATAATTTTTCTATTATATTAAAAGAACGTGGTTTAGATGAAGGTTTTTCGTTTTGGTATATGTTAAATTATCATCCAGATGAATTGTTGAAATCTTTTGGTTTTGTACTAATTGCACCATCTGAAGAGCAAATTGAAAGCGACCCAAGTAATGATGCTCAGACTATGTAAGAAGTGTTAGAAATAATACTTCTTTTTTCTAGTTAAAATTGCTTATTTAAGGAATTTTTCTTATAATATATCTTGTTAAATGAGGTGTTTTGGATGAGTAAAATTAAAAATTTTAAAATGGGTAAGAAATTTTTAGCAGGTATATTGATTGCAACAATAGTTGGAAGTGGAGTAGCTGGCTATAAGTTACATAAACGTTGTGAGGTTGCAAGAGTCAAAGATTATTTGGAAGATTTCTTGACTGATGATAATTATGTTGATTTAAGTAAAGTTAGTAAAGATTATGATATAAAAGGATTTAGTGGGGAAAGTTTAGCTATAGCTATGGAGGAACTGGATGTAGACTATGTTAGATTAATTGATTCTTATGTATATAACGATCCTCATGTAGAAACTTTTACTCAAATGACAGCTGTTAATTATGATAGTATTTTAGGAATTGATGATTATGGTAATACAGTTTATGAAATGTATGAACCTATTAGGAATTCGACAAGTACTGGTGTAACATATGAGTTTCCAGAAGGCTATGTTTTAGATAGTATTGACGTAATTGCTGAGCCAATAAGATATAATGATTTAAAAGGTACTAATATTACTGTAGAAACTAATGATTTTGATGATTCTTATAGTTTGGAATTAAGAAGAAAATGAGTTTAGAAAATTTAATTCAGACTTTTTTAGATAAAACAGGATATTTAGAAGACAATAAAATATTAGCAATTGTTGTTTATGGTAGTCGAGTTAGGAAAACAAATAAAGAATCTAGTGATTTAGATATATTAGTAATTTCTGATGATACTAAAAATTATAAAGCCAGTATGATGATTGAAGGAATAAGGATTGATTATAATATTTATTCAGTAAGAGATATATTTGATATAGCTTATAGTAATAAAGTTGCTAATAATGCTTATTTTGAATCTGTTTTAAAAACAGGAATGGTTATAAAAAATCAAAATTATATTATTGAACAGTTAGAAAGTTACCTAGAAGAATTAAGGGATTTAAAAAAAGGCAAGAAAAAGTTGTCTTTGAAAGTAATAGGAAAAATAAAAGAAGCTTATGAAGATTTTATAAGTAAGAGAGATTTACCTAGTTACTTTTATTTATTAGAATGCTTAAGGACTTCTTACAATTACATAAAAAATTGTTCTTATATAAGCATGATAAAAGTATATGATGTGTTTAGAAATAGAGATTTTTATGAAGAGACTTATAGTATTAAAATACCAGGAGAAACTTTCACTTCATTATTTCTAATGGGAATTGAGACAAGTGATTATGATATACAATTAGAAATCGTTGGTAGACTTCTCTTAATGTTAGGATTAGATTTAAACCAAGATGTTTATTATGATAAAGATGATTGTTTAAAAAATAGTGATGCTATAAAAAGAGAATTGATTGTATTGCATAATAAGGTTTTACAAGTTATCTTGTTTTTAAAAGATAATCATCCATATGGACCTTATTGTTATTTTGTAACGTTACAACAAATGAATGAAGTTTATTTTAGTATTTATGGGGAAGATAGTCCTGATATTCTTGAAACTATAAAGATTTCTATGGATAAGAGTAATGAGGAGAAGACATCTTTAATAAAGAGATTATTTAGTTTATTGGATAAGGATTATCATTTAGATTATGATAATTTTATGTTAAAATTAAAGTTGTAAGGTGATATTTTATGGAAGTACAACTTGGAGAATACATAATACCTCTTAGTATAGAGAAGAAAAATAATAAAAATATTTATTTTAGATTTAAAGATGATGGAGTACTATATGTAACATGTAATCGTTTTGTGTCTGAAAGGGAAGTTAGAAGATTAATTAAAGTAAATGAGAAGTCTTTACTTAAAATGTATCATTCTTTTTTAGAGAGGAAAGAAGTAGATAGTCATTTTTATTATTTGGGCGATGCTTACACAGTTGTTTTTGATGAAGCTATTAAAAAAGTTTATATTGAAGATGATATTGTTTATGCTAAAGATGAGAAGCAACTTGAAAAATGGTTAAAGAGTGAATGTGAAAGAGTATTTACGGAAAGAATTAAAGCTATTTTAAATAATTTTAGTAATATACCTAAGTTCAGTTTAAGAATAAGAAAGATGAGTACACGTTGGGGAGTTAATAATATAACGAAGTGTATAATTACTTTAAATAGTGAATTGATTAAAAAGGATGTTACTTTAATTGATTACGTTATAGTTCATGAATTATGTCATTTTTATGAAGCTAATCATAGTAAGAAATTTTGGGAACAAGTTAGCATTCGATATCCTTATTATAAGTTAGCAAGAAAGAGATTGAAGGTGGAGTAATGGAAGTTATTAAGTCTTTAGATAATAAACATATTAAAAATTTAAGTAAATTATTATTAAAAAAATATCGTGATATTGAAGGAATGTTTTTGGCAGAAGGAGAACATTTAGTAGAAGAAGCCCGAAATTCTGGGTGTCTTGTTGAAGTGGTAAGAACAGAAGATTATCAAGGCGATTTTGGTGTAAAAGAAGTTGTAGTTACTTATGAAGTTATAAAGAAATTAAGTGGTAGTGTTACTCCACAAAAGATTATTGGTGTATGTAAAAAAATGGAAGAAAGAGAATTAGGAAATAAAGTCTTAATTTTAGATAATCTTCAGGATCCAGGTAATTTAGGAACTATAATTCGTAGTAGTGTAGCTTTTAATGTTGATACGATTGTTCTTTCTAGTGATACAGTAGATTTATATAATGATAAAGTTCTAAGAAGTAGTGAAGGAATGATTTTTCATATTAATATAGTTAAAAGAGAGATTAGTGATTTAATAGATGAATTGCATGAAAAAGATTACGTAGTCATGGGAACTAGAGTAACTGATGGAGAGAATGTTAAATGTATTGATAAACCTTCAAAAGTAGCTGTTGTTATGGGAAATGAAGGAGCAGGAGTTAGAAGAGAGATACTTGATAAATGCGATAAATACTTATATATTCCAATGAGTAAAACTTGTGAATCATTAAATGTTGGAGTAGCTACTAGTATAATTCTTTATGAGTTAATGTAGGTTTATTTTGGGGTGATATAATGGATTATGTTTTTATAGGTAAGATAGTTAATACACATGGTATTAAAGGAGAATTAAGAATTAAAAGTAATTTTGATAAGAAGGATTTAGTTTTTAAGCCTAATTTTAAGTTATATATTGGAAAAACTTACGATTGTGAGAAGATAGTAAGTTATAGAAAACATAAAGATTTTGATATGGTGACATTTGAAGGTTATGATAATATTAATCAAGTTTTAAAGTATTTGAAAATGAATGTTTATGCTAAAAGAAGTGATTTGGAATTAAATGATGAGGATTATGTATTACAAGATTTAATTGATTTAGAAATAAAAGAAGATGGCGAAGTTCTTGGTAAAGTGAGGGAAATCGTGTATAATGGTAGTAACATACTTCTACAAATAGAAGGAAATAATAATTTTTATATTCCTATTAAAGGTAATTTTATAAAGAAAGTTAATTTAGCTAAAAAAGAAATCGAAGTAGAAAATGCTAGAGGGTTGATATTATGAAAATAGATATACTTACTTTATTTCCAGAAATGTTTAGTGGAGCTTTTACAGAATCTATATTAAAAAGAGCTATACAGAATGGTAAGGTTGAAATTAATTTACATAATTTTAGGGATTTTACAGATGATCCTCATGGTAAAGTAGATGATACTCCATATGGAGGTGGGGCTGGAATGGTTTTAGCCGCTCAACCAATATTTGATTGTGTTGAAAGTATTAGAACTCCTGAATCAAAAGTTATTTTACTTACACCAGCTGGAGTACCATATAAACAAAGAATTGCTTATGATTTGTCACATGAAAAACATTTAATCATTATATGTGGGCATTATGAAGGATTTGATGAGAGAATTTCTAGTCTAGCTGATATGGAAATAAGTATTGGAGATTATGTTTTAACTGGTGGAGAAATACCAGCTATGGTACTTACTGATTCAATTGTAAGACTTATTCCAGGAGTTATAAATGAACGTAGTCATATTGAAGATTCATTTAATGAAAATTATTTACTTGATTATCCAACCTATACAAAGCCAAGAGTATTTAGAGGGATGGAAGTGCCAGAAATCTTATTAAGTGGAGATCATGCAAAAATAGATGAATGGCGTTATAGTGAGAGTGTAAAAAGAACACAAGAAAGAAGACCAGATTTATTAGAAAAGTAAGGTGAAGGTTATGGCAAGCTACTTAATTAATAAAGGACATCATGATGATAGTGTAGTAAGACTAGAGTCGACTGATGGTTATAAATTTAAACCAAAAGTACAGAAAGATAAATATATTAAAGTTAATGAGGTTACAATAGTTGATAGAAAAATGATTGATCAAATATTGTCTGTTAAGTTTGATAAATCTTTTAAAAGAGTAGTTGCAATGGCTTTGGCTGTAATAAACGATGAAGAGTCAGATGAAACCGCTTGTGAAGTAGTTTTAGATGAAGTAGAACTAGTAAGACAGGTATTATTAAATAGATATCAAAAGTTTTTGAATTATGAGAAGGAACAGTTGTTTTTAAAGAAATTAAGACTTATTGAAAATGAAATGCGTGTTAAACAAGTTAAGATAAAACAAAAAGCGATGTATTTAGAAGCTCAAGAAGAGAAAACACAAGGTAGAAGTAGATAAAATACTTATTTTGACGGTTAAAAAGAAGGCGAAAAAACATTCGCTTTTTTCTTTTGTATGTGGTAAAATTTATAAAGGTGGTGTTCCTATGGATTATATTAGAGGTAAATTTAAACACATGATATTTGAAGCAGATAGCGGATATAAAGTAGGACTATTTAGAGTAAAAGAAGCTAGTGAAGAAATGTCTGAAATGGTTAATAAAACAATAACGTTTACAGGTTATTTTGCTGATATTAATGGTGATGACTTTTATAAATTAACTGGTAATTATGTTTTTAATGAAAGATATGGCAATCAATTTCAGGTGTCAAGCTATGAAAGAGAGGAACCTAAAGGAAAAGATGCAGTAATTGCTTTTTTATCTAGTCCTTTAGTTAAAGGTTGTGGTGAGAAGACAGCTATTCAAATAGTAGATACTTTAGGAGAAGAAGCTTTAACATTAATTAAAGAAGATCCTAATAAATTGCTTTTAGTACCTGGAATATCTGAAGTTAAAGCTAAGAGAATTTATAATTCAATAGTTAAATATCAAAGTACAGATGAGATTATTGTTAACTTGAAAAAATTAGGATTTACGATTAATGAAGCGTTACTTATTTTAAAAAAATGGGGAGAAAGTTCATTAGAAATAGTACAAAATAATATTTATAAGTTAATTGATATCATTGATTTTACAAAGTTAGATAAGATATATTTAGCAATGAATCCAGCAGATTCAGAGGAAAGAGTCATTGCTTGTATATTAGAATGTTTTAAAAGATTGGGTTTTAATAATGGAGATACTTATCTTTTACAAGAAGAAATTTATAGCGCTTTAAATCAAGAATTTAAGATATTTATTTCTGAAGATCAATTATATGAATATTTGGAAAAGTTAAAAAATGGACGTTATATTATTGTTGATGGTGGAAGATATTTTTTAAAAGAATTTTTTGATTATGAGAGTGATATAGCTGATAATTTATATATGATAAGTAAGCATAGTAAGACGGTTATTAGAAATTTTGATGATTTAATTGCCGCTATACAATTAGAATATGGAGTTAAATATAATGTTGATCAAAAGAAAGCTATTAAGAATGCGTTAACTAATAGAGTAAGTATTATTACTGGTGGTCCTGGTACTGGTAAAACAACGATTATAAATTCGATTGTTAAATTATATATGCGTATTAATGATATTAGTTTTAAGGATGCCCAAAATCATATTGCACTTTTAGCACCAACAGGTAGAGCAGCTAAGAAGATGAGTGATTCAACAGGATTACCTGCTAGTACAATTCATCGTTATTTAAAGTGGAACAAGGAGAAAGATGAGTTTCAAATAAATGAATATAATAAGAATATTCATAAATTAGTTATTGTTGATGAGACTAGTATGATAGATACTTATTTATTTGACTCATTGTTAAAGGGACTTAATCATAATATTACTTTGGTTTTGGTAGGAGATGAAAATCAGTTACCAAGTGTGGGAGCTGGACTTATATTAAATGATTTGATTGAGTCAGATATGTTTACACATACTACTTTGGTTAGTATTTATCGTCAGAGTGATAATTCTTATATACCTATATTAGCTAAGGAGATAAAGGAACGTGATTTAAACCCAGAATTTACTAATCAAACAGATGACTATAACTTCTTAAAGGCAAGTGGTCCTAGTATCAAAGAAATGATTAGAAAGATTTGTTTAATGAGTAAAGAAAAAGGGCTTGATGAAGAAGATATTCAGATACTTGCACCAATGTATCGTGGTGAAAATGGTATAGATAATTTAAATATTTTATTGCAGAGTATATTTAATCCTCCTGAAGAAAATAAAAGAGAAAGTAAAGTTGGAGATATAGTATATCGTGAGAATGATAAAGTATTACAGTTAGTAAATGATCCAGATAATAACATATTTAATGGAGATATTGGATATATTAGTAGTATAGCAACTGTAATGAGTCCGAAGAAGAAAGAAGTATTTACAATTGATTTTGATGGGAATGAAGTTCTTTATTCTAGAGAAGATTTGATTAATATTAAGCATGCTTATGCAATAACAATCCATAAAAGTCAGGGTTCAGAGTTTGCTCATGTTATAATGCCAATTAGTAAATCTTATTATAAAATGTTATATAATAAGTTAATCTATACTGGAGTGTCTCGTGCAAAGAAGAGTCTAATTATTATTGGTGAAGAAGAAAGTTTTGTAATGGGTGTTAATAATGATTATTCTACAAATAGAAAAACTAATTTAAAAGAACAAATAGTGAATAAATTTCTTAGTAATGAGGCATAATACCTAATAGAGGTGATTATTGTGAAAATGAAAAGAATGAGTAAAAAAGAAATGATGATTTTAGCTGGTAGTGTTGTAGCTAGTATGGCAGCTGGAATTGTTGTTGGTTGTTTAAAAGAAAAAATGATGAATAATGCATGTACTTGTATTATAGATGAATTGTAGGACCTTAAATGGTTCTTTTTTTCCTGGTGAAGATATGAGAGAAGATAAATTAAAAGAATTGGTTTTATTATTAGTAGCAATAATATTAATTGTTATAATAGTAAAATATTTAAAGATATTTAGTTTTATTGGGCGTATTTTAACTATATTTATTCCAGTTTTTATTGGATTTATTTATGCATGGATGTTTAATCCTATAATAAGAAAGGTAAGTAAGAAATATAATCGTAATGTAGCTTGTATAGGTTTATTTTTGTTGTTTGTTTTGTGTGTTGTATCCTTCTTTTATTTACTAATACCCGTATTTTATAAAGAAGTTGCGGAGTTATTAGAAGTTTTGCCGGTGTTATTTAAAATGCTGGAAAAATATGTTAATAATATGGGATTTAGAGATATGTTAGATAATTTATTGGTTTTTTTAGTTGATAATGTTCCTTTATATTTAGTTGGATTTGTTAAGAGTTTATTTCAGTCTATTGGAGTTATTGGAGTTGGGTTGATACTTGGTCTTTATATTAGTATGGATTATGAAAAGATAGTAAAAAAGTTTTATGATCTTGTACCAAAGAAACATAAATGTGTAGTTGTTAATTTAAGTGATGAAGTTAGTACAGAAGTTAGAAAGTGTGTAAATGGAACATTATTTGTCGCTTTTTGTGTTTTTGTAATGGATAGTTTGTGTTTTTGGTTTATTGGTCTTGATGCACCTCTATTATTTGGAGCGTTATGTGGACTTACTGATTTGATTCCTTATGTTGGTCCATATATCGGAGGTATTGTAGCTGTCTGTGTTGGATTTACGGAAAGCAAATTAGTTGGTATCTTAACACTTGTTATGTGTGTAGTAGTTCAAGCTATTGAAAATTATATTTTACAGCCGATTGTTATGAGTAAGAGTATAAAAATAAGTCCTGTTTTAATTATTGTAGGCTTGTTGGTTTTTGGCAATTTATTTGGTGTAGTTGGAATGATTTTTGCTACTCCTAGTGTTGCTGTTATAAAAGTTTGTTCTGAACATATTAGCGGAGTTTTAGCGAAGTGTAAGGAATAAAAATTGACATTAAATATTCTTAGAGTTAAAATGATTGCGAAAACGCAAGAAAGCGTTTTTAGTAAAGAAGGTTTAATTGTATGAATAATTCTAAGAAAAAGATGGAAATTCTTACTGGAGCTGCTAAATGTGTTACTACTGTTGCTTTATGTGGTATGATAGTAGGAAGTTGTGCTTTTAGAGTGGCTAGTATTGAATGTAATGTTAATCATTCAACTAATGCAATCTGTCCAATTACTAGATTAGAAACATTTTTATTTGGAGCTGAAGCAGGTTTAAGACACCAAGCTCGAGATTTAGAAAGATATAGTGTAAATTATCAAGATCATAAAGAATATACTAGTGATGTTGTTTATCAATCTGGTAGTGATGAAACATTCCCACAAGTTACTTACAATGAGGTTTCTTTGTATGATGATACTACAGAAGTAGAAGCAAAAGGATGGGCTTATGTTGATGGGCAATTTGTTCAATACACAGAAGAAAATTTAGAATTAAAGAAAAGAATGAAATAATAAAGTAAGTCACCGCAAGGTGATTTTTTAAAATTCATATTTAGCTTGACTTTGTCATAAATTATTTGTACAATGGAAGTCCTCCCTCAAAAAGGGATTAGAAAGAGTGATTATTGTGCAAACAACAAATATAGAACAAAGAAGTGTTAATTTATATGATTATATAATGGAAAATTATGTGAAATATTTTGATTTAACAGCAGGAAGAAATATGGAATTGATGTATATTTTAGGAACATGTCATGCGAAGAGTATTCGTGTTGCTGATTTTAGAGAAATTTTTGATTTACAAGAAGCAGGTTTTTTTGAAATTCTAAAATTTATTGCAACTGTTAGTAATTTAGAAAGAATAGCTCAATATGGAACAATGTGTGTGAATGATGAACTTTCACAAAGGGAGCAAGTTGCAGCAGTAGGTAAAACAATTTAATAACAGCCACTAATAAGTGGTTTTTTTCTTGCTTGTAAAATTTAATTGTCATATAATATGTTTACGATTTATTTAAGGAGAGATATTATATGGATAATAATGTTATTAAGACAAATACAACACTTATTTTCGATAATGTTATTAAAAATAGTCAATATGATGAGGTTGGTATTAGTTTTGATGGAGAAACTAAGATTGATGATCAAACTAGTGTTATAACTAATAAGGATGTAAAAGCAGATAATCCAGAAGAAGCGAAGGAAACTTATTTAAAAGTTTTGGAAATGAGAGAATTAACAGAAGCAGAAATGGAGAATGTTAGTAGTGCTAAAAAGATTTTAAGTGCAGCTTTTTCGGTACTATGTCATAAGAGTAAACTTTGTGTTTCTTGGGCTATTTTTATGGTAACAGCATTAGGACTAAATATTTATGAGGGTGATTTTCTTCAAATACTTGTTAAAGTTGCATGCTTGATTTTGGTTTTAAGCCCTGTTAAGTTTGCAAAAGAAGTTCATAAAATATTAAGTACACCAAATCGTCTAGAAGAATTAAGAGAATATTTACAAGATAAAGGAGTTTTGGGATATGCTTATGTATTAGATAGAAGCGAAGATATAAAGTTGTACGCTAAAATTAGGACAAATAAACATGAGCAAGCTTGATATAAAAATAGAAATTTCTGACACACGATATAAAAGTGGCACATTATATACAAATAGTCCTAAATTTTTCATGAAATATTATTTATGTAATGAAGTAGAGGAGTGCGGAATATGCCTTAGTGGCGAAGCAATTTCAATGGTTGGGGGAAACAGCCAAGCTAGTGTGCAGACTAACGAAAAAACAGACGTAGTAGAGGATAGATTCCTTCCATTTCCTACTGCTAAAGAAGCGGTTAAAAATTATAAGACAGCTTTAAAAGTTATAGATGTTGAAGAAATTAATAGAATTTTAAATGCTAAAGAAATATGGAAATGGATAAAAACAGATATTATGGATATAGATGGTAGTAATCTCGCTGTATTTGGACTTTTTTGGCTATTTTCTGACAAAAGTTTAGGTTATAGTGCATGGCTTGCAGCTTTATGCTTATTATGTAATATGAATTTGGATGAAGTAATAAGAATGGTTAGAGCAATTTTTATAAAAGGTCATAATAAAGAATTACTTGAAACAGAAGTGTGGGAGATGGGATTATCTGATTTAATATATACACCTGTTAAGAGAGAAGATTTAAAATTATATATGAAAGTGAAAGATGGTAATTTTAGATTTAAATAAAAGAATAACTTTACAAATAAAAAATAATTTTATATAATCAATTTATTAGTTTTGTTAATTAATCTGTGACGAAGACAAAGTATTCGTGGATCATTAGAGAGACTTAGTGGTTGGTGGAAACTAAGATGAGAGATGAAGAAATAGCTACCTTTTGAGATTAATCGGGTAAGACCGTTATATGTAATTAAGTAAAATAAAGGATGGTACCGCATTATTTGCTCCTTGGCAAGTAGTGTGGTTTTTTAGTTAGGAGAATAGGATGAAAATATTTTTAATAGCTGGTAAAGCGGGTAGTGGAAAGAACGAAGTTGCTAATATAATAAAAGAATATGAACCTAAAACAGTGGTGACTGGGTTAAGTAAGTATATTAAATTATTTGCGATTGAGTTAACTGACTGGGATGGTCAAGATAATAATAAGCCACGAGCCTTTTTGCAGAATATGGGAGATACTTTGAGAAGTATAGATGACGATTTTTTAACAAGACGAATGGTGGAAGACTTTGAAGCTTATAGAAGATGTGGAATAGAAAATGTCTTAATAAGTGATGTCAGACTTGTACATGAAGTAGAATATTTTAAAAACTTAAGTGATTATGAAGTCATTACTATAAGAGTTAATTCAGAAAGTAGTATGAGAGATTTAAATGCTAGTGAAATGTCTCATCATACAGAGACAGAATTGGATAACTATGATGGTTATGATTATGTAGTTGAAAATAAGTTTAATGATGATTTAAAAGAAGATATAATAAAGATGTTGGAAGGAAGATGTTAAGATGAATTTAAAAGATTTATATGTTAATTTTTTTGTTAGTAAAGGACATAAGCAAATACCAAGTGCACCAGTAGTACCTGAAAATGATCCATCAGTATTATTTAATACAGCTGGTATGCAACCATTAATTCCTTATTTAATGGGACAGACTCATCCTTATGGAACGAGATTATGTGATTATCAAAAATGTATTAGAACGAATGATTTAGAGGAAGTTGGAGATGTAACACATCATACTTTCTTTGAAATGTTAGGTAACTGGAGTTTAGGAGATTACTTTAAAGAGGAAAGTATAGAATGGAGCTTTGAGTTTTTAACTCAGCATTTAAATATTCCAGTAGAAAGACTTGCTGTTACAGTATTTGCTGGTAATGATGTTATACCATTTGATGAAGTTAGTTATAATAAATGGTTGAGTTTAGGGATTAGTGAGACAAGAATTGCTAAGACTGTTGAAGATAATTTCTGGATTGCTGGAGAGTCTGGACCTTGTGGACCTGATACTGAAATATTCTACTGGAGAAGTGAAGATGAAGTTCCAGAAAGTTTTGATACTGAAGATAATAGATGGGTAGAAATTTGGAATAATGTATTTATGCAATATCATAAAGATAGTAATGGTATAGTAACTGAATTACCTAAAAAGAATGTTGATACAGGTATGGGAGTTGAAAGAACTACTGCTATTTTAGAAGGTGTAAATGATAATTATTTGTCTAGTATTTGGAAAGATGTTATTGAACTTATAAGTGAAATATCTGGTTTAAGTTATGAAGGCAATGAAAGAAGTATGAGAATTATTGCAGATCATTTAAGAACAGCTGTGTTTATTTTAGCTGACCCTTCAGGAATTAGACCAAGTAATACTGATCAAGGCTATATCTTAAGAAGACTAATTAGAAGAGCTATAAGACATGCTAAAACTTTAAATATTGATGTAAATAGCGATTGGGAAGAAAGAATAGCAACTCTTATTTTAGATAAATATCAAAGCTATTATAAAGAGTTAGTTGATAATCGTGAAGTTGTTTTAGCTGCTTTAAAAGATGAAAAAAATAGATTTAGTAAGACTTTAGAAAAAGGATTAAGAGAATTCTCTAAGGTTGCTACTAAGGATATTGATGGCGAAACAGCATTCCATTTATTTGATACTTATGGATTCCCTTTAGAATTAACAGTTGAGTTAGCTAGTGAATTAGGATTAAAAGTTGATGAAGAAGGATTTTCTAATAAGTTTAGGGAACATCAAGAAAAATCAAGAACAGCTTCTGCTGGTAAATTTAAAGGTGGGTTAGCTGGTAATAGTGAAGTAGAAACTAAATATCATACTGCAACACATTTACTTAATGCGGCTTTAAAAGTAGTAGTTGGACCTGATGTACACCAAAAAGGATCTAACATTACTGATGAACGTATGAGATTTGACTTTAGTTGTGATCATAAATTAACAGATGAAGAAAAGGCACGTGCTGAGGAATTAGTTAATGAATGGATTAATGAAGGCTTAGAAGTTAGATGTGATGAGATGCCTAAAGAAGAAGCAATAAATTCAGGAGCTGAATGTATGTTTATTGAAAAGTATCCTGATATTGTTACGGTTTATTCTATTGGAGAAGTTTCTAAAGAATTGTGTGGAGGACCACATGTTAAGAATACTAGTGAACTAGGACACTTTAAGATTAAGAAAGAAGAAGCTAGTTCAGCTGGTGTTAGAAGAATTAAAGCTATTTTAGAAGATAAATAATATTTAAAGAATGTCATAATATATGATGTTCTTTTATTTTTTGATATAATAACATTACGAGGAGGTTTTTGTATGGAAAAGAAAAAAGTTGTTAGTTTAGCCTTAGTTAGTATGATATCTATGGGAATGCTAGCTGGTTGTGGTAGTACAGAAATGATAGAAGAACAGACAGGAGCTATAAAAAGTGATTCTCCAGTAGTAGAAGAGTCGTATGAGATTTCTGATTTTGAAAAGCAATATTTTGAACAATACGTAGAAATACCAGAAGCAAAGACTTTTGCACCTGGAGAACATGTTTTCTTTATTAGATATAGTTATACCGCTTCATCAGAAAACTTTACTAGTGGAAGAGTTGAAGTACCAGAAGGATATGAAATATTAGAAATAGAAAATTATAATGAATATGTTGGATATGGTTCACAGACTAGTGGTGTTGATATTTGGTATATAAATAATGAGTCAGTTGTTGTTGAACCAGTATATAAAAATGAGATAAGAAATGATCGTAGTCGTATGGGGTATTATGATTACGCTAATTTTGGTACAGTAATAGAATTAGAGCAAGAAAGTAATAAATCTCTTACTAAGTAAAGTGAAATTAAAAAGTACTTTTCAATAGTACTTTTTTTGGTTATAATAGGTTTCGTAAAAAAGGGGGAGGTGTTTTAGTATGAGATTTTCTTTGTATAGAAGAATGAGTATTATAGAGGCAGAAAAGGCTTTGAAAGATAAAAGATTCTATAAACCAGAAAGTGAAGTTTTATTACCAAGAAAATGGTTTTCTACTTCAATACTTAAAACACATTATTTTAAAAGTCCGTTTTATAATGGAGAGACAATCGTTGTAAAAGTTGATATAAATCTAGAATATTTTAGAAGAATATTTGAAACGGGTTTATTTATTGATAAGGAACCTAATGGATTTTATGGTTATAATGAATCTAAAGAAGATATTTTATATGCTAGAACTCATAAGACTATTCCTGATTTTTATAATATAGGATTTTTAGATTTAGATACCTTTAATAGACAATTTGATGAAATAGAAGTATTACCAGAGAGTGGATATTTAGATTATATGGAAAGAGTTATTTTAGGGGAGCCTATTAAGAATTTTCAAACGTTTGACACTATAAATGATAGATTAGAGTTTTATGTTCAAAATTCTTATGATACGACAGCTTATGCATATAGATATCAAGCTATCATGCCAGAGATGATTGATCCTCTTTTAAAAAGAGTTCATTTTGATAAGGATTTAGAGAATTTAAAAAAGCGTAATTTAAATCGATTTCCTACGACGTTTAAGGTTAGATTTAAAAAAGGTTTTGAGCAGTTAGGTATATACAATGAGTTTAGTTTCAGTATGGATATCTATCAACTTGCTAAGTATGCTTCTTATGTTGAAAGTGTTCGTATAGTAAGCATTGAGGAGAGAAAAGATGTTGGAAAGAGATTTATTCAAATAAGTGGAGATAATGCATATACGAAGCATGAAAGAGTAGAAGGACCTCTTTATAATCGAGTATCTTTTCAAGACTTTAATTCTATTACTATAAATTTATTACGAAAGGGTTTCAAAATTGATGATATTAAATACTTTCTTCCTAATTTAAAGGATGTAGAAGGGATTAATCAAGTTGATCCTAGACATATTGATAGTTTGAAAACTCATATCGAAAAGACAATAAATATGAGTTCTTTAGTCGTTAATTATTTTCATGATCAGGGAATGGAAATTGATTCTCTAACCTTGGTTTATTTAAAATGGATGTTGTTATTACATGACTTGGGCAAACCTTATTGTGAGTGTTTAAATATTCATACGAGGTATTCACAATTTGGTGAGAAAGAAAAATATACAGATATGGTTATGAATCAGATATTAGATGATGATATAGCATTTCCAATAAAATCAATATATAAAATATTTAAGATGTCATCTTTAACTTTAAATAAGAAAATAAAGAATTTAATGAAATCATTATTACTAGAAATAACTAATTATTATCAAGTAGATGGTGAAGAAGCTTTTAAAGTTTTAAATTCATTTGTTAAGGTGGCTTTCTTAGCGAAGGTTAGTCATTCAGCAAGTATGAAAACTAGATCATTTTGTTCTTACTATGTTGATGATTTAATGTTTATGGATAGGGTTTATGATTGTTTAGTTAGTTTAGGTGATTATGATTTTAGTTTTGATTATGAATATTTTTATAGTGATATATTTAGAGCTTATGAAGAAATTATAGAGGGATTTTATGTTAAGAAAAGTAAATCTACATTAGATAATGTTAGAGGAATGTTACAGAATAATCCTAATGATTTTCAATATGTTTATGATTTAAAATTAAGTCATGTTCATAAAATAGAAGATGCTAGTCAGTATAATTATGATGATATTATCTGTGCTTATTTTATGGAAGATAATGAAGTTCTGTTGAAGTATTTTAGTGGAGAAATCATCGATACAGATAAACATGGTCAGATACATAGTGAAAGAGTTGGTGTATTGTCATATATTTTAGGCCATTTAAAGAGTTTAAGTGAAGAAGATATTGAAATATTAATGTTAGCAAGTAAATATCATGATATTGGACGAAAAGTTCGTGATGATGATAGAACACATTCTATAGAAAGTGTGAATTTATTAAGAAAAGATAAGATTTTAGAAGGAAGTCCTTTGCGTGATTATGTATATTTCTTAGTAGAAGCACATGGCTTTAAAGATAAAGATGATTTGAGTATTATGAGTAAGTATAGTGTTGACTCTAGTAGAGCTTTAATGTTACTTAGTATTTTTAAGGATGCAGATGCTTTAGATAGAGTTAGATATGATACTGATAGAAAAATGGGAAGTGTACTTAATATTAAATATTTAAGAAATGAAGAAAGTATTAGATTAGTTAAGTTTGCTTATATGTTGAATGCTGAATATAAGTTAGACAAGAGAGAATTAAGTTCTGATATAAAGAAATTAATTAAAGATTAGAAGATATTCTAAACACTAGAATATCTTTTTATAATTTGATGAAAATGATATAATTTAATTATATTTGGACTTGGAAAATTTTGTTTGTGGGGAGATTGGAATATGAGAGTATTGTATGCAGGTTTTAAGGGTAAGAATAATTCGGCGAAGATATTGTTAGATAAGTTAGATATAGAGGATGAAAATAAACTATATTTAACTAATAGTTTTGATACAAGTGTTAAAGAGTTAAAAAGTAAGTTATCTGATAATCGTTATGATTTGATTGTAGCAATTGGTCAGTTAAAGTTAGATAAAAATGTAGTCAGAATTGAAAGATATGCTTGTGGATTGGAGCGTATTTTAACAAACTATGATTATAATGATTTTAAGAATTTGTTAAAAGAAAATAATTTTGTAGTAGAAGAATCAAATAAAACAAATTATCTTTGTAATAATATTTATTACCATGGATTAAAAATAATTAAGGAACAAGAGCTTGATACGAAGATGATTTTTGTACATATTCCAAAGTTGAAAAACATAGATGATATTGATTTATTAGCTAGTATTTTTTTAGAAGTTCAATGGAGTGATAATAATGAAAAATGATTTGTTTGTTAAGCATATAGATTTTTTGAGAGATAAAGTGGAAGATTTTGATCGATATCCTTTTAATATTCCAGTTATTAGGAATTTTCATGAGATTGATTTTGAGTCCCCTGTTACTTTTTTGATTGGAGAGAATGGTATTGGAAAATCTACTTTTATGGAGGCTTTAGCTATTGGACTTGGTCTTAATCCAGAGGGTGGTACACAAAATTTTATGTTTAAAACAAAAGAGACTCATTCAGAACTTCATAATTATTTTGAAATTCCTCATATTCAAAGAAAATGTCAAACTAAATTTTTTCTACGAGCTGAAAGCTTTTATAACGTTGCTACTGAAATAGATAATCTAAGAGTGGCAGGTTATGGAACACGTAGTTTGCATTCTTGTTCTCATGGGGAATCGTTTCTTCAACTGATTCAAAATCGTTTTACTGAAAATGGCCTATATATACTGGATGAACCTGAAGCAGCCTTATCACCAACAAGGCAGATGACTTTGCTTTGCTTGATTGACGAATTGGTTAAACAAGGGTCACAATTTATCATAGCAACTCACTCACCAATACTTATTTCTTATATTAATGGGAAGATACTTGATTTGAATAATAATTTTGAAGAAGTGAAGTATGAAGATACGGAGATTTATCAAGTTTATAAGATGTATTTAGATAATCCATATGGAATGCAGAAAAGATTACTTACAGAAGAGTTTGAGTAGGAAAAAAATATGTGAAATTACAATTTTTACGATAATGTTAGATACATAAAGAACTAGAATTAAAAAAATTCTAGTTTTATTTTGGTGATTTTTTTTAGTAAAATAATATTTTGTTTATTAAAAAGATGTTAAAAAAAGTATTTCATTTAAAATGTTTAATTTTTCGAAAAAAAGTAAAAAAAATAAAGGAAAGAGAAGGTTCATGGATAATAATTATAAGTAGAGGGAGGTAATTAATTTAAAGAGAAAATAACAACAGATAGGGGGATTTGTTATATGAAAAAAATATTATTTGTTATTTTTGCTATTGGAACATTTTTATTATTTAGAGGAGCTGCTAATGCGGAGTCATTTATTGAGGGAGAATTTATAAATGGTGAATATATTACAAAGGATAAGGGAAATACTCATCTTTATGTAACTATGCAATATATAACTACTAAAGATGGAGATATTGTTTATTGTTTAGAACCTTTTGTTACTTTTAAACCTGGTTCTAATTATAATGAGACTGTTTGGGATTTATCTAGTTATTCTAAGTTATCAGAGGAACAAATAAAAAGAATAGAATTATTGAGTTTTTATGGTTATGGCTATAAAAATAGAAGAGATAGTAAGTGGTATGTTATAACACAGTATTTAATATGGCAAGCTGTAGATAAGGATGCAACATTTAGCTTTACTAGTACTTTAAATGGAACGAAGATAAATAAATATGAATCTGAGATTGCTGAAATAGAAAAAGATATAAAAAATAGAGATAAACTTGCTTATAAAAGTGAATTTATTGTAGATTATAATGATAATTTGAATATAAGTTATTTACTTAAATCAGTTTATGATATCGTTGATTCTGATTATGATTACGTACAAAATAATTCAGGATATAGTGCTACAGCAATTAAAGAAAGTGGTTCTATCTATTTTAGTAGAGTTCCTAATTATTATAGAGATAAGATAAAACTATATGATAGTTCAAATAATCAAGATTTACTTAAACCAGGTAATATACCTGAAACCGTATATAAAATAGATGTTGTTGTTCAAAAAGGAAATTTTACTTTAAATATTTTGAAAACTGAGGATGTTTATACTATAGAGAGTGACTTTAGTGATACATGTTATGAAATAAAAGGAGATAAGATAACTCCTATTGTTGTTTGTACTGGTAAGGATGAAATGACATATACTTCAGATGTACTTCCTTATGGAGATTATGAAATTACGCAAATTAGTAATGGTGTAGGTTTTGTTAAAGATACAAATACTTATAAATTTACTATTAATAAAGAAAATAGTCATCCTGTAATTACAGTAAATAATTTCTTAATAAAAAATACTATAGATATTTTAAAATTTGCTTGTAGGAATAATATTTGTGATTATGAGAAAGATGCTGTTTTTTCTGTTAGAGATAAAAATGGTGACTTGGTAGATCATATTATCACATCTTTAAATGGTAATGGGAGTTTGGTTGTTGGTTATGGACTTTATAATATTGTACAAGAGAAAGGATTAGAGGGTTATACAATGGCCAGTCAATATACAGAAAAGATTGTCGATGCATCTTCGCCACATAATAAAGTTTTATATAATAATTTTATAGAACAAATAGAAGTTCCAAAAGAGCCAGAAAAGGTGGAAGAAAATGAAATACCAGAGGAACCAACTATTATTGACATTTCAAATGAAGAAAGTAAAACTGAAGATATATTAGAACCACCTAAAACATCAGTAGATATAAATTTTGGCAATATCTTTTTTAATATTTTGATACTATTATGGAAGATGCTGGTTATTGCATAGAATGTTAAAACGGACCTATAAAAATAGGTTCTTTTTTTTACGAAAAAATTCTTTTTTTGAGACGTTTTTTTAGCCAAAAGTGTAAAATTATGGTAAAATATACACGAATTTAGCTATTTTTTGAAAAAAAATTCATAAAAAAAAAGGAAATCGGGGGTATAGCGATAATAATTATAAGTAGAGGGGTGATTAAGTGGCATTAATAAGTAATGAGGAAATAAATGCAATAAGAGCTTCAGCAAATATTGTGTCTATTATAGGTAGTTATATTCCTCTTACACAAAGAGGTAAGAATTACTTATGTGTATGTCCATTTCATGATGATCATTCACCTAGTATGAGTGTTTCAGAAGAAAAGCAGATTTATAAATGTTTCTCATGTGGAGCAACAGGTAATGTTTTTACTTTTGTTTCAGAATATGAGAATATTCCATTTATTGAGGCTGTTGCTAAAGTGGCTGAAAAGTGTGGTATGAAATTGTCTGATAGTACATATAAGAGTAATGTTTCTCAAACATTTAAGGAAGAACATGAAATTATGGAATTATCGCAGAAATTTTTTCAAAATAATTTAAGAACTAATGCTGGAGTTGAAGCACTTAATTATTTGAAAAAAAGAGGACTAACTGATGAAATCGTCAAAGAATTTGGGATTGGTTTAAGTCTTGATAGCAATGATGCATTAATGACGTTGTTGACAAAGAAAAGCTATGATAATAAAAAATTATTGGATATAGGTTTAATTAATAATGTTAGTGGAAAAATGTATGACATGTTTTCAAGAAGAATAACATTTCCATTGTGGGATAAAGATGGTAATATTGTTGGTTTTAGTGCTCGTATTTACAGAGATGAAAAAAATGTTTCAAAATACATGAATAGTCGAGAGTCAAAGCTATTTAAAAAAGGTGAAACATTATATAATTATCATAATGCAAAAGATTATGCTAAAAGAGAAAAAGCAATAATTGTTGTTGAAGGTTTCATGGATGCAATAAGAATATCGAATATAGGAATTAAAAATGTTGTTGCGTTACAGGGAACGGCTATGACAGAACAGCAAATATCACTATTAAAAAAATTAAGAGTAAAGGTTATTTTGTGTTTAGATAATGATAATGCTGGTTTACTTGCAACAGTTAATAATGGGGAAGAATTGGTAAAACACGATGTTGAAACATTTGTTATACGATTAAGTGGGCAAAAAGATCCTGATGAGTATATTTTAGCGAATGGTAATGAGGCTTTTGTTAAAAATGTTGAAACACCAATGACATTCTTTGAGTTTAAGATGAACTATCTAAAACAAAATAAGAATTTAGAGAATGTTGAAGATTTAAGTACATATATTAATGATGTATTAAAGAGCTTGTCAGCAAGTAATGATGAAATATTAAGAGAATTAACATTAAATAAATTAAGTAAAGATTATGATTTGTCTCTTGATATGTTAAAAAATAAATTAAATGGACTATCTCCAGTAGAATCAACAAGAAGTGTTTCTGAACCTATAAAAGAAAAAACAAAAAAAGATGGTTATACAATAGGAATGGAAAAAATTCTTTATTTTATGATGAATGGGGAACAATATATAAAGGAGTATCAATGTAAATTAGGTTTTTTTGCTGAACCAATTTATAGAGAGATAGCTAATGAGATAGTTTATTTTTATGAAGAAAATAAAGCAATTACTGTAGCAGATTTCATTACATATATCGTTACAAAAAACGAAATAAAAGGTAAGGTAATGGAAATTGTTAATGAAAGTGTAAATGATGATGTAACAATGGAAGCTATGGATGATTATATAAAAGCAGTAATGAAAATTATTACTAAAAATGAAATAAAGCGACTTAAGAATTTACAAAAAAGCGAACTTGATATTTATAAAAAAATGAAAATAGCTGAACAAATTAGGGAATTAAAAAAAGAGGATGTGTAATTTATGGTAGAAATTAAAAGTTTTGAAGAAAGAATTAATGATTTAGTCAAAATAGGTAAAGAGAATAATAATGTATTAACTTTTGAACAATTGGCTGAGGCTTTAAAAGGGTTAGATATTGATAATGATTCATTAGATCATTTGTATAATGTTTTAGTTGAAAATGGAATTATTGTAGGAGATGAAAGTGCATCTGGAAATGGTCCTACTAAAATAGAAGAAGAGGAAGAAAATCTAGTTTTATCTGATGAAGAAATTACTAAGGATATAAATATTAATGATCCAGTTAGAATGTATTTAAAAGAAATTGGTCGTATAAGTCTTTTAAGTAGTGAAGAAGAACTTGATTTATCAGTTAGAATCGCAAATGGAGATGAAGCAGCTAAAAATATTTTGGCAGAATCTAACTTACGTTTAGTTGTTTCAATTGCTAAGCGTTATGTAGGTAGAGGATTACTATTCTTAGATTTAATTCAAGAAGGTAATATTGGACTTATGAAAGCTGTTGAAAAGTTCGATTATGGAAAAGGATATAAATTTAGTACCTATGCTACTTGGTGGATTAGACAAGCAATTACTAGAGCATTAGCTGATCAAGCTAGAACTATTCGTGTACCAGTTCATATGGTTGAAACTATTAATAAAATGGCAAGAGTACAAAGACAAATGACTCTTGAATTAAATAGAGAGCCAAGTGAAGAAGAGTTGGCTGAAAAAATGGGTATTTCAGTTGATAAAGTTAGAGAAGTAATGAAAATTAGTCAAGATCCAGTTTCATTGGATACACCAATTGGTGAAGAGGATGATTCACATTTAGGTGATTTTATTAAAGATGAAAGAAGTATGAGTCCAGAAGAATATGCAACTAATGAAATCTTAAAAGAAGAAATTAGAAATGTATTAATGACTTTACAAGAAAGAGAACAAGAAGTTCTTGAATTAAGATTTGGTTTAATTGATGGAACTAGTCATACTCTTGAAGAAGTTGGTAAAAAATTTAATGTTACAAGAGAAAGAATAAGACAAATTGAAGCTAAAGCTTTAAGAAAATTAAGACATCCTTCACGTGCTAAGAAGTTGAAAGATTTCTTAAGTGACTAAGATAAGTAAAAGATTAAAAGCGATAGTAGAATTTGTTGATAAAAAAGATAGTATTGTTGATGTTGGTTGTGATCATGGCTTACTTAGTATTTATTTAGTAGAGAATGAATTATGTAAAAAGGTTATTGCTAGTGATATAAATCAGAATGCCTTAAATAGTGCTATTGCAAATATAAAAAAGCGTAATATGAATATAGAGACTATATTGAGTGATGGAATAGAAAATATTAGTCTAAAAGGGATAAATACACTTGTTATTTCTGGCATGGGAACTAGTACTATATTACATATTTTAAGCAATGATAGTAAGATAAAAAATATAAAGAAGCTTTTGATTCAATCTAATAATGATCATGAATATTTAAGAAGAAGTTTAAATGATAAAGGATTTTATTTAGAAGATGAAAGTTATGTTTTGGATAAAGGAAAATGGTATGTTACTTGTAAGTTTATAAGGAGTGACAAGATTAATTCTTTAAAAGAACTGAAATATGGTTTTCTAAATAATTCTGAATATAATGATTATTTGGTAATGTCTGAAAGAAAGATTTATAAAAGAATACCATGGACATCAATTAGAAGTAAATTGAAAGCATTAAAAAAATTAAGAGCAATAAAAAAAGCTATTTCAGAAAAATGAGATAGCTTTTTTATTGGAAGAAGGTTGGAAGATTTAAATTTGGCCTTGAAGTAACAGCTGGAGAATAGTTATTGTTGCTATTGTTGTTGCTTTTGTTGTTAGAATTTTGAGCTTGGACTTTAGGCTTTGCTGTATTTAAGGATTTTATACCAGATATGAATTTATTAGAATTTGATATTATAGGTTTAACTTGTTTATATAAAGGAATCATTTGATTGGCAATATTTAAGGTTTTCGATAAACCATTTACGACTTTTAGAAGAGATGAACCATTATTCATATACATCACCACTATAGTATATGAATAAATGTTATATTTATGTTATAATTAGAATAGGGGAATGGTTTTAAGGCTGGTGAAGTTATTTGTGTTAATGGACATTTATATAATATTTTTACTATTTATTGCAGGATTATTTGCAGGGATGATTTCTTCGATATATGGAATTAAAGGTGTTTATAAAACTAAAGTTAAGGCGAGCTATTGTGATAATTGTAACTCATCATATGAATGGTATGAACTTATACCTATAGTATCTTATTTTATATTAAGAGGAAAGTGTAGTCATTGTAATCAAAAGTTGTCGCCACTTTTACCGTTATTGGAAATTGTATCGGGTATTTTGTTTGCGATTTCGTATATAATCTATGGTTTTAGTTACGAAATGATAATCATGATAATATTAACTATCATGTTAGTTAATATATTTGTTAGTGACTTTAAGTATTTTATTATTTTTGATAAACCATTAATTATTTTTAGTTTTCTTGTTTTAATTTTGAAATTTATATTTTTTGGTTTTCAAACATTCTTAATTTCTGTTTGTAGTGGTATTTTAATATTTTTATTAATGATGATAATTAAGTATATTGGTGATAGTGTTTTTAAAGATGAGTCTTTAGGTGGAGGAGATGTAAAGTTAGCTATGTTTTTTGGCTTATTGTTAGGTTTAAGACTTAGCATAGTATCTTTGGTATTAGGTTCTTTTCTAGCTTTTCCTTATGCAATTTATTCTGTTTTGACAGGTAAAGAAAAAGAAATCCCATTTGGACCTTTTCTTATTTCAGGATTATATATTGTATTTATTTTTATGGATGTAGTAAATAATTTTATTAGTATTATATTTTAACAACTTTAATAGTTGTTTTTTTCATGAAAAAAGGCTTTTTAAAGCCTTAGAAATTATTTATATATGAATCGCCATAATTGAAATCGTCATCATCGTCATCATCATCGAAATTAATTGGTTGTGGATTTTGAATTATACTTGTTTGTTCCTCGATTTGATTAGATGGATTTTCTATATTTGGTGTTTGTTCATTAATTGTGTTCTCTGATATTTGAATATTAGTATCTAATGTTGACTCATTATTTTCTATAGAATTATTCACTTCTTCATTAGGACTAGAATCATTATTAACTATATTTATATTTTCAACTTGGATATTTGATTCTTCTTGTTCGTTTACCATTGGAATAGGTTCAATAGTAGGTTCTTCTGTTACTTCATCTTCAATTTGAGAAGTTGCTTCGATGATTGGTTCTTCTTGTTTTATTTCAATGTTGCTTATCTCTTGCTTATCTGTGTTTTCAGTATCTTCTTCTGTAGAGTTATTTTCTTGTTCCTCTTTTTCTTCTTCAGGAGATGGTTCTTCGATACTAACATTATTTTCATTATTATCTATTGTAGAATCATTATTTTCGATTGAATTCTCTGAAATATCGTCGCTTGGAATGTTTTCTTCTACAGCTTTATCTTCTTCCTCGTTATTAATAGAAGAAATGATAGGAGTATTATTTACAGTATCTTCTATATCTTTTTCTTCAACTGAATTTATAGCATTTGCTTCAATTTGAGAAAGCATATTTTTTATTTCACTTTCACTTACTTGAAGATTAGTTATATTATTTTTTTCTGTATTTTCCTCAGTATTATCTGTTTTTACTTCATCATCTTCATTATTGTCTACTTCTACTTTGACGAAGGTAGTTTCTTCAACTGGCTCTTCTTCTGTAGGAATAGGTTCACTATGGTTTTCTGATACTACTGGTTGATTTTCTGTTGTATTTTCGTCATCTTGTATGCCGTTGCCTAAAATTATTTCTTTTATTTTTTTGTCTTCGCTTGTAAAATCTACTCTTAAATCTATGGTTTTGATGATTTCTTCAAATGATGTTGTTCCTTCAAGTACTTTTCTAAAACCATCTTTAATAATTGAATCATTATTTTCGTTAATTATATTTCTAATTAGTTCACGTTTTTTGTTATTAGAAATAGCATTTCTTAATTCTTCGTCTATTTCTATAACTTCCGCTATAGGGATTTGTTCAATGTAACCATCGTTGCATTCTGAACAACCATTAGGGTAGTAAAGTTCTGTAACATCTTCTCCTAGAACTTCTTTAATAACAGATGCTTCATATTGAGTTACATGTTTTAATTCACGACAAGTAGGACATAATCTTTTTACTAATCTTTGAGATATGATACCCGTTAAATTTGATCCTAATAGATAATTTTCAACATCCATATTTAATAGGGTGTCAATAGTTTGATATGCTGTTTTAGTATGCATAGTAGAAATCACTAATCTTCCCGATAATGAAGCTCTTAATGCAGAGCGTGTTGTATCATCATCTACTAATTCATCAATTGCAATTATATTTGGGTCTTGTAACATAACGCTTTTTAATGTGTTACGATATGTCAAACCTTTTTCAGGAGCTATTTGTACCTGATTTATGCCTTTGATTCTCATTTTTACAGGTTCTTCGATAGAAATGATATTGTTGTTTCTATTATTTAATTCTTTTAAAATAGAATATTTGGTAGTAGTTTTACCAGAACTAGTATTTCCAGTAATTAAAATCATTCCTTGTTGTTCTTTTAAAAGATTATTAATTTTATTGATGTTTTCTTCTGTAAATCCGATACTATTAAGATTTTTAATATCACTTGCATAATTAGAAATATGAATAACAATTTTTTCTCCATCTAATACCGGGAGAGATGAAACTCTCATATTATGATTTTTATTATCTAATTCAAAATTTAAAGTTCCAGTTTGAGGAAGAATAGAATCAGTTATATTCATGCTTGATATAATTTTAATTCTTGTTAATATATTTGTCTTTACATTTTCAGGAGCGATTGTGTATTCTTTTAAGTCTCCATTAATTCTAAATTTTATTACCAACTCATCTGGAGTAGGATCGAAATGGATATCAGATGCTCCCATTTTTATTGCATCAGTTAAGGTCTTTTTAACAATACTAACTGTTGGAGTATTCTCGAAATCGTATTCGCGTAGTGCCATTTTTACCACCCAATCTTTTTATTCTCTTATATCTAATTATATCGCAAGAGGTGATTTTACTCAATAAAAATTTATTGCTTTTCTAAGAAACCTGATTTATAATACAGATAAATATGTTGAACAAGAGGAGTAGTTTATTTTATTTGGCGAAGAGAGTTCTTGGTTGGTGTAAAAGAATACAAATGATAAATGAAGGTTGCTTGGGAGTTGGCTTTGGCCCGTTAATATGCGTTAAATATTTAAGTGTATAACAACAGTTATAAATTAAGGTGGTACCGCGGGTTTTACTCGTCCTTAAGATGTAATTGTTTTTTTTATTTGATGTAAGGAGGCGTAATATAATGGATGAAAGAATTACTAAATATATTGAAGCATTTAGTGAATACGTAAGTGAATATGACTTTAGTAACGATAAAATCAAATTGAAATATGATCATACATTACGAGTCATGAATTTGTCTAAGAAATATGCTATTTTACTTGGTTTTAATGAAGAAGATGTAGAACTTGCTACTTTAATAGGCCTTTTACATGATATAGGAAGGTTTGAACAGGTAAAAGTATATGATAGCTTTGATGATTTACATACAGTAGATCATGCTGATTATAGTGTAGAACAATTATTTAAAAAGAATGAAATAAAAAGATTTACAGACAGGGAAGATTGGTATCCTATATTAGAATTTGCTATTAAAAATCATAATAAGTTAGAGGTTCCTTTTGTTGATGATGAAAGAATGATGATGCATGCCAAACTTATTAGGGATACAGATAAAATGGATATTATGATAGCGATGATTGGACGAGTCAATGTAAGTGGAAGTTTGATAAGTCCTGAAGTATTGGAAGCAACTAGAAAACATGAATGCGTTAATAGAAAATATTCGAAAACTATAAGTGATAGGGTAGCAATACAATATGGATTTGCTTTTGATATAAATTATGATGTTGTACTTCCTGAATACAAGGAAAAATTTATAATGTTTCATGAGTCTTTAGATGATAAGGAACAATTTCAGAAATTATATGAAGATATTATAAAATATATAAATGAGAGGATTGATAAATATGATGGAAATAGAAACTAAATATAATCATAGTAAAATAGAAGAAAATAAGTATAATACGTGGAAAGATAAAGGGTATTTTGAGAGTGGAGATAAAAGTAAAGATCCTTTTTGTATAGTAATTCCACCACCAAATGTTACTGGTAAATTGCATTTAGGCCATGCAATGGATGTATCTATTCAAGATATTATTATTCGTTATAAAAGAATGCAAGGATTTGATTGTCTTTGGTTACCAGGTATGGACCATGCTGCCATAGCTACAGAAGCTAAAGTAGTTAAGAGATTAAAAGAAATGGGTATTGATAAATACGAATATGGTAGAGAAAAGTTCTTAGAAGCTTGTTGGGATTGGACTCATGAATATGGTGGAAATATCAGAGATCAATGGGCTAAAGTAGGAATAAGTGTTGATTATAATAAAGAAAGATTTACTTTAGATGAAGGCTTAAATAAAGCAGTTACTAAAGTATTTGTAGATTATTATAATGAAGGTATTATTTATAGAGGAGAAAAGATTATAAACTGGGATCCTCAAGCACAAACGGCTTTATCTAATGAAGAAGTTATTTATAAGGATGTTGAAGGAGCTTTTTATCATTTAAAATACTTCATTGAAGGTACTGATGAATTTTTAGATGTAGCTACTACAAGACCTGAAACTTTATTTGGAGATACAGCAGTAGCTGTTAATCCAGAAGACGAAAGATATAAACATTTAATAGGTAAGAATGCTATACTTCCTATTGTAAATAAAGCTATTCCAATTATTGGTGATGAACATGCTGATCCTGAATTTGGAACTGGTGTTGTTAAGATTACTCCTGCACATGATCCTAACGATTTTGAAGTAGGTAATAGACATAATTTGGAAAGAATTATTGTCATGAATCCTGATGCAACAATGAATGCGAATGCTCTTTCTTATCAAGGTATGAGCAGAGAAATGTGTAGAAAAGAATTATTAAAAGATTTAGAGAATGCTGACTTGCTTATAAGAGTAGAACCAATGACTCACTCTGTTGGACATTCAGAAAGAACAGGAGTTATGGTAGAACCTTATTTATCTAAGCAATGGTTTGTTAAGATGGGGGATTTAGCGAGTCATGTATTAGAAACGCAAGCAAAGGAAGACGAAAAAGTTAATTTTGTTCCTGAAAGATTTGAGAAAATATTAAATCATTGGATGGAAATATCATATGACTGGTGTATTTCAAGACAATTATGGTGGGGACATAGAATTCCTGCTTGGTATAAAGATGATGAAATCTATGTAGGATTAGAAGCTCCTGAAGGTGAAGGATGGAAGCAAGATGAAGATGTATTAGATACTTGGTTCTCCTCTGCATTGTGGCCATTTAGCACTTTAGGATGGCCTGAGTGTACTGAGGATATGAGAAGATATTATCCTAATGATGTATTAGTTACAGCTTATGATATTATATTCTTTTGGGTAGCTAGAATGGTATTCCAAGCTGAACATATAACAGGTACAAGACCATTTAAGGATTGCATTATTCATGGATTAATTCGTGATAAAGAAGGACGTAAGATGTCTAAGTCTTTAGGTAACGGAGTAGATCCAATGGATTTGATCGATGAATATGGGGCAGATGCATTAAGATTCTATTTAGCGACTGATGTTGCTTTAGGAACAGATTTAAGATTTGACAAAGATAAAGTTGCTAGTACATGGAATTTCATTAATAAGTTATGGAATGCTTCGAGATTCGTATTATTAAACATTGATGGATTAGAGAGTATTGACTTAAGTAATCTAAGAGATGAAGATAAATGGATTTTAACTAAGTATCAGAATATCGTTAAGAGTACTACGAAACATATGGATAAATATGAATTTAATTTAGTTGGTACAGAGTTGTATGATTTTATTTGGGATGACTTCTGTAGTAGTTATATTGAATTTGCTAAATTTAATTTAGATAGTGTAGGTACTAAGAGTGTATTGACTTATGTATTAACAGGTATTATCAAGATGTTACATCCATTTATGCCATTTGTTACTGAGGAAATTTATGGTATGTTACCAATTAAAGATAGTGAATCTATTATGATAAGTAATTATCCTAAATATGATAAGTCTTTAGTGTTTGCTAAGGAAGAAAAAGAAGTAGACGAAGTAATTGAATACATTGCATTATTTAGAAATAAAAAAGCCGAAGGCGGTATTGGTAGTGATTTTGAAGTTGTTACTGATATAGAAAATGAATTAATTTTAAAGATGTTAAAGTTAACAGATAAAAAAGTTACTGAAAGTACTATGAGTGGTAATTTAGAAGTTACACTAGGTAAGTATAAACTATTTATTTGTTATGATGATTCTAAACAAAAGAGTGAAGAATTAGAAAACTTGACTAAGGAAAAAGAATCTTTAGAAGCTTCCATAGCTAGACGTACTAAATTATTAAGTAATGAAAATTATGTAGCAAAAGCTCCAGAAAAAATTGTTAATCAAGAAAGAGAAAGTTTAGCAGTTGAAGAAGCTAAGTTACAAGTAGTTGTTGAAAGATTAAATATTTTAAATAAATAAAAAAGCAAAGTCGACCAATTTATGCGGTTGACTTTTTTTAAAGATCCAGTTAAGCCTTTGTCTAAATAGAGATAAGTGATATAATAATTAGCGACAAATTATGTTTAGTTGTTCGAGGTGAAAGTCTTATGAAAAAGAAGATATTAATAGTAGAAGATGATAAAGATATAGTAGAACTCTTAACTCTTTATTTAGAGGGGAATGGCTTTGAAGTAGAAAGTACTGATAATGGCCTTGATGCTTATAATATGATAAATGAAAAAGACTTTGATTTGGTTTTAGCTGATGTTATGATGCCAGTTATGAATGGATATGAATTGATAAAGAAGTTAAGACAAGAAAAAAATAATATTCCAATCATAATATTATCTGCTAAGAGTATGGATATAGATAGAATACTTGGATTAAATATTGGAGCAGATTGTTATATAACAAAGCCTTTCAATCCTTTAGAGGTTATTGCTTGTATAAATGCTCTTTTAAGAAGAATAGGTGGTAATGAAGTAGAGACTATTATTAATATTGGAAGTTTATCTTTAGATTTAGAAAAGTTTACTTTAAAGAAAAATGAAAAAACTATTGTACTTACTTCAACAGAAATAAAGATACTTTCTAAGATGATGAAAAATCCGAATAGAATTTTTACTAAGTCACAATTATATAAATGTGTTAATGATGATTCTTTGGTAGATGAAAATACAGTAATAGTACACATATCTAATTTAAGATCAAAGATAGAAGATGATCCAGCAAATCCTAAATATATAAAAACAGTGAGAGGATTAGGTTATAAATTTGAAGATGAGAAAAGGTAAGAAGAGTTTTGTAGGATATTGTGTATTATATTTTTCAGTTTATTCCTGTATTTTATTGTTGTCTATCATATTAATAAATATAATTGTTGATACTAAGTTAAAACATGTGGCACCTTCGATAGATGAATTGTTTGAATATGAAGAGTATTTAGTTCAAGATAAGTTTAGTAAGATACCTTTAAAAAAGTTTAGTAAAAGTGAAATAGTTGTATTTGATGAAAATAATACTATTATATTTTCGACTAATAATCATTCAGAATTTAGTATAAATGCTAAAGAATTAAATTATATAAATGATTACTATAGTGATTATTATTATGCTGTTAAAGAGTATGCAGGAACAAATGGCGAAAAAAATATCTTAGTTACTAAGAATAGGTTTGATGAAGAGACTAAATATGAAGAGATTGTTGACTATGCTTTGTTAGACGATAAACTTAATATAATTAAAGGAGAGCTATTTTCTGATAGGGATAAATTATCTGAGTGCGAGTTAGAACTTATTAATGGATTTGCAAGTAATAAGAGTTTTATTGAGAAATATTCTTATGAAACAATTGATGGAAAAGCTAGGACATTGGTTTTTTTGGAACATTCTATAGATACTTTTACAATGGAAAAGAAAATTAATCATATTTATGCAATGTGGCTTTATATAATACCTTTAATTGCAATTTTAGAGTTTATTATTACATATTTGTTCTTTTGTAAGTTAAAGAAAATGATTTTACCACTTAAAGAATTAATGGATAATTATGAGAATGTAGCGTTGCCTAAATTTGATGATGAAAATATTCCTAGAGAATTTAAAGGATTTTTTGCTTCTTTTAAAAATTTACTTATTAAGCTTAATGAAGAAAAAACTAAGACAGATGCAATTTATAAAGAAAAGCAGAGTATTATTACTAATATTAGTCATGATTTGAAGACTCCTTTGACTGTTATAAAAGGTTATGCTAAAGCATTGAAAGATGATATGGTTCCGGAAAATAAGAAAGATAAATATATTGATGCGATTTATAATAAATCAGAGGTTGCTACTAATATTATTGATTCTTTATTTGAGTATACACAAATGGAGCATCCTGATTTTAAGTCTAATTTTGAAAGGGTAGATTTTAATGAGTTTTGTCGTGAGTATTTAGCTATTAAGTATACCGATTTAGAGTTACAAGGATATAATTTAGAATTAGAACTTTTAGATAAAGAATATATGAAGGATTTTGATCCTAAGTTAATGATTAGATTATTTGATAATTTAATAAATAATAGTATAAAACATAATGATAAAGGAGTTACTATTTATTTTAAGTTAAAACGTAAAAAAGATAAGTTAAAATTGGTTATAGCTGATAATGGACGTGGTATTGATAAAAAGTTAGAAAAGACTTTGTTTACAGCTTTTGTAACTGGTGATGAATCGAGAAAAAATGGAAATGGTACAGGTTTAGGTTTATTTATTGCTAAGAGAGTCGTAGATATTCATGATGGGGAGATTAAGTTAGTTACAAAACCCAAAAGCCCATATAAGTTTGAAATAGAGATTACTTTGTAGTCTTTTTTTCTTGTTTTGTTGTAAAGTGGTGAAATATTAACAAATCTTAATGTTGGCTTAATTATATCTTAATTAATGGTTGGTAAAATTAGAATGTATAGCTCTAGAAAGTGAGGAAAATACATGAGATTAGTGCTAGATTATTTAGAAGAGAGTACAAAAAGAAATAAAGATAAAATAGCTATAATTGAAGAGTCAAGAAAAGTAAGTTATGAAGAGTTAGAAAAGAAATCTAAATTGGTAGGAACTTATTTGATTGACCATTTAAAAATAAATGATCCAGTTATAGTATTTATGGATAAAGGGATTGAAACTCTAGAAGTTTTCTTTGGTGTTCTTTATGCTGGAGGATGTTATAGTTTAATTAATCCAGAATTACCTGATAGTAGATTAAAAATAATAAATGAAGTCTTAGAAAGTAAAGTTGTTATTACTAATAATGAATTTTATGATAAGGCATGTGAATTATTTGAAAGTTTAAATATTATTAAGATAGAAGATGTTTTAGAAAATACTAAAAAGGTTGATTTAGAAGGATTAGCTAAAGTTAGAAATCAGAAGGTAGATTTAGATCCTGTTTATATTAATTTTACTTCAGGTTCAACCGGAGTTCCAAAAGGAGTTGTAGTTGGAAATCGTTCAATAATTGATTTTATTGATATATTTACTGAAGAATTTAATTTTAATGAAAATGATTTGATAGCGAATCAAGCGCCTTTTGATTTTGATGTATCGGTTAAGGATATTTATTCAGCTATGAGAGTAGGGGCAACATTAGTTATAGTACCTAAGAGATTGTTTTCTTCTCCAGCAGAGTTACTTGATTATTTAGTAGATAATCAAGTTACGACGATGACTTGGGCAGTGTCAGCATTATGTTTAATTACGACATTTCATGGTCTTGATTATAAAGTGCCAACTACTGTAAATAAAATATTGTTTAGTGGAGAAGTCATGCCGATTAAACACTTAAAAATGTGGATGGAAAAGTTGCCTGAAGCAGAATTCATAAATGTGTATGGGCCAACAGAAATTACATGTAATTGTACATACTATCGTATTAGAAGAGATGTAGAATACACAGAATTACCTATTGGTAAGGCATTTAAAAATGAAAGAATCCTATTACTTGATAGTGAAGATAAAGAAGTAACGAATGTAGATTCAGCTGGAGAAATTTGTGTAGCTGGAAGTTGCTTAGCTTTAGGTTATTATAGTAATGATGAACAAACTAAGAAGGCATTTGTTCAAAACCCATTAAATAAAAAGTATAACGAATTAATATATCGTACTGGAGATTTAGGTAAAATTAATAGCGATGGTGACTTAGTATTTGTTGGTCGAAAGGATTTTCAAATAAAATATCAAGGGCATCGTATTGAGTTAGAAGAAATCGATAGACAAGTCATGGGTGTAGAAGGTGTTAGAAGAGTATGTACTTTATTCTATGAAAAGAAGAATAGATTATATTGTTTCTATGTTGGGGATGTTACGAAAGAAACAATTGTCGAAGATTTAAGGAAAAATGTTCCTGAGTATATGATTCCATCTAGATTTAAACAACTTGATAATTTTACCTTGACTAAGAATGGTAAGATCGATCGTAAGGTATTGATGGCAATGATAGAGGAGGGACAAGCATGAATTTTGAAGAGTTAGCATTAAAATATGGAACTCCTTTATATGTTTTTAATATTGATGAAATAAAGAAACGTATAGAATATTTAAGAAGAAAATTACCTAATATAGGACTTTGTTTTGCAATTAAGGCGAATTCCTTTGTTATCAAAGAAATTATAGATGACGTTGATCGATTAGAAGTATGTTCAAATGGAGAATATGAAATTTGTAAGAGTCTAGAAATTGATAAAAACAAGATTGTTTTATCTGGAGTTTATAAGAATGAAGATGATTTCTTTAGTATCATGGCTAATAAGGAACAAGTTGGACATTTTACGATAGAATCTTTAACACAATATGAATTACTTAAAAAATTGGCAATTAAGCATGATAGAAATATTGATATTTTAGTAAGACTTACAAGTGGCAATCAATTTGGAATCAATGAAGATGAAGTAGAAAAAGTGTTTGCAGATAAATGCCCTAATATCACAATTAAGGGTTTAGAATATTTTGCTGGAACACAGAAACATAATCTTCGTATTATTGAAAAAGAAATGAAACATGTAAGTGAATTTATGAAATCTTTAGAAGATAAGTATCAAGTTACTTTGGAAGAGATAGAGTATGGACCAGGATTTCCAATCTATTATTTCCAAGGAGATGAATTTGATGAAGACACTTATTTGAATGAATTTAATGAATTACTTAAAACTTATTTTGAAGGACGTACTATTACGTTAGAGATTGGCCGAAGTTTAGTCGCTGATGCTGGTTATTATTTAACTAAAGTAGTCGATATGAAAAATAATAAAAATGGCAATTTTGTTATATTAGATGGTGGTATTCATCAATTAGTATATTATGGTCAGTCCATGGCTATGAAAGTTCCATATTTTGATATCTTGTCTAACAATAAACAAGAAAAAGAGAATGATGTGTATAATTTATGTGGGGCTTTGTGTACAATTAATGATTTAATTGTAAAACAATTAGAAGTGCCTAAACTTGAACTTGGAGATATATTTGTTTTCAAAAAAGTAGGGGCTTATTCTGTTACTGAAGGTATATCTTTGTTTTTAAGCCGTGATTTACCTAAAGTCGTATTAATAAAAAATAATAAAGATGAGTTAGTTAGAGATGTAGTAAATACATATAAAATAAATAAACCTAACTATAAAGAAGGAGAGTAAAAATATGAAAGAATTATTAGAAATTTTAGAAGATATTAAACCAGGAGTTGATTATGAAAATAGTGAGACTTTAATTGATGATCATTTATTGGATTCACTATCTATTTTGTCATTGATAGCTGAAATTGAGGATGCTTTTGATGTTGTTATTCCAACTGTTGAAATTGTACCAGCTAATTTTAATTCTGTAAAAAATATTATGGCTTTAATTACTAGGTTACAAGAGGAAGAATAAGCAATATGCAGTATTGTGATTTAACATATCTATTGGTGTTTTTGCCAATAGTTATGTTTCTTTATCAAGTATTTCCTAAAAAAGTTAAACCATTTATTTTGCTTATAGCTAGTTATATATTTTTCTACTTATTAAGTGGAAAGTTGTTGGTATATTTAATTATTACAACTTTTTCCATGCATCACTTTGGATTGTGGCTTCGCGATAATAAGAGATGTGAAGAGGAAGAGTTATTCGTTACAGAGAAAGAAAATAAAAAAGAAGTAAGAGCAAAATACTTAAAAAAGAGAAAGCAAATTTTATTCTTTGGAATTATCATTCAATTAGGATTCTTAGTATCGTTAAAGTATTTATCATTCTTTTGTTTGAATGTTAATAATGTCTTTGATTTATTTAAGATTCCTTTGCATATTAAACAATATAAGTTTGCTGCACCTATTGGAATTTCTTTTTATACGATGCAGGCAATTTCTTATTTAGTTGATGTATATAGAGGTAAAATAGAGACAGATAAGAATATATTTAAACTAGCTTTATATATGGCGTTTTTCCCACAAGTTATGGAAGGACCAATTGCAAGATATAATGAGACAGCAGATTCTTTATATGCTGGGAATAAAATTACTTATCATAATATGTGTTTTGGTATACAAAGAATCTTGTATGGTTTATTAAAAAAAATCGTTATTGCGGATAGATTAAATATAATAGTTAAAGCAATATTTTCTGGGTATGCAACAATGGATGGTGGATTACTCTTAGCTGGAGCTGTTCTTTATACAATTCAATTATACATGGATTTTTCAGGTGTAATGGATGTTGTTATTGGTAGTGGAGAAATATTTGGTGTAAAATTACCAGAGAATTTTAGACAACCATTTTTTGCAAAGAACATATCTGATTTCTGGGCAAGATGGCATATTACTTTGGGAACATGGTTTAAAGATTATATCTTTTATCCAATTTCATTGTCTAAATTTTCAAAGAAGACTACTAAAGCTTTAAAACCTAAATTAGGAAGTCATTTTGGACCTTTGGTAGCTGGTAGTGTTGCATTATTTGCTGTTTGGTTAAGTAATGGTATATGGCATGGTGCTGGATATAATTATATATTTTTTGGAATGTATCATTTCTTCTTTATATTACTTGGAAATATATTTGCACCTTTATTTGGATTATTTTATGATAAGACACATATAAGTCGTGAAAATGTATTTATTCGATTATTTAATATAATTAAAACAGTTATAATAGTAATATTTGGTGAAATGTTCTTTAGAGCACCAGGTTTAAAAGCAGGTTTAATAATATTTAAAAAGATATTTACAGAATTTAGTTTAGTAAGCTTTACTAATAAGACAATTTTCTCTTTAGGATTAGATAAATATGACTTTATAATAATTGGTGTCACTTTGGTTATTATATTTGTAATAAGTATTTTAAAAGAAAAGAATGTGGAGATTAGAGAAAGTCTTGCTAAGAAGCCGATTGTTTTAAGATGGGCAGTATATTATGCATTAATATTCTACATTTTAATATTTGGAGCTTATGGAACTGGATATGTTCCAGTAGATCCAATGTATGCAAGTTTTCAGGTGAATGACTATGGACAGATATTGTAATTATATTAAGCCAATTTTATTTCTTTGTATTTTCTTTGGTTTACTATGGATATTTTCAATTATCTTTGTGCCTAAAAATAATCTAGGAGATTTTGGAATGCGTAATATTGCAGCACATGGTTTCTTGGCAGAGAAAGAAGATACAATAGATGTTTTATTTATTGGTGATTCATTAGCGTATGCGTCTTTCTTTCCTCTTCAATTATATGAGGATTATGGGATTACTTCATTTACAATAGGAACTCCTGCACAGAAAATGTATGAGACATATAGTTTTTTAGAGACTTTTTTAAAGACTCAAAATCCTAAAGTAGTGGTCTTTGAAAATGGAGCTATGTTAAGAGAGTATCCAACTGATGAGGCAATACGTGCAGAAGTTTCAAGATATTTTCCTATTGTCGAATATCATAATCGATGGAAAAATTTAACAATAAATGATTTTAATACAAAAATAAATTATACCTATACTGATCCAACAAAAGGATATAAAAAGATAGATAATGTTGTTTCAGGTGTTGAAAATGATTATATGAAGAAAAATAAAAAGTATCAGAATATTTCTAAGGAAAATGAAATGTATTTAGAGAGAATGCAAAAATTATGTGAAGAACACGATATAGAGTTTATGATGGTTAGTACAATTACTATGAAGAGTATGAATTATGCAAGACATAATAGTTTTCAAAGATTGTCAGAAGAGTACGATATTCCTTATATTGATTTGAATTTAGTACAAGATATTGATATAGATTGGACTAATGACTCTTATGACGCAGGAGAACATTTAAATTATTATGGAGCTTTAAAGATTGGTGATTATATCGGACCATATTTAAAAGAAACTTATAATTTAGAAGATCATCGTGGTGATAGTAAGTATTCAAGTTATGAAGAAGCTTTAGTTAACTTTAATAAGAAAGTAGAGTAAGTAGTAGGTTTTATTTTATGAAGAAGTTTAAAAATATAGTTAAATCAGGTATTTTCTTTCTAATACTTTGTCTATTAATATTTGTATTATCCTTTGTATTTGCACCAAAGGATAATACAAGTAAAAGTGGAATGCATCAAGTCGAAGCTCATGGTATTCTAGGCGAAAAAGAAAACTCAATAGATGTAATATTTATGGGAGATTCTGAATCCTATACGTCATTTTCTCCATTTCATATGTATGATGAATATGGATTTACTAGTTATGTTATAGGAGTTAGTGCCCAAAGAATATATAATCAGTATTATTATTTAAAAGATGCTTTAAGAACGCAGAATCCTCAAGTTGTTGTTATAGAGACAAATACGTTATTTAGAAAATATAGTGTATTTAATGCTATTGCAGGGGAAGCTAATAATTTAATTCCATTTTTTCAGTATCATGATAGATGGAAAAAGATGAGTATTAGAGATTTTGATTTACATAAGGATTATACCTATACTGATGCAACAAAAGGATTTAGAGTAAGAAAGGGCATTGATTCGGTAGAAAATAAAGATTACATGAAGAAAAATAAGGAGAAAGTAGAAGTTCCTTATTTAAATGAATATTATGTAAAAAGAATTAAAGAATTATGCGAATCGAGAGGTATTAAAGTATTGCTTGTTAGTTCTAAGAGTCTAAAAAATTGGAATTATGGAAGACATCAAGGAATGAGTGAAATGGCAGAACGATTAAATATTGATTATATTGACTTAAATTTTGTTGATGAAATCGAGATAGATTGGCAAAAAGATACTTTAGATAAAGGAGATCACTTGAATACAAGTGGAGCTTTAAAAGTATCTTCATATATGGGAGATTATTTGTCAAAAAAATACAATTTAAAAGATCATAAAAATGATCCTTATTATAGTAGTTGGAATATAGATTTAGAAAAATATAAAGAATTAATTAGTTAGATTTGTATAAAATTACAGTAGCAATGGCGTAGTCGCCATCATGAGAAATAGATAAATCAAATTTATATTGATTTTTATCTATTTCTTTTTTTAAATTTCCATAAAAGTTAAAATAGGGGTAGGGAGTTCCTGGGTCATTATGAAGAACTTCTATTTCTAAAAACGAATAACCTTCAAGACCACATTTTAAAGATTTAAGTAAAGCTTCTTTTGCAGCATACATGCCAGCTTTTGTGTCAATACTTCGGTGATTATTTAAGTAAGCAAGTTCATGTTCTGTAAATATTTTATCAAGATGTTTTAAATTAATCATTCTTTCTGTTTTAACTAAATCAACGCCTATTTGTATCATAAATATCAGTCCTTTAAGTTATTATACTATAATATGTAAATTAAGGAACAAAAGGTTTGTTTATTCTTTATAAATTTAATAAAATATGGTAAACTTAGGTTAGTGGTATATTGAAGAAGTTGAGGTATATGGGCTCAACTTCTTTTTGTATCATTTTAATTATTTTTAAGATTTGAATAAGAAAATAATAAGAATAATGGAATATAATTTAAGTTAGAGGAGGATTTGAACTGAAGACAATAGAAGAAGAATTGAATAAATTAGATAATATTATGATTAAATATATTTCAGCATTAAAAGTTCTAGAAACACAATTAGAAATTATTAATGATGATTTTAAATATATAAAGAAATATAATCCGATTGAACATATTAAGACAAGGATTAAGTCAGCTGATAGTATTATGAATAAGTTGTATAAAGATAATTTGGATTTTACTTTAGAGAATATTACAACTTATGTTAATGATATTGTGGGAGTTAGAATTATATGTGCATCTTTAGCAGATGTTTATGAGTTAATAGAAATATTAAGAAATAGTAAGATTATCCATATAATTAATGAGAAAGACTTTATTAAAGTTCCTAAACCTAGTGGATATAGAAGTTATCATTTGATAGTGGAAGTACCAGTTGAATTAATAAATGGACAAGAGTATGTAAAGGCAGAAATTCAAATTAGGACTTTAGCGATGGATTTATGGGCTTCATTAGAGCATAAATTAAAATATAAGTCAGATTATTGTACAGAAGAGATTAGTAAAAGATTAATTGCAATTGGTGATGAACTTAATGAGGTTGATTTAGAGATGCTTGGTTTGATAAATAGAGAGAAAAGATTAAAGCTATTAGATGAAGGAGGAGAATAACATAACAAACAATTATATGAACATGTTAAATTTTAAAAAATTATTTCTTAAAATATATGTTGAAAATAATAAAACAAAATATTTAAAAACAGAAGGAATTCCTAAATATTTAACTTTGCTTAATTTGAAATAAGATAATAATAAGACTGACTAATAAAAAGTTAGTCTTTTAAATTTTTAAATAAATTAAGAAAAATTATAGTCATCTTTACATAGATTAGTAAAATAAAGGAAAAAAGTTTAGGAAATGATAGGTTGACATGCTATAATAAACGCATTTAAGGGGTGTTGTGTTATGGAGAAAAGAGATGTAATAGAGAAATTTTCTTCTAAAAGGCCTGAAGCAGTTGGCGTATTTGGATATGGATCTGGAGTATTTAAACAAGTTAGAAGTGATGAGGGAGATGTCCAAACTGATGTTATTTTTGCTGTAGACGATATTAGAACTTGGCATATGATTAATATGGAAAATAATCCAGGTGATTATTCTTTTATAGGAAAGATTCATCTAAGTAGAAAAAATGTAGCAAAAATAAAAGGTAGAAATAATATAACTTATTTTAGTAGTATTCAAGACCAAGGATTTCGCTTTAAATATGGTGTTATTGAAATACAAGACTTTTTAGCTAGTTTATCAACTTGGAATAATTTATTTATTGCGGGAAGATTTCAAAAGCCGATATTAAATATACAAAGTGAAGATTTTATAGATGATGTTATACAATATAATCGAAAGTGTGCTCTTTTTGTTGCTTGTTTATTCTCTGATAAAGTTACAACAATGGTAGATATTTATGATACATTATGTAGTTTGTCTTATTTAGGAGATGCAAGAATGAGATTTGCAGAGAATCCAAATAAAGTGCAAAATATAGTTAATGGTAGTTTAGAATCATTTAAAGAGATTTATCCATTAGAACAAGATTTTATAGTTCGACTTGATAATAAGAGAGTGTTCATAAAACATGATGTTTTATTGGAAAGAATTAGAGAACTTCCAGAAGCTTTGATAGAATTTTTAGAAGCAATGGAAACAGATTTTGATGATTTAGATATGGTTAGAATTAATACTTTTTCCTATTTCTTAACTAGAAATAAAATAGAGAGTAGATCGCAGATTTTTGAAGGAGTAAAGACGAATGGTTTAGTAAGAAGTGTTCCTTATGTATTATCTAAAGTAAGAAAAAGATTTATAGGAAGATAGATAAACTAAGTAATAAAATTTACTTAGTTTTTTTTCTAAAATTTTTACTTGTTTACTAAACTAATGTTTGGTATAATGGATACTATGTGATGGTGATGTTATGGATATAAAATATTTTAGTATTACGGCTTTAAATAGAGCTATAAAGAACATGTTTGATAATAAGCCAGAACTTAATAAGGTTTATATTAAAGGTGAAATAAGTAATTTTAAACATCATACAAGAGGACATATGTATTTTACTTTGAAGGATGAGAATAGTAGAATTGCGGCAGTAATGTTTTCGTCTAATGCTAGTAAAATGAACTTTGAACCAGAAGATGGAATGAAGGTATTAGTAAGTGGAAGAGTTACTGTTTATGAAGCTAATGGTGGATATCAAATATATGTTGAAGATATGCAATTAGATGGAATTGGTAATCTTTATTTAGAATATGAAAAATTAAAGAAGATGTTGGAACAACAAGGCTTATTTGATGTAGCTCATAAAAGAGCTATTCCAAGATTTCCTAAAAAAATTGGTATTATAACAGCCTCAACAGGAGCAGCGATTAGAGATATCCTAAGTACGATAAAAAGAAGATATCCAATTTGTGAGACGATTCTATTTCCAGCATTAGTTCAAGGAGTTGGAGCGAAAGAAAGTATTGTTTTACAACTTACAAGAGCTCAAGATTACGATTTAGATGTAATAATATGTGGTCGTGGTGGTGGATCTATAGAGGATTTGTGGGCATTTAATGAAGAGTGTGTTGCAAGAGCAATTTATGCTTCAAAAATTCCTGTTATTAGTGCTGTAGGACATGAAGTGGATTTTACTATAGCTGATTTTGTTGCTGATTTAAGAGCTCCAACACCAACAGGAGCGGCTGAGATGGCAGTACCAAATATAATGGACTTGAGAACTTTAATAAATCAATATACAATAAGACTTAATGAAAATATGAAAGGGATTATTAATTCTAATACTAATAGATTAGATAATATTAAAAATGCGTATGTATTAAAGAATCCACTTGCGCTCTATGAAGTTAAAGAGCAGAAACTTGATAGTTATATAGATCGATTAAATAATAATGTCAACCTGCTATTAAATGATTATAAAGTTAGATTAGATAATATTAAAACAAGTTATGTATTGAAAAATCCTTTGAGTTCATATGAACCTAAGAAAGAAAAACTGAAGTCATTAAATGAATTACTTAATAAGGAAATGAAAAATATTATAAGTAATAATGGACATAAGTATGAGATTATTATAAATAAGTTAGAATTATTAAATCCTTTGAATATATTAGATAAAGGATATAGTTTGGTTACAAAGGATGAACAAATTGTTAAAGATAGTAGTAATTTAAAAGAAAATGATACTATAAATGTAAGAATGCATAAAGGTAATATCAGTGCAGTTGTAAAGGAGATAAGTTAGAATGGAAAAAGAAAGAACTTTTGAAGAAAATTTGGTTGAATTAGAAAATATAGTTAAAGAATTAGAAGCAGGAAATGTTGATTTGGATAAAGCTATTGAAAGATATAGTGAGGCAATGAAGCTTGCTAAAGCTTGCAGTGATAAATTAAATAGTGCCACTGAAAAAGTAAATCAAATTTTAAAAGAAAATGGTGCTTTAGAAGATTTTGAAATTGAAGAATAAATCTTCTTTTTTTTATGAGACAATGATATAATATTTGTATTGTAAGTAAGAGTAAGGATTGGTGTGGTATGGCAAGGAAAGTTAATGTTAAAACCGTAAAGCCTGAAAATGATGAAAAGGTAGTAAAGAAGGTAAAAAAAGCAAGTCGTAAAAAAAATAAGAAGATTTTAGATGAAAAAAAAGAAAAAGTTTATAGAATTTTAGATGAAATTAAAGCTTTTTTAGTAATAGATTTAATCGTATTTACTGTTGCTTTTGCTGGTTGGTATTGGTATACACATTTTTATAGTGAAGAGCGTAATTTTAGTAATGAGACATCAAATAATGAGGTAGTAGATTATAAATCTTTAAAATACATTAGTGAAGATGGACATACTTTAGATGTATTGAATAAAAAATATTTAATTGAGTATGATAATAAAATAGTATATAAGATAATGGATTTAAAAGCTAATGTTTTATATGAAGGTGATTTTAAATATACTAATATATATGAAGGAATAGATGGAAATCTTTATATAACGAGAGTTGAAGATGCTGGCTACTCAAATTTAATTAATTTATATGTCTTGAAGAATAATGAACTAGAAGAAATTAAGGAGTTATCTGAAAGTAAAGCTTATTTTAGTCCTATAAAATATTATGACGAAATAACTAATGAATTTAAATTAGTTGGATTTACTGCTTTTAAGAGTATGTATGATGAAGATATGAAAGAAACTAATAAGTCATATATTTATAGTTTAATAGATGATGAAGTAAAAGAACTTGATGATTATCAGTTATTTGGAGATTCTATAAACTTAAAAGAGGATAATGAGGAAGTTATAACCTATGATGAAAGATATATTGTTATAAATAATTTAAAAGAGAACGATAAAAAATATGGGTTGTATGATATCGAAAATAATAAAGTTATTGTAACACCACAGTATGATGGAATGTTTACTAATAAAGATGATGAATATATAGTTATTAGAAATGGAAAATATGGAATTGTTAATAAATCATTAAAGAAGATTATTGACTTTGAATATGATTTTATTGATAGAAATAATGGATTCTATGTTGTATGCAAAAATGATAAGTTGGCTATAATGAATGAACAATATGAGTTAGTTAGTGAATATGATTTTGATTATCAAAAATTATCAGAAAACGAAGAGTATAATTATCTTAATGATTTTAAGACTTTTGTAGCATATAAAATTAGTGATAAATATGTTCTTACTGTTAACTATAAAGAATATAGTGATAGTTTGAATTATGATAAACATGAAACTTATGTAATTAATAGTGATGGAAGTTATAAAATAATAGAAGAAAATGAGTTCATTGTTAATTTAAATAATAGTTTAATCTATTCGTTTGATAAAACTAAAAAAACATATACTTTTTATGATCAAGATTTAAATGAAATGTATAATATAGATATTAGCAATTATGACTATAATAGTAGAGCAATTGTAAGTTTATTAAATGAAAGTACTATAGAAATTAAACTAGATAGTGAAATATATTATGATTATGAAACAGGAAAAGAAATAAGTGAAATTAAAGATTATTCTTATATGAATAATGATATTGAAATTACTTATAATAATGCAAATCATGAAATTTCTTACCAATTTGATAATAAGGAATTAAATAAGATTCGTGTTAATAAAGATTTATTAAATAATAAATTACATAATAGTATTGAAGATAGCATGTTTTATTATCTAACTAATGAAGAATATATTTTAGTTTATAAGGGTGAGTAAAATCACCTTTTTAATTTGAATGATATCTGATATAATCTTATTAGAAGTGATAGTAATGGAAAACGAAAAAAGAAATCAATATATAGTAATTGGAATAATTTTAATGCTTTTGATAGTGGTAATATCATTTATAATTATTTCGCTTTTAGGAAATAAAAAAGAAACAGAGAATGTTTCTAGTGTTAAGTTACAACAAATATATTCTTCGGATTATAAACTTAGTATTTTAAGTGATAAATATTTTATAGGAACTTATGATAACAATAAAATAAGTATTATTATAGATAGTAATGGTAAGGAAATATACAATGGATTAGAAGATATATATTATGAAGGTATATATATGTTAAAAGATGGAAACTATTTAATATATAATAATTTAAATAATGCTTTAAATACTTATATCTTTGACGGAAATAATATAAGTACTTATTATAAAATAGATAATATAAAAAATGCTAAGCCTTTAATCTATTCTAATAAAGGGCAGGAGTATATAATTGGATTTATTGAAAAGAATGAAAATTCTTCTAATTTAATTCCTTTAGATAATACAGGTTTTATTGTCTTAGATAATCAGGAGTTTATAGGAGATAAAGAGACAGATGAAGCAATAATAACATATAATGAAAATTATTTTGTTGTACAAAATAGTGATAAGTTATATGGAGTTGTTAATAGAGCTGGAGATGTAATTATTGATTTTAAGTATCAAAATATGATTAATACATATAATAATTCTTTTATTGCTCAAAATACGAAGGGAAAATATGGAATTGTTGATAAAGATGGTAATACTTTGATGAAGTTTAATTATAAAGTTATAGATGGTTATGAAAATTATTTTTTAGTAGTAAATAATCAAAACAAGATGGCTTTATTTAATAGTGATTATGATAATCTGACAGGTTATAGTATGGAATATGATGATTTGATTAGGTATGATTTTAGAAATAAAAATAATAGTATTAAGTTAGAAGTAATAGGTAATTATTTAGGTGTTGTAAATAACGTTAATGAAAATTTTAATGGTACTGAATATAATAAGCATAATCTGTATGTTTTATTAGATAATAAGATTACAGAAAATATAAAAGAAGTTGCTTATGGAATTGGCGATATTATATATACAATGGATAAAAATAAAGTTATAACAATATATAATAAGAAATTCGAAAGTGTTTCAACGATAAATGTTGATGATTTAAATAAAGTAGAAAGTATTGTATATGTTACAGATAATATAGTTAAGATTGCATATTTAGATAATGATAGTGAAAAAAAATTGGCGTTTTATAACTTGAATGGCGAATTAGTAGATAATGAGTATGGTGATTTTATATTTAAGAATGCTATTTATTCGGGCTATATAGATGATTATGGAAGTTCGTTAAAACTGAAATTATATGATTCAGAAATGAATAACATATTAGAAGTATCTGGAAGTTATATTGATATTGAAAAAGAATTTGTAATTATCGATAATAGTATATATAAAATAATAGTTTCATAAATGATAATATGTTATAATTGGATAATAGAGAGGGAGTAAAGAAATGAACAAAATAAAAATGAATACAGGATTGGCTTCAATTATGTTGGTTGCTTCTTTGTTTGCAGGATGGCAGACATTGTTGCTAGTAACATTATTTATGTTTATATTCTGTGAAGTTGAAGAAAAGGTGAAAGATGTTGCTGTTAAAGTTATTACATTTTTTGTAGGTTATACAATAGTAACTACTGGATGGAATATTTTAATGAGTGGTATTGGAGTAGCAACTGGTGGAGTTACGTCTGTTGTAAGTGCTATTAATTCTTACTTAGATTATGCAGATAAATTAGATGCTGAAAAACTTGTGGGATTAATCAATGCTGGTAAGAGTATTGTAGATGGTATTGTTTCAATAATGTTTAGTCTTATAAAACTAGGATTTGTTATTTCCGTATTAACTGGACAACCATCTAAGAAAAATTCTATGTCAGCTAAAATTGATGAATACGTAAACAAAGCATTGAATTATGTTAGTGGTAACGTTGCAGTTAATATGAACATGAATCCTGCTCAACCTATGGCTTCAGGTGCTCAACAACCTATGCAACAAGCAATGCCACAACAACCTATGAATCCTACTCAACCTGTAAAACCTGTTCAACCTACTAGTCCAGTTCAACCAGTACAACCTGTTACAAATGGACAGATGGGTTCACAAAATGTTAATCCAAATAATGGAAATCAACAATAAAAGCAATTGCCAATAATTGCTTTTTTATTTTTTTCGAAAAAGACCATTATAATACTGATGGTGATATTATGAGAAGATTAAATTTTTTAGTTTATATAATTATTTTATTATTTCCTGTTTATGTTTTAGCGTATAGCGAATACATAATACCTGGTGGTGAAACTCTTGGAATTGAGGTAAATAGTAAAGGTGTTATGGTAGTTGGGTTCTATAAAATAAATGGAGAATTAATAAATCAAGATTTACAAGTAGGAGATAAGATATTAAAGGTAAATGGCGAAACAGTTTTAGATACTACGTCATTAGTTGATTTAATAGATAAACATATGGAAAATGATACTGTTAATATAACTGTATTAAGAAATAATGATGAGTTTGATAGCAAGATGAGTTTGAGTTTACATAATGGGACATATCGAACTGGATTGTATGTAAAAGCTAATATTTTAGGAATAGGGACGTTATCTTATATCGATCCTAATACTAATGTTTATGGAGTTTTGGGGCATGCTTTAAATGTATCGAATACTAATCAAAAAATTGAAATAAGAACAGGTCAAAGTTATGATGCTGATGTAACAAGTTTTACAAAGAGTGTTGATGGAACTCCTGGTAGTAAGAATGCAAATATTGATAAAGATTCAACATTTGGCACAATAGAAAAAAATTCTAACTATGGTGTGTTTGGAAAAATAGAAGAAACACGAAACAATAATAAGGATTTAATGAAAGTTGGAAAGATTGATGAAGTATCTTTAGGGAAAGCTTATATTCATACTACAGATACTAATAATGAAATAAAAGATTACGAAATAGAAATATTGGAAATAAATACGGATACTCCTGAAAAAAATATTTATTTTGAAGTAGTAGATAAAGACCTATTAGAAATGAGTGGGGGAATTGTCCAAGGTATGAGTGGTTCTCCTATAATTCAAGATGATTTAATAATAGGTGCTGTTACTAGAGTTCTAGTTGATGACGTTAATAAAGGTTATGCAATAAGTATTGTGACTATGCTTGAAGAAGGCGACAAAATTATTGAGTAAGATTATATAATGTTTAGAGTATTGATAAAATCAATGCTCTTTTTTTGACTTTGTTATAGCAATATGAGGTATTATTTAATGGATAATAAAAAAATAAAGTCGCATTTTAAGCGATTCGAGTCGCACTTTGAGCGATTTTCAAGTCGCCGAAAAAGCGACTTTTTAAATTTTTGCCCGTATTTAAGCCAAAGTTGAGTCGCTCGAAATGCGATTTTTAAATCGCCAAATTAGCGATAGCTTTTTTGATTGTTTTGATTTAAAGTGAATTTAAGAGATGAACAGAGTCTCTTAAAGAAAGTGGTGATTTAAATATGAAACAATAAAAAAAGTATCTATATTAAGATACTAAGACAAACACTTGAGTAAAAAACTCAAATGAATCAAAGAGAGTTAGCGGCTCATCTTTGATTCCATTATAACAAATAAAAAATAGAAATGGAATGATAAAAAATGAATAATAATTATAATAAATATTTTACAGAAACAGAAAATGGCTTAGATATAGAAGCTAATAATATTAATGCTAATTGCATTACATCACAAAGTAATAAATTTAGTTTAGATAGTGAGGGAAATTTAACAGTAAATAGTATTAACTTTAATACATCAGAAAACAACTTATTAAGTTTTGAAGCAATTTTCAATAAAATATATCCAGTAGGAGCTATCTATATTAGTACAAACGAAGTTAATCCTGGAACCTTATTTGTAGGGAGTTGGGAACAAATAGTTGGAAAATTTCTTCTAGCTTCTAACAATACTAGTGCTCCTTATGCATTAGGTAAAACAGGTGGAGAAGTAAATCATACTTTAACAATAGCAGAAATGCCAACACATGCTCATAATCCTTCAAACTATGGGGCTAACTGGGTACCAGCTAAAAACTTGGGTAGAGGAAGATGTGCATATAGTTCTTCAGGAACAAACTATGTAATATCTGGAGACTCTTTTGATGATTATGTATGGGGATCAACTGCACCTTCAGGTGGAGGAAAAGCACATAATAACATGCCACCATTCCTTTCAGTCAATATCTGGAAAAGAGTTAGTTAGAGGTGTTATTTTATGGAAGATAGAAAAGAATTAATAGAATTTAGAACAGCTAATACTAAACGTTTTTTAAATAAAGATAAATCAATTGATATAGATATTTATGATTATCCTATACATTATTTAAAAGATAATAAATATGAAGAAATAAAAACTGCTGAAGATAGAAATAGAGCAGTATTAGAAGATGAGACGAGTAATAGCGTTATAGATACATATATTTATCCTGGAGATGAAAATGTATCTACTTATAAAGAAAATATAATAAAAGCAGGAATAGAAAGAGTAAATAATAAAGATATTCCAAATAGGACATTATTACAATTTACTCTTCCTACCATTCCCTCTAGTTATGCTATGGTTAAAGCTAATTTATTCTTAACAGGGTATATAAAAAAGGATTATGATGAATTTGCTTCTAATGAACAACTTACTGTACATAAAATAACACAATATTGGACAGAGACTAGTGCAAAGTGGAATGATATGAATAATAAATATAATAAAAAGATAGAAGAAACTTTCTTTGCTAATCGATCTCCTGTTAAAATTGATGGTAATGAAATGATAGTAGAAAATCCTACTATCATCCCTGTAGATATTACTAACATGGTAAAAGATTGGTACAATAATGAACCTAACTATGGTTTAATGATAAAGGCTTATGATGAAGTATATAATAGTAAGGTAGTTAGTGGAGAGTTCTTTTCTAAAAACTTTGAAAATAATGTAGTTCATCCAAGAGTAAGAATAAATTTTAAGAGTTTTAGTGGACTAGATAATTATTTAACTTATACGTCTAATGGTCATGATTTGGGCTCTAGTTATATAAATAACTATAATGGTAACTTAGTATCTACATTTAATGTAGCGAATACAGTAGGAGGACCATTGCCAGCAAATCTTTATTTAACATATAATACTTCAGATATTGCTAATACAACAGAACCTAAAGATTATGGATGTGGATTAAGTTTTAAACCAAATTATATTCAAATGATTGAAGAAGTAAATAACGAATTACTAAAATACTTAGATGAAACAAGTGCTATACATTACTTTTATAAGCAAGGTGACATTTATAAAGACGAAGATGGTTTATTTCTTACAATAGAAAAAATAGATAATAATTACATAATGACTGATAAGGATAAAAATACTAGTAAATATGTAAAACATAATGATATTTATTACTTAGAAGAAATAAAAGATACTAGTGGTAATACAATAACTATAAAATATGATAGTAGTAACAGAATAACTAAAATAATAGATGCTTCTAATAATGAAATTAATATTACTTATGGAACTAATACAATTAAATTTATAAGTCCATATAAAACTGTTATAGCTACTTTAGTTAATAATCAAATAACATCTATAGAGAACTTAGGTAACGTGACTACTATATCTTATAATACAGACAAATTAATAGATAAAATATTAAATTCTAATGGATTATATACAGAGTATGAATATCTTAACGATTATACATATAGAATATCTAAAGTGATTAATTATGGTAGAGATAATGAAGAAGGTGACTTTTTAGAGTTTACTTATAACTTGAAGTCAACAATGGTTAAAGATTGTAAAGGATTGATTAATACTTATACATTTAATAATCAAGGTAATACAGATGGTATAACTAGTTTAGATAAAGATAGTAATCTAAATGATGCTTATGGTAAAACTTATATTTATGGTGAAGTAGGGACTTCTAGTGTAAATAAAATTAAACAAGATAACTTTGTATTAAAGACAGTAGATAACTTAATTAACGATTCTTCCTTTGAAAATACAGAGAATACGGTATTTAGTAAAACAAATGATAAGATAGATTTACTTGTAACAGCAGATGGACACTATGGTAATAACTCTTTATATGTTAGTAAAATAAGTGAGGGAGCATCTAGTATTTATTTAGAAAAGAAAGTTGAAAAAGGAAAGTATTATACATTTAGTGCTTATATAAAAAATAATATTCCATATACATTATCTTTAAGTTATGGAAATAATGAAAGTTCTAAAACTGAAATACCTATAACAAAAATAAATAATGAATATGTAAGACAGCAAGTAACTATTTTCTATCCTGAAACTGCTACTAACGATTTAAAAATAACTATTACACCAAATGAGTTAGGTGAACTCTATATAGATGATGTTCAATTAGAAAATGGTAAGATAGCTAATTACTATAATTTAGTAAATAATAGTTCTTTTAAAGATGGAACAAATTTTTATAATATCGAATCTAGCAAAAGAACTGGTTATGAATGGAATTATGAAATAGAAGAAACTGATCCAAGTGTCGAAGTTGTTAATATAGATAATGGCATAAAAGCTTTAAGATTTATTAATAGTCCTTCTATTCAGACAACACTTAGTAGTTATTATAATATTAAGGGTAAGAAGGGTGATGTTTACGAGTTATCTTTCTGGTATAAGAATGAGGGAAGACAATATATTCCAACAGAAGAATCTATAATGTTAAATCCAGAAGCTTCATTCGTTCAACCAAATTTACATTTTGAATATCTCGATTATGAAGATAATGATACAGATGTAGAGTATGGAATAACGGATTTTAATGATGATTGGCATTTCTACTCTAAGAAATTTGTTGCAAAAGCTGATTATAATAATGTTGATTTTAATATTAATGTTTTTAGAGAGATAGATGATTTTTATATTACTAATATATCTTTGTTTAAAGATTTAGAAGGATTTTCATTTGTATATGACGATGAAGGTAATATAGTCTCTAGTGTGGACTCAGCTAATGAAACAAGTAAATTTGATTACAATAATAACAATCAATTAATAAAAGCAACTTCTCCGTTAGGAAATAGTTATAAATATGAATATGATGAAAAAGTAGTAGATCGTTTAAGAAGAGCTATTTCTCCTAGTAGTATTACTAATGAGATAGAATATGATGAGTATAGTAATCCTATTCGAACAGTCATTACTAATACAGGAGTATTTGAAGAATTAGAAAATAAAAAATATTATATAAGAGCTAGAGGTACTGATTCATATCTATATATAAAACCAGATAAAACGTTAATGATAAGAGAAAATCAATGTTCTCATGATGTATTTAAACTTATATTATTAGGTGATAATAAAGTAAAAATACAATATACAGTATTAAATAATTATTATATAAAAGATAATAATGGAGCATTAAAAGTAGAATATGGAGATAATAACAATATATTTGAATTAATAAAGAATACAAATAAAAGTTATACAATAAAAACACTCACTAATGATTTAGCTATTACTTTTAATACAGATCATATGTTATCTTTAACTACTTATACTAAAGATAATACTAGTCAACAATTCTTATTTGAAGTAGCGGAGAAAAGATTATTTATCGAAAGTAGTGCAGAATATAGTGATGACGGACGATTTATTAAAAGTGTAAAAGACGCTTTAGGTAATACATGTACTTATGATTCTAATACAACAAATGGTTTATTGAAAAGTATGACTAATCCAAATGATGTTACGACTAATTATACTTATGACGATAAATTGAGAATTACGGATATAGAAGAAAATAATCATAAAGTGTCTTATAAATATGATAGTAATAATAATTTATCAGATATTATATTTGGTACAGATAATTATAAATTTAATTATGATAATTTTAATAATACATCTAGTGTTAAAATAAATAATAATACTTTAGTAAATAATACTTATGAACCACATAATGGTAATTTAACTAAGATTACTTATGGTAATGGTGCTTCTATTAATTATAAATATGATGAATTAAATAGGTTGGAGAGTGTACTTAAAGAAAATGATACTTATACTAATTATTATGATAATTTAAATAGAGTATCTAAGTTAGAATCTAATGATATGACTCATTTATATGAATATGACTTTGCTAGTAGGTTAAGTACTTATAGAAATAGTGATAATTATGAAACTACTTATGAGTATGATAAAGATAATAATGTTATAGAGAAGACAGAAGAGTTAGATAATAAGTATGTTTATAATTATGAATATAATAATGATAATGCATTAACTAAGTTAATAAATGGTAAAAGTATATTTAATTATAATTATGATTTATTAGGTAGATTAACTAATCAAAACATTAATGGTAAGTATAATACTGATTATAGTTATATTACAAAGACTTATAAAACTAGTACATTAGTTGATAAAGTAAATGATAATGGAACAATATATAATTATACATATGATAAGTTGGGTAATATAACAGAGATAAGGAAAGGTAATAGTTTAATTCATAAATATTATTATGATGAGTTATCTGAACTTACTCGTGAAGACGATTTAGTTAATAATTTAACTAAAGAATATAGTTATGATAATTATGGTAATATTTTAAGTAAGAAAACTTATACTTATAATACAACTAATTTAGTTAAAGAAGATAAGTATGAATATACAAACAGTAACTGGCAAGATTTATTAACTAAGTTTAATAATGAGCAGATTACATATGATGAAATAGGTAATCCATTAACTATTGGTAATAAGAAATTAACTTGGATGAATGGTAGGGAATTGGCTACTTATAGTGATGGGACTAAGAATATTAGTTATAAGTATAACTTAAATGGTATTAGAACATCTAAGGTAGTAAATGGTATAAAAACAAATTATATTTTAGAAGGTACGTCAATTGTATTTGA
>CASPWD010000005.1 GCA_949425635.1 uncultured Bacilli bacterium | reverse complement strand
AGCGCAGGAGCGCAAGGAGGCGCAGGAAGAAGACAACAAGAAGAGCGCCGAAGAGCTAAAAAAACAAAAAGAAGAACAAGCTAAAAAGAATGAAGTATTAAAACAAGAACGCGAAGAAAAAGAACAACAAAAAGCCAATCAATCGCAAAATAATAGTACTTCAAATAATAGTTCAGGATCTGGGAATAACGCATATGGTGACTTATTTGTAGGTGACTCAAGAACAGTTGGTTTTAAATCTCAAATAAATTTAAAATCTACTGACAGTGTCTATGCTACATCAGGAGGAGCAATGACCGCCTTTAACTCAGACGTTAGTCAAGCAATTTCTAAAATAAATAGTGACCCAAATCATCGTTACAATTTAGTATTAAATTATGGTGTTAACAACACAACACAAGACTGGGTTACTGCGTATAAGAACATAATAAATCAAGTTAATGGAAAAGCGAATATCTTGATAGTTAGTGTAAATCCCTGCAATGATAATATAGCTAAATATTGTCGTAATTCAAATATTGAAGTTCTTAATAATAAATTAAAGTCTGCCTTCAGTTCGGGATATTCTAATGTAAAGTATTGTGATACTTATACACCATTTGTAAATACACCAAATTATACTAGTATGATTGAAACTAATGAGGGAATACATTATACCCAAAAAGGTGCAGAATTTATATATAATAAAATAAATAGTTGTTTAAGTTCATTCTAATTATGTCAAATAATTACATATATATTGAAATTATAAAATTAATATTGTTATAATTTATTTAGATAATGCAAGATATAGTGACATCCTTAATAACACATACTTGCTAAGTTTTGAAAGAGAGGTGCAGTCGAGGCGTCTACTCGACAATAATATGAATTATAAATATACATCAAGATCTGAAGAAGACACAATGGAGATTGCTGAAAATATCGAAAGTGAAAAATTTCCAGGTATGGTAATTTGCCTAGATGGTGAATTAGGTAGTGGTAAAACAGTATTTGTTAAAGGATTTGCTAAAGCCTTAGGAATCAATGAAACAATTACTAGTCCAACGTTTAGCCTAGTAAAAGAATATCCAGATGGTGAAATGCCATTATACCATATGGACGTTTATAGATTAGATGACGCAACAGAAGAATTTGGTCTAGATGACTACCTTAACAAAGAAGGTGTTTGCATAATTGAATGGCCAGAAATGATTGAAGGACAATTACCAGAAGAAAGACTAGAAATAAAATTCAAAGTCGTTGGTGACAATTCAAGAGTATTAGTCTTCACTCCATATGGACAAAAATACGAAGACTTATGTGAAGCAGTATTATAAGACTCGAAAGAGTTTTTTCTTTTGGTCTAATTGTGGTATAATAAGGCACGAGAGGTGGTACTATGTATACTTTATTTATAGATACACATGACAAAAATGTTTTAATAATTTTATATAAGGACGGAAAGATAGTCGCTAAAGAAGATATTCTTTCATCTAATAAACATAGCGAAATAGCAATGCCTGTTTTAGATAAAGTTTTAAAAAGTATTGATATTGACATCAAAGACATAAATAATGTGATTGTTGTAAATGGTCCAGGTTCATTTACAGGGGAGAGAATTGCTGTAACAATTGGTAAAACAATAGCTTATTGTTTAAATATTCCTATAAGAGTAATCGACTCACTAACAATTCTTGCTTTAAATATTAACAAGGATAAAAAGATTGTTGCTCTAGAAGATCGTAACGGAGCCTATGTTGGAGAATTTGACAAAGATAACAAAAAAATAGAAGAACTAAAATATTTAGGAAAAACAGCTTATGAAGAGTTCAAAAATAATAATGAAGTAGAAACATCATTAGACATTAATTATGAACTCGTATACGAATATACTATGAAATTAAACACTCTTAAACCACACGAAGTAAAACCACTTTATATCAAAGGAATAAGTGCTTTAAATGGTCGATAATATAAAAATAGAAGATTTAAATAGATTTAATGAGCTAGGTACATTAATTAATCCTAATTTCACTAAACTATTTAATTTAGAAAATATTTTAAATTCAACATACGATTATATTATTGGATATTATGATAATAATGACTTAATAGCATTTCTTCACATTACAAAATCATATGAAACTATTGATATCGTAAATATTGTTACAGATTCTAAATATCGAAATAAAGGAATTGCATCAGTACTTATCGATCACTTATTAACAATGTTTAATGATACAAAGACAATAATGCTTGAAGTAAATGAACATAACAATCCTGCTATTAATCTTTATAAAAAACACAATTTTGTAGAAATGTATAGAAGAAAAAAATACTATGGAAATGACGATGCTTTAATAATGAAAAGAGATGTATAAATATGAAAGACATTAATATATTAGCAATAGAGTCATCTTGTGATGAAACAAGTATGGCAATAATAAAGAATGGAACAGAATGTGTTCAACTAACTGTTTTAACTCAAATGGACACTCATGCCGAATTTGGTGGAGTAGTTCCTGAAATAGCTTCACGTATGCATACAGAAAATATCACCATGGTTTTAGAAGAAACATTAACGAAAGCTAACATGACGATGGATGAAATTGATGCTGTAGCAGTTACATATGCTCCAGGATTACTTGGAAGCTTATTAGTAGGTGTAGAATTCGCTAAAACCTTATCTTACATATATAAGAAACCTTTAATAGCTGTAAATCATATTGCAGGCCATATATATGCTAATAACTTAGAAAAAAAGATGGAATTTCCTTTACTAGCCTTAGTAGTTAGTGGAGGACATACTGACTTAATCTTAATGGAAGATGATTATAAATTCACTCATATCGGTGGAACATTAGATGATGCTATCGGTGAATGCTATGATAAAGTAGCTAGAGTTCTTGACCTAAAATATCCAGGCGGACCTAACGTTGAAAAAATGGCTTTAGAAGGAGAACATTCTTATAACTTACCAATTCCAATGAATGATGATTCATTTAATATGAGCTTTAGCGGTCTAAAAAGTAGCATTATTAACTTAGTTCACAATGAAGCTCAAAGAGGAAATGAAATAAATAAAGCGGATTTAGCAAGAAGTTTTCAAGATACAGCAGTTGATCAACTAGCTAGAAAAACAGAACTTGCTATCAAAAAATATAATGTTAAAAATATGATTATCGCAGGTGGTGTTTCTGCTAACAAATTTGTTCGTGGAGAAATTAAGAAAGTAACAGATAAATATGGTGTTGAACTTTCTGTACCAAGAATGGCTTATTGTACAGATAACGCTGCTATGATTGGAGCTGCTGCTTATCCTTTATATTTAAAAGGTGAATTCGCCGATTTAACGTTAAACGCAACTAGTAGTGATGAACTTTACTAGTTAAATAATATTTTATTATGGTATTATAATAATAAGAGTATCATAAAGAGGGTGTAGAAATGAAAAAAGTATTAGTAACAGGAGCAGGTGGAACTGTCGGATTGCAAGTAATAAGATTTCTTTTAAGCGAAGGAAAATACGAAATAACAGCTTTAGAACTAAAAACGAAACATGTCTATAAAAGATTAAAGCCATTCCGTAAAAGAATAAATATTGTATATGGAGATATTAATGATAGTGCAATAATTGATGCTTTAATTAAAGATCATGATGTCGTTATTCACTTAGCAGGAGTTCTCCCACCTTTAGCTAATGTTCGTGAAGACTTATGTAAAGAAATAGACTTGAATGGTACAAAGCAAATCGTCGATTCAATCAGCGACTATAATCCAGATTGCTTTTTACTTTACTCATCAAGTACATCTGTTTATGGTAAACAAGAAAAATATGAAAACATTACAACATCTACAAAGCCAAATTTAGATGAATACGATTACTTTTCTAAATATAAATTAGAATGCGAAAAGTATATTAAAGATAACTTAAAAAATTATTCAATCTTTAGACTTTCATATATCTTAGGTGATCCTGGTCCAGAAAGTTTAATTTATAATATAACTCCTGATAGTAAATGTGAATTGTTATCATCTGAAGATGCTGGATATGCTTTTGTTTGTGCTATTGACTTTAAAAAACAAATCAACAAAAAAACATTTAACGTAGCAGGTGGCGAAAAATTCAGAACCAAGTATTGTGATTATTTAGTTTACTTATTTCAGACATATGGAATATCACTTAAATTCTTATCTGCATATCTTTTTGCCGAAAAGAACTATTATGGTGGATTCTATGAAGATGGTGATAAATTAGATGAAATCTTACATTTTAGAAGTAAAAATTTAGATGTATATTATAATACCTTAACTAAGTATAAATACAAAGCAACAAGAGTACTACCAAGATTTTTTGCTTTACCTTTTGTAGCATTTTATTCAAAAAAGAGTAAAAAGAAATAATATGAAGGGACTAGTTTTAGAAGGTGGAGGTGTCAAAGGATCTTACCAAATAGGATCATATTACGCTTTCCGCGATTGTAAAATAAAGCTAAATGGCTATGTAGGTACATCGATAGGTTCATTTAATGCAGCAATGCTAGCTAGTAACAAAGCAACTGAATTACTAGAATTTTGGTCTAATGTAAATCCAGGTATATTGCTTGGTTTTGAACAAAAATTTATTGATACAGTTACTAAAAAAGATATTGACATAAAATCACTAATATCTTCTTTTTCAGCCTTAAAAAAAGTTGTTTTAAACTTTGGGTTAGATAATACAAAACTTCTATCCGAAATAGAAAAAGTCATAGATTATGAAGCTTTAGAATCAAGCGATTTAGACTTTGGCTTAGTAACAGTTAAAGTTTCAAGGCATGAGGGAATTAAGCCCCTATACATTAATAAAGAAGATATAAAAAATAAAAATAAATTATTAGAATATCTAATGGCTAGTAGTTATTTTCCCGCATTTAGAGAAAAAAGAATCTTAGATAATCACTATTATATTGATGGAGGATTTTATGATAATTCCCCTATAAAACTCTTGGCAGACAAAAATTATAAAGATATCTATGTTATAAATATTAAAGGTATAGGAATAAATCGTAAACCACCAAGAAATGTAAAAATCACATATATTTATCCAAGTCGTGATACAGGAAGAATATTAGAGTTAAATCGTGAAATTATTAAAGATAACATAATGATGGGATATTATGATACCCTAAGAATTTTAAAGAATCTAGATGGCTATAAATATTGTTTTAAGAAAAGAAGTAATGAATATTATAAATTTATAACAAGAAAGATTCCTAAAAGACAGAAAAGAAGAATAAAAAATTTCTTTAATGTAAATACAACGAAAGAAGCAGTATTAAAATCATTAGAATATATATTAGAAAAAGAGGATATTGACTACTATAATGTCTATAATTCATATAAAATGATAAAATTAATACGTAGAATAGATAATAATCATTTTATATACCAATTTGTTAAAAAAATTAAATTTTTCTAGTATTATAAGAATATATTATGTATAATAAAACAAGTTTAAAAGAGGTGTAAATTATGGGAAGAGCTTACGCAGTTAGAGAAGCTAAAATAAAAAAGACAGGAGCAGCTAAAGGTAAAGTATATACAAACTTTGCAAAAGAAATATATCTTGCCGCTAAAAATGGGTCTCCAGAAATCGAAGCAAATAGTGCTTTAAAACATTTAGTAGAAAAAGCAAAAAAAATGCAAGTTCCAGCGGATATTATAACAAGAGCTATCGATAAGGCTAAAGGTGCTGGGAAAGATGAATATGAAGAAATATATTATGAAGGATTTGGTCCTGGAGCATCAACATTTATGATTAAAACATTAACGGATAATGTAAATAGAACAGTTGGTGAAGTTAGAGCTGCTTTCAATAAAATGAAAAAGAGTTTAGGTGTTAATAATTCTGTATCATATAACTATGAAAATCTAGCTATAATGAGTTTTAAATCAGACGCTGAAGAAGAAATACTAATGGCTTTACTAGATGCTGAAATAGAACCAGTTGAGTTCGAAAATGAAGATGGATATCTTACAATTTCTGTAAAATATGGGGATAACTATAAAACAAAAGAAGTTATTGAGACAGTAATTCCAAATGTTGACTTCGAAGTAGATGAATCAGGATGGTATGCAAAAGATCTTGTTACTTTAGAAGGTGAAGATTTAGAAGTATTTAACAAACTTTATAATTTATTAGACGATATTGATGATGTAACAGATATTTATCATAATGTTAAATTAGATGATTAAGGTGGCAAGTCTACCTTTTTTTCATTGTAATTTCACAAATATAGTATAAAATATTAACTTAAGAGGTGAAGTGACATGAAAATACTTGTATGTGATGATGAGCAGCTTATTAGAGAAGTAATAAAAGAATACCTGAGCTTAGAAGGATACGAAGTATCTGAAGCAATAGATGGTGAAGAAGCGGTAAATAAAGCTAGAGAAAACGATTATTCATTAATAATAATGGATATAATGATGCCAAATAAAGATGGTTATCAAGCTTGTAAAGAAATAAAAAAATTCAGTGACGTTCCATTTATAATGCTTTCTGCTCGTAGTGAAGAATATGACAAACTTATTGGATTTGACTTAGGAATAGATGATTATGTAACAAAACCTTTCAGTCCTAAAGAACTAGTTGCAAGAGTGAAAGCAGTAATAAAAAGAAGTATTGGAGAAGAATCAATCTACAAGTTCGATGGTTTAGTAATAGATGATAAAGCTCACGATGTCATTATTGATGGAGAAAAAATTTATCTAACACCTAAAGAATATGAATTACTAAAATACTTTGTCACTAATAAAAATATTGCTCTTTCAAGAGAACAATTACTAACTAATGTATGGGGATATGATTTTTATGGTAATGACAGAACAATTGATACACATGTCAAAACACTAAGAAGAAATTTAAATAACTATGGTGATTTAATAAAAACGGTTAGAGGAATAGGGTATAAATTTGAATATCAAGAAACTAAAAACAAGTAGTATTCGTTATAAAACAATGTTTTACCTAATATTGTTTTCTGTATTTATAATCCTTTTACTTTGGGAATCTCAAATTCTTTTTTCAAACTACTTGTACGAAAAATACCAAATAAAAGATATGGAAAAAATCGCTGAAGAAATTCACGATAAAGATTCCGATGAGTTACATAGTTATTTAAAAAATGTTGTTTATAATAATGCCGTATGTATAGAATATATGGATGTATATGGAAGAGATAAATTATACAATGATGCTTCAACAGGTTGTTTATTAGGTCGTGATAATCAAGAATTTAATCAATATATGACAAGTCTTTATAATAGTGGTGAAGAAATCAAAGCCATTAAATTAGTAAATCCTGACTATAAATCTTCTGCTTTATTATATGGAATAAAAGTAGATAATGGATATATCTTTCTTTTCACTATGCTTAGTAATGTAAATAAAAATTATACTATAATAAAAGACCAACTATTATATTTAGCCATTGTTGTTATAATTCTTGCTATTGTAATAAGTTTGTTTTTGGCTAAAGTTTTAAGTGAACCAATTGTTTCTATAACAGAGAAATCAAAATTATTAGCAAATGGAAATTATAATATTGATTTTGAACATCATGGAATAAAAGAAATCGACGAATTAGCAGATACATTAAATTACTTAGAAAGTGAAGTAAGTAAAACAGATCAATATCGTCGCGACTTAATGGCTAATGTTTCCCATGATTTAAAAACTCCATTAACAATGATTAAAGCCTATGCGGAAATGGTAAGAGATATAACATATAAAGATAAAGAAAAGATGAATGCTAATTTAAATGTTATTATTGACGAAACAGACCGCCTAAATATATTAGTTGGAGATATTTTAGCTTTATCAAAACTTCAAGCTAACTCAGATACTCTAGAAATAGAAACTTTTGACTTAACTAAAGAGGTTAAAGATATCTTAAAAAGATATGATTACTTACGTGATACAGAAGGATATACATTTAATGTATCACTTCCTGAAGAAGTAAATATAAGAGCGGATAAAAATAAAATAAATCAGGTAATATATAATCTTATCAACAATGCAATAAATTATACTGGGGATGACAAAACCATTTTCATTGCAATTAAAGAAGGAAAAAAATCATATGAAATATCTATAAAAGATACTGGAAAGGGAATAGATAAAGATAAAATAGAACATATTTGGGATAAATATTATAAAAATGAAAAAAATCACCAACGTAATGTTGTAGGAACTGGTTTAGGTTTATCAATAGTAAAAAGTATCTTAGAAAGCCATAACTTCGAATATGGTGTAAAAAGTACTAAGAATAAAGGCACAACCTTTTATTTTAAAGTAAACAAAATAAATAATTTAAAAAATAATAATCTAAAAAAATAATTCTTAAGAAATATTTCACTTTTTCCTCACTTAATTTTCATAATTGAATAGTATTATTAAATTATGAAAAGGAGGAAAGATAAAAAGAAATTAAAATAATGTTATTAATTAAAGACAAAAATAATAATAAATTTAATTATATAATATAAACCCTATACAATTAAAATAACATATAAACTCAAAACTCACACTTTTTAGGAAAGAATACATCTTTCCTTTTTTTCATTATAAATTTAATGTAAATAAGCATCTAAGTATTATTGATTTTTAAGATTATCTATATTATTCTGATAATAGAGTAGAAAACGGAGTGAAAAAAATGAATAATGAAAATAATCAAAGTCCACTACCAAATGGAGGACTACAAAATCAACAACAACCAACCCAACCAGTTACATCAGCAACTACAGATGCAGCACCTATCGTAACAACTCAAGTTAATAATTCGAATGAATCACAGGCTAGTGAATCTACACCAGTTACAGCAGTACAAACAAGTTCTTCACAAACACAAGTAGCTGAACAAAAATCTGTTCAACAGTCATCAGTAGATGTACAACCAGTAGTTCAACAAACTCCAGTAGTAGAACAACAATCAGTTGGAGTAGCAACAACACCAAGTCAACCTCAATCATTTGAAATGCCAAACATAAATCAAAATACATCAACATTCTCTGGACAAGTTCAAAATCAAGCAGCACCAAATGTTCAAACACAACAACCAGTTGCAACAGCTCCAATAATAAATACGGATGCAGCAAAAGCTAAGGCAAATGAACTTGCAGCAAAAGCTAAAACTGGATTCAGTAGTTACACAGAGAAGTTAAAAACAGACAAAAAAGTATTAATAATATCAATAATTGTTGTATTAGCTATATTATTTTGTTTAGGAACTTACATGCAAACAGGTGGATCAAAAGGTGTGGTTAAAACATATGCTAGCGCAATGGTAAAATATGATGCTAAAAAAATGACTAAAATTTTTCATGAGGACTACATAGATTATATGGAAGACTTAACGGATGAAGATTTTGAAGATACTTTTGAAGAAACTTTTGAAAGATTTGAAAAAAGAGATTATAAAATTTTAAAATATAAAATAATTGATTATGAAAAATACGATAAAGATCAAATAGAAGATTATGCTGAAAAACTAGAAAAAAGTTACGATATAAATGAAAAAGATGTCAAAGATGTTGTAGAATACTCAATTAAATTTACTATAGACAACGACGGAGACAAAGAGATTGAAAGAACAGAAGTTAACGCTGTAAAAATAAAAAATAAATGGTATATTTTTGAATAACAAAATAATTAAAGAAGAATGGAATAATTCTTCTTTTTTGTGATATAATTCTTACAGGGAGTGTTTAAGGTATGAAAAATTCATTAAGTATATTACTTATAGTTTTACTTATATGGTTGATTTTATTTATTATACTTGAACTAACTATCGTGAATAAACGAAAACGTAATCTAATAAATCAATTTAATGAATTAGATAAAATCTTTATAACTAGATTAAATGTTATTTATAAAATGATTGATATTATTAAAGAATTCAATAAAATAGATTTTGAAAGTCTAAGCAGTAACTTATATGACTATATAAAAGAGTATAATGAATATACTTTAAATAAAAAGATAACGATTAATAGTCAACTAAGTTCTGAAATAAAAAAAATTTTATTGGCATCTACGGCTTATCCAGAACTTCTAAATAATCCCAAATATGTTAAATATGAACGTCATTTAAAAAGATACAATAAAGTTATAAATAAATTTTCTCTTAAATATAACAAGGCTTTAATATCTTATCTCGATCGTTTTAAAATATTTCCTAGTAAAATAATTTGTAAAATAGGCAAATACGAGGAATATAAATACATAGACATTAAATAGTATAAAGCGTTATAAAAATAAAAATAGTAAGGTGATTTTATGTTAGTAAAATATATAATAGTTTTTTTAGTATCTATGGTTCCGTTAATTGAACTAAGAGGAGCTATTCCAATAGCTGTAGGTCTAGGTTTGCCAAAACTTATCTCTTTTATTATTTCCATAATAGGTAATATGTTACCAGTTCCTATAATATATCTATTTTCAAGACGAGTTTTAGAATGGGGAAAAGATAAAAAATATATAGGAAAGTTCTTTACTTGGTGTTTACTTAAAGGCGAAAAAGGCGGCCGTAAATTGCAAGCCAAAGCAGGTAAAGGATTATATTGGGCACTATTCTTATTTGTCGGAATTCCACTACCTGGGACAGGAGCTTGGACAGGTACATTAGCTGCAAGTATCTTAGACTTAGACTTCAAAAAAACAGTTCTTGCTGTAACAGCTGGAGTCTTACTTGCTGGGCTTATTATGATGGCTGTATCATTTGGTTTATTTGAGGTGATCTTTTAGTGGAAACAGTAGTATATTTAATAAGACATTCTGAAGTTACACCAAAGAGTAATATAAAAAATATTAGTATGAGTGACGACTTTCAAACCTCAAATGAAAAAGCTTTTCTTTCTGTAAGCGGTGAAGCCAAAGCTAAAAGTATGAGCCAATTAGAGGAATTACAAAACATAGATGCTGTTTATTCATCTAATTATGTTCGCTCATTAGAAACAGCTAAATATATCGCTCAAGAGAATAATACGATTATAAATATCGACGAGCGCTTAAATGAAAGACAAATAGGCAACTTTGAAAATATTGATAGTAAAGAATTTCATCGTATGCAAGCTAAGGATTTTGACTATAAACTTCCAAATGGAGAATCTTTAAATCAGACAAAAAAAAGAATGATTGAAGTTATGAAAAATATCTTAATGTTTGAAACAGAAAATAGGGTAGCAGTTATTTCGCATAGTACTGCTTTAACATGCTTATTAAGTGCATGGTGTGAAATCGGTAAAAACTACGATGATGAGATTATATTAACTTACAAAGACGAAACAATTGTCGATGGACATTGGACAGCACCAGCTGTTTACAAAGTAACTTTTGATGGAATGACTGTAACTGATATTAAATATATTGAACTTAATAATTAAAAAAAGTGCTATAGATTTTACTCTATAGCACTTTTGTATTCAGCTTCTTTAAATCCAGTTAGAACAAAATTATCACTTATTAACAGAGGTCTTTTAATTAGCATTCCATTAGTACTAATTAACTTTAAAACCTCTTCATCACTCATATTAGGTAACTTATCTTTTAACTTCATTTCTTTATATAAAAGACCACTAGTATTGACAAACCTCTTAACTGGTAATCCACTTTTTGTAAAATATTCTTTTAATTCACCAAATGTTGGTGGATTATTTTTTATGTCTTGCTCATCATAACTAACATTATTGTCATCTAAAAACTTTTTTGCTTTCAAGCAAGTTGAACACTTTGGATAATATATAAATAACATACTATTTTCCTTTCCTTATTGTACGATATACTTTTAAAAGCATAGGTAATACCTTATACCAAAATGGTTTATTGATTAAATCAAATTCTCCAATAAATTCGATATAATCACCACCAATTTTTCTTTTATATTCATAAATACCCGCTAAATTTTTATACTCAGTATGAGGATCACCTACAACACCAAAAAGGTCAGCATACAAATATCCATCATTATAAGCATCCTTCATAAATTCATAATATAATCTATTAACAGTACCAGTATATGTCGCAACATCATCGTTACCAATGTAAAGAGACCAAGCTCCTGTTTCAGAATATGTACATATTAGTGAAGCACATGTATACTCCCCTTCATGTATTTTAAGAATATCTTTAAAGTAATCAATATCTTTTTGAATTTTTACTTTACGTTCTTCCTTCTTTTCCATTTCTAGTTCTTTACTAAATTTGTCAATCAAATGTTGAGGATTTATTTTAACATTGTAAACTTTTACAAAACCTTGTTTACTTAATTCTTCATAAACATTTTTATAATAATCATAACTATACTCATGAAATCCGTCTTTACTAGAAATAATCTTAATTAAATCATGAAAGGTCTTAACTTCATCAGCTTGATAAACTTCTAAGTCATAATTATAGCTTCTCTTAACCGGTCTTGCAAATGACTTTGAAAAAGTTTTTTCTACTTCGTCAAAACTATTATATTTATCATAATAAGTACGGAAAGTGTAACGTGGTTGATTCCCTTCATATAACTTATTAAAGCCTTGATGTTTATAACCTAATTCTATAAAATTATTAAAAATATCATAATTGTTCTTTCCACCTTCAATTTTTTTAGCTTCCATATCAATTTCTTGATACATAATAGGTGGATCCAATTTAAGATATATAGCATTTTCTTCTTTTAAATATTCTTTCAACTGTTTTGTAAATTCAGTTAATACTTCTTTATCAGAGAAGTCCATTGTAAAACCTCTTGGAGAATAAAAATAGCACATATTTAGTGGGGTTTTCTTCTTTAAAAGTAGAGCTGCTGCTACTAATTTGCCTTTATCATTTTTAAGTCCTACATAGCAAGGAATTTGTCCTCTATTTTTTAAACAAGCTTGCCCCCAACCATAACTTTGCATAAAGTGATTATTAGGAGTTCTCTTAAAAAAATCATTATATTCTTTCTCACTTAAGTCTTTGATAAATTTCATTTCATCACTTCCCATTTAAAGTATACCATATCTTTAAAAATTTATGTTTCCTAATTAAATTTTCTGTCAATAAAAATCATTATACATCTATCTGATAGGGTTATAAAAAAGAATGATACCAAAGTGTAAAAAATACACTTTCATTTTAAAATAATATATAGTATACTTAAAAACGTAGAGACAAAATGGTAAAAGGAGAGAATTTTAATGAAAGTAGTAATGCTTGGTAACAATACCAAAGAAGAAATAGAAAAAAGATTACAAATAGTTGCATCTGCTGGAAATTTATCACGTGCAGATGGAACAGTAACACAAGTTTTAGAAACACACAATGATTATGAGTCAAATTTAAAACTTGCTAGAGCAATTGTTGGATATGGTCATAAATCTATATCAGAACATGACTATTTAGTGTTTGCTTTAGAAGATGTTACTCCAATAATAGAACAAATTATAATCGGATATCGTTTAACATCATTTACAATTAAATCAAGAAGAAATGTTGACTTTAGAAATGTTGGCTTTTATGTTCCAGATTTCAAAGATAAAGATGGAAATGTCTTACCAAATAATGCAAAATTGCAAAATGAATATAGAGCTTATATGCAATCACTATTTAACAAATATGGTGAACTTGTTGACGAAGAAATTCCAGTAGAAGATTGTCGTTATATCTTACCATATTGTTATCATAGCAACATTATAATGGGTTGTGATGCGAACGAATTACTAAATATGACAAGTGATATGCTTTATGGTAAAATTTCACAAATAACAGAAGTACGTGAGCTAGGAGAGAAACTAGCTACAATGATAAAGGATTATGTTCCATATTTATCACGTGCTTTAGATAAAGAATCTGATAAAAAATATTATGATGATAAACTTGCTTTCTTAGATAATTTAGTTACAGAAATAGAGTTTCCACAACAAGTAAAACTACTTGATGAAGTAGAAATGACATTTTATACTGAAAATGCAGATTGGAAAGTTCTTGTTAGTACATTAATGGCAAGATATCAATACACTTATGAACAAGCTGAAGAAGTATTATTTGAACTAAGACATAATGAAGATATAAAAAGAAGAATCATGCAAGCAATCATTAATAGTAAACAACAAAGAGAACTTGAACAAGTTTCATTCTCATATCAAATACCAATATCACTTGCTGTCCTTACTCATATAACTAGACATAGAATGCATTCTTTAATGGTTCCAGAATTTACAAGAATGGAATTAGGAAACTATGTAACTCCTGCAACTGTAGCAAAAGCACATAAAGAAGAATACGATGAAATTTTTGCTAATAATAAATTAATGCAAGAATCATTCATTCAAGAAGGTGTAAGACCAGAAGACTTAGTTTATTTCTTATTATCTGGAAATGCATGCAACATTACTACTACTATGAATGGTCGTACCTTAGAATGGATTAGTAGAATGAGATGCTGTACCAAGGCTCAATGGGAAATTAGAGATATTGCTAATAAAATGGTTGAAGAAGCTTCAAAAGTTGCCCCATTAATTGGCGAAGGTTTAGGACCTACATGTAAAGTATTTGGTTACTGTAATGAAGGTAAAGATAGTTGCAAAAATAGAGGAGTAGTTATAAAAACAAAGAAAAAGGACAACTAATATAAATATTACTTAAAAAGAAGGTACTTAATTATAAATAAATTAATACTTTCTTTTTTTATTTTTTTCTGATAGTATAAGTGGCGTAAGTAGGTGATACAATGTTTGATTACAAAATAGTTAATGCCCAGGATAAAGACATGGACATTTTAACTAGTATAAAACTAGTCACTATGATTGACGACGAAATGGACAAGGTATTATCATATACTGAAAAAAATAAAATAAGAAAAAGTGTTCTAAAAAATGTTGAAATGACTTGCTTAAAATACAAAATAATTTATGTTGGTAAGAAAATTGCTGGTGCATATTTAACACTTCCTTATGAAACAGGATACATCATAGATGAACTATATTTATTTAAAGAATATCGTAATAATGGTATAGGAACAAGCATCATAAACAAGTTAAAAAGTGAAATGCCTGAATTATATATTTGGGTATATAAAGACAATAAGAAAGCTTTAAAATTATTCAAAAATCTTGGCTTCATTCCTATTACAAATGGCCGAACAATGATTTTAAAATGTGATAATGTCTATAATACAGTAAAGGAAAAATTAGACAAAATAAAATTAGGATATCGTGATAAAGATGGCAACTTGTATGCTGATTTCAAATGGAACTTTAAAGAAACTTTCTACTTTCAGAACCCAAGACAATTACAAGAAAGTAAAATAGGAACATGTTTTGAGATTGTTGAACTTGAAAGAGAAATTGTATCTAAATTAGGAGTAGATCTAAGAACATATTTCATTCATTATCCTAGTGATTCATATGATATTTCACACGCTTTCCTAATTTATAAAGATTCCAAAAAGTACTATTGGGTTGAAAGTGCCTGGCTAAAATATAAAGGATTACACATATATAATACTAAAGAGGAATTATTTAATGATGTTTTAGAAAAGTTTGTTAATACGATTCCAGATGGAGAATTCAAAAAAGTAAAAATGTATCTTTATGAAAAACCAAGATTTGGGATTAATTATATAAAATTCTTATCCCATTGTATAAATGGTCGAAGTATGAAAATAAAGTGATTTAAATATAACAAGTTATAGTAAAGTATAATAGCTTCTTTATAGTTATTATACTTTTTTAAAATTCTAAATGTTATAATGAATTTATAAGAAGTATGGTGATATTTATGAAAGAAATATTTTATGAACTTATCAAAGAAGCAAGTCAAGGTAACATAATCATCGATGGTGAAGAATGGCCAATCGGTTTTAATACAATAATATATGAAGATAGTAAAGAAAAAGTATCTTTTATAGGAAATAATCTTTCCTTACTTCGAATAACGAATGAAGAAGCTTTCTTTAATGCTTTAGAAGAATATATTTCATTGGAATTAGAAAAAAACAGAAGAGCTATCCCATTCTTAGATCAAACAGGACATAGTCATATAAAATATTTAATTTCTTATCTTTTTGTAAATGCATCAACAGAAGAGTTTACAAATCCTATCCCATTTATAAAAAGAAGAATTGAATTTCTGCAAAATGACACTTTCACTTATCTTAACGATGGCCAAAGATTTAACATCGGCGATTTTTTCTTAGGAAGCCAAATGGAAGTCACCAATAGAGAAAATAGTATATCTATGGAAACAGCATCTAGGTTAGATTTTACCTTAGTTAATAGAGTGGAAGAAAAAGAATTAAGATGTCCAATTCTTAGTATTTATTATGGTATAACAGAAGATAACACCTGTTACATTTATAGTTTAATGAAACCAAAAGAACCAAAGAAGAATATTGATCAAAACGAAGAAAAATTTAAGAAAAAAATAAATCGACTACTATATAAGTTACAAGATGGCGTCATGGAAAATGAATCTGAAGAATTTAAAGCGTATAAAAATGGCACAAGTGATTACTATCCAGAAAATATTACTGATGTAACGTCATCATTTGTTCTAGGATTAACTGCCTTTATGGCTCTTTTGGAAAGTGCAGGAATTAATAAAATTAAAGTTATTCCATATTTACCAGTAAGATACTTATCAAGGAGTATAGCAGCAGATAATATAAGTGATGAAGAAAAAAGAACCGAATTACAAGAACGTAACAATGCAATTCAATATAATGCAACCAATAAGCTCATTAGAACATTTAGAAGAGTTATGTATCATTTAAAAGATTTAGAATTATACTCATTCCCATATGAACTAGATGAATGTTTAAACTTAACATTAAGTGAAGAACATACAGATTTAAATAATCCATTACTTAATGATATCTTTAATGGGTTACAAGACCAAGAAAAGACTAAAAAAATATAGAATGTCAACGATAAAAAAACGTTTAATAAATAAAAAAAGTTTTATAATATAGATAGGTGAGTTTTATGACTGAGGGAGTAAAAAAAGAAAAATTAATTATTTATATATGTTTAGTTTTACTAACACTTAGTTTAATTATTTTTCTATTATTTTCATTGTTTTCTAAAGAGAAAAAATTAGAAAATAAAATGGACAATCTTATCTTCGAAACTTTAACTACAAAAAAACAAGTAGGTCGCCTAAATTCCATTGAAGATAAAGATAAGAACATATATTACAAAATATCTTATCCAACAACTGGAGAAGAAGGTGTTGATAAAGTTATCACATCTAAAATAGAAGAAATAAAAGAACAAACTATGCTTGAATATTTATCTGAGATTGAAGAAGTAAATACATACTACTTTATTGATTATGAAATTTACATAGGTATTGATAATACTATAAGTTTAATTTTACGTGAAAACATTGAAACCTTAGATTTAAATAATACTACAAAAGAGCATATTTATATTATTGATGTGAATAAAGGAGAAATAATTAACAAAGAAGAATTATTTAATGAAGGTTATAAAGATACCTTAACTAGTTATTTAGATAATGATACATTAGATGAATCTAAATTATTTATTAAGGGTGATAAATTAGTAGTGGATAACATAGAAATTCCTATATCTGAAATAGAAAGTGTTATCAAAAGAGAAAACAAAATAACAGAATACGAACAAAGTGATACGGAAGAACCAGTATATACAATTATAAATAAAGAATATATGTCAATTGGAGACACTGTTTTATATAATAAGGATAATGTAAGCAGTGAAATAATTGGTAGCATCAAAAAAGATGAAGTAGTAAAAGTTTATAAAGAAAACGATAAAGGCTGGAGTATTCTCCTTTATAATGATGGTCTTGCTTTTATTGAAAGTAATAAACTAACTAAAAAAGTTGATAAAGTTATTCCTGCAGAACCTGGTAATGAAAACATTGTTGAAGAGACATTTTATGCAATAACAAATGTCAATTTAAGAAGTGAAGCTAGTGTTAAAAGTGACTTACTAGCAGAAATAAAAAGAAACGAAAAAGTAACGAAAATTGAACAAACAGGTAGCTGGACAAAAGTAAGATATAAAGATATAGAGGGGTATGTTAGTACATCTTATCTTTCAAAAACAATGGTAAAAAATAGAGTGGTAAAAGATAATGTCACTCCACAAGGGCAAATAGATCCAACTAAACCAATGGTAGCTCTTACGTTTGACGATGGTCCAAATCCAGTTGCTACACCAATGATTCTTGATACCTTAGAAAAGTATAATGTTCGAGCAACATTCTTTGATTTAGGTAACTTAATGCTAAAATATCCTGATGTTGTTAAAAGAGAAGCCACTCTTGGTGAAGTAGGAACACATACTTATTCTCATAAAAATTTAAATGCTATATCAGATAAAGAAATAGCAAAAGAAATAGAACTAAGTAAGCAAGCTTTTAATGAAGTTTTAGGAATTGATCCACCTTTATTAAGACCACCATATGGGAATGCCAATGCTAAAGTAAGAACACTTATTGATATACCATTAATTAACTGGAACGTTGATTCCTTAGATTGGAAATATCTAAATAAGGATCTTACATTACATGAAATAGATAAGTATAGTAATCTAGATGGTAAAATAATTCTTATGCATTCTATCTATAAACCAACAGCTGAAGCAGTAGAAGTATTAGTACCAGACTTATTAGATAGAGGATATCAAATTGTTACAGTTTCAGAGTTAGCTAAGTATCGTGGTATTACTTTAGAAACAGGGAAAATTTACTATGGTTTTAGTAAATAAGAAAGAGGAAGTAGAGTGAAAGTACAAGATTATTATGAATATTTAGCAGCCATAAATAATCTAGATAATATAGATAAAGATAATAGAGAAGTTATTGAAGATTTTAAAAACGAAGATTTAGATTTAACAGAATTAGATCTTGATATAGACGATATATTGTATGTAGATGAGGAAGACGAAGATGAGTTTGAGGATTTAGAGGAGTACGATGATATCGAAGATGATGATGACATTGACGAGGAAGAGGAATCGGATGATGATTTTGAAGAATTAGATGATTAAAAAAGAAAGGGTAAATATATTTAATAAGTATTCACCAAAGGTAGTATCATGGAAGAAAAATTAAACAAAGCTAATGAAATGATAAGTAATTCAACTAACATTCCAGAGGATATAAAAGAAATAGTAAGAATTATTTGTAAACATTATATAAAAGAGACAGAAGGTAAATTACCATTAGAAGCTATTCAAAATATCTGCGAATCAGAATTTGAAAAAATATCTAGTGATAATGTAGATTTTTCTGGCGAAAATAAAATTTTAGGAACCACAGATGTAAAATATGATGAAGAATGCAATGTAATTCACAAAATGAGTTATTTAAATGATAGTAATTATATTAAGCTAATAACAATCTTAACACATGAATTGGGACACGTAATGACAGAATTTGCACCATGTTCCATAGCTAATAGTTCTTATAGTTTAGTTAAAAGAACAACAGGATTCTTTACAAATTGTAGATACAATGAAGAAGGAGAATTACTTACTACTGGCATGTATGGTTTTAGAATGTCAGATGGTTTTCTAGAATCCTTATGTAGTAGAATCTTTATGTCACAAGAGTTTAGAGAGGATTTAAAAGCTGTTGGATATGATTTAGAAGATTATGTATACAAAGATGAAAGGCTATTTCCATCTCGAGTATATGATGAATACAAGGCATGTTTTGAATTATTTGATTACATAATGGATGGTCAATTATTTGACTTTTCATGTAAGAAGTATGAGACGAATGAAGAAATGATAGCTGATATAAATAGATATAGATTAAATACAATATTTGAGTATTTAGATAAAAGCAATGATGCTTTATGGAAGCTCAAGAAATTTGAAGGAAAAGAAAGTAGTGAAGAATTCCAAAGTTTACTAGAAGAATATAAAGATAAAAAAAGTGATTCAATTAATTTATCGTATGTTTTATTAGATTTATACGATAAAGAAATGGATGATGACATATTTGAAGAATTGTTAGATGTTTATAGAAAAACATTAGATAAGCAAAAATTGTTACCTATATCAACTACTGAATTTGGAACACCATCTATGTAAAAAATGGTTGAAAATTTGGCTGTGGATAAGTATACAAGTTGTAAACAGGGCAACAGGTAATTGCTCTGTTTTTTATATGGTTATGGTAAAATTAAATTAAGAATAGAGGAGAGATTATTAATGGATCTAAAAAAATTATTTGGATATGTTGGAAAGAATGTTGTAGTTACAGGAGCAGCTTCTGGTATGGCTAAGAGTGCTGCAGAGTTACTGGTAGAATTAGGAGCTAATGTATATGCAATAGATATTAATCCTATTGAGTTAAATGTAACGAAAGCTTTTCAAGCCGATTTAAGTAAAAAGGAAGAAATTGATAGAGTAATAGCGGAGTTACCTGAGGAAATAGATGGATTATTCTTATGTCATGGTATTGCATATTTTCCAGGTAGAGAGTTATTAGTACAAAAGGTTAATTTCTATAGTCAGAAGTATATGACTGAAGCGTTGTTACCTAGAATAAAAGAACATGGTACAGTAAACTTTATTTCTTCTGTAGGTGGATTTGGATGGCAAGCTGTTTATGATAAGGCAGTTGAGCTTATTAATTTAAGTTCTTGGGATGAGGCGATGGAATGGTATGATAAACATCCAGAGTTGATACAAAGTGCTTATGTATTTGCTAAGCAATGTTTAGAATCTTATGTTACTTATAAGTGTATGGCACCAGAATTTATTGATAAGAGAATTAGGTTGAATGCTATTAATCCTGGTGATACTACTACTGGGCTTACAGAGGACTTTAATAAGTCAACTAGTCCTAATGGGGATGTGGCTGAAGGTGAAGAGATGATTAGTAATATCTTCTTAAAGAGTTGGAATGGATATGCTGCTACACCAGAACAAATGGGTTATCCTTTAGTTGCAGTTGGTAGTGATATATTCTCATATATGTCAGGCCAATTGATTTATATAGATATGGGCTTAACTAGTATGTGGAGTAGTGGAGCTATGTTGCAAAAAGAAAGTAAGTCAATTGAAGAGATTAGTGGAGAAGCGAATAATTAGTTAGTAAATGAAAAAGGAACACGAGGGTGTTCTTTTTTAGTATAGAAAGAATAAATAAACTTGACTCTCCAGTTAGCTGTAGTGCTAATATATGAAAAAGAAAGGAGAAAACCATATTTTAGATAAGCTAAATTTAGAGTATAATGAGTTTAGAATTATTATATAGAATGGTGGTAATAAAATGTATAAAATAGGAGATTTTTCGAAAAAAACAAATGTACCAATAAAAACTTTAAGATATTATGATGAAATAGATTTATTTAAACCATTATTTATAGATGAATGTACAGGATATAGATATTATCAAGATGTACAAATAAAAGTAATAAATAAAATAAAAATGCTTAAAGATTTAAATTTATCTTTGAAAGAAATACATGATTATTTAGAAAGTGAAGATATAAATATTTTACTTAATAAAGAAAGGGAGTTTAGAATGAAAGTAGAAAAGATAGCAAATTATGTTGAAGATAGTAAATATGAAATTAAGAAAGGAACTTATAACGATTATATTAAATGGAATGGTCTAAGAATGGCTAATACACCAGCTGCCTTAGAGATAAGAGATGGTGTGGCTAAGTTTTATATGGTTTTTAAAAATGAAGAATATTTTTCTGACTTCTTAGTATTTGAAGAAGAGGAAAATTTAATTAATTTGAATATAGTATTTCATTTTGAGGATTTTATTAGAGTAGCTATAGAAACTTTGAAAAACGAATATGATTATATAACTTTTAGTATCGATGATAATTTATATCATGGAGCAGACTTAGTAAGAAACAATTGCCATGTTATCGAAGAAAGAGAAAAAGAAGTAAAAGGATACGATGGTAGAAAGTGGGAGTTAACGTATTTGAAGGTTAGTTTAGATAGAACACATTAGTTGTTCTTTTTGTATGTTATAATATGGTTAATGAGGAGAGATGGCTATGAAAGTATTTTTAACTAGTAATTTAAATCATTATGAAAAGATAGATAGAGTTAAAGTAGCTAAAGAGATAGATAATACGAATGGATTAGTTGATCAATTAAAAAGTAAATTAGAAGGTACAAGAGGTATTCTGTATGTACCAGCAGATGCTAGTAATAAAGATAAGATAGATGAATATTCTAAGATATTATTTGACGCCTTAAAATTATCTGGTATTATCTTTGATAATTATTATGTAATAGATGATAAGAGTAGTGAAGATGAAGTAAGAAATAGAGTATTAAAAAGTGACTTAGTATTTTTATCTGGTGGAGATACATATACGCAAATGCAGTATTTTGAGAAAATTAATTTAAGAGAAATATTAAGTGAGTATGAAGGAGTTATAGTAGGACAAAGTGCTGGTTCAATCAATTTAGCTGAGGATGTATATAATAGTCCAGAATGTGAAGAGGACTTGAAGAAACCTAGTTGTTATAAAGGATTAGGTAAGACTCATATTAATATTGAGCCACATTTTATATTAGATACTTCTAATTTTAATAGCGATGAAATACTACATAGAAATGCTATGTTAGAGGAATCTAAGAAAAGAGATTTGTATGGTCTTCCTGATGTTAGCCATATCTTTGATGATGGTGTAGAGCAGACGATATATGGTGAGTGTTATTTGCTTAGAGATGAGATAATAAAGAAAATTTGTGAGAATAGAGAAGATATTAATATAAAATAGAATTAGATAAAATATAGTTGAAATAAGCAAATATATTAATTCTTTTTGTGATATTGAGTTTTATTATAATGGTAATTTTTAGTATAATATAAAATGAGGTGAAAAAATGTATAAAATAAGAAAAATATCATTTAAAAATCATCCAATATTAGGAAATTTATCTTTAGATTTTTGCGATGTAACCGGTAAAGCAGTTGATACAATAATTTTTGCAGGAGAAAATGGAACAGGAAAAAGTACTATTTTAGATGAATTATATAACATATCTTTAAATAAAGTTTCTACTTCTATGGATGTAGAGCTAGAAAAAAATGAAAAAATAATGAAACTTAATTATTATCAATCTGGTCCCATCTTTCATGTTAAAGATAATTTTGGATATGATAATTATGTTGGATATGCAAAATATAATTTTTGTGGAATATTTTCAGATGTTGATATAAATTTTAATGCTAAGAATTTGACATCAGTTACAAGCCTAAATTTAGATTCTGAAAATGAAAGCAAACGTTCATCTAGTGATTTTCCAACACAGATAAAACAATTATTAATTGATGTTCAAGCCCTTGATGATGCTGATATCTCTGCAGCAGCTAAAAATAATCCTAGTATTCCTTATAATCAATTAAATATTGACGAAAGAATGAAACGTTTTGTAAATGCTTTTAATAGTATGTTTAATAATTTAGTTTATAGTAGAATTGAAAATGTAAATGGTCATAAATCTATAATTTTTAAAAAGTATAATAAACCAGTTGAAATTGATAATTTAAGTTCAGGGGAAAAGCAAATTGTATATAGAGGTTGTTTCTTATTAAAAGATATTAATTCTATGAATGGTGCATTTGTTTTTATTGACGAGCCTGAAATTAGTCTTCATCCTAGTTGGCAAAATAAAATAATGGACTTTTATAAGAATATTTTTACAGATCAAGAAGGAAAACAAACATCACAAATCTTTACAGTAACTCATTCTCCATTTGTAGTTCATAACAATAATAGAAAAAATGATAAAGTAATTGTTTTGCAACGCAATGATTCAGGTGAAATAGAAGTTCGCGATAAAGCCGAATATTATAAATGCGATACAATAGAAGCTGTTGCGGATGCTTTTTCTGTAAACTGGCTTAATAAGAGTACATCTACTGTATACTTGGAAGGTAGAACAGATGAAAAGTATTTTAAAAGGGCTTTGGAAGTATTTGGATATGATGATATTCCTTTTGAATTTAAATGGATCGGTTATATAAATGATAAGAATTGTCAGGAAGAGAATACAGGCAAAGATGCTTTAAACAAAGCTGTACAATTTTTGATAGCTAATAATTGGCCTTTTAAAAATGTGTGTTTGTTTGATTGCGATACTAATAAATCTGAAACAGATAAAAATAATGTTTACACCAGAATTATTCCTACATATAAAAATTCTAAAAAAATGAAAAAAGGTATCGAAAATGCATTAATTTTAGATTCTATTGACACTTCACCTTATTATACTACTAAGGTTAGAGAAGGTGATTATGGTGATGATAATACTATAACAGAATTTAATAAAATGGATTTTTGTGATTATATTTGTTCTTTAAGTGATGATGAATTAAAAGTAATATTGGCTAATTTAGAAAAAGTTATTGAATCTTTAATTAGTATATTTAAATAATACTAGTAGTATTCTACTAGTTTTTTCTTTACTAACTTTTGTTTATGTTTTACTATAAATATTAAACATTAATTAGATAGCAAGTATATGTATGGAAGATAGAAGTTATTTTGAAATTAGTAAATATGATGAATTAGAGTATTGTGATAGATTATTAACTCAATATCTTAATACTTTGTATAGTGTAGGATTAGATAGAGAAGATTATAAAGATATAAGTAAGATAGTAAGAGAATTAGATAGAATAAGAAGTACTGGCTATTGGAACTGGTTTGATTATGTAAGACTTAATAAACATTTATTAGATAAAGATTATGTAGTATTTGGTAAAGATTTAAAGGAAGAATATATTAAAACTAGAGATAGTAGAAAAGAATATTTAGATGAAGTAGAAAGTATTAGAGGACATTTTGAAAAGATACTAGAATTAATAAGAAAGAGTATTAAATCTGATAATATAGAAGATTATTTACAAGAAGAATGTTCTATTACTCATTTAGTATTTACTAATAATACATATCCTAAGATTAAGTTATATTCTAATGATAGTTTTATGTTCTTATGTCAATTTCATAATGAAAGAACTCCTTCTATGGGATTAGTTAATAGTAGGAATTATGGAATATGTTATGGATGTGGACATAGTTTTAGATGTATTGATTATATAGAAGAAGTAGAAGAATTATCTCATAATGAAGCAGTATCATTACTTGCTAGAGTTTATATGATAGATATAAAGGATAGTGTTGTAGGAGAAGATAGTAAGTTGGTACAAAGTTATAGAAGCTCTTTGTTATCTAGTGAATTTAAAGAGTTAATGAAACGTGGTTATGAGAGGACTAGTAGGAGAGAAGATAGTATTACTAAGAGTTTAGCATTGACTAAATTTGAAAGAGACTTTGCTACTATAGATAGAGTAAGAAGAGGGGAATATGTGGAGTTTGATGGGGAGAATGATAAAGGAAAGATGTTGATATTTAACTATTAGTTGTCCGGAAAATAATTTTTGGAATCATATAACTACCAGAGGTCGTGGGTTTAGTTACCATTGTTAAATTTAATTGGGTATTTAGACGACCATATTTGAATAAAATAACTGATTGGTATAATTAATCAAAAATCATATTTTTGCTTTTAAAATAGCTTTAAAATTAGATTTTAAGTATAAATTACATGCAAATATTAAAATAATGTCGAAAAATGTGTTATAATTAATACATAAGATAGCAGTATTTAATCTTTTTAAGATGGATACTGCTTATTTTTTGAAGTAGAGGTGTATATCATGGCTAAAATAAAGTATGAAACTCAATTTAGTATTTATAAGGTAGATTATAGTCGTTCAGTTAAGTATTTTGAAGAAGAAAAAAATGTTGAAATTAAATCATACGAAGAATTAGAAAAAGCAATTTTAAACGAAGTAAAAAATAATGTTTTGCGGAAAAAACAAAATGAAGTAGTTAATGTTAATTATAATGGATTTAAGGGAGTAGTTTTTAAAACTTATCATTATCCAACATGGTGTGGGATGATTGACAATATTTTAGAAGAAAAGATTGAGTTATCTAATACACATATTTCATATGTTTTGTCTTATTTGAAAAGTGATAATTTGTTTTTGCTAACTGGTGGTTTAGGTAGCAATTATATAAATGAATACACACAAAAAAACTATGGTTTATACTTATTGCCTAAAATAATGAAAGAAAATAGCCCAGTAGTGAAGTCCGTTTTAGAAAACAGAATGTCAGGAAATAGACTGTCGAGCAAACATTCAAATAGAAATGTAACAACAATTAATACAGAAAATGATATGAGTTCTATTTTTAGAGAACTTTCTTTAGAGATAGATAAGGAAATAATAAAATTATTAGGAATAGAATTTGATGAAAATAAAATAAAAAATTTAAATCTTATAGCCAAGGATTCTTTTGTAATACGTAAGTCAATAAATATAGAGGATTTGACTAAGGTTCTAAATCAATTAATAACTATTGAGCAAAAGGATGATAATTTTTCATTAGGTTATTTTGTGGATGTGAAAAAATATGGTTACTCTTCAAAAAAATTAAATGAAATACTTTTAAATTATTTGCTTGATAAAAAAACTGACAATTTTCTTTTAGTTGGTGATGATTATTCAGAATACTGTATTGGAGGCAATAGATATATTATCGGTGACCAAGATGGTAATATAATATACGAAAGTGATAAACCCATAACTTTGAATGATGTTTTTGATAATTGTTTACCAAAAAATATTACAAAAACATCTATAGAAAAGATTTTAAAGTATACTTTAACTGTATATAGTGATAGAGATATTATTTTGTTCCCTACTAAAATTAAACAATGTATACAAGGATATATAGAAGATGAAAGTAAAAATCCATTTTTTCTATTTAATGGTAACTGGTTAATGTTTGATAATAATTATATAGATAATTTAGATTCTGAATATAAAAAGAGTTATGAGCAAATGATAAATATAGATAAAAAATTAAACAATATTATTTTGAATAAAGATAGCTCTTTAACAGAAGATTCATATAATAAAACCTTTGCAAATTCTGGTGATATTATTGTTGCACATACTGTTTTAAGTAACAATATTGAGTTAGCCGATTTAATTTATTATGATGACGACAATTTGTACTTAATACACAACAAATCAAAATTTCAAGGAAATGGGGCTAGAGATGTTCTAAATCAGATTTTAACATCTGCTGAATTTATCAATCATTATTTGATGGAAAAGGATAAAAAAGAAATATTTGAAAAATATTATGATGATATACTTAATAAGTACCCAAATAATAAAATAAATTCTTTATCTAAAAGTGAATTTATTGATTTATTTTCAAAACCAAATGTGTATTATGTAGCAGGCTTTATGGAGAACTTATCTAGTAATACAGATTCTAATTATGCAAAATATATTACATTAGATATTAATAAAAAACTAATTGAAAAAGGATACATGCTATTATTATTTAACATAAATGGGTAGTAAGGTGAATTTATGTATAATGAAATTGAAGAATTATATAAAAGGAAAAGTGCTTACAATAGAATAACAAGAAAATTTTTTGCTGTGTATGCTATATCATTTTTCTCTGTATGGGTATTTGGATTATTAAAACATACTTATATAAGTGTTGGTATAGTAATTATTTTAATATACTCTATTAAAACGATTAGCGAACATGAGTTAAAGAAAAAATTTTATATTAGTATACAACCTAACAAAAATAACAATAGCACATTGCAATCTGAAATTAATCAACAGGAAATATCAATTATAAGAGAATTCCTTATATCCAATAAAATGTACAGAGAGAAAAATATTATCAATATTATTTGCCATTATAGAAATTTAGTTGTTCAAAAAAATAATGATAATAACTTTTTGAGCATTATATCCCTAATTATAACAGTAATTATACCATTTATTAACAAAGATGGAATCAATGTTAAAATGCTAAGTTTAGTATTACCATATTTTTTTAGCTTACTTATTGTTTTTGGAATAATTTATTGGTCTTATAGGCAAATTTTCACTCTAACCAAGTCATTGAAGGGGGAATTAAGAATGTATGAAAGGTTAGAAGAAATCTTTAGTGAATTGTTAGTTGAAATAAATAATAATGAATTATGCTATAATAAAGTGGGTGGTATTTCTATGAATGAAAAAGAATTGGATTCTAGTTTTAATGAATATGAAGAAGAACACAAATCTAGTAATTATGTAAAACAATTACAATGGGATATGGCTATTGGGCTTCAACAAGTAGATAATTTAAAACCTTCTGAGTATTTTGAAAAATTAGTTAATGATAATGTTGATGGTAATTTAACTATAGATCAAGTAAAGAATGAATTGCGAGAATATTATATTGAAAAAGAACAAAAAAATGAAATAAATCATAGTGAATTAGAATGTGATTTCGTATCAACTAGAATTGTTGAATTATTACAAGAAAATAATTTTGAATTATCGGTTGATTATTTAAAGTATGTTCATAAATATTTATTTCAAGATGTTTATGAATTTGCAGGTGAATTTAGAGTAATAGATTTTTCTAAACATGAAAAAATACTAAATAATGATTCAGTTGCTTATGGAGATTGTACTACACTAAAAGAATCTTTAGAATATGATATATCTTTAGAAAAAGAAAAGAACTATAAAGAAATGAATATTGTTGAAGTAATTAATAATATAACAAAGTTTTCATCTAATATATGGCAAGTACATCCTTTTAGAGAAGGAAATACAAGAACTACAGCTTTATTTATAGAAAAGTATTTAATTAGTTTAGACTATAATGTTAATAATAGCTTATTTAAAGATAAATCTGTATATTTTAGAAATGCTTTGGTAAGAAGTAATTATTTTAATAACTATTTAAAAATTAAAGAAGATAGTAGTTATTTAGTTATGTTTTACGAAAATTTATTATTAGGTAAAAATAATAATTTGCATTCTGAAGATTTAATAGTTAAAAAATTATTTGATAAGAAAGATTAATTTCTTTCTTTTTTTTTACTCAAATATTTATCTTTAAATAAAAATCTGTTATACTTATCAAGTAAGGAAAGTAAGGAGAACAATATGAATAATGAAGAACTTTTGGCAAATGCAAAATTAACTTCGAAAGGACAAATTACCATTCCTAAAATTGTTAGAGATAAAATGGGATTAGAAGAAGGGGATATGGTCATATTTCATTTAGAAGGTAAAGATGTAAAAATGACCAATCGAAAAGATTGCAGAATTAAAATAGATGAAAATAAGCAACAAGCAGTAGTTAAGAGAGGTAAAAAAGATGAATGATACTATCAATGTTACAAAAGAAGTAAATATGGTTTGGAGTATTGCAAATAAATTAAGAGGGCCATATAAAAGTGATAAATATAAAGATGTAATAATACCAATGGTTATTATTAGAAGATTTGAATGTGCACTTGCAAAAACTAAAAAAGCAGTATTAGATGAATACAATAGTGATAAAACAACGCCATATAAAATGTTATGTAGAAAATCAGGCTATTCATTTTATAATACTAGTAAATTTGATTTAAAAGAATTATTAAATGATGCAGATCATATTGCTGATAATTTTAAATCATATATAAAAGGTTTTTCACCAAATGTTAAAGAAATTATAGACAATTTATCATTTGAAAAAGAAATAGATAAAATGGATAAAAATAATAGATTATTAGGTGTAGTTAAAGAGTTTTCTAATTTAGATTTAAACCCTAAAACTGTAGATAATCACAAAATGGGATATATATTTGAAGACATAATTAGAAGGTTTTCAGAAAATGCTGAAGCTGGTGATCACTTCACACCAAGAGAGGTAATAAAATTGATGGTAGATGTTTTGCTTTCAGAAGGTTGTGATGATCTTATGGAGGCTGGTAAAGCAATTACTATATTAGATGCCGCGTGTGGAACTGGTGGAATGTTAAGCACTGCAAGGGATACAATTATAAAAATGAATCCAGATGCAGATGTTCAATTATTTGGTCAAGAGGTAAATCCCGAATCATATGCTATATGTTTAGCTGATATGATGATTAAAGGTCAGAATGCTAACAATATTAAATTTCAAGATACAATGATTAAAGATTGTTTTAAAGCTACATTAAATGAACGAGAACAAAAAATGAGGTTTGTTATCATGAATCCCCCTTTTGGACAACCTTGGGGTGGAAAAGATGCTGCTGATGGCGTAGAGGAAGCTGTTAAAGAAGAATATAAATTAAAATTTAAAGGAAGATTTGGAGCTGGATTACCAGCTACTGGAGATATGCAATTATTATTTATGCAACATGCTATTTCAAAATTAGATGATAATGGTAAAGCAGCTATTATTACAAATGGATCTCCATTATTTTCTGGCGGAACATCATCTGGAGAAAGTCAAATAAGAAGATGGATGATAGAACAAAATTTAATAGAGGCAATAATAGCATTACCAACGGATTTGTTCTATAATACAGGTATTGGTATTTATATATTTATTCTTTCAAAAGAGGCAATTAAAAGACCGGAAAGAAGAAATAAAATACAACTTATTAATGCAACGAGTGAGGAATTTTGGACACAATTAAGAACCTCATTAGGTAAAAAGAGAAAAGAATTATCTCCAAAACAAATTGAAAAAATTGTAAAGATATATGCAGATTTTAAAGAAAATAAATATAGTAAAATATTTGATAAGGAAGAATTTTTGTATAAAGAATATGCGGTATATCAACCATTACAAAGAAATTATGCCATAAATGATGAAAGAATAGAACAATTAAGAATTAATGGTACTTTTGATAAATTTTATAATCAAGATAAAGTCGATGAAATTCAAATGTTAGATCCAATTCCAACTAAAGAAAAGAAAGAGTTAGATAAATATTTAAATAATAAAGAAACATATGATTTGATTTTTAAAGTTTTAGAGAAACATAAGAATAATAAAATTTATAAAAATGAAAAAGATTTTATAGAATTATTAAAAAATATCTTTAAAGATAATGATGTAACTAAATCTTTGATAGAAAAAATTTCTGATGGTTTATCTGTAATGGATAAGACTGCAGAAATACATAAAGATAAAAATGGTGAAATTATTCTTGATAAGACTACAAAAGATATTGAAATAGTTAAATATGGAAAAGATATTAATGAATATATGAGTGAAGAAGTGTTACCACATGTTCCGGATGCAATTGTAAAATTTGAAGAAGATGTGAATGCTAAAAATCCAGTTATTAAAACAGGCGCTGAAATTCCATTTGCAAGATATTTCTACGAATATAAAGAACCAGAAAAATCTGATAATTTAGAAAAGCAATTTTTAGAAATAGAATTATCATTAAATAAAAGAATAAACAAATTATTTAAGGAGATATAATTATGTCAAAAATGAAGTACAGTGGAATTGAATGGATTGGGGATATTCCTTACAATTGGATGATAAGTAAATTTAAATATATTTATAATGTAAACAAAGCAAAATTGCCAAAAAATTTAGAAGATGAATCCAACAATGATATGTTTCCATATTTAAGTATGGAATATATTAGAAATAACAATTTGAAACCACAGTATTCTAAAGATGGAACTTTTTGTAAAAAAAATGAATTGTTATTATTATGGGACGGATCAAATGCAGGTGAAATAATTTATAATCATCCAGAAGGTTATGCGGCATCAACATGTGCTATTTTGAAATTGAAAAAAGAAATAAATTGTTCATATTCAAATTACTTTATGAAATTTTTAGAACATAAATTGCGTGAGAATACAAATGGTATGGGCATTCCTCATATTGATTCAAAATATTTAAATAACTTACCTTATTTAATACCAAGTAAAAAAGAACAGATACTGATTGCTAATTTTCTTGAGGAAAAAATCATTAATTTAGATAAAGTATTAAATGATCTATGTAAACAGATTGAAATTTTAAATAATTATAGAAGATTATTAATAACTGAAAAGGTTACTGAAAATAATAAATACAAAATTGTTGTTAATAGCGGCAGAATAAGTTTAAATTTTAAGGACAAAACTAAACTTGTTAGAATTAAAAACATTTTGGCTGGTATAACAGATGGTACACATGGGACATTTGATAGAGTATATAATGGTGAATATCTATTGAGTGCTAAAAATGTATTTGAAAATGGTCTATGCATTAGTGATAGTGAAAGTATGATTTCTTTAAAAGATTATAATGAAATTATTAAATGTGGATATCCTAAAAAAAATGATTTGTTAATGTGCTGTGTTGGTACAGTAGGACGAACTATGATTTATAAGGAATTAAAACAATATGCATTTCAAAGAAGCGTCTTGTTCTTGAGAAGCAATAAAAAAATTATTCCGGAATTCTTAAATTATTCAATGAATTCTGACTATATGCTAGAACAAGAAAGAATATTGATAAATAAATCTGCACAAGATGGTATATATCAAGGCACAATTAAAAATATGTTATTATATTTACCAACTATAGAAAAACAAAAAGAAATAGTAAAATACCTTGATAAAAAATGTACTCAAATAGATATAATAATTGAAGATAAGCAAAACCAAGTAGAGAAAATAGAAGAATATAAAAAATCAGTTATATATGAATATGTAACTGGTAAAAAAAGAGTGGAAGGAGCAGAGAAGTTATATGGATAATTTCTTTAAAGAAAAAGACGAGTATCAAAGATATATTATTGATTACTTAGTTGATAATAATAAATATATTGAAAGATTCTATAATAAAGAGCATTATAATCCAATATATGCTATGGATACTGAACTTGTAATAAAGTTTTTAGAAGATACTCAACCAGATAAAATAGAACAAATCAGAAAAATACATGAAAATGCAGATGAATTAATTATTAAAAGAATTAATAGTGAAATTACAAAATCTGACAGTAGTCTTATACAAAGATTAAAAAAAGGTGTTTATTTTGATAATAATATTAAATTAGAATTACTGTATGATAAGCCTGCTACTACATTCAACGAAGAATTAAATGAACTTTATCATAAGAATATTTTCTCTGTTATGGAAGAAGTATACCATAAGGATGACGAAAGAATGGATTTAGTTATATTTTTAAATGGTATAGCCATTATTACAATAGAATTAAAAAGTAATCAATCTGGTCAAAATTATGAAAATGCTATCGAGCAATATAAAAATGAAAGAGATTATACAACTAGGCTATTATCATTTAAATTTGGTGCATTAGTTAATTTTGCTATGGATACAAAGGAAGCATATATGTGTACTAAATTACGTGGTAAATCATCTTATTTCTTACCATTTAATAAAGGAACCGAAGGTGGAGGAAAAGGAAATCCACATAATGATAATGGATTAAATGTTTCATACATGTGGGAAGATGTTTTAAAGAAAGATACTATATTACGCTTAATTAAGAATTTTATCTATGTAGAAAAAGAATCAGAAGAAGATCCTAAAACTGGAAAGTTAAAAGAAAAAGAAAATTTGATATTTCCAAGATATCATCAATTAGATGCTATTAGAAATTTAATAAGTGATATAACAATTAATAAGACATCTAAAAATTATTTAATAGAACATAGCGCAGGATCAGGAAAGACTAAAACAATTGCATGGTTAGCTCATAGACTTCAATCTCTACATGATAAAGATGAAAATAATATATTTAACTCAGTATTAATTATTACAGATAGAATAGTTGTTGATCAACAATTGCAAACAGCAATTAAAGCAATTGATCATAAACAAGGATTAGTTAAAGTAATGGATAAAGACTGCACATCATCAGATTTAGCAGAAGCATTAAAACATAATACAAAGATAGTTGTATCTACTATTCAAAAGTTTAGATATATATTAGATGAAACTAAAAATATATTAGATAAGAATTTTGCTATTATAATTGATGAAGCACATTCATCAACATCTGGTAAAAATATGGCCGCAGTCACTGAAGTTCTATCAGATAATGATGATATGGATGGAGATTCAATTGAAGATTTAATCATTGATGAAATAAGTAATCAAGGAAAGCAAAAAAATATTTCTATGATTGCCTTTACTGCAACACCTAAAAAACAAACATTACAATTATTTGGCAATTTAAATAAAGAAGGTAAACCTGCACCATTTCATATTTATGGAATGAAACAAGCAATCGAAGAAGGATTTATTTTAGATGTATTAACAAATTATACAACATATAAAACCTTTTATGAATTACAAAAGAAAATGGAAGATAATCCTGAAGTGTTTGCTAGTGTAGTAAAAAGAAAAATTAATAGATTTATAGATATGCATCCAACTAATATTGGCCAAAAAGTTGAAATTATTATTGAACATTTTAGAAATTGTATTATGAGAGAACTTGGTGGCAAAGCAAAGGCTATGGTGGTGACTTCATCTAGAGAAGCTGCGGTTAGATATAGAAATGAATTTGAAAGGTATATTACTGAACATAATTATGGTGATATTAAAGCATTGGTAGCATTTTCTGGAAAAGTAACAGTAGATGGTAAAGAATACAGTGAAGTGGGTATGAACAATATACTTGAAAATGCGTTAAAAAAGGAATTTGATAAAGACGATTATCAAGTATTATTAGTTGCCAATAAGTATCAAACAGGATTTGATCAACCAAAATTAGTAGCAATGTATGTTGATAAAAAATTAAGTGGAATTGCAGCAGTTCAAACTTTATCAAGATTAAATAGAATTTGTCCACCATATAATAAACAAACGTTTATACTAGATTTTAAAAATTCATATGATGACATTAAGAAAGCATTTGCTCCTTATTATGATGGCACAATATTATCTGAAAATGTTAATCCAGAAGCAATTTATAATTTAATTGATAAAATTGATTCATATAATTTTATGGATTTTGCTGATGTAATAGAGTTTAATGAATTAGCGTATAAGCAAAGAAAAATAATAACAGACAGAGTAAAGATGGAAAGTTTAATTGATAGATCATTATCAAAAATAAAATTAAGAGATATAAAGCAACAATTTGAAATAAAGAAAAATATTTCTAGTTTTAATAAATTTTATCGTTTTATAATCCAAGCAACTGCTTTTAAAGATGTTGATTTACATAAAAAGTATAATTATTTATCAGTGCTATATAAAGAATTAGATGTAACTGGAATTAAAGTTGATTTCAATGTTGTTCAAGCAATTGATATTTCAAATTTTGAACAAAAGAAAACAGGAGAATATGTTATTGATGAAGGAACATCAATGATTGTAGCAGAACCCGAAGTTAAATATGGAAGTCCAAGACCAGTATCAATTGAATTAGAACAAAAAAAGAGATTGTCTGAAATAATTGATGAGATTAATTTAGAAAAAGGCATGCGTATTGATTCTGATTTAGCTTCCTCTTCATTAGGACAAATTAAGGATATTTTAATGAGTAATAATGAATTAAAAACGAGTGCTAATATAAATCCATTTAGTAATTTTGGATTCTCATATTATAAAAATGTTGATAAGGCACTAATAGAAGGATACGAACATAATAAAGAACTCTATAAATTATTACTAGATGATGAAGATATTAAAAAACGTATTTTAGGAATATATATGGAGGACATATACAAGAATTTAAAAGATAAATAGAATGAATTAATAATAAATTTAGAATATTGTTTTGGCAAAAAAAGTCAAAAAATAATAAAAAATAGAAAAATTAATTTATTGACTATAACAAATCAAGTGATAGAATATGGTAAAGTAGCGATAAGTTTATATACATTAGTGAAGATATGAATAATCTAGTTTACTATCCAAATACAATTCAGTGTACTTTTTGTGTAGGATTCGAATACGATTTAGTTTACTATTCGACTACTAAAAAATACAATTTAGTTTATTGACTAAATACAGTCAAGTGATAAAATATAGTAAAATAGCAATATTTATGGGAAGGCTTAGGTCTTCTTTTTTTGTTGTTGCTTTAAAGGAGGTGGTGTTTATGACTAATCATCCTATAAAAATTACTAGATTTATTAAAATAGGATGATAATAACAAATTAATATCTATGATAAATAAAGGGTTAAATAGACTAACATCCTTTATATTAACCTACAAAGTAGGATGAATTTCGTAAGTACGAAATAAGAATAGTCTTCTTATCCTACTTTTTTAGAAATTACAATATTTAATAGGAAACCATCCTATTAGGAAGGAGGTGTAACATGAGAATATTTAAATTATATTTACCATTTGAATTATTCGATAGAATAAAACTAATGGCTAAATTTTATAACTTATCTATTTATAAAATGATGAAAGAATTATTAGAAATAGGTTATATTGAAATGCTAAAAAATCATAATTATAAAGATTAGGAGGTGATGCAAGTGAATTATGATAATTATATAAAGATACCAATAGTGTTATTATCGGATACTAATGTAAGTTCTAGTGCTAAATTACTATATGGTTTATTAGTGTTATTAACTTATCAACAAGGATATTGTTATGCTAATAATAGTTTTAGCAGATAAATTAAATTTAGGAACTAGAGCCATAACTAGGTTACTAAAAGAATTATCTGATAATAATTATATTAAAATGGAATTTAAACATAAATTTATTAGAAAAATATTTATAGTTAATGAAATAAATACATCCATAAGTCTAGATTATAAAGACTAATTAAATGGATGTATTTTTCTTTCTCAAAAGATGTATTTAGCTACAATAATATAATAAATAGAATATAAAAATATTAATATTAAAATTAAATATAATAGATTAATTTAATTAAACTAGTTTAAATATATAACTAGTTAATAACTAGAAAGGAGTCTGATATATGTATGAAAAATTAATTAAATTAAGCATAGATAAATAGGAAACAAACTAAAGGAGGAGTACTATTTGAATAACACTTCATTTAAAGATTTAATATTAAAATATCTTATCGAGGAGATAATAAAATACGAAAAAGGAGATTTATCTAACTAATGATTTGCAAGTTAAGTAAGATGATGCTATCATGGATGAGTCTTAATACCCAATTAAGTGAGATGAAAAGGATGATAAATGTATAATACTTACTTAACTGGAGTAGATTTCAATGTTGGAATCTACATAAGATTATCTCAAGAAGATAAAGATAAAAAATATGAATCTGATAGTGAAAGTGTAATTAATCAAAAAAAATTATTAAGAGGCTATGTTAAAAATAATGATTTTAATTTAGTTAAAGAATATGTTGATGATGGATATTCTGGTACTGATTTTGAAAGACCTGGATTTCAAAAAATGTTAGAAGATATAAATAATAAAAAAATTAATTGTGTAATAGTTAAAGATTTATCTAGATTAGGTAGAGATCATGTTATGACAGGTTTTTATATTGAAACATTCTTTCCAGAGAATAATATAAGATTTATATCTATATTAGAATCATATGATAGTTTTAAAAATCAAGCTAGTAATGATTCATCAACATTTATAATCGCTTGTAATGATTATTATAGTAAGCAAAACTTAGTTAAAATTAGAAATGTATTAAATGAAAAAAGAAAAAATGGAAAATTTGTTGGAAGTTTACCTTGTTTTGGCTATATGAGAGACCCAGAAGATAAAGGCCACTTAATACCCAATCCAGATACTGCACCAATTGTTAAAAATATTCATAAAGAAACAACAAATATAGATAAAGTTATTAAAGAATTACAAATTGAAAAAGATAAAAAAACTATTAGATTAAAAAATAACTTATTGATACTTTAATAGACAGAATAGTTATTGATAAAGATAGAAATATCACTATTAAATATAAATATGATGTTGTTCCAGAAGTTACTTTCAAATATGAAAATGGAAATTTAGCACGTAATTCATATGGTAGAAAAGGTAAAAAATAATGTATACTATTTATAGGTGATTATTTAATGTCAAGTATTACAAAACAACCGCATTATGTTTATAGAAAATATTTAAGGCCATGGACCTTAAATGAAAAAATTTATTGTTTAATGAATAATAAAAAAATAATTTTTACTAATATTATGAATATAGGAAAAGAAAACTATTTTTATGAATTCAAACAATGTACTGATAAAGAAATTGAGATAGGAAAATATTTTGCAAAAAATTCTTGTGATAATTTAATGCATATATATGAACAAATTAATAATGCGTTAAAAAAAGTTTGTAACTCGTCAGATAATACAAAAAGAGATGAAATAATTGAATTTGCTAAACAGAGTGAAGAAAAACATTTCAATTGTGTAATTGAAGATAGATTAAAACCAATATTATATTCTTTATATAACGAAGACTTTTCTTTTTTAGAAAATACAACTAATTCTATGCAGTTTTTTCATGCAATTGCAGAACAATATTGTCGAACAAAAAAAATAAAAGAAAATACTCAAAACATGTTTTCAAAATTGGGAGAATCTGACATAAGAGGAGAAAATGTTTGGATGCTAATTCGCCATAGTATTGCTTTCAAAATAGGTTTATCACTATTTCAAGAAAAATATCAAGTTTGTTTATTAAAAAGTGAAAACGATAATTTTATAACTTCGGATCAACCTATAATAAACTTTCATAGTGATTTTGATGGTATACCAGATGAATTTGAATTATATTATCCTATCTCTCCTTCGTTGGCGATAATAGTTTCTAAGCAAGAAAAATATCCAGATAAAAAAGTTATAATAATTGATGATGACGAAGTTATAGAATGGAATGATTTAGTTGCTAAATTATCATATAATCAAATATATTCACATAAAAAAGAGCTTTTAGAAAAATATATAGAACAAAAGTAAAAAATTTAAACTTATTACTAATGGTAAATGAACTCATCAGGAGGTATATGAAATTAGATAATTTAAAATGTATAAATAATAATATTAATATAGATGAATATATAGCTAATAGAGATATAGTAAAAAGTAATATGAAATATCCTGATTGGTTAGGTGATTTTAGTAGAGAAGATTTATGTAATATGTTAGATAATAATACTAAGATATGGATGTATTATAATGATAATGAGTTTGTATGTAGTATGGTGTTTATACCTTCTACTAATAATGATTTAGTAAAGTTGGGATTAGATAATTTAGATTATGAGAAGGTAGTAGATTATGGTCCTATGTTTGTTAATCCTAAGTATGTAGGTAATGGATTACAGTATCAAATGTTAGAAGTATTAGATAAGTATTCTAAAGAATTAGGCTATGAGTATGCTATTAGTACTATATATCCAGATAATGTGTATTCTATTAATAATTTAGTTAAGGATGAATTTTTATTAGTTGGTAGTAGAGAGTTTAAGCATGGACTTAGGAATATTTATTTGAAGAGGTTAAAGTAGCTTAAATTCTATTGTAAAAGAAATTAATAAATGTTATATTTAGTATGGTTGAGATATCATTAATATGATATTTTTTTCATTTGGAGGTAGTTTATGACAAAGCAAGAGAAATTGCAAAAGTTTATAAATGAGGCGCAAGAATTCATTGGAAAAAATTTAACCTCTAGTGATAGTAAGTTTACGGCTTGGAATAATGCTTTGATAAGGTTTATTTCAAAATATTATAGTGAAGAGACTGTCGAACAATTTAAAAATAGGAGATATTCTTTATCGGTTTATACATCAGGAACACCTAAATCATCTTTTATAAAAGTTTTTGAAAGAAATTTGCAAACAACCATAGAAGATTTAAGAATCTTATTAGAAGAAGAAAATGAAATAATTAATGATTCTAAATCGTATGTCGATTGTTTTGATAATAATTTGCAATTTTTGATTAATATATTTGAGAAGTTTCATTTAGTTGCTAGGACGCTTAGAAATAGGTATGATTCAAGAGAAACATTAGATATAACTGACGAATATGATGTACAAGATTTGTTACATGCATTGTTGTGCCTATATTTTGATGATATTAGGTCTGAAGAATGGACTCCTTCATATGCGGGTGGTTGTTCTAGACAAGATTTTTTGTTAAAAAGTGAGCAGATTGTTATTGAAGTAAAAAAGACACGTAAAGGTTTGAGTGATAGACAAGTAGGGGAACAGCTTATAATTGATATTGATCGTTATAAAAGTCATCCAGATTGTAAGTGTCTGTTATGTTTTGTTTATGATCCAGAGGAAAGGATAGTTAATCCTAAAGGACTGGAGAACGATTTAACAAAAGTTACTGATGGTTTAAATGTAATTACTAAAATAACTCAAAAGTAACTAATTTCAATGTTTTACATGATATGAGTTTAAATACAGAAAAGTTAAAGTTGATAGAAGAGGTGTAGAAATGTTTAATTCAGATAACTTTAATGAAATAAATTATTTAAATTTTGATGCTGATTTTAGTATTGATTTGGGTGATAAAATAAAAATAATATTAGGTCCTAATGGTACGGGGAAATCAACATTGTATAAAAATATAAAATCCCGTCATAATGATTATGCTTTTATTGATTATGAAGAAGTAGAAGAATCTGTTATTGGTCAAAAAAATAATATTATAATTGGTGCTAGTATTGTTGAATTGAATAATAAATTAAGTGAGAAGCAAACATTAATTGATGATATTGATATCAGAGGTAATTTAAAAAAATTTAGCATTACTAATACAGCAAATGCAAAGGCAATATCTAATAATATGGAAGTATTAAGAAAAAATCATGAGGAAGCTATATTAAAATTTAGTGATGAACATTTAAACTTGATTTTTGATATGCCTGAAGATGATCAAATATTCTTTCAAAAAAATGCAAAAAGCTTTTTAGATTTAAATGAAATAAAAACTCAGGTTGACGATTTAAAAAACAATTACAAAAAACATATTTTAGAAGAAATTGATATTTTTTTAGACAACGACGAGGTTGTTTGTCCAGTGTGTGGGAGAATAAATGATGAACCAATAAAAGTTATTATTGCTAGGAAATTAGCTGAAATAGAAAAATTAGAAGAAAAAATAGTTGAAGATTATCAATTGTCTCATTCTGGAATGTCGCCTTCAAAAATACTGGAGAATGTAAATAATATAAAGAATATAATTGTTGATAATGGAATTAGTATTTCTAATATTGAAAATTATTTACTATGTGGCGGTAATTCTGATAAGGCAAAGATTATATTAAAGTCTAAACAGCAACTAATAGATTTAAATGCTAAAATTTTAGAGTTAGAAAAAGAAAAAGATGAATTTTATAATAATTTGAAAAGCCATAAAGAAGATGTTAATTCTGTTTTTCTATTGCAATTTGATGTCAGAGAAGATGATATTATTTTTGATGATGTTCAAAAACTTATTAATATAAAGTTACCTAGAAATGTTGATACATATAGTACAGGTGAAATTAATTTGATGACTTTTGTTATTTGTATTTTAGGATTTGTATCAAGTGATAAAAGTTATTTAGTCATAGATGATCCTTTAAGTAGCTATGATATACCTAATCAATATAGAATTATTTATGAAATTGCATCAGCTAAAAAAGATAATAAGCATATATTAATTTTTACTCATAATATTGATACAATTAATATTGCTAATTCTCAATATAGTTCGGCTTTTGAATATGAAATTATGGAGAAAAGAAAAAATACTTTATATTTAAATTCAGTTGGATATACGGCTAGCGCAAATGTTTTAAGTTTAACTGAATTGTTAAATCATATTGAAATTACTTATCCTCATTTAAATTATTTAAAATTATTATTAGCGAAAGATGAATGGGAGGATACGTCAGATAATCATTTGATTTTTCATTACGATTGTCCATTTAATATTGATATAGATGGAATTAACTATTCTAATGATTATTTAGTTAATCTAATAGAAAACTTTGACGATAAAACATTTCAAAATAGTTCGTATCTTAATAATACAGCTGATAAGATAATATATTGTGCCGCAATTAGAGCATGGATCGAAAAACAATTCTATGTTAATTTAAGCGGAGATACTGGACTACAAAGAAAACAATTTGGAGACAAAATTAGATATGTATTTGGAGGTAATAGATGGAATGGTTCAAGTAGAGTGACAAAAGAATATCTAATGAGTAAAAAAGTAATGTTAAATCAACATGTTCACACTGAAAGCCAAAAGATGCCTTTCTATTATTCTTTAAATCTTACTTTTGATGATATAACAAAAGAAATTTTAGATATAAAAAATCACTTCTTGACTATATAAGAAGTAATGTGTATTGTATTATTACATTGCTTTTTTTAATGTAATTATTATAATAGTAGATTAAAGAAAGGAAATAATATGAATAAATTTATAGAAATTTTAAAAGATGTTTTTAATTATATTAATAAAAATAGTTTTTTAGCTACTTTGATAGGTATTATTGTTGGTTGGATATTAAATTTTATTTCAACAGCATATTTTAACAGGAAATCAGAAAATCGAAAACAAAAAGAGAAGTTAGAAAATGAAAAGAAAAAGAACTTTGAAAATAAACCAGAGTTGTACATTGAAAAGGAAGACAATAATTTAGATATTAGTATGGAAATATTTATAACTCCTTTTAATATTAAATATGATGAAAATAATAATTATGAAATAATTTATCCAAAAGGAATAAAAAATAAGAATAAACATGATTTTAAAGATGTTATAATAAAAAATATAGGTAAAAGTGATATAGAATGTCTAGATATTGTTTCAACAAACAAAAAAAGTATAGTTTTGACTGATTATAGTTTTCTAGAAACTTTAGTAGATAATAAGAGTGTCTGGTACAGTTGTTGCTATGATAGGAAAATAAGAGTAGGAGATAAAATAAAGATAAGAATTTATTTTTTGAAAAACAATATCCCTTGTATGATGTTTAGTTCAACTCTTGCATTTTTATTTGAAGATCAGAATCATATTTTTTGGGAACAACCATATTTTTATGAAAGAGATAACATATATTCTCCACACAATATATCTTATAAAGAGTTTAGGAATTCGGCAAATGCTGATGACGCTTATGATTGTTTTGAAAATCCAAGTTTATGGTAATGGAATAATTTAATGTTTTAAAAAAAATTAACTTCTGAAACTATAGGTTCAGAAGTTCTAAAATGGAGATCACACTCTCCATTTTTTCTTTGGAGACCTAAGGCTCCAAAGAACTAAATAAAGAAATAATAAAAATATTTATGTTATAATAGAAATACTTGGAAAAAATTAATAAATAGAAAGAAGGTCTAGATACTATGATATTAATAATAGCAGAAAAACCATCTTTAGCTAGAAATATAGTAAGTGCTATTGGTAATATGAAAAGAAATGATGGATACTATTCTAATCAAGAATATTTAGTATCATGGGCTTTCGGACATCTATTTACATTAGCAGATATAGAAGACTATGAAGATAATGTAACAGATACAAAATGGAAGATGGATAATCTACCTTGCTTTCCTTCAAAGTTTAAATTTAATTTAAAGAAAGATAGTAATAAGCAAATAGATAGTGGAGTACAAAAACAATTTAATATAATAAGTTCATTATGTAATAGAGAAGATGTAGTAAAAATAGTAAATGCTGGCGACTCGGATAGAGAAGGAGAAATTATTGTACGTTTATGTATAAATAATGCCTTAAAAAGTGAAAAAGAAATATATCGCTTATGGTTACCAGATCAAACACAGGAGACTATCTATCAAGGCTTACAAGAAATGAAATTAGACAGTGAATACGATAATTTAGCTAATGAAGGATTTGCTAGAACTTATACAGATTGGTTATATGGTGTAAACTTAACAAGATATGCTACCCTTAAGACAGGAACTTTACTTAGAGTAGGAAGAGTTATTATTCCGATTGTAAAAGCAATATATGACCGTGATATGGCCATTCGTAACTTCAAACCAGAAATGTATTATGGTATGTGGAGTAATGAAGAAACTAATGGTGAAGTAGTTGAATTAAATAGTAAAGAAAAGTTTGATAAAGATAATCAGAAAAAAGCCTTAGAGATGTGTGCTAAGTATAATAGTGTAGATGCTATTGTTGTGGACAAAAAAGTTAAAAAGGATGTAATGAATCCACCTAAGTTATTTTCATTAACTAAGTTACAAAATCTATTAGGTAAGAAATATAAGATACCTATGAATAAGTCTTTAGAGATTGTTCAGAAGTTATATGAAAATGGCTTCTTAACATATCCGAGAACAAATTCAGAGTATTTAGCAGTTGCAGAGAAAGATAAAGTAAAGAAGATATTAGAAAATATTTCTAAGTTAGGCTACCCAGTTAAGTTTAAAGATAAGAAGACAATATTCGATGATAGTAAAATAGAGTCCCATTCTGCAATAACACCAACTTATAAAATACCAGATAAGAATAAATTAACTGAAGAAGAATTCCTAGTTTATCAAACTATATTTAAAAGATTTGTTGCAGTATTTTGTAGTGATGATTGTAAAGTAGAAAAGACCGAAATTAAAATTAGTGTCGGCGATTATGAAGATTTTATTTTAAAGGGAATGATTATAAAGGAACCAGGATGGACGAAATTTGATTCTCCTAGTTCTAAAGATAAGATATTACCAAATTTAAATATAGGAGATAAAGTTAATACTTTATTTAAGTTAAAAGAAAAAGAGACGACACCACCAAAGCATTACACAATAGAGACTTTAAATAATTATTTAATGAATCCTTTTAAAGAGGATAAGAAAGAAATTGATGAGAAAATCGCGAATGGTGAGGAAGTTGACGATACAGAAGATTATAAGGCGATATTTGAAGGATTAGAATTAGGAACAGAAGCAACTAGAACAGGTATTATTGATAATGCGAAGAAATCAGAATATATTTCTTTAAAAAAAGATGTTTATACTATTTTACCTAAAGGGGAATTCTTAATTAATTCATTAATGCAATTGAATATTTCGATGGATAAATATAAGACAAGTGAGATGGGTAAGGCATTGAAGAAGGTATTTAGAAACGAAATGACAGTTGATGATTCAGTTGGCTTAGCTAAAAAAGAAATTCAAGAAGTATTTATTAAGAAAGATGTTACGATTGAAAAAGACACAGATATTGGTTTTTATGGCGATGTAGTTGGTAAATGTCCATTATGTGGTGGTGAAGTAATAAAAAATAGATTTGCATATGGATGTCGCGATTATCAAAATTGTAAGTTTAAGGTAAGTCTTCAAATTTGTGGACGTATTATTTCTAAAAGTAATGTAGAGAAATTATTAAGTGAAGGTGTAACATCGAATATCGAAGGTTTCGTATCTAAAAATGGTAAGAATTTTAATGCGAAATTGAAGTTAGATGATGAAAAGAAGGTTGTCTTTGATTTTAGCAATTAAAAAACTTATATATTGAAAGTGAAGTTATAGACTAGTATATAGGTGTACTAGTTTTTTATATTTTAGTTTTCTTTACATATATTAACTTTTGTGTTAATATATGCATGAAGGAAAGGAATATTTTCAGGAGGTTAATTAATGAATATTAGATACAGCAAGAACTATGATAAAGGACTTAAGGAACTAAAGAAGAAGCATAGAACAGAACAATTAACTAATTTAGAAGATATAATTGAATTAATAAAGAATTCATGTGATTTTAATGAACTTAAAAACAACCCTTTATCTTATATGTATGATTTTGAACCTCTAAAATATAATAATAGTGGCTATTATTCTTTTAATTTATCTAAACATGGTGGTGTAATAAGATTAATAGTAAAACCACAAGATAATTGTTTAGTTATGGATTTAGCAGATATAAGTAATGAGCATTATAAAGACTTTGACCATAAAGGAGTGATATACTATGATGAATAAGTTTGGTAAGCAATTAGAAGAATTTCTTAAGTTTAGAAATATAAGTAATAAAGAATTTGCAGAGAGAATTAATACTACTCCAAAGAATCTTATAGATATAATAAAAGGAGATATAGAGTTGTCTCAAAATATGATATATAACATATCATTTGTAACAGATATTCCTGTATCTTATATTGAAAATGTAGAGCGTAACTTTAAAATGGATAAAGTAATTAATGAATTTCTTAATAAAAATAAATTAACTATAAAAAAATATATTAATAAATTTAATTATAAAGAGTTTAGTAAGGAGTATGAGTTTCAATTTACAGATGAAAGAGATGAATATTACATAGCTAAAGATATATTAAGATATTTAAGAATAACTAATCCCGATTCTTTATATAAAGAAGATAATTCTATTTTTTATAAAAGTAAAAATGATAAACCAGAGTTATTATCTTTATGGCTAGAAAGATGTTATAGAGTAGTATCTAATCAACAAGTGAATGATTATAAAAAAGAAAATATTAATGTATTAGTTGATTATATAAGAGATTGTGCAAGAAATAATATTTTTAATGAGAAAGAGTTAATTAGTAAATTTAATGATAATGGTATTTTCTTAGCTATTGAAAATGATTTAAAAGGAGCTAAGATAAGAGGAGCATTTAAGGTATTAAATGATAAACCAGCTATTTATATTACTAAGAAACATAAAAGATATGCAGATATTTATTTTGCTCTATTACATGAATTAGCTCATTGTAAAAGTGATTTTAATAGAGCTAAGAGTGGTAGTATTGTTTCTACTGAAGATGAAGAAATAGAAGACTATGAAATTAAAGCAGATAACACTGCATATAACTGGATGATAGATGATAAAGAATATAGTAAATTAAAATATTGTTATGATGCTATTGATGAGTTAAATGTAATTAAGTGTTTTTATGTTTATAGATTAGCTAAAGATGGTATTATTGATTATAAGTCAAAAGTTTATCAAGAGAATAATAAGGTGATTGATTAAAGGTAATATAAATTTTTTGATTTATTCATAAAGCCAAAAATTAACTTCTGAAACTACAGTTTCAGAAGTACTAAAGTGGAGATTACAAGCTCCACTTTTTCTTTAGAGATGTAAAGCTCTAAAGAACTAAATAAAAATATAGATAAAATTGTTTTATAATAAACTCTTTGCTATAATACATAAACAGGTGATAACTATGAAAAAAGTGGGAATAGTATTTGCTATGGAAGAAGAACTTAATGCTTTAAAGAAGTATCTTACTATAACAAAAGAATACGATATATTTGAATTAAAATTCTATGAAAGTACTATAAATAATATAGAAGTAGTATTAGTAGAATGTGGTGTAGGTAAAGTAAATGCTGCTCGTACAACACAGATATTAATAGATAACATGAAAGTAGATTATGTATTTAATATAGGTGTAGCAGGTGGTGTAAGTACTAAGTTATCTGTAGGGGATATAGTACTTGGAGAAAAGTTAGTACAACATGATTTTGATATAACAGCATTTAATCATGAAAAAGGATATATACCTAGCGTTGGAGTATATGTAGATACTGATCTTTATTTATTAAATATTGCTAATGAAGTATTAGGTGGTATGAGTGAAGTTAATTATCATAGAGGTATTATTGCATCAGGGGATATTTTCTGCACAGAATCTAAGATGGGTGAAAAGATAAGTAATAAATTTAATGCTTTATGTGTAGAGATGGAAGGAGCAAGCATTGCTCAAGTATGTTTCTTAAGTCATGTTCCATTTTTAATTATTAGAAGTATTTCAGATGTTCCTAATAACAATAATAAGGTTACTTATGAAGAATTTTTAATTAGTAGTTGTGATGTTGTTGCAGGAGCAATGAAAGGTATTTTAGAGAAATTAAGCGAAGAAGCTTAATTTTTTTATACTTCCATAAAATATATCTATATTAAAGAGTTTTAAAATTGTGTTATAATTTAAGAGAGAATAAATTAGGGTTAGTAATATAAAGGAAGTAGTTTATATGAGTGACAATAATTATGAAACAAGAAGTAATATAGTACCAATTGAAAATTTAGACAATGGTAAAAGATATCAAGTAAGTTTAGAGTTACCTATGAATTATGGTTGGTATGATGATGTTAGTATGGTAGTAGAAAATAACGGTCAAGATTTTTATTTTCCGTTAAAGTATAGTAGAAGTGAAGGAAACATGGCGATATTTGAGTCTACTATTGATTTAGAAACAACGGCAGTATTTAATTATTATTTTATGTGTCGTGTTAATGGATTCTTTAAGTATATAAAAAATGGTACAACTTTTGATGAAAGAGATATGCAACCTGAAGATAAATTAAAAATGAGTGTTAATTTTGAAGCCCCAGATTGGGCGAAGGGTGCAGTTATGTATCATATTTTTGTCGATAGATATCGCCGTGGTAGTAGAGAGGAAATGGCTGAGATGCCACGTCGTACCATTCATAAATCTTGGAACGAAGAGATGGTATTAGGACCTGATGCAAATGGTATTTGGAATGCTGATTTTTATGGCGGAGACCTAAAAGGTATCGAAGAGACACTTGATTATATTAAGTCTTTAGGAGTAACTGTTCTATATCTAAGTCCAATAGTATGGAGTCAATCTAATCATAGGTATGACACAGCAGATTATATGAATGTTGACCCTTATGCAGGATGTAATGAGAATTTAAGAAGTTTATGTGACGCTGCCCATAGAAAAGGCATGAAAATAGTTCTTGATGCAGTATTTAATCATACAGGTAACGACAGTAAGTACTTTAACGAATATGGGACATTTGATAACGTAGGTGCTTTTCAAAGTACTGATTCAAAATATTCTAAATTTTATAGAAAACATTATGAGAATGGTCAAGTTAAATACGATTATTGGTGGGGAATGACTAACTTACCAGTATGTGATGGAAATTCACCAGAATGGAAAAACTTCATAACAGGTGAAAACGGTGTCATAGATCATTGGTTTGATTTAGGAATAGACGGCTTAAGATTAGATGTTGCAGATGAATTAACTGATGAATTTATAGAGTTGATTAGAAAAGCAGTTAAGAGAAATAAAGCAGATGGATTTATATTAGGAGAAGTATGGAAGAACCCAATGCGTATGGGAAGAGGCTATATATCATCAGGGAAAGGAATGGATTCAGTAATGAATTATTCTTTAGTGGATGCTTTAATTAGGTATTTTAAATATGGTGATGTTGATAAGTTAGCTTATATAATTAGAGATATAAAGAATGAGTATCCAAAAGATACTATTAATACTTTGATGAATTTCACATCGACTCATGATATATCAAGAGCAATTAATATATTTTCAACTTATGATTTTCAAGAATATGGAGAGTGGGCGTGGAATCCAAACTGCAGTGATTTAGATTGGTGTCGTAATTTTAAGTTAACTCCTGAACAATATAAACATGGTAGAGATGTATATGAAGCTTATGTGTTTGCACTAGCATTTATGCCAGGCATTTTATCAATATTTTATGGCGATGAAGTCGGTTTACAAGGTATTGGTAATTTAGCTAATAGAAAACCATATCCTTGGGGACATAGAGATAAGAAGTTATTAGAGTTCTTTAGAAGTATTGGTAAGATGAGAAGTAGTGAGGAATTCTTAAAAGAAGCAGAATTAAACATCTTTGATATTACAAAAGATTACTTGATGTTTGAGCGAACTAGTAAAGAAGATAAAGTTTTAGTAACTGTTAATAGAACTAGTGAAGATAGAGTATTTCCAGTACCTAGTGAGTATGAGAAAACAGATAGTGGTATTTATACTTTAAAGAAATCTATGCCAGGCCATTTAAGTCCATATGGAGCAGTAGCAGTTAAGAGTAAAAAATAATAATTACTAGATATGTAAAATTATCTAGTTTTTTTGTGAAATTATTAAAAAAAAGAAGGAAATAGCAGGTCCACCTATAATAATATAAGTAGGGGGATTAAATTATGAACGAATTAGTTAAAGAATTAAATGTCGAAAATATGATATATGAAATACGTGGTAAACAAGTTATGTTAGATAGTGATCTTGCGAAATTATATAGAGTTGAGACTAAGAGAATAAATGAAGCAGTGAATAGAAATAAAGAAAAATTTCCAGAACGATATTCATTCATTTTATGTGAAAGTGACATTTTAATTTTGAAGTCGCAATTTGCGACCTCAAACGTGAATGGTAGAGGTGGAAACAGATATAGTCCTAGAGTTTTCACGGAACAAGGAGTGGCAATGCTTGCAACAGTACTAAGATCAAAAACAGCAATTGAAGTAAGTATCAAAATAATGGATGCTTTTGTTGCAATGAGAAAGTATATTTCTGGCAACTTATTAGAACAAAAATATATTAATAATTTAGTTATGAAGCACGAGGATGAAATAAACAAAATATTCACAAAATTAGAAACAAAAGAAAATGAATTAAAGAATGAAATATTTTTCGATGGTCAAATATATGATGCTTATTCGAAGATAATTGATATATTAAAAAATGCAAAAAATGATATAATTATAATTGATTCTTATGCAGACAAATATGTTTTAGATATGATTTCTAAAGTTGAATTAGAGGTCAATCTTATTATAAGTAGTAAAAGTAGACTAAGCAATTTAGATATTGATAAGTATAATTATGAATATAATAATTTAACTATTAAGTATAACGACTCATTTCATGATAGATTTATAATATTAGATAAAAAGATTATGTATCATTTAGGTACATCGCTTAATAATGCAGGCACCAAAGTATTCGCTATAAATAAGATAGAAGATGAGATGATAATAAGTATGGTACTCAACAAAATAGTTAGTTAAATCTATAAATGTAATTCAACAAAAATATTTGACAACTAAACCAAATAGATATAAAATATCGGTAGAAATGTTGATTGAGAAGAGTACTATGTAAAAGTATCAAAGAGAGTTAGTGGTTGGTGTAAACTAATATATTAATACATACGAAGACACTCAGGAGTTGACTAGAAAATTCATATTTAGTCCGGCCATACCCGTTATCGTAAAAGTGATTGTAGAACATTTAGATATATTAAACTAAATAAGCCTACAATAATTTGGGTGGTACCGCGGATTCAACAGTTATTCGTCCCTTGTGGATGATTAACTGTTTTTTAATTAATTGAAGACTTACTATAAAGTACTTCAAAAAAGAAAAGAAACAAAAAGAAAGGAAGAAATATTATGGAAAAATTTAAAAATTATAATATTAAAAATGTAGGAGAAACTGTAACTATTTCAGGATGGGTTTCTAAAGTAAGAAATCTAGGTGGATTAATATTTATTGACCTAAGAAATAGAGCAGGTATCATGCAAGTAATTGTAAGACCAGAAAATCCATCTTATGAAACAGCTTGCGAATTAAGAAATGAATATGTTATTAAAGTAACAGGTAAAATAGTAGAAAGAGAAAGTAAGAATGAAAAACTGGCTACTGGTGAAATCGAAGTAGAAGTGGATAACTTAGAGCTTATTAACAAATCTCGTGAAATACCATTCGCGATAACAGATGATACTAACGCCTTAGAAGATACAAGATTAAAATATCGTTATCTTGATTTAAGAAGAGAAAGCCTAAAAAATAAATTCGTTGTGAGAAATGAAATAACTTTCGCAACTAGAAAATTCTTAAACAACTTAGACTTCTTAGAAGTAGAAACACCAATACTATGTAAATCAACTCCAGAAGGAGCACGTGACTACCTAGTACCAAGTCGTATTAATAAAGGTAAATTTTATGCATTACCTCAGTCACCTCAAATATTTAAACAATTGCTTATGGTATCTGGATTTGAAAGATATTTCCAAATAGCTAAATGTTTTAGAGATGAAGATTTACGTGCTGATAGACAACCTGAGTTTACACAAATCGACGTTGAAATGTCATTTGTTGACGAAGATCAAGTAATGTGGTTAGGAGAAAATCTAGTAGCTAATATCTTCAAAGAAGTAAAGGGTATGGATATAAAACTTCCTTTAATGAGAATGAAATATGATGATGCTATCGCTAACTATGGCTCAGATAAACCAGACTTACGTTTTGGCATGGAAATTCATGATATAACTGAATGCTTCAAAAATACAGAATTTACAGTATTTAAGACGGTCATCGAAAACAATGGCGTAATTAATGCTATCGTTGCTAAAAATGTAGCAGACAAATATTCTCGTAAAGACTTAGATAAACTAACTGATTATGTTAAAACATATAGAGCATCAGGTCTTGCTTACTTGAAATACAACGAAGAAGTATCTGGTTCAATCTTCAAAGTAATGACAGCAGAAGAAGTAAACTCTATAAAAGAAACACTTAATGTTGAAAACAACGACTTAGTTCTTATCGTAAGTGGAGCATACAATGTAGTTAAAACATCTCTAGGAGCTTTAAGATGCAAACTTGCTCGTGACCTAGACTTAATTAAGAAAGAGGATTACAAACTATTATGGGTAGTAGATTTCCCATCATTTGAATATAGTGAAGAAGAAGGACGTTACATGGCTTGTCACCATCCATTTACTTCACCTAAAGATGAGGATGTAGATAAACTACTTACAGATAAAGCTCATTGCTATAGTAAAGCTTATGACATCGTAATTAATGGTTATGAAGCAGGAGGAGGATCTATTCGTATCCACGATGAAAAGGTTCAAGAAACTATGTTTAAAGCTCTTGAACTTACAGAAGAAGATATTAGAGAAAAATTCGGTTTCTTCGTAGATGCTTTAAAATATGGTTGTCCTCCACATGGTGGTTTTGCTCTAGGATTAGACAGACTAACTATGTTATTAACTGGAACAGACAATATTCGTGACGTTATCGCATTCCCTAAAACAGCAAGTGCTACTGACTTAATGTGTGAATGTCCAAGTAATGTCGATGAAGCTCAATTAAATGAACTTGGCCTTTCTATAAAAGACAACAAATAAACGTTAAGACAATAAGATTGGTAAAAAATACCAGTCTTTTTTATTGACAATTTCTTAACGTAAATCAAAAATCAATATAATACCTATAATTTTTATAAAGCTTTTTTTAACTATTAAGATATGTTATAATTAATCCATAATAAAGAGGAGTGTTAGTATGACTGAGAAAGAAATTAATCTAAAAAGCGTCATATTTTTAGTTATCGGAATCTTACTTCTTCTATCCTTAGTCATTTGTATATATATTGTAAATGGAGAAAGAGACTTAATTAGTGTCGAAGCCAAAGTTGTTGATGTAAAGAAAGATGAGAATGGTACAGGTAAAAATGATATTACTGTATCATACGATATAGATGAAACTTCATATAACTATAATTTTTATTATAAAGATAATATAGAACTTGATGACAAAATAACAATCTATTATCATAAAAATAATATCAATTCTGTAACCACTTTTAAAACTACAAAGTTTATTTTTGTCTGTCCAATTATAGGTTTAATTTTATGTATCCTTAGCTTATTTGAGTTGTTTAGACAAAACAAGAATGAAGAAGATTTATTCCAAACAGCAGTCATTGACATATCAGGAACGACTCAAAAATTAGAAATAGTAACAGATGATACAATGATTAAAGAATATCAAGAGTTACCTGAAGAGCAAGTTGAAGCAGAAGTAAAAGTTATCAAAAAAAATAATAAGAATCAAGATAAAGAAGAAACTAAAAAGCCATTAAATAATAACAATGAAGAAACAAAAAAAGAAGAGATAAAAGAAGATTGGTATGTTGAAGTTAAAGAAGAACAACCTTTAAACGACACATCTTCTAAAGACATTGCAGAAATATCAAAAGATAAAGAAAATTTAAAAAACTCTAATTCTGATAATAAATTAGAGAGTCATGTTGAAAATAATATCATAGATATCAACTTAGCAAAAGACAATCAAAATTCAGAAAATAATAAAGATAATATTACAAGCAACAACACTAAAATAGATAACAAATAGAATTATATTAAAATTTAACAGAAAAGATTGGAAGATAATATGGACAGAAAGAGAAGAAAATTAGGAATCCTTAACATGTTTATGTTTGTTGTCGGCCTAGTAATATACTTAACAGGATTACTATTGTTATTTAGTGCTGGAATAAGTAAAACACATGTGGCCAAAATCTTATTTTCTAATATAGACTTTACACCTAAATTAATCTCCAATCTAAAAACTATAGGTTTAATAATGTTTATACTTGGTTTCATTATATTTATCATCGCTGTTATTTTCCTATATAAAAATGACAAAATCCAAGAAAATAATACGAATCTAATCATCGAAGGTAAAGCAGATGTTATTACCTTAATAATTATGACCTATGTAATGATGTTTATGATGGTCATCTGCTTAGTATATAATGAACTTATTGGAGCCTTATTATTTGGTATTGCCGTAGTAGTACAAAGTATTCTAAATTCTATATTAATATGGTATTTCAATAAAAATAGTATAAAATAAAAATAATTAAAGTATCACTATCTTAGTAGATACTTTTTTCTTTATATAGTATTATAGAAGTAGTGGTGATAATATGAAAAATAATAATCCTAATATAATAGATAAGTTTTTAAGTAAATATGAAGAAATGAATAATTCATCTAATTCCTCTTATAGAAGAGTTTATACAAAACCAACAAAAATGAAAAGTATTTGTGGTTTTGCTTTCAGTCTTTTATTGTTTATTTTTCTTATAAGATTGTTTGTATTTAAACTTCAGTATTTTATCTTTTTAATAGTAGATTTGCTTGTATTAGCTTATTATGGACTAAATTTATTTACTAAAAATGGTTTTCCATTACCAAGCTTTATTCGTATTAATAATGAAGAAAATGAATCAAATCCAAGTGTTACCACATCAACAACGAATAATGAAAAAACATATAGAATTGATAAATAATTAAAAAACGAAAGAGTGATAATATGATTATTCCTAATTTCTTAAATGACAATGATATAATTGGCATTACTGCTTGTAGTTGTGGTGTCTCAAATAAGTTAGAACAATATGAAAAAACTCTTAGCAATTTAAAAGAAAATGGCTTTGCTATAATAGAAACTCCCAATGTAAGAACAGGTGGGGTTGTTAGTAGTGATAGTATTACAAGAGCAAGAGAACTAGAAAGTTTATTTTTGAATAAAGACGTAAATATGGTATCCATAGCTCGAGGAGGAGACTTCTTATTTGACATGCTTGATAAAGTAGAATTTGATGTTATAGTTAAAAATCCTAAATGGCTTGCTGGTAGTAGTGATCCTACTAGTTTACTATACATTTTAACAACAAATTATGATATTGCCACCATTTATAGCCCTTGTAATATGACAGGATTAGATGAAAATCCTTTACATGAATCTTACTTAAATTATTTTAAACTATTAAAAGGTAATTTAATTAAACAATATAAATATGATAAGTGTGAAAAAGAGTCATTTAGTGATGATTTAAGTAAAGATAATGAATGGATAAATATGAATGGTGATGTTAATGAAGAAGGAATTTTAATTGGCGGTTGTATTGATGTCTTAAAAGATTTAATTGGCACTAAATTCGATAAAACAAATGAATTTTTAGAAAAATATAAAGATGAAGGATTTATCTGGTACTTTGATGTCTTTAGTATGACTAGTGAAGCTTTATATAATACTTTACTCCAATTTAAATATGCTGGATGGTTTAAATATACAAAAGCAATTCTTATCGGAAAAGTATGTATTCCAAATACTTTTGTTGATATGACCTATGAAGAATTAATAAAAAAAGCTATCCAAGATATTCCAGTAGTTTACAAATTTGATGTAGGTCATGTTAAACCATCATTTACAATGATAAATGGAATGAAAGTTAGAATTATTAGTGATAAAAATGAAGGCAGTTTAGAATATATTAATTAGAGATTATTAAAAATATTTAAGATAATCTCTTTTTTCTTGAATATGTTTTAGATAGGGGGTATAATGATATAGTTCGGTAACGAACTAATGAGGTGAGTGGAGTGCAAAATTCTTCAATTATGTTAGAGCTTAATGAAGTAAATATTGGTATATTTAAGAAAATATCTGCAAGATATAAGGAGCTTGGTTTAGAGGTAACACCAGTACATAGTAGAATAATTATGTTCTTATACGATAATGATATGCAGATATGTCAAAGAGATATTGAGAGGTTTATATCATGTAATAAGTCAACAATGTCCGCTGTTTTGAATACAATGGAAAAGAATGGTCTGATAGTTAGAGTTGACTCATCAGAAGATTCAAGAATGAAGATTATTAAGTTAACAGATAAATCTAAGAAAACAGCTGAAATTTTACGAGAAGATAAAGATAAAATCGATGAAATTTTATCATCAGAAATATCAGACGAAGAATTTGCAGAATTCAATCGCATTTTAAATAAAATAAAGAAAAATATAGAAAGGATATAAAAATGGGAAAATTATTTAAAAATTTAAGAAAAAAAGAAATAGTAGGTATTATTTTTGCTCTTTTATTAATTATAGTTCAAGTATGGTTAGAGTTAACAATGCCTGATTATATGAGTGAAATAACAAGACTTGTTCAAACTGAAGGAAGTTTGATGAAAGATATAATTACTCAGGGAGCTTTGATGTTAGGTTGTGCTCTTGGTAGTTTAATATCTGCAATAATAGTTTGTTATTTAGCAGCTAATATTGCTTCAAGCTTTGCAACTACTATAAGAATGAAAATATTTAGAAAAATCCAAGAATTTGGTACAGAAGAAATTAAAAAGTTTTCAACTAGTAGTTTAATTACTAGAACAACAAATGACGTAACTCAAGTAGATATGATTATTGGTATGGGATTACAAATGATGGTTAAAGCTCCAATAATGGCTGTTTGGGCAGTTTTAAAAATACTTAACAAAGGTTTTGAATGGAGCCTTTTAACTGGAGCTTGTGTAATCATTCTTTTAACAACAGTTGTTATTATACTAGTTATTGTATTACCTAGATTTGAAAGAGTACAAAAGCTTATAGATAGAATCAACGGAGTTACTAGAGAGAACTTAACAGGTATTAGAGTAATTAGAGCTTTTAATGCTGAAAAATTTCAAGAAAATAGATTTGAAGAAGTTAATAGAGATTTAACAAATCAACAATTGTTTAATCAACGTACTTTTGCAGCAATGACTCCTATAATGAATCTTGTTATGCATGGATTAACATTAGGTATTTATATTATTGGAACAATATTAATTTTAAACGCTGGAATGTTTGACAAAATACAATTATTTAGTAATATGGTTGTCTTTTCAAGCTATGGAATGCAAGTTATCATGTCATTCTTGATGTTAGCGATGATTTTTATGATGGTTCCAAGAGCACAAATTTCTGCTCGAAGAATTAATGAAATATTAGACGAAGAAGTAAGTGTTATTGATGGAACATTTGATGGTGTTACTGAAGAAATTGGCACAATAGAATTTAAAAACGTTTCATTCAAATATCCTGATGCTGATGAATATTTATTAAAAGATATTTCGTTTAAAGCAGAAAAAGGCGAAACCATTGCATTTATTGGATCAACAGGTAGTGGAAAATCGAGTTTAATTAATTTGATTCCAAGATTTTATGATGCAACTAAAGGTGAAGTATTAGTAGATGGAGTTAACGTTAAAGAATATAGATTAGAATGCTTGAATAACAAAATTGGTTATGTTCCTCAAAAAGCGGTTATGTTTACTGGTACAGTAAGTGAAAATGTTGCTTATGGTGACAATGGCCGTGAAGAACCAACAATCGAAAAAATAAAAGAAGCAGTTAAAGTAGCACAAGGAACTGATTTTGTTGAAAAAATGGATGGAGCATATGATGCACATATTGCTCGTGGTGGTACTAATGTATCTGGTGGACAAAAACAAAGATTAAGTATTGCCCGTGCAATTGCAAGAGATCCAGAAATCTACATTTTTGATGATTCATTCTCAGCATTAGATTACAAAACAGATGCTACATTAAGACGTGAATTAAAAAATTATACAAAAGATGCAACAAGTGTTATTGTTGCACAAAGAATTGGTACCATTTTAAATGCAGATAAGATTATCGTATTAGATAAAGGAAAATGTGTTGGAATGGGAACACATGAAGAACTACTAAAAAATTGTGAAGTTTATAAAGAAATCGCATTATCGCAATTAAGTGAGGAGGAATTGAAAGATGCCTAGACCAGGTGGACGTAGAGTTCAAGAAAAATCTAAAGATTTCTTTGGCTCAATGAAAAGATTAATTTCTAATCTTAGACCTTGGAAAGTATTGATGATTTTATCATTAGTGCTAGCAATGATTAGTGCAATTTTATCATTGGTTGCTCCTAATAAATTATCTACTTTTGCTGACGAAATTGGTTTAGGGTTAGTTCCTAAAACAGAAAAATTTGAACTTATTAGTAAAGAAATATCTTCCAACTTTACTGAAGAAAAAATAACAATTAAATCAAATGAAATACTTATGTCAAACGATATAAGTGAAGAAGATAAAACTATGTTTATAAATAGCTTAGCGAATATGAAAGAATCTTCTGAAGAAAATATGAGTAGTATTTTCTTATCTTTACCAGAATCAATATTAAAAGTATTATTCGAAGATGTTGTAGTAGAAGGTGTTACTATAACTGTTCAAGATCAATTAGATATGATTAACTTATTATCAGAGATGGGCGATGAAACTGGAACAGAAAATGCTTTAAAAGTAATGGATAAATTACCAGAATCTGTATATAGTTTAATCGAACCAGAAATGAATACAAATAAAATAAAGAATATAGCCATTTTTATGGGAGTTTTATATATTGTTAGTGCACTTTTTAATTATATTCAAAGTTTATCTATGACACACATTTCTAATAACTTTGCTAAGAAATTAAGAACAAATGTAAGCAGTAAAATAAATACATTACCACTTAAATATTTTGACACTCATGAAACAGGTGATATTTTATCTAGAATAACGAATGATATTGATACAATAGCTCAAAACCTTAATAATAGTTTATCTACTTTAGTAAGCAGTTCAACATTATTTTTAGGTTCAATCATAATGATGTTTTATACTAACTGGGTAATGGCTATAACAGCAATATTATCTAGTATGATAGGATTCATGTTTATGTTTGGAATTCTTGGTAAATCCCAAAAGTACTTTAATGAAAATCAAAGAGCATTAGGAGAGCTAAATGGGTACATTGAAGAAAATTATTCAGGTCATAATGTTGTAAAAGCTTATAATGGTGTTAAAGATTCATTAAACGATTTTGAAAAATTAAATAATGCACTATATGAAGCCAAGAGAAAGAGTATTTTCTTATCTGGAACAATGCAACCTTTAATGGGATTCATTGGTAACTTTGGATATGTTGCTGTATGTATTGTTGGAGCCTTACTTGCAATGAATGGTCATATTTCATTTGGTGTTATTGTAGCATTTATGATTTATGTAAGATTATTTACTAATCCATTATCACAAATCGCTCAAGCTATGACCAACTTACAATCAACAGCAGCAGCTTCAGAAAGAGTATTTGAATTCATAGATGAAGAAGAGATGTCTAACCAAAACAATATTGTTAAAAGACTTGATCGTTCTAAAGTTAAAGGAAACATTTCATTTAACCATGTTAAATTCGGTTATGATAAAAATCGTATGATAATTAAAGATTTTAGTGTTGATGTTAAACCTGGTCAAAAGATTGCCATAGTTGGACCTACTGGTGCTGGAAAAACAACAATGGTTAATTTACTTATGAAATTCTATGAGATAAATGATGGAGATATTTTAATAGACGGAGTTTCTACCAAAGAACTATCAAGAGAAAATATTCATGAATTATTCTGTATGGTATTACAAGATACTTGGTTATTCGAAGGTACAATCGGCGATAATTTGCGTTTTAACAAAGAACATGTAAGTGATGAGGAAATTATGGAAGCTTGCAAAACTGTTGGTATAGATCACTTTGTTAAGACTTTACCAGGAGGCTTAAATGCCGTTATAGGTGATACTGATACAGTCAGTCAAGGTCAAAAACAATTATTTACTATAGCACGTGGTATGCTTGAAGATGCACCATTCTTAATTCTTGACGAAGCTACAAGTAATGTTGATACAAGAACAGAAGAATTAGTCCAAAAAGCAATGGATAAATTAACTGAAGGAAGAACTTCTTTCATTATTGCTCATAGACTTTCAACAATTAAAAATGCTGATTTAATTCTAGTTATGGATCAAGGTAATATAATTGAACAAGGTAGTCACGAAGAACTAATGGCTCAAGGTGGATTCTACTGCAAATTATATAATAGTCAATTTGAAAAATTAAGTTAAAAATCAAAAATATAGTTAGATTATATCTAACTATACTTTTTTTATATAAAACTTTTAGTAATATACACATTTATGTTATAATAATTATGGTGAAAATATGATAGATAATATGATAGGATTAAGACAAAAATATTTAGATGCTATAAGAGCCTTAGATGTTGAAGATATCGAAAATGCACTCCCTTCATCATCATATTCTAACTTTCAACCCTTAATGAAAGGAATAATAGCTGAATTAAATAAAGAATTACAAGAATGGCAAGAATCACTTGCATTTTTCCATAATCCAAAAGATCGAAAGGAATGCGAATTAGAAGCGAAGATTACGAAAGCCAAAATAAGAATATGCGAAAGAATATATCTTCAAAGTTTTACTATAGAAGAGCATCATGTAGAATCTGCTAAAACTCAAAATGACAATCCATATAATTTGATATTTGGAGTAAATCCAGCTGGGAATATTTCATTTAAAAAAGATTTAGAAAGAGATGTTGACAGGCATTATTATGAACAGATATCTGGCCTTTTATCATCCTTAGAACAAGGAACAAACTTAGGTAATGTTGAAAAAGGCAAAAGATTAAGTTCTAGTTCAGAGAAACTACGTGGACTTCTTGAAATAAAAGGATTTCAATTGAGAATAATATATCGTGAATTACCTAATAATATTATTTATATTGAAATGGTTAGAGTAAAAAAAGACGATTGGAGTCTTAAAGACCGCAAAGAAATTGAAACAAGGGATTCTTTATTATCTAAGGATTTTGAAAGAACAAAAAAACGTATTAAGCAAAAAGATCGAGTTGAAGAACTTATTATAGAAAATCAACAAGTTCTATCAGAAATAAGAGAATATGTTGAAAAAAATACAATAGGAAGGAATAAGAACAATGGATAAAGAAATAATAGAAAGTTTAAAACAGATAAGAAAGCACTCTGCTATAAAAAGAGCGTTTAGTTCCTATTCATTAAGTATATGTGAAAGTCTTATTGCTAATCCTACATTAATTGCTAAAACATGTAATGAATATGGAATAACTCCAAAAGAATTATTGATTATAATAACTAAAGAAGATATATCTAATCTTTCGTTTCTGGATGAAATAATGGCTTATACTTCCAAAGAAAAAAGTAATGAGCATACTTCAACGTTCAGTGAAGCTGAAAGTAATTCGAAGTTAAAATAATATAAAACTTAAACAATAGAATAGTAAAAATATATATGATATAATTTATCTATAAAATAGGTGGTGTGGCTAGTATGCTTACAAAAATTCAAAAAGCTGAGTTCAACGTTGGAGATGAAGTTCTTATCATCAGCAGTAATTCAAAAGGTATAATAAAATGTGTTACTTCTTATTTAGGAAAAGGGGATAACATATACTTAGTTAACGTTAATGGTAAAGAAAAAACATGTATTGAATCAAATCTACATTTATGTCGCAAAAATAATACTAATTTAACAATTGATATGAATGAGATGGCTTCAAAATTTAAAACAGAAGATAAAATAAGAGAGATTATTAATGGTCTAGAATTAGAAGAATCAGCTTCACCATCTACCCAACTATTAAATGCTTGCAAACTACAAGCGTATCTAGCTATGAGCGACGAATTTGAAGAAGAATCATTAAGTGTTGGTAAAAGTATAACTAGTAATGAACTTTATCATGGCTTAGTTAATGGTGATTTTGATAGTATAGTTAATTCTTATATTTTCAGTGAAATTCTTTCAAAAGTTGGTATGAATGTTTTAACAGTAGCCATGAAAAATGAAGATGGTGAATTTTATACTAGTAACTTAGTACTAATAAATGAAGAATACTATTACTTTGATGTTACACTAGAAATGGCTGTTTTTGAAGAAAATGGCTCTAATCAAGATGATTTCGTTCTATGTTGTGGAGCTTTAGGAAAAGATTCATATGAACAATTCTTTAAACCACTATGTATATTAGATTTTAATGATAACCTAAGTTCATCTATTTTACCCAAAAATATATCTCATGATGATATAGATATTGATGTAGTAAATAAAATGTTATTGATAGGTATTGATGAAAATGAATAAAGATGAATTAAAAAAGTTATATGGTAAAACTCTTTTTCCTTTAATGGAAGAAATGATAACAGAATTTACAAAGTCTAATTACACAGTTGAAATGTTAATAGAAGCACTAAGTAATATAAATGAAACAATAAGAGTAGGATTGTATTTAATTGCTTTAGAAAAAAATGAAGGTATTTTAGCATTAAAATTAAATAAAGCTAATATGAAATTAAATGAAATAAGAAAAGAGAAATTTTTGGAATCATTCAAAAATAATGAGACTTCTAAATTCTTAGCAACTCTTGGTAAAAGCGATAAGATATCTTTAATGAGTGATCTAGGAATAAATGAAGAACCAGAAAAAAGAGTTCTATTTTCTTTAGAAGAACGTATTTATTACGAACTATTAAGTGACTCCATTAAAAATGACCAAGAAACTGACAAACGTAATGGAATGGAACAATTTTTAAAATATAAAAAATCAGAAAAAGAGGCTTAATTTATTTAAGCTTTTTTCTATTCGTGCTAAAATATTATTAGAGAGGTAAAAGGTGAAAATATGAGTGATATATTAAAAAGAATAGAGGATTCTACTAAATACGTTAGTGATAACTCTAAACATGTAAAAATAAATTATAAAAGATTAGATGAAATCATCAGCAATGGAGATTTTAATAATATTAGTTATTGGTTAGACTCAAATCCATTTGGTTTACTTGATATGAATTTCCAAGACATCATTAATTTCTTACTTGTCTATCATACAATAGGTGACTATTGTTTTTGGGGAAGTCCTAAGTGGGAAATAACTCTAGATGATAATTCAAAATTAGATGGATCTTTTGCTATTATGAAAATTTTAATTGATTGGTTTAAATCAGGCAAAAACTTTAATATGTCTTATGAAGAATTCTCAAATATGTTACAAGGTAATGTTGAAATTCCATTATTAAAAGAAAGATATGATTGTATTACAAAAATGAATGAATATCTTTCTAAATTAGATAGCGACTTCTATAATGAAATAAAAAATATGAATGATGACATTACTTTATTAGACTATATTATAGAAAATTTAAGTTATTTTAAAGATGAATGTATATACAATAATGAACCTGTATATTTTTATAAACGTGCCCAACTTATTACATCAGATATCTTACATGTTAGAAAATTGATAGAGAATGCAGAAGTAGATTATTCTCATTTAATGGGATGTGCCGACTACAAAATTCCTCAAGTAATGAGATGTCTAGGTATTCTAGAATTTGATGAAGAACTAACAAGTCTTGTTGATAACTTAATTGAATTAGATGAAGACTCTCCTATGGAAATAGAAATAAGAGCTAATGATATTGTTGTGATTGATTATATTTCAAAAAAATTAGAAGGAAAAGTTGCTCGTATGGATATTAACGATTATATTTGGTTACTTGGCCAAGATAAAAGTATGATGACCAAACCATACCATCGTACACTTACAATTCATTATTAATTTATGAAATATTGTAAAGTAATGTTTGGAAAAACTTCAGGGGCTAATAATAATTTAGAATATAAATTAAATGAAGTAAATATTTCTAGTAATTGGAATCCTAAGGAAGAAAATCCAAAGTTAATGGGCGGATTTAATTACTCAACTTATGATATGATTTTTCGTTGGTTAGTTAGGGGAGACACCCTATATGATGTTGAAATACCAGACGATGCTGAAGTAATTAATGTCAACAATCCATCTACTCCAAATGGCGTTTTTCGAAGTAATAAAATAATTATAAGTAATCCTCGAAAAGTAACTGACTCACTAGCTTTAGAATTGTACAAACAATCCACCTTACCGGAAAAAAGTTATTATAAGGCTCTAGCAGGTTGTATGATTAGAGGATATAAAGAAACATGTTTAACACTTATAAAAGACAAAGTAAATCCAAGTAATGTTGAATTTGTCTTAAGTGAAATATTCGACTTTGTAAAACCAGAGAATAGGAATGGAAGCAATGGTGAAACAACATGTTATTACGAAATATTAGATATTTTAAATAATATAAAACATAGTTAATGAAAAAAACTCAACTATGTTTTTCTTTTCTCCATACTAAAAAAGTATTAATATTATATTAGGTGATAATATGAAATTAGTTATAAAAGTTGAAACAAAAAATGAAAGAGAACTAAGAACTTATTTAAAAAATAACTTTAACTTTGAAGACTTTCGTCCAGCCGTTATAGCACTTATAACTGATAAAGAAGGAAACATTATATTACAAAGACGTGGTCCAAAAGCTCGTGATGATAGTAATAAACTTGCTGACATTGGCGGAGCTATCGAATCAAGTGATAAGACATTTATAGATGGTCTATATCGTGAAATTCATGAGGAGGTAGGACCAAATGCTAAAATAAGTGTTGATAACTTTGTTGGAGGAGTCCTAAAAAGAAAGTATGATAGAAGGACGGATAAAGAAGTAAATTGGTTGTTCCTCTTATATAAATGTACATATGAAGAAGGAGAACTTCTTACGAATGAACCAGGAAAATGTCTCGGCTATGAATTCTACAAGTATGAAAATCTTCCGCGTGAAGAGATGTTGGAAACAACAAAATATTTCTGGGATTATTACTATAAACGCTTTAATAAATGCTATAGCTATGTAATGGGAATAGGAAATAACATAGACCTTCTTGATAAAACAAAATTTAACATTAATGATGAAGATGGAGATTATGAAGTAACTTTCAATAAAGAAGATGCACTAGAATTTGAGAAATTCATTGTTGATAACTTGAACATCACTTATTGGAATGAGTATATAATGGATGATAAAATCGTCTTTAATTTTAAAAATAATAACAACATTACGAAGAGATATATTTTATCTTCCCAAAATAATGATGAAATTCTAAGAATGTGTCGCTCTTATGCTGAACTAGACTTTTCAAATGTTCATCAAATGTATCTTGATACACCATTTTATAGCGACAAAATAGAAGGAGTAATCTTCTACGACTAAATTTAATTAAAAATAAAAGGCACTTAGAAATTTAACTAGTGCTTTTTTGTTTTCATTTTTATATGATCAACTAAATATTCATGATCACAGACTGTATCTACATATTCGTCTGCCTGCATTATTTCTAAACCAACTTTATCACATTTAATCTCATTTTCAAATGCGTATTGACCTAAACATATTCTTGTAAATGAGTTAAACATTAATATTTGAGCATGCGAATCCAACTTACCACCCATTTCTAAATATTGTGCAATAAATAGGGGAGTAGCATCTAATTTTCTTTCTCCATCCATTATAATTCCGTCAATATCTAATAACATAGGTTTGCCATCTCTTACTCTAACATTAGGTTCCCTTATGTCAAAATAATAAAAGCCTTCATTTCTAAAACTCTCTATTATTTTCTTTAATTCTCTAAGCATTTCTATAACATTTTCAGTATCAAAAAAAGATGTAGATAAAATTCTTCCGCTAATAGGTTCCATTACATAGCCTCGTAAACATAAACCTAATAATGAATCTACATAATAATATATTTGTGGATAATATTTCTTCAAATAATCTATTTTATCTAAATATCCTAATCTTTTTTCTTTGAGCCACCTTTTTTTTAGAGAAACTGCTCCTCCAAATTCTTTAAATAATCCATCATCAACATAATATATCTTGCCTTCAGAACCATGTGTAAGATATTCTTTATTATAAATTATTCTTCTTTTTTCCATTATCTATGTAATCCTTTTACATGATCAATTAAATATTCTTCACTAATTTCAGGACTTGGAACATACTGTCCAAGCATATTTTTTGATTCAACTATTTTAGCTCCAGTTTTATCAAAGTCTAATTGTGAACACAATTTATAACCGAAAGCTTCTAAAGTAAAAATATTAAACATAAAAGTTTGTGCTTTAGCATCCAATCTTCCACTATAAGAAAAATATCTTGCTAAATCGGAAGGCATCTTATTCATTCTTGGATTATCTAAATAGGTAATACTATCGATATCTAATAATATTGGGTTTGAAGAATCATCTAATTTTACATTAGGATGTCTAATGTCTAGATATAAAAGCCCATTATCCCTAAAAATTTTAAGAATATTTCTTAATTCATGCAATGAGCTTAAAAGCTTTTTAACACTCATATGTGTACTTTTTAATCTACCACCATCTTCAATTTCATCTCTAAAATTATCACATTTTTTATCATTAGAAATAATAGGTTCCATTACATAACCACAAATAGTCTTTGTTTCTGGTGAATCAACCAAATATTTAATAGCTGGATAATATTTTTTCAATTCTTCCAATTCTTCTAAATAAAGTAGCATTTCTTCCTTACATTTTAGTGATTCATATGGTGTCATACTATCAAATTCCTTATAAAACCCATCTAATGTTGGATAAATAAGCGCTTCACTACCACAAGTTAGTGGATATTCCTTACTTATACTCGATAGACATCTTCTTTCCACAAAATCACTTCCTTCTCAATATTGCTTGTATTATACTTTTTATTTATCTTTTTATCAAATTTTCCTAGTAATTACTTACTCTTTTTTTCCAAAATTAAGTATTAAATTTAATATATTTTTCAAAAAAAAATGAACTATTTTAATAACATTAAAAAGTTCATTTCTTATTTTACAAAGTCTTCTTCTTGATATGTTCGTAGTAATATTCATGATCCCAAGCACTATCATGAATTTTTCCCATCTCCTTACAAGCCATAATTTCCCATGCCATTTCATCATGCTCTAAATTTCTATCTGAATTTTTTAAAGCCTCTAATGTAAAATTATTAAACATTACGATCTGAGCATGATCATCAATTTTTCCTCCTCTATATAAATAAGGTTCTAAATCAGAAGGGAGAACATCTAGCTTTTTTGTACCTTCAAAAACTAAACTATCAATATCTAATAATATAGGAGAATTACCTTTAACTCTTATATTAGGTTCTCTTATATCAAAATAATAAAGTCCTTCTTTTTTAAATAAATCTAAAGCTTTCCTTAATTCATCAAGTAATTTAATAACTTCTCCGACTTCAAAAAAACTTGTTGATAACATTATTTTATCTATAGGACTCATTACATAACCACGCATATAAAGACCTAAGAAAGAATCTACAATATATTTTATCTCAGGATAATATTTCTTTAAGCACTCTAACTTTTCTAAATAAAGAAGTAAACGTCTTTTCCTATAGCGGGTTAAAGGATCTACACGAGGTCGAAAATTCTTATAACAGCCATCATCTACTTTAAAAACCTCAGCTTCTGAACCAGAAGAAATATAATCTTGTTTTTCTATAAATAGTTTTCTTTTCATATCATCGCTTCCTTGCCAATAACGTTGAGCATATTATAAATAAGAATGCAATAAAAGACAAATATATCTAAAAAATTTTAAAAAAATTATAGATTCGTTTTCCATAATAACTTTAGTTTTAAACTACAAAGTACTTATTCGTATTAATCTAAATAAAAAAACCATAATAATACTGGTGAATAATATGAAAATAAAAAGTCTATGGTTAGAAAATAACCAAATAAAAAAAACTACTAAGTTAAATAAGAATCTTACTCTAGATGTTTTAATAATTGGTGGTGGAATGACAGGTTTAAATACTGCTTTAGAACTTCGTAAATCTAATTTGAATATCGCTATAGTAGAACAAAATAAAGTTGGAAATGGTGTAAGCTCTCGTACAACAGGAAAAATAAATTACCTTCAAGAAACAATATATCAAGACCTAGAAAATAATTATTCATATGATATTGCTAAAAAATATTTAGATTCCCAAAAACTAGCCATAAAGAAAATTAAAAGCAATGTTTATAAATATAAAATAAAATGTGATTTAGACAGAACTAAATCTTATGTTTTCACCTCTGAAAAAAAAGAAGTAAAAAAAATTCAAAGTGAGCGTAATATTTTAAAAAGTATGGGTGTAAAAGTGAATGAACATTACAAAATAGATGGTAAATTCAATTGTAAATATGCTATATCAGTAAACGACACTTATGTTTTTAATTGTGTTAAATACATGAATCAATTAAAAGAAATATTAATTGCTAATAAAATAAAGATATATGAAAATACTAGAGTAAAAAAAATGAAAAAAGTTGCAGATGGTTACATATGTTTTACAGAAAACTACAAAATTAAAGCTAAAAAGGTGGTAATTGCTTGCCATTATCCATTCTTCTTAAAACCATATTTCATGCCTCTTAAAGTTTCTACCGAAAAATCATATATTATCGCTGCCAAAGTAAAAGACTATAAAAAAATAAACTATATAACAAGTACCATTCCATGTAAGTCAGTTCGTTATTACAAAGATAAGAATAATTATTTAATTTATGCGAGTAATTCTCATAATATATGTAATGATTTAAACAATAAGAAAAATGTTAATAAAGTTTTAAAAGAAGCCAAAAAATTAAATTTAAAGGTGTGTAATTTATGGACTAATGATGATTTGATGACAGTCGATAAACTACCATATATTGGACCTATCGAAAAAAATAATAATTCTTTGCTTATTGGAACAGGCTATAATACCTGGGGTATGACAAATAGTATTTTAGCAGGGATAATTTTAAGTGATCTTATTCAAGAAAAAGAAAATAAATATTTAGAATTATTTAATCCATTAAGAGTTAATATTTGTTCTGATGTTGATAAGTATCTTAATAATATAGGTAGTAATAGTAAAAGTTTTATTGAAAACAAAATAGTAAAAAATAAATTATGGTACAATGATTCAGTTTTTTTTGAAAATAAAAATGATAAAAATATTGCAACATATATAGATGAATCTGGAAAAAGACACACCGTATTAAGCACCTGTCCTCATATGAAATGTACTTTAATATTTAATGAAGTAGAACATACCTGGGATTGTCCATGTCATGCATCACGTTTTGACTTAGATGGAAAGTGTATTAAAGGTCCAAGCACTTATGATATTTCTTATAAAGAAGATGAATAATTATAATATTAACTAAAAAGTTAACTTATGCTATAATAAGGTCACCAAAAAAGGTGGCTTTATTTTTTAGAAATTAAAGTATAGGAGAGACTAAAGATGAAAACAATTAAGATTAATCCAGAATTAAATATTCAAAACTTTGATGATATCATTTCTAGAATAGAAGAGTATAGACAAAATTATCAGGAATTATCTGATGAATTTGATGGTATTAAAATTTCTTTATTTGATACTGAAAAAGATTATAAGAAGAGACGTAAATCTTTGTTAAAAGAATCTCTAACCGAATTAAAAGAAAAATTTTCTTACTTAGATAATATAATCATTGAATTAACTTCCTTTGATGCAAATTTAATAATTCCTTTTGTTACAGAATATTTATCAAGAAACACATTTGAAAGATATTTAACAATGAACGTAAAACGAGTTGAATATTATGGACGTTCTACTCAAGTAGATTATTACTATTTTATTTGTAATGTTAAAGATGTTTTAGGTTATCAAGTTTCTGGATACAATCCTGATGGAGTATATGACTATAGTATTAAAGATGAATTATCTAATACATTTATACATGTTATGCAAAAAAGTAGTTATAACCTAATGAGTGCAGATGGTTTAACTAGTGGATTTAAAAACTTTCCTGAGTTATTAGAAGCAGCTCGCCGTATTATAAATCTGCGTTTATCTAATCCTCGTCTTGGAGAAGAAGAGTGCCTTAACTTAGCACTTGGAGGGTTACTAAGCAATGAATCAACTACTAAAGATACTAAACCATATAACAGAACGAATATAAATGGTAAAAAAATCAAAGAAATGACTCTAAAAGAAATTTTTAGTAGTCAAAGAAGATAGAGGAGGACCTAGTATGATTGATGGACTTGTTACATATGATCAGATTGTTGATTATATGAATATCTTTCTAGAAAATAGATATAAAGAATTAAAAGAAAATCTAAGAAAATTAGAAAGTGAGAAAAAAATTTTAGGTATTAGTAGTTCTGAAGTCAAAGAAAAAAGGCAAATAGTAAGAGCTGAAATGGCTGAAATCTTTCACATATATAGTTATTATGATGCGATGCTAAGGAAAGCAACAACTTTTGAGCGTCGCCACATAGTTCGACTATTTACTGAATATTATACTGCTTTGTATGATAAACCATTTACTTCAATTAGAATAAAAGAAGCAATAGTAGTTGCATCAGTAAGTGACTTAGGTGACTCTACCACTTTAGAGGATATAGATGTAAAGAAGTTACTTGAAGAAAGTCAAGATACATGTATCGTTTTCTCTAATCCTGATTACACTTTATTAGATGGAGCGACACTAAGTAATGATTTTGCACCATTTAAAGAGATAATGCCAGTTATTAGAAACTTAGTTGATTTAAGTATAGAAAATCCTGAAATGAATGATCGTCTTCGCATGACAACTGCTTTAGAATCATCTATAAACGAATTAAAAAAATCTCCTAAAAAATTATTAAAAGACATTGAAGAATATTAAAACATGAGCAATATAATTAGTAATATTTAATCTAGATATAAAAGTATCTAGATTTTTAATGTTATTTTTTGACTAAAAAAACTCTTTAGTATATAATATGTCATTAATTAGGGGGAGAGTTTGCATGTCAGAAATTAAATTTAAAAAATGTGATGATATTTTAGATTATTTATTATTCTTAGAAAAGAAATTGGTTTCATTGGAAGAAGAATTATCGAGCTTAAGATTTTCCATCTTTAGTAAAAAAGCCAAAGAAAGAAAAAAATTAATAAAATGTAATTTGAAAAAAATATACGAAACATTAGAAGATTATGATGATTTTTTATATGATGCAACAACGTTTCAAAGAAAAGATTTAGCTATGTTTTTTTCAAAATATTTTACAGCTTTATATGGAATTAAATATACAGTAGAAGAGGATGCGAAAGATAAGAGCGAAGGCTCAACTTGGATTCCTACAGATATAATTGCATCAGAAAGAGATTTTGCTAGAATTGATAAGAAATATAATTTTAAGAGAAAAGTTAATGTTGATGATATTATAGATATGTGTCAAGATAGTTGTTTATGTCTTGGTGGACCAGAAGAATATACTCTTTTAGAAGGAACTAAATTATCACCAGAACTTGAAGGATTCCCAGAAGTTGCTGATATTGTAAAAATTTTAGTTGATTTAAAATTAGCTGATCCAACTTTATCTGATGAAAAAAGACTAGCTTTTGGTTTAAAAATAGCTATCTCAAGACTTAATAAAAAAACAAACACTTACACTAAGCCTGAACCAGTCGTTCCTACTTATGTACAACAGCCAATACCAACTCCGCCAAAACCAGTAGTACCAACTCCACAAGTAAGTATTCCAACACCTATTGCTGAACCATTAACTAAAAAGGAAAAAGCAGAAGTTGTGGAAGAACCATTAAAAGTAAGATTTTCTGAACCATTTAGAGTTTATAGTGAACCACCTAGACAACCTATTATAGAAGAAGTTAAACCTAACACTCCAGTTAGTCCCACACCAGAAAAAGTTTTAACAAAATCGTTAATGAGTAAATATTTACATCATAAATAAGAAAAGTAAGTATCTAGAAATAGATATTTTTTTCTTTTGTTAGTAGAATCATAGTAATATTTAGAAACCTATAGTATAATGGACATAGAATAGAGAGGTAAAGATATGACAAAGAAAAATGTGATAATGTCAGTTATAATTCTACTACTAGGTATTGCAATAGGATATGGAACTAGCTATTTAGTTTCTAAGTATAATACTAAAGAGGAATTAAAAGAGAAAGAAGAACAAAAAGAAGAAAAGAAAGAAAATATAAAAGGAGATAAATACTTTATAAATTATTTTAACAATTCTATCCCAGGAACAAAATATAAATTTGAAATGGATAAAGACGGAAAATACACTTTAGAAGTATACAACGCTACAAGTACTATCGATACAGAACCAACAACTAACAACTATAGTGGAACATTAAAAACAGAAGAGTTAAGTATTATAACTCGAATTTTAGATAAGATTGGTAGTGAAAATCCACAGACACTTAGTAATCAATATGCGTTCTATTATGATAATAGTGATGCAGAAAATGAAGTTGAATTAAAATACAGCCAACTAAGTAATATTGAAAGTATTGTTATTGCTATTGAAAGTATCGAAAAAGAAAAAGCAGGAACAATCAGCGATTCTGAAAGAGGAAGCAAAATCTTAAAATCTTTAATCGAAAGTCTTGACGAAGAAGAAAAAGAAGCTAAAGATGGATATCGCCACATAATATTAAGAGATATTGTTGTTTCTTCAGGAGATAAATTAAAATTGAATAAAGATACAGAAGCAATCGTAAAAATAGATAATAACAATATATATTTAAATGATAAATTAATGAACTTGAAAAATGAGGGTTCAGTTTTCTATGCAATTGATCTTGATGAAGATGGAACACTAGAATTGATTACAAGAATAAGTGATAATAGAATTTCACCAGTTCCTGTAACACACTACATTTATAAAAATATTGATAACGAATTTAAAGAAGTCTTATCTTTTCAAACAATCGGTTCAATAGGGGATTTCTATATTAAAGATAAAGACATTAAATTAATATATGAACCAGCAGAAGCTGCACCAGGTTTTATCCAAGAAGAACACTATACAATGAATTATTAGATTTGAGTAATACTAACTACATTACTCTTTCTTTATAAGAGGAAACAATATGAAAATTAAAGAATCAATAATAGAATATAATCCATACAATGAACAAGAGTTAAAAGATAAAGATTATTTCTTAAAATTTATAAACACATTTGAGGACTACCTTACTAGAAGAAATATCTTTGGTCATTTTACATCATCAGCTTTTGTTGTTAATAAGGATAGAACAAAAATGCTCGTTGTATATCACAATATTTATGATGGTTGGATTTATCCAGGAGGACACGCTGACGGAGAAGAAAATCTTTTGTCAGTCGCTATTCGTGAAGTCGAAGAAGAAACAGGTTTAAAAACTAAAATATTAGATGATAAAATATTTGCTATACAAGCGAATGCTACAAAAGCTCATATAAAAAAAGGTGAGTACATTTCCTCACATACACATTTAGATGTAATATATTTACTCGAAGCGGATGATAAACAAGAACTTAAATATCGTAAAGATGAAAGCAGTGGAGTTAAATGGATATCACTAAGTGATGCAACTAATAACGAAATAGTCGACTTCGTAAGGCCGATTCATCAAAAGTTAATTTCAAAATTAAAAGAATTGTGAAACTAAAATGATAAATGCCAATTTATCATTTTTTTGTAAGTTAAAAGTCACTTTACTTAATTATAATAAAGCTATAAAAAGCCAGAAATCTATTTTTTTGTTAAAATGCAACCTAAATTATACAAAATGTAAAACAGATTTGGTAGTGTGCAACCAGTTGATATTATAAAATCAAAGTGAGGTGAGTTTATGAACATTTTAATTCTTACAGGAAATTTCGGCTATGGGCATAATAGTGCTGCAAAGTCTATAAAAGAAAAAATTCTATTAGAGAATCCTGATTATAACATTAAAATAATCGATTTTATAGAATACATGTTCCCAACTCTTAATAAATATATCTATAGTACATTTAATTTTCTTGTTGGTAAATGTCATACTTTATACAATTGTTTAAATAAAATTAGTTCTCGAAATACTAGTGCTCCTTTAAAAAAAGTAATAGTAAAAAAGATTGATGATCTAATATATGAAAATAATACAGATTTAATAATTTCAGTTTTTCCAACTTGTTCTCAATATATCTCTGCTTATAAAAGAATGGTAAACAATGATATTGTTTTAAACACATGTATAACAGATGTTGATGCACATGAAGAGTGGATTAGTAATGAAACTAATTTATACTTTGTTGCATGTGAAAAAACAAAAGAAAATTTAATTGAAAAAGGAGTGAATAAAGATAAAATTATAATTTCTGGAATACCTGTAAGAAAAGAATTTATAAATAGCAAAAAAGAAACCAAACAAAAGAATATTTTAATAATGGGTGGTGGTTTAGGACTCATTCCTGATGTTGATGAATTACTAGAGTCTCTTGAACATAATAGCTCATTTAAAGTAAATGTTATCGTTGGAAACAATGAGAAGCTTAAACAAAAAATATCTTCAATTTACCATAATATTAATATAATTGGTTTTACTAACGAAGTTTTTAAATATATGAAAGAAGCAGACCTTATAGTTACTAAAGCTGGAGGAATTACAATGTTTGAAGCTATAAATACAGAAACACCAATGTTAGTTATAAAGCCTTTTCTAACTCAAGAAGTAGGGAACGCCCTATATATAGAAGATAATAATTTAGGTGAAGTTATATGGAAAAAGAATAAATTCTTAGCAGAAGATATTATAAAACTAATTAATAATGAAGAAAAGTTATCACAAATGAGAAGAAATATGAAAAAACTAAAAAATAGTTTCGATAACACTCCATATACCACAATCATATAAAGAGAAGAGGAAGAAAAATGATTCTTTTAATAATTCTATCAATAATCACTATAATCTTTTTTCTATATGCAATACTTCCAAGTCGCTATTTTAAGTACATTTATAAAAAAAATCGTCGCGAAAAAGATAAAACTATATATCTTACTTTTGACGACGGACCAAGTGAACATACCAATAAGTTATTAGATGTATTAAAAAAATATAATATAAAAGCCTCTTTCTTTTGTGTGGCAAATTTTGCTAAACAATATCCTGATACAATAGAAAGAATGTCAAAAGAAAAACACTTAATTTGCCTCCACTCTTTAAAGCACGAAAATGCTTATCTTATGTCCCCATTTAAAACAAGTAATGATTTTTCAAAAAGTCTTGATATTATGAATTCATTAAATCAAAAAGTTGTTTATTATCGTCCACCTTGGGGAGACTTAAACATAGCTACACTATACAATCTAAAAAAGCACAATCTTAAATTAGTTTTATGGCATGTAATGGCTGAAGATTGGGAGTCTAAAACATCTATATTTGAAATAGAAGTCAAACTCTTAAAAAGAATTCAAGGCAGTGATATAATCTGTCTTCATGATGGCCGCGGTGCACCAAATGCTCCTCTTCGTACCATCGAAGCATTAGATAAAGTTATTCCTATACTTTTAAGAAAAGGGTACAAATTTGAAACGGTGGATAAGTATTATGAAAAATAAAAATATCAGAAAAAATATCTTAAACATCATTATATTTTTAATATTCGCCATTTTAACAATTTCTATAGTTTTCAAAAAGAACAACATGACTGAAATATTTTTAAATATTAAACAAGTAAACATAACATATATTATATTTGCTATAATTTCAATGTTCATTTTTATTTCCTGTGAAGGAATTAATATTCGTCGTGTATTACAAACTCTTAACTGCAAAATAAGTTATTTAAAATCTTTTAAGTATGCCTTAGTAGGTTTCTTCTTTAGTTCAGTTACGCCATCTGCTAGTGGAGGAGATCCAGCTCAACTTTATTTTATGAGTAAGGATAAACTTCCAATTGCTCATTCAGCTTTAGCATTACTAGTAGAATTATCTAGTTTTCAATTTGTCTCTTGTAGTATTGCTATTATTGGTTTTGCCTATAACTATGACATTCTAATAAATAATATTGGGAACATTAAATATCTTCTTGCTCTAGGACTTACAATTAACATACTCATCTTAATTTTCCTTCTTATAATGATATTTTCTAGAAACTTTGCAATAAAATTAGTGAATATCATTATTTCCCTTTTAAACTTCCTTCATTATAAAAAAACTACTGAATTAAAAGAAAAAATATTAAACCAAGTAGAAGAGTATCATAAATGCTCTATATATTTAAAATCTAATAAATTAGTCTTACTTAAAATAATTTTTACTACTACTATTCAAATGATTCTATATCATAGTATACCTTATTTTGTATATCTTTCTTTTGGCCTAAATGATGTTAATTTTTTAACTTTTATCTTTATGCAAGCTGTTTTATATATTTCTGTATCTTCATTACCATTTCCAGGTGCAATGGGTGTCAGTGAAGGAGGATTTATGATTTTATTTAAAATGTTCTTCCCATCAACCATATTAAGTAGTGCTATGATTATCTCTCGTGGTATAAGTTTTTATCTTTTTGTTATTATAAGTGCAATATTAATTATTTTATTCATTCTTATTGATAAATTAACACTTAAGAAAGCATCTAAATTCTAGAATATACAATATTATGTTATGATATAATAAAAATGGTGATTATCATATGATAGATGAAATTAGAAAAAAAGTATACGAGCTTTTAAGTAATGATAAGTCAGGGCATGATGTAAGTCATATAAAGCGTGTAGAAAATCTAGCATCATCATTTGCTATAAAAGAGAATGCAAATGTTGAACTAACCCTGTTAATAGCACTATTACATGATGTCGATGATTACAAATTATTTGGTTTAGAAAATGAAAAAGATTTACCCAATGCCAAACATATTATGGATACTGTTGGTGTAGATAAAAAAACTCAAAAAATAGTTTTAAAAGAAATAAGTCATATCGGTTATCGCAAATTATTACAAGGATTAAGACCGACTACTTTAGAAGGACAAATTGTTTCTGATGCTGACATGTGTGATGGTATTGGTGCAACTGCTATAATAAGAACATGTACTTATGAGTTATCACATAATAAACCTTTCTTTGACAAAGAAATTTTTCCTAATAAAGAAGTAAATGTTGATAATTACAAACTATGTGCCGATTCAGGAGTTATTCATTGTTTCGAAAAACTATTAAAATTAAAATATCTTATGTTGACAGAGTCAGGTCGTTGCGAGGCCACAAATAGACAAACAATAATGGTTGATTTTCTATACAATTTATTTTTAGAAGAAAACGAACCAAAGTGGATTTCATATCTTGAAGAATATTTAAAAGAACTAGAGAATACGAATAATTAAAAAGCCAAAATAAAAGTTCATATCTTTTATAGTTATGAACTTTTTTTGTTATCTATTATTTAAAATATATGTTAATAAAACTCCAACAGTTCTATCTTCATGAATAAGATTTTGATTACATAAATCAATTATTTCATCAAAAGATTTCCAAACATATCCATTAATTACCTCATCTTCTTCAAGCTGTGGACCATCTTTACTTATTTTATAATCAGTAATTTCGTAATAATATAAATCCCATATAACTCCAGCACCATCCTTTGAAACTTTAATTAATTTAGGATTATTTACAATAAGTCCTATTTCTTCAAGAACCTCCTTTGGTACAGTCATTTCTACATGGTCTAAAACATCATCTTTTTCTAAAGATCTTTTATAATCATCTAAACTATCAAATACTTTTCCCCCAGGTAATCTTAAATCCCAATCATTTAATTCATATCTAAATTCTCTTGAAAAAAGTATTTTTTTACTTTCTTTATCAACAATTAATGCTCTTATTCCAGGAGGTCTTCTAACAAAGTTTCTTTTAATTCTTTTAGTATTGCCATCTATTATGAAATCCTCTTCACTATGTACAAATTCAAAGAATCCATTATCAAATAAATATTTTTCCATTAATCATTCTCCGTTCTTAGAGTAGTATAACATTATTTAAAAAATAATGACAATGTCTAAATAAAGATAATTGAATAGTTAAATTTTAGAAAAGATGCTATAATAACAAATTATCAAGGGTGATATTATATGTATAAAACAAATGTTAATCTTAACTTATATAAAACTTTCTATGATGTAGCAAAATGTGGTAGTATTTCTAAAGCTGCAGGAATGAGTTATACTTCTCAACCAGCTGTAAGTAAAGCCATAAAGAAACTAGAAGAAGAACTTTCTACTAAATTATTTTATCGAAATTTAAATGGTGTTGAATTAACAGAAAAAGGGAAAGAACTTTTATATTTCGTTGAAAAGTCATATAACAATTTAATAATTGCTGAAAGAAACATGCTTGAAACAGAAAACTTAGAACGAGGTAAACTTTCAATCGGCATGCCATCAAATATCGGTTCATTCTTCTTATTTGATAAAATAATTGACTTCCATAAAAAGTTTCCTAACATTGAAGTAACTATTATAACTGGATCGACTACAAATTTAACAAGTCTTTTAGATAACCATAAAGTAGACTTTATCATTGACACTTCTCCTATAGATATCAAAACAGACGAAGACGTAATTATAAAAAAACTAGCTGAAGTAAAGTATTGTTTCATTGCTAAAAAAGATACAACAACTATTGATATTAAGAAAATCAAAAAACTTAACGATTTAAAAAATTATTTATTGATTCTTCCAATTCCAGGTACAGCTAATCGTACTGATCTTAATGAAGTATTAGCAGCTAATAAAGTAAATGTTGATAACGTAATAAATATCCATACGAGCGAGATGATTATAGGTGCTGTAAAAAAAGACTTAGGTATTGGATATGTAATTGAGAATTTAGTTGAACACGAAACGAAAAATGGTGAAATAGAAATATTAAATATTAAGGAAGAGCTTCCTACAGTAGAAATTAATATCGTATATAATAAGCACTTCTTAACAACAGCTCCTCGTAAATTTATCCAAGAATACATAGATACAAATTTAGATTTGTAATAAGGACCTCTAGAAATTATAAGGTCTTTTTGTGTTTTAGGTATTATCATTTATAAATTGTGCAGTGTTATAAATTTTGATAAAATATTCGTTAAGGATTAACTAAATATTAGAAAGGATTAAATATTATGAATATAACAATAGAAATGGCCAGTTCAATAAATGGACTTATAGCTTACGAAAATGGTAGTGAAGATTTTTTACTTGAAAGAAATTATCAAATAATGTTAGATTTTTTAAAAAATTATGATTGTTTAGTTTGGGGAAACACAACTTTTAAAAATGTAATGTCTTGGGGGAGTGATTATATAAACGATTTAAAGGATACTACTGTAATAATATTTTCGAAAAGTAACATAGAATATCCTTACTCTAATGTATTTGTAGTCAATTCACTAGAACAATTCTATAAATTATGTGAAGAAAAAAATATTAAGAATGTCTTTATTTCTGGTGGAGCTACAATTAATACATTATTTATGAAAGAAACCATTGTTAATCAGGTTATTATCAACTACAATCCATATGTTTTAAATAAAGGAATCAACCTCTTTGAAGGAGAATTTTTCGAAAATAAATTAGTTCTAGATAAAGTGATTAGAGAACAAGAAGATATTTTACAAGTATGGTATAAAGTTATAAATAATAATGAAATTAATGATAATAAAATAAACTCATAAAGATAGGTTAAGTAAGGTATTTTAAATTAAATAAAATAATTATAAATTATGGACTACATATGTAGTCTTTTTTGCTATAATAGAAAGTAAAATTAAAGAAGGTGTCATTATGATTAGAAATGTTATTTCCGTTCTTGATGGTGCAGCTGGTAGCTGTGGAAAAGCCAAAGTAGTTGGTGAACTAGCTACTGATTCTACGATTAATCTTGGAGCTGCCATTACTAATTGTATGCCCAATGCAGGACACACTTTTGTATCTCATAATGGAAAATCTTTAGTATTTAGAAATATACCTGTATCGATTGTTAATCCAAATACAGAATTATTTATAGGACCTGGATCTGCAATTGATATGGAAGTATTTAAAAGAGAATATGAAATGGCCAAACCATATTTAGGTGATAGAAAGATATATGTTCATGAAATGGTGCCTTTAATTTGTGATAGACATAAAGAATACGAACACCTTCATATAAAAAGTGGTTCGACATTCAAAGGTTGTGGTGCTGTAAGTATGGAAAAAATAATGAGAGATCCTAATTTAGAATTTTTTCAGACTTATAAAAATGCGGTTCGATGTACCAACGATGAATGGTTAGACAGAGTACATAGTCATTTAAATAGAAGTGAAGAGTTTGTTGTATTAGAAGGAGCTCAAGGATGTGATTTGTCGCTTAATTTTAGTGGCAATTATCCTTATGTAACAAGTAGAAATGTTTCAACTACACAATTACTTGCAGATAGTGGAATACCTGGAGAAGCCTTACTTGGGACAATAATGGTAATGAGACCTTTTCCAATTAGAATAAGTAATGTTACTAAAGCAGGAGAACTCATTTATACAGGGGCTTATGGTAGTGGTCAGGAACTTACTTGGTCACAGATAAATATTTCTTCAATGCTTAGAACATATCCGTTTAAAGGAGATTTAGATTTTTATGCTACAGATGCATTTCAAAATAAAGATTATATATTAGAATTAATGTTAAGTGTTGATGAAGTTTACTTAAAACAATTATTTGGTACTAAGGCATCTTATTATATAGATCATCCAGAGTTAGTTACTTTTGTTCAAGCGTGTGAACTAGAGAGACTATTATGTAAAGGTGAAAAATCTTATCAATCTTTATTATTAGACTTACCACCATTAGATAGATTTTACGAAGATAAGGGAGAACAATATATTCATGATTTATCAGAACAGACGACAGTTACAAAGATGGAAAGAAGAGTATTTGATTTAGATATAAGTAAATTAAAAAATAATTGTAGAGTGAATCACCCTTATGGATTGTATCTTAATTTCTTTCAACATCTAGATTATGATTTCCATCATTATAAAGGTATGATTGATGATATTCATTTTAATAAGTATGTAAAAGAATATTTAAGATGGTTAGAATATGAAACAAATTGTGAAATTATATCATTAGGTACAGGAGCAATAAATAAAGAAAGAATTGCTAAGAAAAAAAGTTTAGTAAGAGATTTAGTTGCATAGTTTATGATATAATATTTAAAGGATAGGTTGTTATGGAAAAAAGGATAAGTGAAAAGATATTAAAATCAGTAGCTCCTTGTTCTATGTTTTGTAGTACATGTACTGGATGTAAATATGGTGAGATAAGTTTACATGCTACTGAGCTATTAAAGTTATTAGAAGGTCACGAAGAGTTTTTAGATAAAAATTTAAAAGCCCAGTACAGAGATAGATTAGATGAATTTAGAATATTTCAAAAACGATTAAAAAAATTTGCTAATCCTAAATGTGGCGGATGCCGTAATGGTGGGTCTAGTGGATGTAGTATTAAAGGTTGTATTATTCCAGAATGTGTGAAGGAACATAATATAGATTTTTGTGCTGAATGTCCAGAATTTCCATGCCAAAAAGTAAATAACTCAAACTTCAAAGAGACAACTATTAAAAAGTGGTTAGATGGTACTCAAAAGATAAAAGAAATGGGTATTGAAAAATATTATGAAGAGTACAAAAATGTACCACATTATATAAATTATAAAAATACTAAAGGTGATTAAAAAGTGGAAAAAGAAATTATAATGAATGCTGTTAATAAATACTTAGAACTATTTCCAAATGAGCAATCTAGATTAGAAATTCTATTAAGTAATTTGACAAAACATACTAGTAAAGAGTTAACTGATTGGAATAATTTTGATGGACACATTTGTGCAAGTGGTTTTATATATTCAATAAAAGAGCAAAAATTTTTAATGATTTATCACAAAGATATGAAAAAGTATTTATATCCAGGAGGACATATTGATCCTACAGATGAAAACCCATTAGTAACTGCAATTAGAGAAGTTAAGGAGGAAACAAGTCTTAGTAACTTCAAACTATTAAAAATTACAGAAGACACTTTAGTCCCTTTTGATATTGATACTCATAAAATTCCTTATAATGAAAGACTAGACTTACCATCACATTATCATTTTGATTTTAGATATTTATTTACAATAGATGAAATTACAGATATTAAAGTTGATTCGTCTGAATCAGGAGATTACAATTGGATAAGTTTTGATGAACTTTCTAAAAACCCATTTTTCGGCAAAGTAGCTAAGAAAATTAAAGAGCTAATAGAATCTAAAAATATTGCATAAAATAAAAAAAATCTTCCCAAAATAAATATAGGAGGATTTTTTTATGAATGAAGAGAAAATTGAAGTAAATGTTTTAGATGAACTAAATAAAGGTGCTTGTATGGGAAGGGACGCCATTCACTACGTACTAGACAAAGTAAAAGACGATAGTTTAAAAGAAGAATTAGATAAACAATATAATAATTATAAATCTTTATCTGATAAAATTTGTGAGTTATATCCTGAATATAGTACTGGAGAGCCTCATGAAACAAATGCAATGAATAAAGCAATGACATGGTATAGTGTTGAAATGAAAACTTTAATGGATGATAGTAATTCTAAAATAGCAGAGTTATTATTACAAGGAACTAATATGGGAATTATAGAAGGAAGAAAATTATTAAATAACAATGATACAGACGAGCAAGTAAATAAGTTAGTTCAAGAATTTGTTGATATGCAAGAAGAAGCTGTTGAAAAGTTAAAACGATTTTTGTAAAGGAAGCTAAAAGCTATCCTTTTTTATTTGGATAAGAAATCTATAAACATCTTACTAGCATGTGTTGGTAACACTGACTTATTTGTTGCTAAAAATACCTTTATATTAGGGATTCTATCATTAATACGTAATTCTTTTAAATTACTAAAATTTCTTTTAGCTAAATCAACTATAACAAATCCAATTCCAAGTCCAATATTAACAAACTCTGTAATTAAATCTTGACTAACAACTTCCATTTTAGGGATTAATTTTACATTATTATTTAAAGCTATATAATCAAGTAACTTTCTACTATTTGATTCTACCTTTTGTAAAATTAATGGATAATTATTTAAATCCATAAAATCACAAATATCATCATTAAAATAGTCAGAATTGTATACAAAACCTTGTTTTAGTTCTTTAATTTTCTTTAAATCAACGTTCTTTTCTTTTACATTGCTTTCATTAAATATAACAAAATCTAATTTACCTAATTTTAAATCATTAATTAAATTACTTGTCAAATCATTAGTAATCTGAATATTTATATTAGGATATTCTTTATGAAAATCTTTTAAAACATCCATAAGAACTAATTTTGTTAAAGTAGCTGAACATCCTATTTTTATATCTCCTTTAGATAAATCTTTAAATGAAGTGAATTCTTTTTCAGCGTTATTAATTAACTCCAAAGCACCTTTAACATATTCATAAAACATTCTACCTTCTTCAGTTAATTCCATTCCTTTATTACTTCTTAAAAATAAAGTTCCATCTAGTTGTTCTTCTAATTTTTTTATTGACTGTGAAATAGCAGGCTGTGATATATGTAGTTCTTTACTAGCTTTTGTCATGTGCTTATGTTTAGCAACAACATAAAAAACTCTATATAATTCTAAATCTATATTCATAATAAGTACTCCTTATCAACATTATAACATTTATATATTTTACTTATCAACAAGCAAATCATAAAATTATAAGTGAAAGAAGGAATATTTATGTTAAAAGAGAAAAATATCTTAATAGGTATAACAGGAGGAATAGCTTGCTATAAAGTATGTGAACTTATTTCTTATCTTACCAAAGAAGGGGCTAATGTTGAATGTATAATGACTAAAAATGCTTGCGAATTTATAGCGCCACTAACTTTAGAGACACTTTCTAAGAATAAGGTAGTAACAGATATGTTCGAGAAAAAGGAACATGTTGAAGTAGAACACATAAGTTTAGCAAGAAAAGCGGATCTTGTCCTAGTTGCCCCAGCTACAGCAAATATACTTGGTAAGGTTGCAAGTGGTATTGCTGATGATATGCTATCAACTACTTTAATGGCCACACCTTCACCAGTAATTTTTGCTCCAGCTATGAATAATGAAATGTACAATAATAAAATTGTTCAAGCAAATATTCAAAAGTTAAGAGAATATGGATATCAGTTTGTTGAACCTATAGTAGGAAATCTTGCTTGTGGATATCAAGCAGTAGGTAAATTAGCTAAAAAGGAAACAATAATTAATAAAATAAAAGAACTTTTAGAAGGAGAAGAATAATGAAAAAGAAAATAATTATAACATCTGGAGGAACTAGTGAAAAAATTGATAATGTTAGAAAAATCACCAATAGTAGTTCAGGAAAATTAGGATGTACCATTACTAGTAAAATACTAGAGAAAAAAGAGGACCAAATTGAAAAAATCTATTATGTATGTTCTAAAAACTCAGTAAAACCAAATCCAAATAATAAAATAGAAATAATTGAAATAGCTGATACTGCAGAACTGAAAAATACAATTGAAGAATTGCTTCAAAAAGAAGATATAAATTATTTCATTCATTCTATGGCAGTCTCAGATTATACAGTAGACTTTGTAACAACAGCAGAAAAACTTGCTAAAAGGATAAATGATAATATAAATCAAGATGTCTGCAATTTAATTTGTACAAACGAAGATATTTTTACAGAAAACAAAATATCTTCTTATGAAGATAATCTTATTATTAAATTAAAAAGAACGCCTAAAATAATATCTTTAATAAAGAATCTTAGTCCTCAAACTTATCTTGTTGGTTTCAAATTACTAGATAATGTAAGTGAGAAAGAACTAATTAATGTCGCCACTAAACTTCGTGATAAAAATAACTGTGATTTAGTGGTTGCTAATGATTTAAGTAATATAAGAATAGGTCACCATAAAGCTTTCATTATTAAGAAAGATAATACTTATATAGAAGCTCAGAATAAAGAAGATATTGCAGCAAAACTAGTAAGTGAGATGTTTACAAATGATTAATTATCAACATATTAACACTAAAAAATTAAGCAATCCAACAATTGATAATCTATATAAAGATTTACTTAAGAATAAATATCAATTTTTAATTATTGAATGTCAAAACAAAATGTACTGTTTAACTAAAGAAAAGAGTATTTTTGAAATTGATAATGAACAAACTTTTGTTGAATTAGCTAATAAAGATACATACTATAAAACAAGTATAAAAAATAATACTCACAAAGAAGATTTATATAATAAGGAAGATTTAAATTTATATTTTAAATATTTAGAACAATATAAACCACTAATGTCTAAAAATATCTATGGCGATAAATATCTATTTGGTAGTGTTGCTATTCGTACTAAAGATAATAATTTTATTACCACTATTCGTGGTAAAGAGAATTTCTTGGAATATACAATTGTAAATAATGTCAATCATGATAATCATACTATCAAGGTAGTTGATAAAAAGGCAACTTTGAATGCTCCTTTACTTGATTATCTTTTTAAAAATCCACAAGTTAAAGCTATAGTCCATATAAACCATTATTATGATGAAAAATTACCAAATTATGAATATGCTTTTCCGGGTACCACTAGAGATTCCATAAGACCAAACAAGACTTCCTTTAATATAAAGTCCCATGGTGTGATTTACTTATATGATAAAGATTATAACTTACTATAAAGAAAGAAGGAAACAATATGAAATATCCAAAATATACTGAATACGAAAAAATGTACAAAAGATACTTTACGAAAGGAGTAGACTATCTTATAGAGAAAGCATCACTCAAAAAATCAGATAAAGTTTTAGATGTTTGTGGTGGCAATGGTCGTCTTACCCTAAAACTAAAGACACTTGTTGATAATGTTTCATATCTAGATCAAGAAAGAGATATGATACCAGAATATTTAAAAGAAAAAGGAATAATAGTTTACAACACATCTATTCAAGATTTTGTAAACACTTCTGTTAATAAGTATGACAAAATATTCTGTGAACAAGCTGTTAACTACTGGCTACTAGACACAAACATCGAAAAATTTAGTAAACTACTAAATAAAGATGGTCTTTTCATTTTTAATACTTTCTCAAAGAAGCCTTCAGCAATTCCAATGATTCAAGAATATAGAATCGATGATATACAATATTTAGAAATATCTTATCTTGTTGATAATATGGTTGAACATATTCAAATAAGAGAAAAATTTAAACCTCATTTTACAGAGTTTGCATTTATTAGTGAAGAAGATTTTAGAAGAATACTTTCCCCTTATTTTAATATTACTATTTATGATGATGGAAAGAGCGCTTTATACGTATGTCAGAAAAAGTAAAGAACAAATCTCTTGGTACTTATAATATTCTTGATTCTGACAATTTAAAAAAGAGTATATCTACTATCATAGAAAGTAACATTAACTATAATACTTATCTTACCCCTAAAGGATTGAAAGAACTAAGACAGAAGATAATTGAAGTAATGACAAAATACTGGTGTTTTCATCCTAATCCTGAAGAGACAATTATAACCTCTTGTTCACAACAATCTATAAATCTCGTATTTGATAGTATATTAAAAAACAATGATACTATTCTAATTGAACAACCAACATATTATGGAACTTTAGATATTTTAAAAAATAAAAGTTTTAATAAAATAGGAATCAATCTATCAAAAGAGGGCTTTAATCTAAAAGAATTAGAAGAAAAAATAATAAAGTATAATCCTAAATTAATTTATGTCGTACCTACATTTCATAATCCAACAGGATATTCATGGAGTAAAAAGAGTAGAGTAGGATTCTTAAAACTAATAAACAAATATAATATTTTAGTTATTGAAGATGACCCTTATCATTTAATAAATTTTACTAATAAAAAATATCCAACTTTATATGAATTAAATAAAGGAAAAAATATTATATATTTAGGAACATTCTCGAAATACATCAGTCCATCTATTAATGTTGGATACATCTTTGCTAATAATAGTATCATTAGTAAATTATATCAATATAAAAAAAGTTATGATCTATGTACATCAGCATTTAATCAATATGTAATCCTTGATTATTTAAACAACTATAACCTAGAAGAGACTATATCAAAAAGAATTCCTAAGTATCAAGAATGTTTAACTAAATCTCTAATTAACTTAAAAGAACAATATAGAAAAGAAATAATCTCTATAACAGAACCTAAAGGAGGACTATTTTACTTAATAAAATTTAAATCTAAAATAGATGAATCTATATTCGATAATGGAAACAATTACTACTTAGTTAATAACCATGAAAATGAAACGAGAATAAACATATGTAGTTATTTTGATGAATAGAGAATACCAATTTTTATATCTTATGTTATTATAAGGAAAAGGAGAAATAAAAATGAAGATAATAACAGTATGTGGAAGTCTTAAGTTTAAAGATGAAATAATGAGGATAACAGAAGAAATGGAAATTCAAGGAAATTGTATGTTAAGCGTAATATATCCAACAAATCCTGATAAAGATGCTTACACTGAAGAAGAAGCAATAATGTTAGATGAAATGCATAAAGAAAAAATTAAATTATCGGATGCTATTCTTGTTGTAGATGTTGGCGGATATATTGGATCATCAACAAAGAGTGAAATAGAATTTGCCAAACAATTAGGTAAAGAAATAATCTACTATAGTGAATTAAATAACACAAAAAGGTAAGCTTATACTTAAGTTTACCTTTTATTTATGTACAATAAATTCCCACATTATTTTAATAAGATTCCATCTTTCAGTTTCTACTTCTTCTAAAACATCTATCTTAAAATTTTTAAAGAAGTAATCAAATTGTTCTTTATCCCACAATCTTACAGTTCTTCCGTTTTCTTTATAATAATTAGGTTCTAGTTCAATAGCTATATCTTCTATAAATTTATAAGTTTTTGAAGAATTAACAGACCCTATAAAATATCCATCATCTTTTAAAATCCTTCTGATTTCTTCCAATAACTTCTCAGTTGTTTCTTTATCAAAATAATGGATTGAAAGATTAGCAAAAACTAAGTCAAATTGTTTATCTTGAAACGGCAAAGATTTGCTCATATCCAACATAATAGTTTCTGTATTAGGATTATTTTCTTTTACTTTCTTTAAAACATCTTTAGATATATCAGCTGAAATAGTATCAAAACCTTTATCTAATAAGAAACTTGTATATTGTCCAAGACCACATCCTAAATCTAAAGCTTTGCCAAATTTAACTTTTTTAAATATTTCAGTATATTTATTAAGCCATATATCACTTAAAAAGTCTAATTTTTCACCTTTGTGATTAGCCAAGTTATTTTTCCAGTATTCATCATTCCAGTAATTATATTCCATATTTACACCTCTATAATATTATATCAAATATGATTTAATAATTTTAGATGTTCATAATCGAGTCATATAGTATTTGTTTGTAAAAAATGATATAATTTAACAAATGTATTGAGGTGTAATTTTATAATCTATTAGCGAAAATATTTGCTAAAAAATAAAAACAACTATAAAATCGTTTATTAGAAAGTGAAATTGTTGAAATAGTTTATTTTACATAGTGTAAAATTTTTACATTTAATATTAGTTAAGTCATAAAAATGCTGCACAAGTTTTTTTATATCAATTATTATGTTAAATTTAACCAAATATTATAATTAGCTTTTAACTATTTCTTATTAGTATAACACTTGAATGACATGTGTAATAGATGGTGGTAATATGAATAATTATTGTACAAATTGTGGCAAAAAATTAGACAAAAACGAATTGAAATGTTCAGATTGTGGAGTGTCTAATGTTAAAGATTTTGCTTTAATAAAAAATAAACAACACTCAAAGGGTAACTTCGGTGTTGTAATAATACTTTTGATAGTATTCATGGTTTTAATATGTGTGCTTATTAAATCATCACCCAAGTATAAAATAGAAAGTTATATAAAAAACTCATTAAATTCTAGCAATGTTGAATTGAAATACCAAGGTCGTGCAAAATGTACAGGGAAGTGCATCATACCATTAGATGGATGTCTTTTTGCCGAAACAGTATCTGGCTGTAATATTTATTATTATAGAGTTAATCTGGACAAAAGGTTCTTGTTTGACGCCAAATTAACTTACAAGTCAAGTTTGGGGATTAGTGACAATGACATTCAAAGTATTATGTGGAAATATGATGAAGTAAAAAATGATATTAATAAATTTCTAGAAATAGATGAATTTATTGTAGACTTCACTGATAATAAAGAAGATGTTATACTTCCCATAAATTTATCTAACAATTTAAATGAGGTTTTTTTAAAGAAAATAATTTTATATTCTGATAGTAAAAAAGAAGGAAGTTATACCATAGATTTATTATTTGATGATAACTATACAATTACAATAAATCCACATGAAATAAAGGTTTATTTTGATAAGGATAATTATGGCAATATTTCAATTTTTTCAACAGAAACTGATTCTAAAATAATGCTTGAAGAATTAAAACAATGGATGAAACAAAATCGTTAGTTTTGAGTTATAGGTAATATTTTTATCGTTATGTATATCAAATTATTAATGGCAATAAAAAAGAGACTTCTTAAAAAGTCTCTTTAAAATACCAATGGAGCAAGTGAGCGGAATCGAACCGCCATCTCAACCTTGGCAAGGTCGCATACTAACCGTTGTACTACACCTGCATACATGTTTTGCATGTAAATTGATAATATCATTATTTTTATAATATTTCAAGTAAAATTTGAAAAAAATTAAAAATTATTCAATACTATAGTAGAAATAAATTGCCTAACATAATATATTAAGAATTATAAATTTAATGATATAATAAAAGTGATTTAAAAGGAGTAAAATTATGTGTAATGAATTAGAAAATATGTTAAAGGAATCATCTAAAGAAAATATCTTAAATTTTTTATCGTTTTTAAAAAGAAAATATACCGATTTAGATGAGGAAAAAGTAGAAGACTTTTTAGAAAACCTTAATGAAGGAATTTTTGAATTAGTTTTTTATATTACAGAATACCATAAAAGTATATTAGGGGAAAAAACAAATTGTTTCTTTATTGATTCTGAATCAAATTGGCTGCTTATTTGCTTATATCTACTTAACTTAACCAAAGAAAACTTTACAAGCAGAGTAGACAATATAACAAATCTTGTAGAAGATGAATGGATAGATGAAGAACATATAAGTTTAAGTGACTCAACTATTAATGACATAATAAGAATAGCTGAAGATAAATACAATCTTATAAAAGTATTAGAAAATTCTAAATCAATATATTATTTCTTTAATATTCCATATGTAAATAAATACGCTGAAACCCACACAGTAGTATTTGAGAGTGAAATAAATAGAATATTCCTGCATAAACTTTATTCTTTAGAAAAAAATTCTTTTCCTCTTGAATATTCTTTTACCTATCTTTTGGGTCTAAGCCTATATGATTATGTTTCTGATAAAAAGCCAAAGTTAATTAGTCAATTTCAAAAAGAATTTAACTTAGAAGAAGAAAATATCAGCGAAAAATTCGCGGAGGCATTTGGAATAACTTTGCTAAGATTTACAGAATATGAAGATGAAAGATTTGATCAAAATACTATAGAAAAATATAATCGTTACTTCGAAAAAGCAATATCAAAGCTTCATTGTAAGCGAGAGATTTCGGCAAATAGTTTATGCCCATGTGGAAGTGGTAAAAATTATAAGGATTGTTGTAAATTAAGAGAGTTAAAATGGATTAAGGAAGATGGCGAAATAAAAAAAGAATTGAAATTACATCCAGTTGCAGCAGATTCACTTACTAATCTTATAGAAAGATACAAAGAAATAATAGGAAGAAATCCATATGGAAACGAAAAAATCATGAATATTTTATCTACAAAAGAAGCAATGAACCCTTATGAGTATTTATTCACTTTAACATCAGATGAAAACATCGATTTAGGAATTCAGTATGCAACATTAAAAACAGAAATGTTATTAAGTCAATTTAATAAAAGTCAATATACAGATTTAGACATAGAAGAATGGAAGGAAGCATTAGCAGAATTTGAAGAGAAAAATGCTATAAAATTAAAAAATAATATGTCTATATTCGAATTAGTTCGAGAAGCGAATAAAACATTAAAGGATTTACCAACTTACATACATAACGCTTTAATTATAATAAATGTATTTATGAATAAGATTACAGACCTACAATTCAATTACAAAAATTTTAAAATAGAGAAAAAAGAAGATTTTTGCATTTTATGTGGAAATAAAATAGTTAAAGATGGTCAAATTTTACAAAATGGAATTGAAGAGAAATCAGTAGAGGAAGTTTCTAATATAACCAGAATTTTATTTGAAGATTTAATGCAGACAGAAGTGTTTTTAAAAAATGATAACCTTTTTCGAGAAAAAATTCTTTCTCTATCATTACTAGAAAAAGGAGAAGCACAATATAAAGTAAATCATGATGGAAAGCTTTCAAAACACATTTTGGTTAATAAAATAACTGGAGAACAATTTAATACTAAAATAAATATGAAAGAAATAAGTTCAAAAAGTACAAACTATACTGAGTTCTACGATAATATTTTTGATGGATTGTCTTCCTTTATTCATTTAAATATAACTAAAATTCCAAGATATTTTAAAGTACAAAATCCACTAACTGAAGTAGAAGAAAGCAGACTTGTTGGATTATTAGGTTTTTTCTTTATAAATCAAAGTATTTTTGAAATAAAAAGTAATTTAAAGTTAGATAAATTACTTATAAGAGATATGGAATACGTTTATTATCAAAATAGTATGTTTATAAAGAAGTGTTTAGACGCTATAGAACCAATTGAAAATGATAATGAAATATTTAGTAAAATAAGTGAAATTATTGATGATTGTATTATAAAAATAAATCCTAACAATACAAAAAGCTTACTCTAAAAATCAGCTAATTTTAATTTAATATACAGAAGATTAAGAAAAAATCTTGAGTCATTTTGATATAAAAAAACTGCTAGCTAAGCCAGCGGATTTTTTTATGAAGAAATAAATTAATTATAAAATAATGTTTCTTAATTCTTGATTAAAGAAAAATTATGTGAAACAATTAAAATAATAAATCAATAAAAGGAGTAGTAAAAATGAATAAGAAAATAGGAATAATAACAGGAGTAATTATCGTAATAATAATTTTAGTAGTTGCAGTATGTATATTTACAAAAAGTGATTCCAATAAAGAAAATTCTGAAAACGAGACTGGCTCATTTTCTAATACAAGCTTTAGTATTAATGGCTATACCATTGATATTAAATCCAAAGAAGTAGGTCATCCTTCAGAAGGAACATATTTTGAAACTTCATTTGAATTATCAAGCAATAATAAAAGTACATATTTTGTAGACTTTGTTGATTTAAAAGATATTGAAAATAGCGATAAAACATACAATTCTGCAAAAGAAGAAGTTACAATTAATGATAAAACTTATAATTATTTTATAGAAGAAGACACTTGGAATGCTACATTATATTATCAAATTCCAAAAGAAAATAAGTATCTAATTATTGAAGTACGTGGTGGAGATGTATTTGATTCTGAAGGCAATCAAGTAAAAACACTAGCTAATATAGATAAAAAAGTTTTAAATTCCAAAGAATTAGCAGAAATATTAAATTATACAATAACGAAAAAATAAAATAAAAATGTACTAATTAAAAGATTAGTACATTTTTTATTAACATAATTTAAAACAAAAAATGAGAGCTTTCGCTCTCTTCAGGGGGTTTTGGTTGATTCACCTTCACACTAATCGTGAAAGTAACCAGCATGACATCTATCATGCTAATTAAATGATATATTATTTTAAACTCTTTGTCAATCAAGTTTTTGAAATTAATTGACAAAACTTTTTTAAATAAATTAAATAAAGAGATTAATTAAAACTAAAATAATATTTTGCCTTGAAATTATAAAGCAAAAGCACATTTTATAAAAATAATATTTTACTTTGCATATTTACAAAAAAAAGTGTTAATTTACATTTTTTTATTACTATATAATTGCTAAATCTAAATAATAAGAATGTGATATAATCTTTTTAGATAGGAGTTTTTATGAAAATTAAAGATTTTGAAAAGTCAAAAAACGAATTACAAAGAACAATCGAAAAAAACAATGAATCATCTTTGCTATATGATGAAAGAACTAGAATGGCAAAAGTAAATCAAGTAGATTATAAGCTAACTACAACTATTGCATTTTCTTTATTTGGATATTTAGGACTTTTTGTTATATCGGCTATATCCTTAGCAGCTTTTGACACACCACTATTTATTCAATCAATCCCCCGAGAGATTTATCCGTTTGTTTTATTAGGAGGATCTGGATTAATTGGAACAATCACTAGAAAGGCAATGGAGAAAAAGTTTAAACTTAAAGAACGTCTAGCAAACTTTACAAATGCTAATACTGAACAAGATAAACTAACTGAAGAAATCAAAAACGAGATTGAACTAAAAAAGATTGAAACAAGAAATATTGCCTTAACAAGAACTATAGAAAATTTAACTAGTAACGAAAAAACACTTTCATCTTTATCAAGTAAGTATGAAATAAATGATAAAGACAATAATCTCTCTATAAAAGAAAGAGAAGAAAAGGGAAGACAATTAGAGTCCACATTACAAAGTAAATATAAAGAACTAGATACTCTAACAACGACTAAGGTAATACACTCTAGATTTTCTCATCAATTAGATAAGAGTATTCGTATAATGGAAACTTTAGCAGCTTCATGTATGGGCGGTTTATATACTTTACTATATATTTTTATTACCATCATGATTGCATATATAAATACACCTTTTCAATTACCACCTAACTTTAATAGTTTTCTTGCTGTTATATCACCATTTATAGCTGGAACAGTAGGAACAGCAGGCTATCTTACTTACAGAGATAAAGTAAAAAACCAGGCATTTGAAACAATAAAAGAAAATCTCCCAGAAACAATATTGAATCAATCAGCCGAAAATCATTTAAATTGCTCTCAAGATTTAGAACAGTTAATAAATAATACTATAACTGTAATTATTGGTCTAACTATAGAGCTTCAAGAAAATAAAAGAGCTTTAGAAGAGTTTTATATCACTTGTTCAGAAGAGGAAACTATTATGTTGTCATCTACAAAATCAATCAGTGAAGCAAAACAAAGTGTTTTAACAACAGAAGACGCTTTAGAAAATTCATCATTAGAAGAACCATCTTATGAATCAATAACTCCAAAAGCTGAAAAACAAAATGAAGCTAAAACTCTTACAAAAAGAAGAAAAAATCCATATCAATAATAAATATATAAGAAAAAATTGATTTTATCAAACCTTAATGATAATATAACAACTACGAAGAAATATTATTAAGAAAGAGGATGTAAAATCATGGAAAAAAAGAAATGGATTGTTAAGACTGAAGAGAAAGATTATGAAATAAAACTTATCTCATCTAATAAGATAAAAATTGATGACGAAGAATTCAAAATAGCTCCTTTAAGACATAAATCATTAATGGGCGTAATTACTGAATATAAACTACCAGTTGAAGAGCATGAAATCTATTTAGTTTATAATTTTAATAAATACATTTTAGTTGTTGATGGCCAAAATTATGATACTGAAAAAGATTATACTATGATAGAAAATATTCCAAAATGGACATATATCTTTGTTGTATTAAATGCTATAAATTTCTTTAATGGTGTAATTGGAGTTTGCTTTGCTTTCTTAGGTATCAGTTTAACTTTCAAAATTTGTACATCAAATATGAATATTATATCTAAAATTTTCTTATCATTACTTACATTATTAGGTATGATTGCCATTGTTTTAGTTATTGCCATTCTATTAAATATCTTATTATATGTTTAATATTAAGTCCATAAAGGACTTTTTTCTTTTATATTTTCTTCAGCGTTATAAATATGGTATTATTAAATTAGGTGAGATTTATGTATTATCATGGTGTAGTAAATGGTTTAGTTGACGAAAAACTATTAGATATTTTAAAAGATAGAGAAATTAGTTCTGCATCAAAAAGAATGTTAGTTAACAGAATAGGATTTAATGAAGGTGACTATATTAGTTTATGTAAATATATGGGAGAAGAAGTTTATAAAAGCCATCCAAACAATGCATTTAATAAATATATTATAGATAACTTTTGTTTTATAATTTCAGATGATATAGAGGTTGAAAAGCCAGTATATATAGAAGATGCTAGTACAATGAATCGTTTCGATTTAATGAAGTTAAGAACAGATAATCCAGATAAACGTTTTAGTGATTTAATTGATGAATACCAAGCACGTTATTTTATTCCTTTTGAAAAAGTAATAGCAATTGGTATTCCATATCATAGAACTCCTACGATTAGTAATCTTATTAAGTTATCAAATTTCACATATTTTACACCAGATGAATATTCTGAATTTATTAGTAAAATAGAAAGTATAGCAGAAGATTATGGAATTCCAGTTGTAGATAGTTCGAACCCAGAATTTATGCTAGAATTCGAGGAAAGGCGAAGAGCCAAAAAATAAATAACAAAAGAAGTTAATCTTATTTAATAAAATGTTATTGTTATTTTATACTTTAAATAGTATAATGAATTTAACATCTTATAAAGAGCGATGGAGGGACTAGCCCTAAGAAGTCGCACCAACCTATTAAATTAGGTGGTAATGCTAGTACGATAAGATAGCTTTTACACTCAAGAAAGTTATCTTGGGTGTTTTTATTTGATGTGTTAGGAGGAGATTTTAAAATGATTGAGAAAGTAAACCCAAGCCATCCTGATAAGGTGGCTGATAGAATAGCTGGAGCTCTAGTTGATCTTGCTTATTCTAAAAATGACAATTGTAAAATAGCTGTAGAAGTACTTATAGGCCATGGAAATTGTCATATTATTGCTGAAACAAGTGAAAACTTTACAGAAAATGAAGTACAAAAAATTGTAAATCGTATAGCTGGTCCACTTAAGTTAGATTTAAATGTTGTAAAACAAGATATTCACCTAGCAGCTAACCAAACAAATCAAATTAGATGTGGAGATAATGGAATATTTAAAGGAGTGCCTTTAACGAAAGAGCAAAAAGAGTTATCTAAAATTGCTAGAGAAATTTATTCAAAGTATCCATTTGATGGTAAATATATTTTAGATAATGATAAACTTATAATTTGTCAAAGTAATGCCAAGACAGATGATTTAAAAACAATTTATCCTGATGCAGTTATAAACCCTTTAGGAGAATGGACTGGAGGAACAGATGTCGACTCAGGAGCAACGAACAGAAAATTAGGATCTGATATGGCAGACAGCATTACAGGAGGCGGGTTACATGGCAAAGATTTATCCAAAGCTGACGTTTCTATAAATATTTACGCTTTCAAAAAAGCTCAAGAAACGGGCGAAGTTGTAAAAATAAGTTGTGCAATTGGCGATGAATTTGTTGATAATTTGCCTTATAGTTCCATAGTTTCTGAAGCAAAAGAATATATTAAAAGTATTGGAGGCTTCGAAAAATTTGCCGAATGGGGATTATTCTAATTAGAATAATTTACATTTTTATCTATAACAATATGTTATATTTTGTCACCTTACTTGCTAGTTTTTAAATAATATGCTAAGATATTAAAACCACATAAAAATTGAACATAGGAGAGTGTTTAGTATGAATAGCAATTTAGATGTATGGGCAATCCAATCTTTACCAAGTGAATTAAAAACCGCTTTAGATAATATAAAAACTGATAATGATATTATTATTTTTACTAATGTTTTAAGTAACTTTAATCTTGGTGGAGAAAAAATAGTAAGTAGACAATTTGACACATTTTTATATAGTGAAGAAAATGATATTTTATTAATGTTAATGCGTGGTGGAGAAGTCATAGCAAATGATATAAGATCTTATTTAGATAATAAAGGTTTTGTTTATCATGAAGTAAGTTTTGCTCCAATATCAGAAAAACATGAAGACGATAAAACCATTCCTGAATTATGGTTCGCTAGAGAAGAATATGTAGTAGATGATGCTTTTGCTGATAGCATATCAAGAACTAATAATAGAGGCTTTGATTATTTCCCATTTCTTGAAGGAAGTCTAAGTTTAGGATACACAACAGATGTCGAAAGTGATGATTTAAACTATTTAGACGAAGACAAAGAAGCAGAATTCCAAGTAGATGGAAGACTATTCCGCGGTCTTATTAGACTTGAAGATAAATTGATTTTATTAATTAATCAAGGTGATAAAAGAAATGTAACTGCAGAGTCAGTAAATAAAATAGCTAAGAAATATGGTTTTTCTTGTACAGTTCTTGAAAACAAAGATTTTTCTTTAGAAAGTGTTCAAAGTAAAAAATTAACTAAATAATTTATAGGACTAATTAATAGTCCTTTTTTTATGTTAGAAACCAGTCTCCGATTTTATATAACTACGAGTAATGTTGTATATGAGAAATATTCATTTTATTTATTTGTATGTTATTACTATAATGTAAATAAGAGGAGAGATAAATATGAATATTTTAGTAGTAAACCCACCTAATAAACCTTTTACAAATGAAACAATCTTAGCTGAACCACTTGATGTTCTACAAATAGCTACAGTAGTTAAAGAAAGATTTAATAATGTAAGAGTTATCGATATGGATGTTAATAGAATGGAAAATAATATAAATGAATATCTAGAAAGTAAAAATGTTATTGTATTTGTTTATGACTATCAGTTACCACTACATACAAGTGAAGCAATAAATAATATATTTGAAATAATCAAGAATCTAAATAGAGAAAGTAAAGTCATTATGGTTGGTAAAACATCAACATACTCTTATAGTAAGTTTTTAGAAAATGGTGTTGATGTAGTTATAAAGGGAATTGCAGAAGAATTAATTAATGATGTTATAGAAAATGTATTTGATAAGGACAAGTTAAATAAAATTCCTAATATTGTTTATAAAGATAATGAGAAAGTTGTCATTACTAAACAAGTCTTTATGCCAAATAATTACAATAAACTTCCAATGATAGATAGAGAATTCGTGGATATTTCTAAGTATATGGAGACAAGAACGATAATCACTTCTAGAGGATGTATTGGTGGATGTAAGTTTTGTACAACACCTTACTATTTTAGAAAGTGGTGTGGTAAGTCACCTGTAGAAGTTGTAGATGAAATAGAAATATTGATAAAAAAATATAAAGCGAAGCAAATAATATTCTTAGATGATAATGCAACTGTTGATAAAAAACGTATGATGAGAATTTGTAATCTTATTAGAAAAAGAAAGATAAAATGTTTATTTGGAGCTTTGTGTAGCATTAAGTGTTATGATGCAGAAATGTTAGAAGAAATGTATAAAGTTGGATTTCGATGGATTCATTTTGGTTTAGAATCTGGTAGTCCAAAGATATTAAAAATGATGAACAAAGAGATGGATGTTAAAAGAGTAGAAGAGATAATTAAAGAAGTAAAAGATATGGGTTATAGAGTAAGAACTAGTTTTATTTTAGATTATCCTGGAACAAAGGTAGAAGATTTAAAGAAAACAAGAAAGTTACTTAAAAGTATTAAACCTCACGAACTTCGTTTACATTACTTAGCTTATAGATATGGAACTCCAGTTTATGAAGAGAACGGAAATGTAATTAATAAGACACAGTATATTCATGGAAATAAACCTAATATAGAAAATAAGGACTTAGAACATGAAATAGAATTATTACTTAAAAATTTAAAAAAAGAGGGGTACGAAATTATTACAGATAATGTAGATTGGATGAAATATAACAATCAAGATAAGGAAATGAAAGTAGCTGCTTTTGTTCCAATAAAGTATGGGATGTGTTGGTATGAAGAATAGATTAATAGGAATAACTGGTGGGATGTCTGCTGGTAAAACAACAATTGCTAGAAAGATAATGCTTGATAATAGAGATTTTATTTATATAGATGTCGATGAATTTAGAAGAAGTCTATTTAAGAATGAAAGTTATGTTAATGAGCTAAAGAGAGCTATACCAGAATTAAATTTATATAATGAAGTTGATTCTAGAATATTAAATAAGTTTATTTATTCAAATGAAGATTATATGAATAGATATAAGGAAGTTCTTTATAGATATTTTATGATGTATATTGAAGAGTTTGATAATAAAACAATTTTAGTTGATTGGGCATTAATATTTAATGATAATTTGGAAAGTTTATTTGAGAAAATAATCTATGTTGATACTAGTGTTAATAAGAGATTAGAAAGACTTGGGAATAGCGATCTATCAAAAGAGGAAATATTACAAAGATTCAAATTACAAGAATTTGATAGGAGTAGACTCGAAGCCAATAATGTTTTAGTTGTTAATAATGATACAAACGTAGATATGGAATTAATACAAAGCTTTATTAATGGAATGGATTGTAAATTTACGTTACCTAATGATGGTGGAGGTAAGGCAATTTGGGAGATAACTCATAAATGTAATTATGGTTGTTCTTATTGTATATTTTCTTGCCATAAGAATAGTAAGATTACGAATGAACTAACTACAGAAGAATGTTTTCATATAATTGATGAGCTTTGTACACATGATTTTAGACATCTAAAGATAACTGGTGGAGAACCTTTTATTATAAGAGATATTATAGATATTTTAAGATATGCAAGTAGTAAATTAATAACAGATATTTCTACTAATGCATCACTTCTTACTGAAGAAAAGGTAAGATTACTTAATGAACTTAAACTGAAAATGATTCATGTTAGTTTAGATGGAAATAGGTTAGAACATGAAGCAGTTAGAGGTAAAGATACTTATCTAAGAACAATTAGGGGAATTGAGTTACTAAAGAATTCAACAAATAAGGTAAGAGTCGGAGCTGTAATACATGCTAATAATGAGAGAAATTTGGAAGGATTAATAAGAGATTCTAGTAGCTTAGCAGCTGATGAAATAATATTTTCTATTATGGAACCTGTTGAAGGACAAGATAAAAGTTTATTTAAGAAAAGAAATACAGAAGATTTAATAAGTGAACTCGATGATCTTAGAAGTAAATATAAAGGAAAAATTGTAGTGAATTATAACTTTGGACATCAACCAATTACGATTCATAGATGTCCAGCTGGAGATAAGTTTTTATATATAAACAATTTTGGTCAAGTAAGTCCATGTCCTTGGGTACATGAAGTAGATAAGACCTGTATATCTGATATATCTTTACGAGATAATCCACTTGACGAAGTATTAAAAGATAAAAAGTTAACTAAGTTCTTATGTGCAAAAGGAAGTGGTAAATGTTATGGAAAGATTTGATAGTATTTATCCTTTTACAACGGAGAATATCGCAGGATATATGGATGATTTAGATTTAACTGGTACAAAAGTAATAACAGTTACTGGTTCAACTGATCATATTTTAAATATAGTAGCTAGAGGTGGACTTGATGTTACAACGTTTGATATTAATCCACTTACTGAGAAGTACATGGATTTGAAATTATCAGCATTAAAAAAGTTAGATTTTAATGATTTTGTTAATTTCCTTCTTTATGATACAAAGATAAGCTTTGATTATGATATTATTTCCAGTTTGGATTTGCCAGTTGAAAGTAGAATGTTTTGGTTAGATAAATTACAAGAGTTTAATAAAGATGGAAGAAGCTTAAAAAATTCTCATTATTTTAATCGTAAGTATTTTAATCCAGATAGTAAAGTATGGCAGAATTTATATTTAAATGAAGATAGTTATAATTTAGTTAAAGATAAGTTGAGTGGATTAAAAATTAGACATATTACTTGTAGTTTAGAAAATTTAGAGTTAGATGAATATTTTGATTATATGTTTTTATCTAATATATCTGATTATATTGGAATGATGTATGGTAAAGATGGACTTATAAAGTATAGGGATTTGATGAATAAATTTCTAGATAGAGTTAAGAAAATTTATATGGCCTACCTTTATGATATTGGAAATAGTAATCCAAGAAGTGAAATCGATAATTTAAGTTTAGTAGATAAAGTTTTTAAAAATTATGAAGCAAAAAGATTTAGAAGTGCGCTAGAACCAGAAGAAGAAAAAAGTGATGGCGTAATAATATTAAGGAGATGAGTTAAAATGAGTGAAAGTCGTAGTGGAGAAAGTAGAGGATATTCTTACGGATATTCAAGTGAAAGTAGGTGTTCTAGTGAAAGTAGAAGTTACACCCCATTTTCATCATGGTCTAGTGAATCTCATGAATCTAGTGAAAGTCGTGTTACACAAACTCCAAGAAGTGTAAGAGGTTTTGTATCCTCTGAAAGTAGGGAAGCAAGTGAATCGTGTGCTCCTATTATAAGAAGTAGCCAACCGAAACAAACTACATCAAAACCAACAATAGATAGAACGCTAGATGATTCAAGTATTCCAGCTAAGTATAGTAACTTTGAAGATATTGATTCTTTAATCGAACAACTAGAAATAACAATACCTGTTTTAGAACAATTACAAGGAAGAGGAGAAAAATATAGCAAATCTTTAAAAAGGAGAAAACAGCAAATAGAAAAACTAAGACAAATTAGGGAAGACCGTATAATTAGTGAAATTGAGAAAGAAAGTGATGAATTTGAGGAAAAGATTAATGAAGTAAAAAAACTTACATTAACTCCAAAAAAGAAGGTTTCTCCATCCTATTCAAGTTGGGGATACGACTCATCTGAAAGTCATGATGGCGAAAGTAGATGGTGATATGGAAAATATTTATAAAAATTTACATTCTAATCAAAAAATTTTAATTTATGAAATGTTACGTCGTGGAATTAAAGTTGACGTTTTAGATGAGGGACTTGAATTAATAAAAGCATCTTATCAAGGACATGATGAATTAATATATGATCGTGATTCTTCAATAATGCCATACAATGTTTCTATTCTTGCTGGTGATAAGGGAATCACTAAAGAAATATTGTTTAATGCAGGAATCAGTGTTCCAACTGGTGCAGTTTTTAGTGCAAATTATAAATCAGATATTCTTAAGGCATTTGAAATTCTAAACCGTCCAGTTGTTTTAAAACCAGTTTTTGGTTCACATGGCTACGATGTTTATACAGATCTTAGAACTAAAGAAGATGTTATAGAAGCGTTAGCAAAGATAATAAGAAGTAAAGGTGAAAAAGCTAAAGTTCTAATCGAAGAATATTTCGCATCAAAAGAGTTTAGAGTATTTATAACTAAGAATAGAGATTATGCTGTATTATTAAGAGATCCTGCTCACGTTTACGGTGATGGTAAGAAGACAATAAAGGAATTAATAGCTGAAGAAAATTATTATCGTATGCATCCACGCACTAATGCATTGTGTGAAATTCTAGTAGATGAGGAAATGCTAAGATTCATGAACAAAAATGGTATAAGCATGAATACTATTCCTAAATTAGGAAAGAAAGTTTACTTACGACCGAATTCAAATGTTGCAATGGGTGGCCTATGTGTTGATTATACTGACAAGGTCCACGAAAGTGTTATTGACATTGGAATGCGTGTCCTTGAAGCCTTTCCTGGACTTCCTTATGTAGGAATTGATTTTATGACAAATAGCATTGATAAAAAACAAAATATGGGAACATATCGTATTATTGAGATTAATACAGTACCAGGAGTACATATGCATTTTCGCCCAGCAATTGGTAAATCACAGAATATTGCTAAGTACATGGTGGATTTAATATATCCAGAAACAAAAGAAAGAAGTGAGGAAGATGAAAGAAAAAAATCTCTTAAAAGATTCTAGTGCCTACTATGAAAATAATGATTACTATGAAATATTTAGTAAAGCGGAAGATGGTGAAAGTAAAGTTGTAAATTATTTAAGTAAAATAGCAAAAGATAAGATTGTATTGGATGCAGGCTGCGGTACAGGTAAGTTTTTACAAATTTTAGAAGATGTCTCAAGTAAATATATTGGAATAGACTTATCATTCAATCAACTAGTAAAAGCTAAAATAAAGTCTAGAAAAGAAAATTCAATTTTTGTTAATACTAATTTAAAAGATACAATGTTATGTTCTGATTCAATTGATTTAATTGTATCACCATGGGTTCTTGGAACAATTACTGATTTAGGAGATAGAGAATTATGTTTGCAAGATTTAAAGAGAGTCTTAAAACCAGGTGGAAAGATTATATTAATTGAAAATGAGGAAGATAGTGAATTTGAAACTTTAAGAGGCCACGATAAAGATACACGTACTAAAGATTATAATAATTGGATTTTGAATAACGGATTTAAAGTCATGGAAAGATTTAATACTTATTTTAAATTTGATTCCAAAGACGAAGCACGAAAATGTTTTTTAGAAATATATGGAGTAGAGGTAGCAAGTAGAGTTAAGAGTGAACTTATTGAACATAAGATAGTTTTGTTCGAATTTGTAAAATAATAAAATCCCTAAAAGCAGGGGATTTTTTTATGAATCAAATATACTTTGTACAAAAATGTAACAAAGTATATTGACAAAACACGATACTTAGTATTAAAATGTAACTATGTGAGGAGATGATAAAATGAAAGTGCTAAAAGAAGGACCAGGATGGTCAATAGAACAAACTTGTACTGGAGTAGGAAATGGTGGTGGCGGATGTGGTGCATTACTTGCTGTAGAAAAAGAAGACATCTATCAAACATCTAGTACAGACTACACAGGAGATACAGATTATTTCTGGACATTCAAATGTCCTTGCTGTGGAGTCGAAACTGATATTCCTGATAAATTAGTTCCTTCAGGAGTTAGAAATCTTGCAAGAAATAGAGGAAGAAGTTTAAGTAGATAAGTTTGGAGGTATACCTACTATGAAAATAATAAAAGAACCAGTTCCAGTTTCTTGGAGTATTGAAAAAGAATGTATAGCAGATGTTAGTACTGGAGATTATGGTTGTGGAGCAGTATTAGAAGTTGATATGTCTGATATATATCCAAAGATGAAAATGCAATATGGATATGATGAACGTGATGGAGAAAGCTATCGTTATCAAGTTCAGATATTTGTTTTTAGGTGTCCATGTTGTGGAAAAGAAACATCTATAAAAGATAATGATATTCCTGATAAAATAAGAAAAATCATAGTGAATAAAGAAAAAGAAAAAAAGGAATCAAATAATCAAAAAAAGTTAAGCAAAAGTTAACAATTAAAGAGGTAAATGTATGAAAGTTATAAAAGAACCTATTAAAATTACTTGGACTATTCAACAAGAATGTCTTGATAATTATAGTGAACTTGGATGTGGAGCAATATTAGAAGTTTCTTTAGAAGACATATATTTAAATTTTAAACAAAAATCTTATAGTAATTCAGGAGATGAATATCTACATTACTACATTGATGAATCTTATGCTTTTAAATGTCCATGTTGTGGAAAAGAAAATTTAATAAATAAAAATGACATTCCAGAAAGAATGAGAAAGTTATTAAAGACCACCGAATCTTCTAAAAAAAGATTGAGTGATTATAAAAAAACTTTATCTAAGAAATAATTGTTAATATATGGCGGTGATGGTAATGAAAGTTGTAAAAGAACCAGTTATTTGGAAGATTGAAAAAGAATGCATAGCTAATAAAAATAATGATGGTGGCTGCGAAGCTTTATTAGAAGTAGAAGCTGTGGATATCTATTTAAGTTATCAACAGAAAGCTAATAATGATAAGAGAAATAGTGAACTTTCCAATTATAATGATTTCTCTTATACATTTAAATGTCCATGCTGTAATAAAGAAACTTTGATTGATGATAGTGAAATACCTATAGAAGTTAGAAAAGCGATCCTTAATATTGAACAAGCCAATGGAACAAAGTTAAAGTACTTAAAAAAATTAGGGTATAGATAAAAAATTAATTAGGGGAAATAAAAATGAAGGTATTAAATGAAGGAAAAAAATGGTCAATAAAACATTATTGTCTAGGAATAGGAACTAATGGTGGTGGATGTGGAGCAGTATTAGAAGTTGAAGCCGAAGATATTTATGCAATACCTATTTTAAAAGATGAAGAAACACCTGATTTTATGTATTCTAAACAAGATTTCTGCTATACATTTAAATGTCCATGTTGTAATATAGAAACAGATATTAACGCATCAAAGCTTCCGACTACTGTTAAAAGAAGAGCTTTACAAAACTTGAGAGTAAGCGTTAAAGAGATTAGATTAGATGTTAATGGGAGAATGTATTTATGAAAAAAATAAAATTTAATGTAGCATACACAACTGACTTACTTATATTCGGTATTGATAGTCGAAAGAACGCTAACACGCGTTCTCTTCCTGTAAAGCATTTTAGTATTTTACTTGTTAAAAGAGATAAGGAACCATTTGTTGATAAGTGGTGTCTTCCAGGTGGATTTATTGAATCAGGTGAAACTTCTAAAATCGCTAGTGATAGGGTCTTAACAAAAGAAACAGGTCTTACTAATGTCTACATGCAACAATTAAGTGTTAATGATGCTGTAAATCGAGATCCTAGAGGTAGAGTGATATCAGTATCATACATGGCATTAATTGATCGTACATTATTAGTAGAAAAACTACAAGAAAATGCTTGTTGGTTTGATATATGTATAACAGAAGAAAATAACTTTTATCATATAGTATTAACTAATGGAGAAGAAACGATTAACTATGATGTTAAGAAAATACCTATCGACATAAAAAGTGATGAATATAATTATGAAGTGACTTCTCAAAGTAATCTTGCTTTTGACCATGCTAAATTAATAATCGATGGTATTATGGAACTTCGAAACAAAGTAAATAATACAGATATAGTCTTTAACTTAATGCCAGAAAAATTTACGATAGGCGAACTAAAACAAGTATATGAACTTTTACTAAATAAAAAATTAGTAAATTCTGCTTTCCGTAGAACGATTGCTGACAAGGTAATTTTAACAGAGGAAATGGTTCAAACAGGTGGTCATCGTCCATCGGTTCTTTGCCAATATAATGAAGAAAATCTAAAAAATAAATGAAAGAAAAGAGTAGAAAAATGGAAGAAATAATTGATATTTATGATGAAACTACAGGAGAAAAAACAGGAGAAACGATCAGTAAAAATAAAGCTCATCAAAATGGAATATGGCATAGCTCAATTCACATTTTACTAATTAACGAAGATAAAACAAAAATACTTTTACAAAAAAGATGTCCAGATAAAAAACTATATCCCAATATGTGGGACATAACAGTTGGTGGTCATATTACTACAGGAGAAGAACCACTTATTTCTGCCAAAAGAGAATTAGCAGAGGAACTAGGTTTAGACTCAGAAAAATTTGAATTTCAATTTTTAAATAAAATAAAAGAAGAATTTTTAAGCAACGGAGTAAATAGTAAAGAATTTGTCTATGTCTATTTAATAAAATCCGACGTTGACCTTGAAGATATAATAGTACAAGTAGAAGAGGTAAGTGAAGCACGTTGGTTTACAAAAGAAGAACTTCTTACATTAATTGCTAATGATGAAATAATTAATCATAAAGAAGAATTTGAGTTAATAAAAAATATTTTAAATTAAGAAGGAACATCCTTCTTTTTTCTGAACTACAAAAATATAATGTATAATACTAATAAGAGGTGAAAAAAATGAATGATAAATATTTTACTTTTGATCGATTAAATAACAATTCTGAAATAATTCATTTATATACAAAGAAAGATTTAGACTTTTCACTTAATAATGTTGGAGAAGAAGGAAGAAAAAAATTAATAAGTAAAATAGAACAAGACTTTAATTTTCGATTTAAAAATATAAAGTATCCAATCCAAACACATACTAACAAAGTTTGTGTTCTCACAGAACAAAATATAAACAATGACTTTAATGAAGTAGATGGTCTTATTACAAATTTAAAAAATGTTGCTTTAATAACTCAGTCAGCCGACTGCCAAAGTATCTTACTTTACGATCCAGTAAATAAAGTTATTGGTAACATCCATAGTGGTTGGAAAGGCACATTAAACAAAATAATTGTTAATGCAATTAATTTAATGAAATCGGAATATAATTGTAACCCAGTTAATATTGAAGCATATATCTGTCCAAGTATTATGAATTGCTGTTTTGAAGTTGATAAAGATCTTGTTGATTCTTTTAAAGAAAATTTTTCTGACGTAGATGAGTTTATTACTTTAGGTGACATGAAAGAAGGGAAACAAAAATATTACATAGATACTATCGAATTAAATAAAAAAGTATTGACCGATTTAGGTTTTAAAAAAGAGAATATCTTTAGTTCAAATATCTGTACAAAATGTTATCATGATACTTTCCATTCTTATCGTTACGATGGAACTTCTTCAGGTCGTAACATTGCATTAATTTGTCTAAAATAATTTGTGAAAAGTAAAATGTTAAGTTTGGTTGACAAATTTCCAAGTGCTATTGGTAGAATAGATTCGCCAAATCTTATATAATTTTTCAAGAGGTGAGAAAAAAATGAATATAGGGGAAAGACTATTAAAATTAAGAAAAAGTGTTGGTTTGTCTCAAGAAGAAGTAGCTAATATTATTGGTGTATCAAGACAAACGATTAGTAAGTGGGAAACAGGTGAATCAAATCCTGACTTTGATAAAATAATTCCATTATGTAACTTATATAATATATCAACGGATGAATTAATAAGAGGAGTTACTCCAGAGAAAAAAGAAACGATAGAATCTTTAGAAAGTAAAACAAAAGAGGAAACTTTAAAAGAAGAACAAGATAGCAGTAAAGAACAAGAAGACATAATTGTTCCTAGAGTCTATAAAAGATTTGAACCATTAGTTGTATCAATAAGTATCTTTTTATATTTTGTGGCAGTTGTTTGGATAATTTTTATCGAAAGTTTAGATGTTATAAGTGATGAATTGATGGTAAGTATTTTCTTGCTTATTGCAGCTATTCCTACATGTATATTAACGTATTATTATATTTCTGTTGGTAATCAAAAACGTTATTTAAAGGAACAAGCTAAGTATCATAAATTATCTGATTCAGATTTTAAAGTTAAATCTAAATATAAAGATATGGATGATATTATTGCTTTAGTTTTTACTATTCTATATCTTTATGTTAGTTTTACAACAGGTGGTTGGCACATAACTTGGATTCTTTGGATTGTTTATTCTTTAGTAATAAAAATAGTTCATATTATTTTAGATGCAAAGGATGGTAAAGACAATGAAGACAAGTAGTATATTTAAAATAATTTTATATATTTTTCTGATCATAATTCTTCTAAGTATTATGTTATTTGTTCTATTTAAAAGAGAATTTATTTTTTCCTTTGGTGATTATGAAAAAGAACTATTACATAGCAAGACTTATAATACAAATGAAGTAAATAAACTAAATATAAACATGTCATCAACAGATGTAACAATTAAATATAGTGAAGATGAAAACATAAAAGTAGAAATTTATGGTAAAGAAGAGCGTAAGGAACGTTATAATATTTCAAATAATGATAATAATCTAGAAGTTAAAGAACAAGCTTTTTCAAGTTTTTGCTTTGGCTTTTGTTTCTATGATGAAGAAGTTATAATTTATTTACCAGAATCATTTAATAAATTTATAAATATTAAAGCGACTTCAAGTGATATTAATATTTTAAACTCATACAATAGTGATATGAATATAGAAACTGTTAGTGGAGAAATAAATGTTCAAGATACTAAGAATATAGTAGTTAAAACTACTAGTGGAGATATAACTATTGCAAAAGCGAAAGATGTTGAAATAAAATCAACGAGTGGGGAAGTCTATCTTAAAGAAGGAGAAAATGTCAAAGTAACGACTACAAGTGGAGATATTATTGTTGATTCATCTAGTACCTCAGAAATGAATTCTACAAGTGGAGAAATAAAAATAGGCAATACAGGTAATATAAATTTATCAACAATGTCAGGAGACATTACAATTAGAAATTTATCAGTAACAGGTTCTTCATCTATTAACTCAACTAGTGGTGAAATTATAATAAATAAAATAAACGATACTTATATAGAAACGAAAACAACAAGTGGAGATGTAAGAATAGATAGTAATAATCGTATGTCAGAAAATACTTTAAAAATCCAAACAACTTCTGGAGATATAGCAATTAAATAAATAATCCACAACAAAAGCCATCCTTATGGATGACTTTTTATAATGATAATTTTTTTGTTTAGTTAACTTTGTAAATACTTACTGAAGCTGAATATAGATCATTTGGCACTAACTCAATATCAACAGGTGAAGAGTTTACGAAACGGAAAGTCGAACCAGCTGTTGCATTAAATACAGCATTACCAGAAAGAGTACCTGTTTCACAACAATTTAATTTGTTATGAGTAGAAGAATGAGCGATTAGTTGATCATTAGGCCAGAATTGATGTAATTCAACTCCTAGGGCTACTGGTGAGCAATCTTCATACATTGCTTTGTCGTTTTTATTTTTTGCATTAATCCACCAGTGAGCAGCATATTGACCATCAGATGGAACAGTAAATTCACCAGTGTTTTTATCATATGTAATACCATTACTTAAATTCATTAAGTTATATCTTACTACATTATGACTAGGAACAGCTAAATTTGTTTCTTCGTGAACCATAGCAGCAGCATTGAAAGATGGTCCTTCTGGTCCTGTTGGTCCAGTAGGTCCTACTTCTCCTTGAGGTCCAGTAGGCCCCGTAGGTCCAACAACACTTAACCCAATAGGCCCCGTAGGTCCAGTTTCACCTTGTGGTCCAGTAGGCCCTGTAATTCCTTGAGGCCCAGTTGGTCCAGTAATTCCTTGAGGACCAGTTGGCCCAGTAACACCTGCTAGACCAGTTGGTCCAGTAGGTCCAGTCGCACCAGTTAAACCAGTTGGTCCTGTTGGTCCTGTAATACCAGTCGGTCCAGTGACACCTTGAGGTCCTGTTGGTCCTGTTGCACCTTGAGGTCCAGTAGGTCCTGTTACACCTTGTGGTCCAGTTGCTCCAGGTAATCCAGTAGGTCCTGTAGGTCCAGTTAAACCTTGAGGTCCCATTGGTCCAGTCGCTCCAACCATTCCAGTAGGTCCAGTTGCACCTTGAGGTCCTGTAGGTCCTGTTGGCCCAGTAGCTCCAGGTCTAGTACATACTTTTATAGTTTTACATAAACAATCATTATCATTATTGTAATAAATATCGCTTAAATTTTCTTGCATATTTATTTTTCCCCCCTTCACTAATATCATATGGCCTTTTTCGAAAAAAAACTCGGCGTTTGTCACAAGATTTTAAAAAAATTTTAAAAAATTAACATACAATTTCATATATTGTATGTTAAATGCCTAGATTCCTAAGTTACTACTAATTTTTTCTCTTTACAAAACCAGTAGGGGAGCAATCAAAAATTGGTACTATATTTCTTAAACTATCATTATAAGCGAAAAGGGCTTTATCTTTAGGAGCCAAATAAATTCCATCTGTTAAAGCTTTCCACATATGTAATCTGTAATCACCAATATTTTCAGTAACATCAACCCATTCAGCAATAATATAATTGCCGTTTAAACAAATTTCCATACCTGCATTCGCCATAATCCATTCTGAATTAGAATTAACTAAGTCAGTCCTTGCATATACATAATCAAATCCATTAAACTTGGCAAACTCTATTGCAAATTTTATTAACTCTTTACATGCTCCATGACCTCTGTAGGCTTTTAATGTTGATAAGCCATAAAAATAGATCGATTTTAAATTGTCTTTATTATCACTCTTAAATTCCACAGTATCGTTATCATAATCATAAACACATCCGTTCATCGAAATAGGCAAGCCATCTTTATTAAAGTAAACAAATAATTTTCCTTTATTTTGATATAACATAAGCTCATCCTTAGCAGCTTCATAATCGATTTTTTCACCATATTGTTCCTCAAATGATTTTAAAAGATTAATTAATATATTAATATTTTTCTCAGAATATCCTAAAGTACCAATATAACATCCATTATCTAATTTTTTCCATATTTGTAATTCGCTTTTATCATTATATATTGCTTTAAAAAATTTTTCATTATCCATTAATATCACCGCCTTCTATAAATTCTTTATAAATTTTAAATAAATAAACAAGACTTTCTTTACTAACATATTCATTGGGACAATGTGCATAATAGCCATCTGGATTCATAATAATAGTAGGTATTCCTAGATTTGAAAAATATATTGCATCCGAAGTAGATTCACATCCTACTATAGTTATCTTTCTTTTTAAAATACTTTCACAAATCTCAATATATCTTTTTATCTCCTCATTATCTAAATTTGTCTCAAAAACATCACCTTCAAGTAATATTTCTAATTTAACATCTTTATTTATCTTTTTTATAAACTCGATTATGTTTTCTTTAGTATCTTTCTTAATATGTCTAATATCCAAATACATTTCGGCATAATCAGCAATCTTATTTAACGCATCTCCACCAACAAATTTTGCTAAATTTACAGAAGTAATATATTCTTTGTCAGACTTAGGCAATTGGTACTTCTTTATTATCTTTTTATAAACATCAACAAGTTCACATATTGCATTTACGCCATTAAATGGTTGAGATGAGTGAGCAGATTTTGTTTTTATACTTAATTTTAATCTTAATAGTCCTTTTTCTTCATTAATTAAATTAAAATGAGTTCCACCATCTGGTACAATAGCCAATTTTGTTTTATAAATTTTTAATAACTCATAAGTACAATTACCATCTTGTTCTTCGTCAGAAGTAATAAATAGGGCAATCCTTTTATTTGTTTCTATATCATTAAATAGTTTTAATAAAACGGCCACACTTCCTTTCATATCTATCGTTCCACGACCATAAATATTTTTATCATCTTCACTATACTCATAACTACTAGCTGGAACAACATCTATATGAGTAGAGAAAACTACATCAAATTCATTTCCATCATAATTAGAAATAACACAAGCTTTATTCTCATTAAAAACATACTCATTATAATAAAGTCCATTATTCATATAACTTTTTATATATTCAAAAATTCCTTCAAACTCTTGCAAACTTCCATTAACAGTCTTATATTTCATTAATTCTTTTAAAATATCTATAATTTCTTTTTTCATACTTAAACCTTCCTTTTCTAAATAAAAAACCTATGCCATATCGACATAGGTATAAATAATTTCTTATACTTTTGAAGATACAGCCATACTTAAACACACCTATATCTTCAATCAACTTTGATTTACTTGATAGGTGTTCTACCGACGTCTGCGTCTCATATTCATATAACTAATTATCAAATTTTTCATATACTCATCTCATTTCATAATAAAAATACCTATGCTGCATCAACATAGGTATTATATAAAAAATTATCTTACCGATTGTAGACACAGCTATACTTAAATACACCTATATCCGCAATCTTCACATGATTACTTAAATAGGTGACTAACTACGTCTACGTCTAATATTCATATTCATAAGATAATTCATATTTATTTCCTTTCAAGAGTCTTTTTGCGTCTCTGCCCATAATCTACAATATCTTTTTTCTTTTGTCAATATTATCTAAAATAAAAACCATATAGCATTTAACTACATGGTTATTTAATTATTGTAATTTACTTATATTATTTAGTTTTTTTATCGTCTTTTAGCATTTCACCAACAGTCGTAGCTAATGAAGCTACATCTTGAAGATTAGAAGGAACAATTATTTTAGTAGCTTGTCCGTCAGCCATCTTAGCAACAGCTTCTAAACTCTTTAATGTTATAACAGATTGGTCAGCCTTAGCTTCACGAAGTAATTTAATACTTTCAGCTTCAGCTTGATTCATTTTTATAATTGCTTCAGCTTGACCTTCAGCAACTTTAATTGCTGCTTCTTTATTAGCTTCAGCTCTAAGAATAGCACTTTCTTTTTCACCTTCAGCAATTAAGATACTTGATTTCTTTTCACCTTCAGCTTGAAGAATTTTTTCACGTCTTTCACGTTCAGCACGCATTTGTTTTTCCATTGCTTCTTGAATATCTCTTGGTGGAATAATATTCTTAACTTCAACTCTGTTAATTTTGATTCCCCAAGGATCAGTTGCTTCATCTAAGATAGAACGCATCTTAGCATTAATAATATCTCTTGATGTCAAAGTTTGGTCTAACTCTAGTTCACCAATAATATTACGTAATGTAGTAGCGGTTAAATTTTCAATTGCAGTAATTGGATTTTCAACACCATAAGTATATAACTTAGGATCTGTAATTTGATAATATACTACAGTATCAATTTGCATAGTAACATTATCTTTAGTAATAACTGGTTGTGGTTTAAAATCTTTAACGATTTCTTTTAATGTTAATCTATTTGAAATACGATCAATAAATGGAATCATAAAGTGTAATCCATTTTGCCATGTTTCTAAATAAGAACCAACACGTTCGATAACATAAGCCTCAGCTTGTGGTACTACCTTAATACAAAGGATTATACCAATAAATACAATAATTAGAATAGGGATTAAAATTTCCATATTGTTTATACCTCCTCAACAACTAATTTTACTCCATCAATTTTTAATATTTTTACAGTACTATCTTTTTTGATTGTCTTATCTGCAATAGCAGTCCATCTTTTACCATCAACTTTAACTTCTCCAGTAGAACCTTTTTTGATTTCTTCAGTAACAATACCTTCCATTTCAAAAATTCGGTCTAGATTAGTCTTATGCTTATTTGTCTTATTAAGTAATTTTTCTAAAGGTTTCTTTGTTAACAACAATAGAAGAACACCTAATATAACAAATATTGCTAGCTGTATAATAGTTGAAGCTCCTAAATAAGCAGCAATTAATGCAACTATACCTGAAGCTACAAACCAAACAGTAACTAAGTTAACTGTCATTACTTCAATAACTGCTAAAGCAATAACTATTACTAACCATACAATTGTCATAACTTCTCCTCCTAATCTTATTATACTATATTTTTTCTAAAACAACATATTTATGTTATGCTATTATTATATTTGAAGGGATGTATTAATATGAATATTTACAACATTTTAGAAAGTCTTAATATATCTTTTGAAGAAATAGTTCACAAACCAGTTTACACAGCAAAAGAAGCTCAACATATCAAAGAAAAGAATAATGGAGTAGGATGCAAAAATTTATTTTTAAAAGATTCTAATAATAATTATTATTTATATTTATTAGAAGATACTAAAAAAGCAGACTTTAAGAATTTATCAAAAAAATTAAATACGTCACATTTAACCTTCGCTAGTGAAAAAGAACTCAATAATATCTTAGGACTAAGTAGAGGAGGAGTAACACCTCTAGGTATCATAAATGATTCATCTCATATAACTAAAATAATCATTGATAAAGAATTGATAAGTAAAAAAATACTGATGCACCCAGATACAAATACTAAGACCATATCTATTAAATACACCGACTTAATAAAATTTATTGAATATTTTGATAATAAATATTTTGTTATTTAAAATTTTATAACTTAGTGATACAATATAATATGTAATTACCCCATCGCCAAGCGGTAAGGCATCAGGCTCTGACCCTGACATTCCGTAGGTTCGAATCCTACTGGGGTAACCAATTATATTTATTACAAACTTGAAATGAGTTTGTTTTTTTATGAACCGAAAATACTTTGATTTACATTTTCTGTGATATAATAATCATCAAAATCAGAAAAAGAGGTATTTGTTATGGAAACAATCGAAGAAATAAAGAAAGCTAATATGTTATTACATGGATTTGATATAGATTCATCTCCATTAAAAGTAGATACTGAGTTCTCAGAGTTTGCATATTTACTTTCTAAAGTGAATCCGCCTGATTTAGATATCCGTTTAAGAAATATTAGTAAATGGAAAATGAGAAAAAATGCTCAAGAATATATGGATAGTAAACTAAAAGTTCGTGATGTCAGACATTGTAATGATAGAATGTTTTTTAAATTAGATGGCTTAGAAGTAAGTGGTGTAGCTGAATTAGCCAAAGTTTATAATGATGTCAGCAAATATGTAAGTCCATTTAAAATACCTATAAAATACACAAGTGAATATGGACAATATTATGGTTTATTAGCATTCCATCAAGGTTTATATGACACTTTAGAATTTTATAAAGATATGTTATTGTCTATAACACACATAGAACTTACTAGTAAAATAAATGATATAACAACTTCATGCTATCTCCACGAAATAATGCATACCCAGTTATTAGAACCTAAAGGAAAAGTTATAGATTATAATAATGGAGAAGTCTTAAGTATGTTTATGGAATTTGTTTACCTGCTTGATAAGGATAGCCAAGAAGGTTTGCTAAGAACAACTGAGAAAAATAAAATCAATTATTTTCTCTTAGAATTTGATAATATGTTTAAATATTATTATGAAAATGATGGAACAATTAGTGAATATGATGCTCTTAAATCAAGTAAATATGCAAGCTCTATATTAAAAGCAATAAAATTATTTCAAATTTACTATTATGGGAATTCATCTATAAGAAAAGAAATATTTAGATATATACAAATGGTTATTGATGGCAGTATAATTTTAGAAGAAATGTTAGAACATTTTGATATTACTCATAAAAGTAGTATTGATGGTTCAATATATAAATATTTACTAAGAAGGTAGTGATAAGTATGAAAAATATTGTTCTTTGTGGCAGTATGAAAGTAAAAGACAAAATAATAGAAGTAGAACAGCTTTTAAAAGAAAAGGGCTATAATGTTCTTTTACCCAAAGAATGTATGGAAGGTTTACCTAAAGTAATAGCATCACGTGCTCATTTCGACAGAATAGTCCATCCAGAAAATGACACGATTTTAATTGTAAATGCTACAAAAAATAATATTGAAAATTATATCGGACCAAACAGTTTTGCAGAAATAGCTTTTGCTTTCTATTATCATAAGAATATTTTATTACTTAATGAATTTTATGAACCATATTTAGATGAACTTGAAGGATGGGGCGTTAAAGAACTACATGGTACTTTAGATAATATTGAAAAAATAATCAATTTATGATATAATCTATAAATATGAAAAGGGAGTAGTTACCCATTTTGGGATTATGTGCGTCAATACGATTTAAAAATCCGCATATAGTTTAAACAACAAGACTTTTATATATTATTTTTGTAATGTATAAGAGTCTTTTTTTTGGAGGGAAGAAAATGAATTACATATTACTATTAGTAGGTTTTATCTTACTTATTAAAGGAGCAGACTTTTTTGTTGAAGGAAGTTCCAACATTGCTAAATTTTTACGAATACCAACAATTATCATAGGTCTAACTTTAGTAGCATTTGGTACATCAGCACCAGAAGCAGCTGTTAGTATCACTGCATCACTTAATAAATCAGCAGATATTTCTATATCAAACATAATTGGATCAAATATCTTTAATCTGTTTGTTGTTCTAGGAATTACTGCATTATTTAAAGATGTTGTTACAGAAAAGGAAGTTATAAAAAAAGACTATAGTTTATCATTAATTAGCTCTATACTTTTACTAGTTCTAATTGTTGTTAACTATTTTCTAAAAGGAAGTCTTATGTTAAGTAGAATAGGTGGTTTAGTTCTAGTAGCTCTATTAATTTACTACTTAATATCTTTAATAAAAGGTGTCGACTCATCTAAGAAACAAGTAGAACAAAAACCATTTAAAATAAAAGATGTTATTTTAATTATAATAGGTTTAGCTTGTGTAGTATTTGGTGGAAACTTAACAGTTAATAGTGCTACAGAAATAGCTCGTAGTTTCGGATTAAGTGAAAGATTTATTGGACTATCAATTATAGCTATAGGAACATCATTACCAGAATTATGTACATCATTAGTTGCTTTACTAAAAGGAGAAGATGATATTGCTGTTGGTAACGTTATAGGAAGTAACATTTTTAATATCTTATTTATCTTAGGAGCTAGTAGTCTTGTTAATCCAATGCTAATTAACATTGAAAGTATTATTGACTTATCAATACTTATAATTGCTAGTATAATCTTATTAATCTTCGGATTTAATGACTTAAAAATATCTAAAAAAGAAGGTATAGGTATGTTATTATTTTATGTTGCATACTTTGCTTATATATTCATTAGATAAAATTCACAAAAAAACATTATTCTTTCATAAATTAGACAAAAAAACATCACATTGATAATTTATAATCTAATTATGAAAGGAGAGATAATTATAGTTGATATTAAATTAATAGGAGCCAATTCAAAAAATGGCTTAAAAATGAAAAAGATAATTGAAAGAACTATAGAAAATAGTGATATAGATATTAACTTAATTCTTTTAGATGATGAATCGTCTAAAAATAAATATAATGTTAAAAACTTTCCAGGTATTGTTGTTAATAATAACTTAATAAGCCAAGGAAAAGTATTAACAGAGCGTGAATTTAAAAAAATATTAACTTAAAAGGGCTTTATAAAAGTCCTTTTTTCCTTTTATATACTAAAGAGAACAACATTTTAAAAAAAGTCAAGTTGACTTCTTTTTTTCTGTTCTTGTATAATACCCGTAACACAAATATTTATGTTTGTGTATAGGCGTATGGAGGCCGTATAATGAAAAAAATTGATACAGAAAAGTTATCAAAGGAAATGAACGATACATTAATTCATCGTGCATGTGTAATGCGTAGTGGAATGTATCTAGCTCGTTACTTGATACACAGAAATAGGAGTGTAGATGCTATCCGTTTATTAGGTAGATGTTCTATTCATGATATTTCTAAAATTCAAAACACTGAAGAATTTATGTCTTTAGCAAGCATTGTTGATGAAATAGATTCAATGCATGATATTGAACATGTTCTAAGTGAAAAACAGGAGCAAGCCATAAGGCTACATCGTAAGCGTAACCCTCATCACCCAGAATACTATGATAGTTCAAATGATATGTCTGAACTAGACTTATTAGAAATGGCATGCGATTGTCATGCCAGAAGTAGACAATATAACACAGACTTAATTGCCTACATAGATGTTCAACAAGATATCCGTTTTCATTTTGATAATGAACATTTTAGAAAATTAAGAACTTATTGTGTAGCATTAGTTGAATTAACTAAACATGACGACTACTCATCTGTTCTAAATAGTCCTTATAAAATAAATTTTGATTTAAAAGATTCAACAATGGAAAAACTAGAAAGCTTCGACGAAGATTGTTATATTGAGTGCATAAAAACAGATCGTTTGTATCTTCAAAAAGAAAGTACTCCAGACTTTGCATCCGTCGGATATGCCATATATTTAAGAGAAGATAATACAGAAATAGGATATATTTCAGTTAAATTTAATAACTACATTGAATTTAAAATATATGAGAACTTTTTAGGAAATGGTTATACTTTAGAAGCGTTGTCTAAATTCATTGAAACAACAACTATGAATGAACTGTTTGTTGTAGCAAGAAAAGACAATGAATGCTGTAGAGCAGATTTAGAGCGCTTAGGTTTTAAACCAACAGAAGCAACAGAATCTACTATCACATATCGATACAAAAAGCCAACTAAAGTATTAGAAAAAAAGCCAATAACTGAACAAAAAATATAAAAGCTAAAACGCAAAAGAAAAGAAACCTATCTTTTCTTTTTCTTTAATATAAAAATATGATAAAATACTATTAGGATGTGATAAAAGTGGAAAATAACAAAGTACTAGAATTAATTAGTGAAGCTAAAAAAATCGCTAATAGTAATTTTTGTTGCAAACATTCTAACTTCACAGTAGGAGCATCACTTCTTGGTAAGAGTGGAAAAATTTATAATGGATTTAATATCGAAAATGATGGTATTCAATCTATTTGTGCAGAACGAACAGCTTTTGCAAAAGCTTTAACCGAAGGTGAAAAAGAATTTGTATGTATTGCAGTAGTAGGAAAAAATCTTAATGATGTAAATTTTTCTAAAACATTACCATGTGGTTATTGTCGTCAATTCTTAAGTGAATATACCAGCTCCGACTTTAAAGTATATACATATGATGATAAAGAACAAAAATTATATACTTATACATTAGAAGAACTATTACCTAATAGTTTCAGATTATAGGAGGGTTAAAATGGAAAACAAAGAAAAAATGTACCATATTGGTTTAACAAAAGATGATTTAAAAGGAGCTAAATATGCTATTTTACCTGGTGATCCAGGACGTGTAGAAAAGATTGCTACTTATTTAAATAATCCAATTAAAATAGGACAAAACAGAGAATATACAAGTTACCTAGGAGAATTATCAGGTGAGAATATCCTTGTAATATCAACAGGAATGGGTGGACCATCTACAGCAATTTGTATAGAAGAATTAGCTCTTATAGGTATCGAAAATTTAATAAGAGTTGGAACATGTGGTGGTATGCAAATGGAAGTTTGTGCAGGAGATATTGTTATTGCACAAGCGGCAATTAGGCAAGAAGGAACAAGTAAAGAATATGTTCCGATAGAATATCCAGCAGTAGCAGATTTAAAAATAACTAATGCATTAGTAGAAGCTACTAACGAACTAGGACTAACTAGTCATGTTGGAGTAGTCCAATGTAAAGATTCATTTTATGGCCAACATAGCCCAGAAAAAATGCCAGTATCTTATGAATTAGAAAATAAGTGGAACGCTTGGATTAAAGCTGGAGCTTTGGCAAGTGAAATGGAAACAGCTTCATTGTATATTGTAGCTTCAACTCTAAGACTAAAAGCTGGAGCAGTTTTATCTGCTGTATGGAATCAAGAAAGAGAAGCAGCTGGATTACCACAAGAAACAAATTTAGATGTCGATAACGAAATAAAAGTTGCAGTTAAGGCAGTAGAAAAACTTATAAAAGGTGAATAAAATGGAAAAAATAAAAAAACACTTTAAAAATAATTTCGCCATCTATACAGTTTTGTTAGTTTGTTTATCAGTAATTCTTGTAACTTTATTTGTAACTCATGAAGATAATGAAGAAGTTCAAGTAGCTAAGGTTGATACAAAATACTTTGAAGTAGTAACATTACAAGAAGCTTTAAAATTATTTGAACAAGATGATCCAGTATACTTAGTTGCAGGTTTAGAAACTTGTAGTGCTACAATTGGGTATGTTCCTTATTTACAAATAGCAGAAGCTAAATTTGGCTTTCCTGTTTATTATCTAGAACTTTCGTCAATAGATGAATCTCAAATAGACGACTTAAATAAGTTTATAGATAAACTCGATATAGACTATGAATTACAAGGAGAAAAGGGGAAATTTGGAGATTTTATCCAAACAACTCCATCAACTATAATAATTAAGAATAAAAAACAAGTATTTGGATATTATGGTAGTATGAATACCACAACAATAGAAACACTAGCAAGAAAATATGGTTTAATAATAAACGAAAATTAAAAAAGGAGAGAGAACATGAATAAAAATAAAGTTTTAACAGAGTCCTTCTTATGGTTGTTCATTGGACTTTTAATATGTTTTGGTGTATCTATTACAGCAACATATTCGCCACAAATGATGTATTTAATATATGCTCCATTTGGAATGAACGGCTTCTATTTATGGTTAATTGTAGAAATTGTAGTTGCTCTTATCTTGACATTAAGAATAAGGAAGATGTCATCATTAACTGCTAAGATTCTTTACTTACTATATTGTGTTTTAACAGGAATAAGCTTAACAGGAATCTTCTTATATTATACTGCGAGTTCTATAGCTTTTGTTTTCTTAGCAACAGCTATAACATTTGGTTTATTTGCTCTAATAGGTAAATTTACAAAAATCGATTTATCAAAATGGTGGGTATACTTATTTGTTGGATTACTAGCAGTCATTGTTTTAGAAATAGTAAACATCTTCATCGCAAATAATACTTTAAACATGATATTATGTGTTGCTTCAATCTTAATATTCTGTGCATATATTGCTTATGATGTTCAACGTGCTTTAGATGAAAACTTCCTAAGTGATTGTGAAAACAAAGGAATTTACATAGCTTTCCAATTATTCCTTGATATAATTAATATTTTCTTAGATTTACTAAGATTATTAGGAAAAGCTAGAGATAATTAGAAACGGGAGTTTCTTTTTTTCTTGCCTTTACATAACGTTATTTGAAGTATATAATGATTTAAAAAGAGGAGTGAAGTATATGAAAAGAGTCTTATTAGGAATGTCTGGTGGTGTAGATTCATCAACAGCAGCTTATCTTTTAAAAGAACAAGGTTATGAAGTAGTAGGTGTAACAATGACTTTATTCACTAAAGAAAATGATACATCATGCATAGACGCTAAAAAAGTTTGTGATACCCTAGGTATTGAACATCATATCGTTAACTATCAAGCTGAATTTAAAAATCATGTTATAGATAACTTTATTAACTCATATAAAAATGCTCAAACTCCTAATCCTTGTATTGAATGTAATAAACATTTAAAATTTGGTCTTCTTTGGAAAAAAGCGCAAGAACTTAACTGTGAATATATTGCTACTGGTCATTATGCAGCAATAAAAAATGGTAAACTATGCAAAATAGATTCACCAAAAGACCAAAGCTACTTCCTATATAAAATAGATAAAAGTATTCTTAACAACATCTTATTTCCTCTAAGTGAATATCCTAATAAAGAGACCATTAGAGAAATTGCTTCAAATTTAAAACTAGAAACAGCCAAGAAAAAAGATAGTCAAGATATCTGTTTTATTGAAAATGGAGTATATACAAAATTCTTAGAAGAAAACATGGACAAACTTCCTGATAGTGGCAATTTTGTCTTAAAAACAGGTGAAGTATTAGGTAAACATAAAGGTATAATTTATTATACAATAGGTCAAAGAAAAGGACTTGGTATAAGTTATAAGCATCCTTTATACGTTATCTCAATAAATAAAGATACAAATGAGGTAATCTTAGGTACTGAAAGTGATTTATATAGCAATACAATTGAAATAACAGATGTTAATTTACTTGTAGATAAATTACCTATAAAAGCTCTAGGTAAAATAAGATATAAATATCAACCAACACCTTGTTCTATAGAAGTATTAGATAATAACGATATCAAAGTTACTTTTGATGAACCAGTTAAATCAGCAACTCCTGGTCAATCGCTAGTCTTATACGATAATGATATATGTTTAGGTGGCGGAACAATTAATAAAATATATTCTGAATAAAAAATATTGAATATAAAAAATAACTATGATAAAATTAACAATGTCGAAAGACATTTTCTGGTCCGTTGGTGAAGTGGTTTAACACATAACCCTCTCAAGGTTACATACATGGGTCCGAATCCCATACGGATCACCAAATATTAAAATTAGTCCTATTAAAGGACTTTTTTCTTTGCAAAAAAAGGATATAAAAAATTATTATATTAAAATGAAATAAAAAACTTTATAAGTACCAAAAAAAATAGTATATTTATAATAGGAGTTGGTAATATGATGTTATCAGAATTTACACAATTTATTTATAAATAAACTCCAAGACATGTGTCTTTTTTTAAAACGCATGTTTTTTTATTACTATCTTTCAAAAAAACTTTTTATTTTTCTTCTTTGTGTTATAATAACCTCTAGAAATTCATAGAGGTGCAAAAATGAAAAAAGAAAACATAATTATAATATCATTATTAGCTATACTAGTTATTGTAATAACTTCAATTTTTATAAGGAATTACTCATCTTATAAAACAAATTTGAAGATAGCGAGCAATCCATTTAATACTATCGAAGTACTAGATGAAAAAGTAAGATTAAAAGACAATGAAAGAACATATAGTGTTGATGTCGATTGTAGTAAAATAGTGGATGAAAATACGCAGATAATTTATTATCAATTAACAGAAACTCATCGTAAATCAACAATAAAAGTAGAGTCTAAAATCTTAAAAGATAATGAAGTTTTAACTACCAGTCTAAATCGTGCAAGGAGTATTGACACTATAATAAGTGTTTTTGATAGCAACGAAACATATGAGCAAATTTATCACATAAATGCTACATGTACAAATGAACCAATCAAGGAAGAAGAACCTGAAGAGAAAAAAGAAGATAGTAATCAAACTACAACAACTAAGAAAAATACTAAAAAAACAACTAGTAAAAAATAGGTGATTATTATGAAAGAAAAAATTGCTTTAACTTTATCTTTAATGAACGAAGGACACAATGTAAACGAAATTCAAAACATGTTAAATGTTGATTATAGGGAATTTAATAAAATTCTAAAAGCCATTAGGAATGCTGGCTATAATTATAGTAAATCATTCTCATCAGATGGCGAAATAACTATAAAAACGAACAGAACTTTAAATTTCGGTGATAGAAAGTCTATTCGTATAAGCGTTAAAGATAGAATACTTAAAGCAATTTTTATTTCTGACTTACATATAGGTAGTGAGTTCGAAAATCCTAATCTATTAAAAATTGTTTATAATTATGCTAAAAAACATGATTGTCACATAATTTTTAATGGGGGAGATTTAATTGATGGAGTTTATCCTGATGCTCCCTACAAACTAAAAAATCCTACAACAGAATCCCAAGTAAAAAAAGTTTTACGTGTTCATCCATTTGATCCTGATATTACATGCTTTATGTTATATGGCAATCATGACTATCGTTCATTAATAGATGAAGGATTTGATGTAGCAAGATACCTAGAAGAAAGAAGATATGATTTAGTATCTTTAGGGTATGGTGAATGCACAATTCATATGAAAGATGACTCAATAGCATTAATCCATGATTTGAGTCGTTCTAAAAAAGTAGAAGCTCCCAAAAATGTAACTATCACATATCGTGGACATAGTCACAAATCAAAAACTAGAGATCATAAACTAGTTTATATACCAGCTTTATCGGATGCCAGTCATTTTGCTTATGAATATCGCCCTTTATCTGGATTTTTAGAAGCTGAATTTACCTTCTTTAATAAAAAAATAGCTCGTATTAATATGAAACAACTAGCTATTGTTCAAAATGAAATAAGACTAGCTAATGAAGAAACAATGCTAATCCAACCAGATTATAAAGAAATACCTCATACTTTAGGAAAAAGAAAATAATTGACAAAAGAAATACAATTTACTATAATTAAACCACAAAACGAGGAAAAAGAAGAGTAAATTAGCCCTTATATCATAGAGAACTCTTGTCTGGTGTAAAAGAGTATATAAACTAATTGAAGAAACTTTGGAGTTGAATATTGTATACAAGATATTCCGTTAATCGCGTTAAGATGTAGAGGTGTAGTAATACACAAAATAAGGTGGTAACACGAGTAATTCGTCCTTTGGAGGAATTACTCTTTTTTAATTATTAGAAAGGACTGATTAAAATGACTACAAAAGATTTAGCAGATTTGATATTTCCAAATATCACAAAAACCGTTGCAGATTATGAGGCAATGTATCCAGAAAGAGAACTACCAGAAGGAGCCAAAGTAACTCGTTTTGCACCATCACCAACAGGATTCATGCATATTGGTAACTTCATGTCTACAGTTATTGACTATGTAATGGCAAAGAAAAATGGTGGAGTATTCTATTTACGTAATGAAGATACAGATTCAGCACGTGAAATAGAAGGAGCAGTAGAATATATTAGACATGTTTTACAACATTACGATATGAATCCAGATGAATATGAATATCGTGATACAAACGAAACGAAAGGTAACTATGGACCATATATCCAATCAGAAAGAAAAGATATTTACCATGCTTTCATTAAACATTTAATTATTGAAGGTAAAGCATACCCTTGTTTCTTAACGCAAGAAGAAATGGATTCAATTAGAGAATCTCAAACAAGAGATAAAAGAAGAATAGGTATTTATGGTAGATATGCTAAATATCGTAATTTAACTCCAGACGAAGCAGCAGAAAGAATAAATAATGGTGAAAAATATACGATTCGTTTAAAATCACAAGGAGACTTCAACAAGAAGTTTAAATTTACTGATTTAGTAAATGGTGATATGGAATTCCCAGAAAATGATATTGATATACCTATAATGAAATCAAGTAACTTACTTCCTACATATCATTTTGCACACTTAGTTGATGATCACCTAATGCGTACTACTTATGTAATTCGTGGTCAAGAATGGGTAAGCTCAGTACCAGTTCACTATGAATTATTTAAAACATTTGGCTTCAAAATGCCTAAATATGTACATACACCATTAATTCTAAAAAAAGATGGTGACAAAATTAGAAAAATATCTAAAAGATTAGACCCAGAAGCTAGAATGACATATTATGAAGAAAAAGGATACCCAATACTTGCTGTTATTGAAGCAATTATGACTATCGCAAATTCTAACTATGAAGAATGGCGTGATAAACATCCAGATGCACACTTTACAGAATTCGAATTCTCTCCAAAGAAAATGTCAGTATCAGGAGCTTTATTTGATTTAGACAAACTAGACAATATCTCTAAAAATTATCTATCTAAACTTAAAGCAACTGAAGTATATGATTTACTCGATACTTGGTCAAAAGAATATGATAAAGAATTCAATGAACTAATTAACAAATACAAAGAATATACAACAAGTGTTCTAAATATTGAAAGAGAACAAAAGAAGCCACGTAAAGATTACGCATCATTCTCAGAAATAAAAGGCCAAATTTGGTATATGTTTGATGAACTATTTACAGATGTAGAATATAACTTTGATCCTAAATTTAGTAATGATGACATCAACGAAGTATTAACGACTTACTTCAACGAATATTATAATGAAGAAGATGACAAAGATACTTGGTTCAACAAAATGAAAGAAATGTCTGAGAAATTAGGATATTGTTCTAATATGAAAGAATACAAAGAAAATCCTGATAACTATAAAGGTAGTGTAGCTGATGTATCTAATATAATTAGAGTAGGTGTAACAACACTAACTCAAACACCAGATCTTTACATAATCTTAAAATTATTAGGTAGTGAAAGAATAAAAACAAGAATATCTAAAATTAAGTAGCGAAAAAGCTACTTTTTTTTGACTAAAAAAACAACCAGTATTATAATCATAAAACGAAACAAGGGGAGAGTCATATGTCAAGCAATAAAGGAAATAACCTAAAAAGAAATTTAAAAATAGCTACAGGAACAGTCTTAACAGTAGGTGTAATGTCACTTAGTTTATTAATTACGCCTAAAATAGTTCTTGCTAAAGAAACTGGAGCAACATTAAGTGAAATGGTTTCATACACTATGTTTGAACATGAACTCAATTCAATAAAACAAGAAAATAATATAACTTTTCACAATCCAGAACTTTTTAATTTATTAAAAAGCAACGCTAATGGTGAATTAACTATTGAATACTTACATTCAATATCTTCAATAATTTTAGAAGAGCCACTTAGTAATAATGACCTTAGCGATTTAAAATATCTTCCTAATCTTACAAGATTAGAAGTATGTGGAATGAATATAGATTGTAATGATTTAATATATAATCAAAAGTTAATAGTATTCAATGCTGTAGATTGTAACTTATCCAATTTAAATGAACTTCCAAATACTGTAACAGATTTATATTTGCAAGGAGCTACTTTACCAGACAATATTGTCTACGTTCCTTATCACACAAGAACATTAGAAATAAATAATACTAACTTTAATAAAATACATTTTAAAAACCCTGAAGAACTTACATCATTTACTTTTGAAGGATACGCTTTATTAGATTTAGCAGATTTAAAAGAATGTACTAATTTAAAAACTATTTCTTTAACAAGATGTCCTAATGTATCTAATAGTCACTTACTAAAGGCAATGTCTAGTTTAAGCAAAGTAACCTTAGATGATTACTCATGTATATGGTTAGACAAAGAAACCTTAAATAGTATTGACTTAGATAAAGAATCAAAAGAAAAATACTTATCATATATAGAAGAATTGAATCAAATAGCAACTGAAATAAATAATGCAAATAAAACGGAAGAAGAAAAATTAAATGCCATAATAGTCTATATCACAGATAAAATAGATTATGATATAAGAGTATCTGAAGAGCAAAAAGGATATAAAACATTAGTAACGGGATATAATACTTCCCCAATATATTTTGCTTTAAATAAAGATGTAGGGATTTGTGTTAACTATGCTTGTTTATTTACTGCTTTAGCCAATCGCGTAGATATAGATAATTATCAACCAAGTAGTACTAATCATACGTGGAATATGGCTCGCTTAGAAGGCGAAAATGAGTATAGTGCATATGACATGAATGGACTAGATTCAGACGAAATAAGGAATCTGTTATTACAAAATATTACAAACGATTTAAGCTTCTATAGCTTTGATTTAGAAAGCATTAATAATCCAGATTTTGAAACAAATATAAAACCAATAATAATATCTAATATAGTTCAAAGAATAGGTTATTTAAAATCAAATACTTTAAAAGGAATGGAAGCACAATTATTTCTTTTAGTAGGTGAACTAATTGTACTATATACAGCACTTAGTACTAAATTACATTATGATAAAAAAAGAGAAGAACAAAATACTAAAACATTTAAATATAAAAGAGTATAAAATATAAAATTCCTATCGTTAATTTAAAAAACTATAATGACAATATTTGTAAAGTACATGCGTAAAGTGTGTACACATTGTTGTAAATATATAGTAAAATTAAATTATGATAGGAGTTTGATAGTTTGAAAAAAGAAGTAATTAAAAGAGTAGGAGCGGCTGTTATAGCTTCTACACTAACCCTAAGTTTATTAGGAACCCCAGCGTATGCAAGTGAAGCCGCATTAGAACAAACAGGAAGTACTGTTACAAATTCAGAAACAGTAGTAACATTTAAAAATAAAGAACTAGAAAATATTATAAGAGGAGTAATAGGTAATAGCATTAATTTAACAACATTAGGAACGATTAGTGAATTAGAAATACCAGCAATGTCAAATCACGACTTAAGTGATTTAGCTTACCTAACTAACTTAAAAAAAGTAACCATTCAAGGTATTAATGTTGATTGTTCCCAATTAACTAATACCAAATTAGAAAAACTAATAATTATAGAAGGAAATATGTATAATACTAATTCATTACCAACAAGCCTTAGTATATTAAACATATTTCATGCAACTATACTAGATGGTACGTTATATACACCATCACAATTAGCAACATTGTATATAACAAATTGTAATATTAATAAAATAAATATTAGTAAACCAGAATCCTTATTTTATTTCTATTATAGTAGTTATGGCTTCTTAGACTTAAATGATATTAAAAATTGTAAAAATTTAGCTAAAATTACTATAAGAAGAAGTCCTAACGTAACTCATGGAGAAGTACTAACAAGTTTTAATAAGACAAGAATATATTTAGACGAAAGTACTATTTTATGGCTAAGTAGCAATACATTAAGAAATATCCCTATTACAGAAAATAAAGAAAATTTAGTAAATACTGCTAGCGAAATAGAAAATATAGTTTCTTCTTTAAACTTAGATAGTTTATCAGATGAAGATAAATTAGATGATATTATTCTATATGTTATTAATCAAATTGAATATGATAGTAGTGCGGCAGAAGATATTGCTTTAGCTAATTACTATAATGATTATCCACTTTCCTCAGCTATTCATAGTGATTTAGGAACTTGTGTAAGTTATGCCACATTATTTAAAGCTATTGCTAATCGAGTAGGTCTAGATAATTATCAAGTATCAAGTTATGTTCATACTTGGAATATGGTTAAATTAAATGGGGAGTCAGAATATAAATCATATGACTTAACTGGCTTAGATAAACCATTTACAGCTCTTAGAAGCACTAATAATACTACTGGCTTATATGATAGAACTTATAATAGGGAAACAACTCCCGAATATTATATCAGTCAAAATCAAACAGATAATTTATTCTATTATGGATTTGCTTATGAAAAAACTACAGATCGTTTTTATCTTAATGCTCAATTACCAGCAGGTACAACTCTAGCATATTCTGATGTAGAAGAACCACCAGTACTAACAAAAGAAGTAAACAAAACTTTACAAAAGAGATATAAAAAATAATTCACTTATCAGTATAATTATATTAAAATAAGACTATACTAATAATGTAGAAATTTGCATAGTACATCTATTTATGATATAATTTCAAAAGTCCTGAGGTGATTTGGATGAAAAAAAGTACTGGAGACTTTAGCTCCATTATTGAAGATATAACAAATAATAGTAAATTTAATAAATTAAAAAGAGAATTACACCATGGTATTACTAGATATGATCATTCATATCGTGTAGCTAAGTGGACTTATAATATATGTGACTTATTTAATATGAAGAATACTGAATCAATTACTAGAGCAGCATTATTACATGACTTTTATGTTGATAGTGATTTATCTGATTATAATAGTTATGAAAAATTAGGAGAACATCCTAATATGGCTTTAACGAATAGCTTAAAGTATTTTGAATTAGATAATATTCAACAAGATATTATTAAGAAGCATATGTTTCCACGTACAACAGAACTACCTAAGTATAAAGAATCATGGTTAGTATCTGGTGTAGATAAGGTAGTAAGTACATACGAAATGCTTAGATTTAAAACATCTCTATACGCAGGAATATACTTATTATTTATCTTTGAAGTAATTAGATTACCTAGATAATCTTTAACACTATAGCCTAAAAAACAGGTTATGGTGTTTTTTATAGTAAAATTAGACAAATATAATAATTAGCCTTAAAATAGCATCAATTATTTTAGTCGAACACTTATCGTACATCAAATTTCTTTATAATTCCATCAAGTACATTTATACGATTAACGTACATTTAACTAGTAATTAATAAAAAAATATATATTTAGTATATTTTCTATATAACATAAAGAGATTTTATGTTAAAATAGATACATAAAATTAAATTTTATATTTTCTTTTTGTGACAAAAATGGTATATTATATAGCATTCCAAAAAAGAACGATAAGATTTATTCGAGATAGAATTAGAAGGGATTATATTATGGAAGAGATTAATTTAAAAGAGTTATTTGATTACATAAAAGAACGTATCTTAGTTGTAACAATTATCTTATTAGGGGTTTTAGTTTTAGGTAGTATTTATTCAATATTTTTAAAAACTCCAATGTACAGATCAAATGCTACTATTGTTTTAGTTAATGACGATGGAAGCGCAGGAGGAAATTCTGCAATTACTCAAAGTGATCTTAATATGAATAAAAGTTTGGTTACTACATATAGTGACATTATTAAGTCAAGAAGAGTATTAGAAAAAGTAATTAAAAATTTAAATCTTGATTACACATACGGAAATTTACATTCTAATGTAACAATTTCTAATACAACAAATACTGAAATAATTAAGATAGCAGTTTCTGATCCTGACAAAGCTTTAGCAGCTGATATTGCAAATGAAATTGTTAAAGTATTTGGTGAAGAAATTAAAGAAATTTATAAATTATCAAATGTTTCAAGTGTTGATAAAGCTGTCGAAGCTGATAGTGCATATAATGTAAATATTTTTAAAGACCTTGCAATATATATATTAGTAGGTCTAGTAGTAGGACTTGGAAGTATTTTTGTTGTATATTATTTTGATACTACAATTAAGAGTGCTGAAATGATTGAAAATAAACTTGGATTACCAGTTTATGGTATTGTGCCACGTGCCAAACATAGAGAGAAGAAGTAGGTGAAAGATATGAACGAAACAGAACTATTTTTAACTATTAATCCTAAATCAATGTTTAGTGAATCAATCAAAAATATTCGTACAAACTTACAATTCTCAGCAGTTGATAAAGAATTAAAAACTATTCTTATTACTTCTCCAGAAGCAGGAAATGGTAAAACATTTATTTCAGCTAACTTAGCTGCAGCTTATGGTCAAGATGGAAAAAAGGTTTTAATAATTGACTGTGACTTACGTCGTGGAAGACAACATGATATATTCAATGTTATGAATCAAACGAATAGTGGATATTCTAACCTTATTTTAAATTTCAAAGAAGAAGTAAAATTAAGTAGATACGTATCAAAAACAAGTATTAAAAATATCGATCTTATTCCAACAGGACCAACTCCACCAAATCCAGTAGAGTTGTTATCATCAAAAAATAACGCTGAAGTTATTGAAGAATTAAAAAAATATTATGATATTATAATACTAGATTGTCCACCAATCTTAGGTATGAGTGATACTCAAATTATGACAAAATATTCAGATGCTAATATCATAGTAGTAGCAAGTGGAGAAACACCAATTGAATTACTTGAAAGAAGTAAAAAAGTGTTTGAAGCATCAAATAGTAAAATAGATGGTGTTATTATTAATAAAGCAAATGTTAAAGGAAATAGTTATTATAATTCTTACTATGTAAGTGATTATTATAGTAGCAAAAGAGCAGATTAAAAATAGAATGTATAAAGATATAGGGGTGTATTAAAATGAATGAAGCAGTAAGTTCTAATATATTTGTGTGTATTAAAGAAGCTGTCTATTTCGTAATAAAAAGGTTGTTTGATATTATAGCAGGACTAGTAGGATTAATTTTATTAATCCCTATAAGTCTTATTATAAAAATTATTTCAGTATTTAATGGAGATTTTGCACCAATTATGTTTACACAAAACAGAATTGGTAAAGATGGCAAAGAATTTAAATTTTATAAATTTAGATCTATGGTTCCAAATGCTGACGAAGTATTATTCAAAATGTTAAAAGAAAATAAAGAAGTAGCAGCAGAATATAAAAAAAACAAAAAGTTAAAAGATGACCCAAGAATAACAAAAGTTGGTAAATTTATTAGAAGAACATCAATCGATGAATTACCACAATTGTTAAATGTCTTAAAAGGAGAAATGTCATTAATAGGTAATCGTCCATATTTACCAAGAGAAAAAGAAGATATGGGCAAATATTATGACGATATTATCAAGACAAAACCTGGTATTACAGGATACTGGCAAGTAAGTGGTCGTAGCGATGTGTCTTTTAAAGAACGACTTAAATTAGAACAATATTATTCTAACCATTATGGGTTAAGAATGGACATTAAAATATTCTTTAAAACATTCAGTGCTGTTTTTGGACACAAAGGAGCAGAATAAAATAAAATTAGTAAATTAGATTGTACAATTACATTATTATAGAAAGTCAAAATGAATAGAATACATGTACAATGTATTCTTTTTTAGGGAGTGAAAAGTTGTGAGTAGTATTGAGAAATTAAAAATTGCCATGCTAGGACATAAAAGAGTTCCATCACGTGAAGGTGGAGTAGAAATAGTTGTTGAAGAACTTTCAACAAGGATGGCTAAGAAAGGTCATGATGTAACATGCTATAATCGTGGTGGTAAACATGCTCTTGATAAAAATCAAAAAGTAGAAGACATAAAAGAATATAAAGGTGTAAAGATTGTAAAAACATTAACAATTGATAAAAAAGGCTTAGCAGCCATGACATCTTCATTTTTTGCAACAATAAAAATATTATTTTCTAAAGCAGATGTTGTTCATTATCATGCAGAAGGACCTTGTGCATGGATGTGGATAATAAAATGGTTTAGTAAAAAAAGAATCATTGCAACTATTCATGGTTTAGATTGGCAAAGAGCTAAATGGGGCGGCTTTGCAACTAAATATATAAAATTTGGGGAAAAAGTTGCAGTAAAAAATGCCGATGAAATAATAGTTTTAAGTCAAAATGTTCAAGATTATTTTAAAAAAACGTATGGCAGAAAAACAACTTTTATCCCAAATGGAGTTAGCAAGCCTCAAATATCAGAAGCAGAAATAATAAAAGAAAAATTCAATTTAGAAAAAGATAATTATATTTTATTCTTAGGAAGAATGGTTCCAGAAAAAGGAATTCATTATTTAGTAGAAGCATTTAAAGGAACTAAAACAGATAAAAAGCTAGTTATCGCTGGTGGTGCAAGCGATACAGATTCATATTATTCTGAATTAAAAGAATCTTCCAAAGATGATGACAGAATAATATTTACAGGCTTTGTTCAAGGAAAAGAACTTGACGAATTATACAGCAATGCATATATATATTGTTTACCAAGTGACTTAGAAGGAATGCCTTTAAGTTTACTTGAAGCAATGAGCTATGGTAATTGTTGTTTAACATCAGATATAGATGAATGTTCTCAAGTAATAGAAGATAAAGGAGTAACATTCAAAAAATCCGACCTAGAAGATTTAAAAACTAAATTACAAGAACTTTGTAAAAAGAAAAAAATAGTAGAAGAATATAAAAAAAATGCCCAAGACTTTATATTAGAAAAATATAATTGGGATGATGTAGTAGATAAAACTTTGAAATTATATAGAAAGATGTGAAAAATATGAAAGAAAAAAAATTAAATGGAACAGTTATAGTAACATATAGATGCAACGCTAGATGTACAATGTGCAATAGATATAAATGTCCTTCAAAACCAGAAGAAGAGATTAGTATTGAAACAATAAAGAAATTACCTAAAATGTATTTTACTAATATAACTGGTGGAGAACCATTTATTAGAGAAGACTTACAAGATGTAGTAGAAGAGTTATATAAGAAGAGTGATAGAATTGTTATTTCAACAAATGGATTCTTTACTGATAGAATTATAGCTATGGCAAAGAGATTCCCTAACATTGGTATCAGAATTTCTATTGAAGGATTAGAAGATACTAATAATGAAATTAGAGGATTAAAAGATGGTTATAAAAGAGGTTATGAAACTCTAAAAAAACTAAAAGAAATGGGAATGAAAGATGTAGGATTTGGTATGACAGTTCAAGATAAGAATGCTCCAGATTTAGTTCCTTTATACAATATTTCAAATGAAATGGATATGGAATTTGCTACAGCTTCATTACATAATAGCTTTTACTTCGTAGAAGCAAAAAATATTATTCATGACAGACCAATGGTTGCACAAAACTTTGAAAATTTAGTTAATGAATTATTAAATTCTAAATCACCAAAGAAATGGTTTAGAGCATATTTTAATCATGGACTAATTAATTACGTTTATGGACAAAAAAGATTACTCCCATGTGATATGGCTTTTGATACATTCTTTATTGATCCATATGGTGATGTAATGCCATGTAATGGCACTAAAGATAAAGAAGTTATGGGTAACTTAAATGAATGTGCTACATGGGAAGAATTATGGAATAGTGCACAAGCTGAAGAAGTAAGATTTAAAGTTAGACATTGCGATAGACAATGTTGGATGATTGGTTCAGTATCTCCTGCAATGCATAAATATATTTGGAAACCAGCTTGGTGGGTTTTAACTCATAAATTAAAATTCTGGACAAATAAAAAATATTCTATGTATGAAAATAAAATTGTTAGAGACTTAAGAGATGGTAAAGTAACTAAAGAAGAACTAGATAAATGTTCAACATGTGATATGAATTGTGTTGCAAATAATGGCTTATCAGAAGCCTCTAAAGAACAATTAAAAAATAAATCAGGTGAAGAAATCGTTGATGCTGATATCGAAAAACAAATGAATAAAAAGGATTAAAAAATAATGGATAATGTAATAATGATTTTATTTGTCGGATTGTTATTCGGTATTATAATATGGCAAATGAAATATGATGTAGAAAAAAAAGATTTTTTAAGTTTGTCAGACACAACTATTATAAAAGGAATATTTTCGCTTGTAGTAGTATTAGTGCATATACCAAATATGTATGGAAATGAAATACAAGATATTATAGGAAGTTTCGCGTGTGTAGGAGTAACATTTTTCTTCTTATCCTCTGCATATGGGTTACAAACTTCAAAAAGCAAAAACAAAAATTATTTAAATGATTTTTGGAAAAAGAGATTACCTAAGATTTTACTTCCTGCAATAATAATAAACATTATTCTAAACGTATTAAAAAAAATTGTATATAATGATTTTAGTATAACTTTTTTATCATTAATTAATATTAATCGATGGGTTGTGGTTTTACTTCTATTTTATCTTATATTTTATATAGTGAATAAAATAAAAATTTCAGAAAGAAGCAAAGATTACCTAATTGTAACAATTATTGTTCTTTTGAGCATTGTTGATTATTTTACGAAATTAAAACTTGTGGCAAGTTGGCCAACTGAATCAATCGGTTTTGCTCTTGGCATTCTAATATATAGAAGGAAAGATAAGATTTTAGAAATATGTAAGAAATATTATAAAAGGAATTCAGTATTATTAGTTATTTGTTCGCTTATAATGGGATTATGTTATCTAAAGTATAAAACAGTATTTTTCTACGGAGAATATGTGTTAAAAATAATATTAAGTATAATAATATTAATAACTATTATGCAAATCAATGTTAAATTGAATCTTGGAAATAAAATTCTTAATTTTATAGGGAAAATATCTTATGAAATATATTTGTTTCAATACGTTAGTTTTTTATTTCTTAAGTTATTAGATATAAAATTTACGTCTTCAGTTTATATAATAATTATATTTATAATAACATTTATTGGTTCTTATATTATAAAAAGAATAGATGACTATATATTAGAAAAAATAGGGATATTATAAAAAAATCTAAGAATAGATTGTAAATAAATTATTATGAGTTTGAATTAAAATTATAGTTGCAGAGTTAACAAACAGAATTTTATAATTTCAATGTTAAGACATACTTGTTAAAATGATATGTAAAATGACTAATTATATAGTAATGCTATATTTAGTGATTGAATATTAATATAAATATTACAAAGTTTATAAACAAAATAAGTTATAACAAGTATTGTTTAACGACACATACAGACGTTTAAATATAAGGGCGGAAAATATAAAAATAAGGTAATCAAGATAAAAAATAATATTGAAGATTAAGCAGTTTGTTTCAAAAGAGCAATTTTAATTTAAAAAAGTTGAATTATATAGAAAGTAGAGTGTGACTTTATGAAACCAATGTTTTCAGTAATAGTACCAATATATAAAGTTGAAAAATATTTAAAAAAATGTATAGATAGCATATTATCTCAAACATATACAGATTATGAATTGATTTTAGTTGATGATGGTTCACCTGATTCATGTCCTAAAATTTGCGATGAATATTCACAAAAAGATAAAAGAGTAAGAGTTATTCATCAAAAAAATGGTGGACTAGTAAATGCAAGAAATACAGGAGTAAGAGAAGCAAGAGGTCAATATATTTGTTATGTAGATGGTGATGATTGGATTTCAGAAACTTTATTAGAAACTGTATACGAAAAAGGAATTAAAAAGCAAAAATCAGATATTGTAATATATAGTGGAGTAAAACAATTTGAAAATTATCAAGAACAGCTTCCAAAAGGATTACCTGAAGGATTTTATGATAAAAAAGCTTTAGAAGAAAAAGTTTATCCATATATGATGTATGACAATAGAAAACCATTTTGTAATGGATTAATTTTTCCAGTAGCTTGGAATAAAGTATTTAAAACGGAAATATTAAAAGAGCACTATTGTGAAGAAGAAAAAATAAGAATGGGTGAAGATAATGCTTTTGTTTTTGAATGTCTAATCGTAGCAAATAGTATTTATTTTTGTGATGATAATTTATATTTTTATAATCAATTAAATAGCGGATCAATAACTAGTAATTACGACAAAAATAGATTTAAAAATAATCAATTATTAACGAATTATATTGAAAAGAAAATCGGTGGTATAAATAAAGTTATTGATGAACAAATTAATGCTTTTAATGCGTATTGGCTAATAATGGCAATATTTCATGAAATAAAAAGTGGAAGAAAAAATTCTGAAATATATAAACACATAAAAGAGGAAATAAAAGAAACACAGGTTGTAAAAAATATAAAACTATCAAATCTTCCAACTTCTGCAAAAATGTACTTGATATTATTAAAAATGCACCTTTATTTCATCGCTATAATTGGAGCAAGAGTTATAAATAAAAAAAGAGGTGAATAATTATGGTAAAAAAAGAAAAAATCTTATCTATAATTATTCCATGCTATAATTCTGAAAGTTATGTAAATGAGAATATAAATAATTTAGTAAAAGTATCACAAGATAATCAAATCGAGATAATTATAATAAATGATGGATCAACTGATAAGACGTTAGAAAAGTTAAAGTATCTAAAAAAAAAATATGAAAATATAATAATTGTTAATCAAGAGAATCTTGGAGTAAGTCAAGCACGAAATAATGGATTAGATATTGCTCGTGGAAAGTATATTTTATTTTTTGATAGTGATGATAGTATTAATGAAAAAGAATATAAAAAAGTGCTTGAATTAATAAAAAATAACCATGATGAGGAATTGTTTGTTTTTTCATATTTTGAGGGAAATAAAAAAGACGGATATGAAAAAAAAGATTTTTGTCTTAAAATAGGAGAAAATAATATTAGTAAAATAAATGAATTAGCAATTAGCCAAAAAGTTAATGAACCATGGAAAAAAATATATTTAAAAAGTATAATTGATAAAAATAAAATAAGATTTGATAAAAAAATGTTTATGGGAGAAGATATAATTTTTTTCTTAGAGTATTTAAAAAATATAAGCGTTTTTTACTATTACGATATTCCTTATTATTACTATTTTAAGAATTCAAATGGTGCCTGTGGAAATATAAAGATAACTTTTATTGAACAAGAAATTTTGGTATACAAGAAAATTGAAGAATTTATAAATGAATTAAAATTAGATAATAAATATAAGAAAATTAATGATATTTTGTTACTTCATATAACTACAAGAAATATTGAAAGATTAAAAAGAAAAAAAATTACAAATAGAGAAATAGACAAATACTTAGAAGAAAAAAAAGTTTATGAATTATTTTATAATATAAATTATACTTCAATAAAAGATAAAGTAAGAAAATTTTTACTTATTAAGAAAAAATTTAACACTATAAAAATAATTCTATCAGTATTTAAAGGATAAGTAGGTGATAATGTGAAAAAAGTTGGAATTTTAACATTCCATAATGCAATTAATTATGGAGCATGTTTACAAGCATATGCATTAAAAGAAGTATTAAAAAACAAAAAAGTAAATGTAGAAATAATTGATTACAAGTGTGAAGCAATAAATGACTTTTACTACAAAACATTTGTAAAAGAAGATTCTTTGAAAACAAAAATAAAAAAGATTTTAACATTTAATATTCAAAAAAAAAGAAACAAAGAATTTAACAAATTTATTAGCAATAACTTGTTAGATTTTTCAAATCAAAAAAAATATAACAAAAGTAATATAAAAGAAGTAAATAAAGAATTTGAAAAAATTATAGTTGGTAGTGATCAAGTTTGGAGTCCATTTTGTACTGGAAACGATTTAACTTATTTTCTTAATTTTATTCAGGATTCAAATAAAAAATTTTCTTATGCAGCATGTTTAGGGATAACAAAAGATGATTTTTATAAAAAAAATGAAGTAAAAAAACTTTTAAATGATTTTAAATTTATTTCTGTAAGAGAAAATAGTGCTAAAGAACGCTTATCGAAAATCTTAGAAAGAAAAGATATTAACACATCGATAGATCCGACTTTTTTATTAACAGCTGAGCAATGGAATCAAATTATACTTACTAAAAGTAAAAAAGAAAAATATATTTTAGTTTATTCACTATCTATGCCAAAGGAAGTTCTAGATTTTGCTTATGAAGTATCAGCTAAAACGGGATATAAGATAATATATATAACATTAGACAATCTTTTTACAATAAAAAAATATAAAAACACAATAACAAAATCACCAAGCGAATTTATAGAATATATTAAAGATGCAGAATATGTAATTACCAATTCTTTTCACGGAACTGCCTTCTCAATAATTTTTAATAAGAAATTTTTTACTATAAAAAATAGTAATCCAAATCATGATAATAGTAGGCTATATGATTTGTTAGAAAGTTTGGGACTTGAAGACAGAATATATTTAAAATATAACGATTTAATAATTAATAAAAATATTAATTATAAAGAAGTAAACAACAAAATAAGCAAATTGAGAAATAAATCATTAGATTATATTGATAGCATTTTAAATAAGTAATTTTTGGAGGAAACTATGAATTATATTATAAATAAAACAGCAGCAAAAAAATTCATAATATTAATTAGTATTTTATGCATCATCTTCAGCGGATATACATTTTTGTTAAGATATAGTAAAACCTTAATTTTCATTAGTGGAATATTATCTCTTTTTACAATTCGATTTAAATTCAAAAATATGGAGAAAAATATTAGAAATAATATCATGATTTATGGTATATGGGTTGCTTATTTAATAATTAATGCTCTTTGTTCATCATCTTTTGAAACAACATTTAGCTTGTTGATAAAGATTGTTATATCATATTTTATACTTTTTGTTGATTGGTCAGATAATAATATAAATACACTATTTAAAATATCAAGGTTTATTTGCATTTTTTATGCATTTTCAATTTTATTAGAGGTAGCTGCTCCGAATCTTATTTTAAAGATTGCAGATATTATAGAACCAACAAGAGTAGCAATTATTGCAGATGAATTAAATAGAGGAATTTATAGTGGACTTGTAGGAGAAAAAGGATTTGCAGCTTATCTTATGGTAGTGGGGGCTGTAATTGAACTTGCAAAGTATATTAAGCAGAAAAATAAATTTACTAAATATAATATTATATTCATTTTTATATATATATTAGCTACTATTTTGACTGGAAAAAGAATGTTAAGTATTATTTTGATAATGGAATTAATTTTAGCTTTTAATTATTTTAGAGTAAAAAGTAAGTTTGCTAAGGGACTTTTAATTGGAATAATATCAATAATACTAATGACAGCAGTTTTCACAATAATGCCACAAACGACTAATATAATTGACAGATTCATAGAGGCGAGCTCGGATACAACATCTGGTGGTAGAAAAATGTTTTGGGACTTTTGTATAACAATGTTTAAAGATAGACCAATTATAGGATATGGATTAAATACTTTTAATGAAGTTTTCTATAAATCTACAAATTATATTTTTAATGGAGTGGCGTGGAATATGTATGCGCATAATATTTACTATGAATTATTAGGTGAAACTGGTATAATAGGAATAATATTATTCTTAATAATTATTCTAAAAAATTTTATTGAATCAATAAAATTGTTCAAAAAAAATAATTTAGACAATAGTTGGAAAGCTGCATTATGGATATCTATAGGATTACAGGCTTTGTTTATTATCTATGGATTATCTGGAAATACATTATATTACGACGCTCAACTAATATGTTATATTTTTAGCCTAAGTTTATTTTATTCGGCAAGTAAAAAAGTAACAGAAAATGAAACAGAAAATGGAGGAAAATAAAATGAAAACAAAAAAAATTGGAATATTAACATTTCATGCTTCCCATAATTGTGGGTCAATGCTACAAGCATATGCTCTTCAAGAAATATTAAAAGATAAATATAATAAGAATGTAGAAATAATTGATTTTAGTAATAAAGCACAAGATGGTATGTATGGATATATTGATTTAAGATTAAAAAGAGGAGCAATAAAAAATACAATTCAAAGGTTAACACATATACCAACTGTAAAAAAAACCAGAAAAGATTATATTGAGTTTTATAATAAATATTTTGATGTTTCCAAAAAACATTATAGTACACAAAAACAATTGGAAAAAGATATTGAAAACTATGAAATAGTCATATCTGGAGGAGATCAAATATGGAATATTAGATGTGGAGATGCAGATTTAACTTATTTTTTACCTTTCGATAAGCGAATAAAAAAAGTGTCATATTCTCCAAGCTTTGGAGCAACAAATATCTCAAAATATACAGATGAAAATGCAAGAGATTTATATAAAAAGTTATTAAATGATTATGATAGTATTTCAATAAGGGAATTAAATGGACAAAAGTGGATTAAAGAATTAACTGGGAAAGATGTTCCAATAGTAGCAGACCCAACAATGTTATTTGATAGTAAAAACTGGTTAAAGAAAATTGATACAATAGATATAAAGGAAAAGTATATTTTTTATTATGCTTTCTCATATGCTAATAAGACTAATGTAGAGCAAATAGCAAAAGTATCTAAAGAAACAGGATACCCAGTTTATGTGATAGACGCAGTGCAATACAAAAATTATAATTTAGAAAAATATGGATTTAAATTATTTAAAACAGGACCTGTTGGATTTCTATCTTTAATGAAAAATGCAGAAATTGTTTTTTCTCAATCATTTCATGGAACAATATTTTCCGCTCTTTTTCATAGAAACTTCTGGGCATTTCATAACAGTATAATAGCTAATCCTGATGATGATAGAGCAACATATATTCTTAAACAATTGGGTTTATCTAATAGATATATAAATATAGAAAAAATAGAAGATGTGGATTTATTTAAAAAAATAGATTATAAAAAAGTAGATGAAAAAGTAGAAGAACTACGTCAAAATGCGTTTAAATATATTGAAGATAATATAACAAAATAGTGGAAGTGAATTAAATGCAAAACTTTGTTAAAAAAGAAAAAAGAAATTGCTGTGGATGTGGTTTGTGTGTGAAATTATGTCCTGTTAAAGCAATAGAAATGGTAGAAGATGAAGAAGGAATACAATACCCAGAAATAAATGAACAAAAATGTATAAAATGTGGAAAATGCAAAAGAATTTGTATATTTAGAAAAGGTAATGAAGAAACTTTAAATATTAGATATGCTGTAAAACACAAAGATGAAAAAGTTATAATGAGTTCCAGAAGTGGAGGTGTGTTTACAGCTTTATGTGACTATATTCTTTCAAAAAATGGAATTATATATGGCTGCGCATTAGACGAAAAATTCAATGCAGTTCATATAAAAATAGATAAAAAAAGTGAGTTGAACAAAATTAACAAATCAAAATATATTCAAAGTAGTATTTATCAAATTCTAGATAATGTAAAAGAAAATTTAATGGCTAATAAAAAAGTTTTATTCTCAGGGACTCCATGCCAAATTGCAGCTGTTAGTGAATATATTCCAAGCAAATTGCACAATAATTTGTTTTTAATAGAAATCGTTTGCCACGGAGTGCCAGGAAACAAAGTTTTTCAAGACTATATAAAATATATTGAGAAAAAAGAAAAATCAAAAGTAGAAAAAGTAGAATTTAGAAATAAAAAAGTATTTGGATGGCATAATAGTGGCGAATCATTCTTTACGGATTCAAAATGGATTCATACAGAAGATTATATGACTGTTTACAATAGTAATATGATTTTGAGAGAGAGTTGCTATAATTGTTGCTTTAAAGACAAACATACTCAAAAAAGCGATATAACTATAGGTGATTTATGGGGAGTAGAAAAATCAGCACCACAATTCAACGATAATAAAGGGACATCACTTGTCATCATTAATAGCCAAAAAGGAAAAGATATTTTTGAAGAAATAAAAAAAGATATAAGATACTGTCAGATAGAAGAAAAACTTTCAATACAAGATGCTTTAATTACACCAACAAAGAGGCCAAAGTTAAAAAATATATTCTGGTTATTATACAAAATAAATGAAATATTAACTATAAAAGCAACTGTTATTTATGTAAAAATTAGTTATCGAATAGCAAGATTGAGAGGGAAATGATAGTAATGGAAAAACACGCATACCTTATCGCTGCTCATCATCAAACTGAGCTTTTAAGAATTTTGGTAGAATTATTAGATGATTCAGAAAACGATATCTATTTGCATATAGATAAAAAATTTAAAAATTTCAAAGAAGAAGACATTTTATCAGTTGTAAAAAAATCAAAACTTACATTTATAAAAAGAAAAAATATTTCATGGGGAGGTTTTTCTCAAATCCAAATGGAAATAGACCTTTTAAAAGAGGCAGTAAAAACTCATCATGAATATTATCATCTTATTTCAGGAGTGGACTTACCGATAAAATCACCAAAAGAAATAAAAGAATTTTTTCACAAAAACAAGGGTAAAGAATTTGTTTCTTTTGATAAAATAGAAGAAGTTGACTTGAATTATAGAATAGGACAATTTAGATTGTTGCAAGATGTTTATGGTAATAAAAAAAATATACTCTTTAAATTTGATGCATTATCAACTAGAATTCAAAAGATGTTAGGAATAAAAAGAAATATATTTAAGAAATATAAATTGAAAAAAGGGTCAAATTGGTTTAGCATAACTCATAAATTAGCAATATCACTTGTAAAATCAGAAAAAGAATTAAAGAAAAGTTATACCTTTAGTAGATGTTGTGATGAAGTGTTTTTACAAACATACATATATAATTCTAACTTTAAAGATAGTATTTATTATGATGAAGATAAAAAAAGTAGTAATATGAGACTTATCGACTTTAAAAGAGGAAATCCATATATTTTTAAGATGGAAGATTATGATGAATTAATTAATTCCAGCAAACTATTTGCAAGAAAATTTGATTATATAAAAGATAAGGAGATAATTTTAAAAATACGAAAATATGTTTTGGAAAGGAAGTAGAAAATGGAATCTATAAAAAAGAATTTTATATATAATATCTTATACCAAATTTTAATTATTATATTACCATTAATAACAGCACCTTATATATCCAGAACTCTTGGAGCAAATGCCGTTGGAATTTATTCATATACAAATTCCATTGCATACTATTTTTTATTAGTAGCAATGTTAGGAATAGGAAACCATGGAAATCGATCAGTTGCTTCGGTTAGAGATAATCAAGAAAAATTAAATGAAACATTCAGTAGTATTTTTTCCTTGCAATTTATAACATTCTCGATTTCAATATTAACATATATATTATATGTATTATTTATTTCAAAAGATAACCAATTAATTTCATTCATACAATTAATATATATTGCATCAGGCTTATTTGACATAAGTTGGTTGTTTTTCGGTTTAGAGAAATTTAAAATAACCGTAACAAGAAATACATTAATAAAAATAGGAACAGTTGTCTGTATGTTCATTTTTGTTCATTCTCCAGAAGATTTGTGGAAGTACACCATAATAATGTCAGGGGGAACCTTCATTAGTCAAATATATCTTTGGGGATATGTAAAGAAATATGTTAAATTCAAATGGGTAGGATTTAAGAGAATATTTTCAAATTTAAAACCAGTTTTAATATTGTTTATTCCTGTTTTGGCATATAGCATTTATAAAGTAATGGATAAAATAATGTTAGGAAATATGTCAGGATATGCAGAAGTTGGTTTTTATAATAATGCTGAGAAGATAACAAATATTCCAATGGGAATTATAACAGCACTTGGAACAGTTATGTTGCCAAGAATGTCTAATATAATTGCTAAAGGTGAAACACAAAAAACAGAGGAATATATAAGACAATCGACAAAATTAGTAACATTAATAGCATCTGCAATTGCATTTGGTTTGATGGGCGTGAGTAAAGTGTTAGCTCCCGTATTTTTCGGAGAAGATTTTACTCCATGCGGAACAATAATCGAGTTACTATCAATTACGGTATTCTTTGTATCATGGGCAAATGTTATCAGAACACAGTATTTGATTCCAAATCATTATGATAAAATTTATTTAAGTTCAACAATAATAGGAGCAATAGTAAATTTAATTGTTAATCTTTTATTGATACCTAGATATGCTGCAAATGGTGCAGCTATTGGAACTATATTAGCTGAATTTTGTGTTATGTTTATTCAAGCAATATCTATAAGGAAAGAAATTCCAATTATCAAATATATTTTCTCGTATTTACCTATTTTAATTATAGGTATGACAATGTATATTGTAGTTAAAATTATAGGAAATATTTTTACATGTAATGTAATAACTTTAATAATACAAATAGGTACAGGCGGATTATTATTTATAATATTGACATTGACATATCTTTTTGTTTCAAAAGATGAAATCGGTAAAATAATTTTAGATACAATTAATAAAAAATTAATCAAATAATTATCAGGCTTTGAAAAGACACAAAATGCAAGAGATTGTAAGCACTAAATATGTTGGAAAAATGATGTAGAAAGCATCATGTAGCAGGTAGGGGTCTAGCTAATAATCTTAAAGTAGTTAGAGTATATCGTTTAACTATGAAAACTGGTTCAGATAACTTTAGAGCTAGTGCAATTCAAGGTATTATTGAAAGATTAAAAAATAAAAATGTAGAAGTAGTAATCTATGAACCTACATTAAAAACAGATTCATTTAATGATTGTAAAGTTATTAGTGATTTTAATGAATTCGCTAATACTTCAGATGTAATCTTAGCTAATAGATTAGATGATATCTTAAATGATGTAAAAGACAAAGTATATACAAGAGATTAATTAATAGCCAAGCACATCCAGTGCTTGGCTTTATCGTTATATTAATTTAATATAAAACTGTTGAGTAAAATATGGTATAATAAAAGTCAATTAAGTTTTACTAAGTATTATTATAAAAAAAGTAGGAGGAAATAATGACAATAAACAATAAAGACGCTACATTATTTATATATAGTGAATTAAGTTTTGAATATATTTGGTTACGAAATATTATTCTTATTAAAAGCTACTATTGTTTAACAGAAAATGATTTTCGACAATTATCTTATTCTCAACAAGAAATATTAAGAAATGAATGGACACAAATACATTTTCAATGTCAGAAGGAATGGAAAGCTTTATATGAAAATATGGATGAGGTTCCTAAAGGAAAATGTGAATTGTGTGGAACATCATATAAGAAGCCATATAAGATAAAAAATGAAAAAAATGGAAAAATACTTATAGTAGGATCAACATGTATACAACATTTTACTGGAATTATTAATAATTCAAAAGATGATAGAAAAAATGCAGAAGCGAAGTTAAATGAATTAAAAAATAGACAATTTATTGTTGAAAATATTAATGGATTTGAGGACAATACGAAAAGGATAAAAACCATAGAAGAAGATAAAAGTATTTTTTTAAATGAGACATTATTAAATGAGAAAAACGAAATAACTCAGTTGCTTTATCAAGAATTTTCTTCAAAATTAAAAAAGGATAAAAAATTTTTGAATATTGAAAACCTAAAGAAAATTAATAAGAGAATGATTTCCTTTTTTGATAATGTTCAGAAACAAGTAAAATATTGTAATGATGGAGGTATCTTTAAGATTAATTCTTTAATAAGTAAGTCATTGCATACTATTAATGATGATAAAATTCTTAAGGCTTTGAGAAAAAATAATGGAATAACTACTAATACTATCTCATATATAGAAGAGCCAACTTTTATCAGCAAAATGATTGATAAACTTAGAGAGTGTCCAGAGCTATCTCATGTCGAAATTATATTTGAAACTATAGAATTTAAAGAATTAGGGATTATTTTTAAAGAGAAAAATAGAGTTGAGTATAGAGTGAAGACTAAAGATATGTTAGATATATTTAAAGAGTATTTATTTAATGGTGATAGTAATCTTATGAAAAATAAAGAAGGTGAATTCTTAAACAAATCTGTTATCAGTAAAAACAGTTTAACTCTTGCTCTAAGTATTATTTTTGATAATTATGGTAATCATGACTTAGAAGAACTTATATGTGATGAAAAGAGTAATTTACTAATATATTTTGACAGAAAAAAGAATAGAATTTTTAAACTCAATCTTAAAGAATTTGTGCAATATTATAAAATTGATGTGTATGAGAATCGTCACGGAAAAAACATTATTAATCAAATAGAAGATAACGAAAACAAACTAACTTATTCTGAATTGAGAAATATTTTAAAGCAAAAAGGATACTCTGATGAGACTATTAACGATATCTTTACTATGATTAAACAAGAAATGAAAGACAAAAAATAGGAGGTAATAAGTGCAAGAAGAATTTACATTAAAAATACTAAATAAAATAAAAGAAAACGAAGAATCTAAAGAATTCATTAAAGATTATATGATAATTGATAATATGATAGCGAATTATCCTAAGGATAATAATTTATATTTAATAGAATCTATTAAGAATAAGTATAGATATGAAATTAATATGTTAGCTAATTTAGAACAAATTATTAATAAAAGAAAAGCAGTTTCTTTAAATAATCATAGTTTTTTAGACTATTTGATATCAGTAAGACATTCGATGATTAGAATAGGAGTATTAAAGTTTATAGAGTGTAATTTAAAAGAAAGACTGGGAGATTGTATAGTTACCCCTGATGATAGAATACTTTATGAGACGATTTGTCTTTTTGAAAAACATTAGAGATTAATGACGTTTAATAGGTCATTCTTTAATTATTCTTGGTGTATATTTATTTCTTAGAGATTTGTTAATTAAATATAGCCGTTATCTTTTTTGAAGTAACATAAGTAACTAAAAAGTATTGACATACGAAGGTTACATATGTTACTTTATTTTCAGTTTTAAGGAACTAGTGATAGTAATTTGTGATGGAGATGAAAAATATGAAATGTGATATATGTGGTAATACTAACACTTATATAAAAGATCATAAACATAACTATAAAAGAGGAAACATAAAATATAGTTTTATCTCTAAAAGAAGATTTTGTTCTAATTGTAATAATTTAGTATACGATGCAGAGCTTGATAATGAAGCATCTAAAAAGGCTATATCAACGTATACAGAGATTGTAGGAATAAATCCAATAGAAATAATAAAATTAAGAAAAAGTTATAATTTAACTCAAGAACAATTTGCCAAAATTATTGGCTGCGCTAAGAAAACATTAATAAGTTACGAACAAGGGAAATCGATACCAAACGATATATATATTTAGTTACATTAAAGACCTTATTGGATAATCCAGATATTATAAGATTTTTAATTAATTCTAATAAAGAAAGATATAGTAGTCAGGAATACGAAATAATAAATAACAAGATATCAGTAAATTATCATAATAATTTTTTAAATAAAATAGCTCAAGAACTGACAGAATATAATGGCTATACTGAATTATCATTGGATAAAATAAAAAATTTAATTTTGATATTATCAAAGTCAGGAATTTTAAAAACAAAATTATTAAAAGAAATGTTTTATGTAGATTTTATTTCATATAAAGAAAGAGGATGTAGTATAACAGGATTAGCTTATACTAAATATCCATATGGACCAGTACCAAGCAATTTTGAAAATATTTTAAATAATTTAGAAAAACAAAAATATATAAATTACAAAATTATTTATAATGATAAAGGATATGAATATCATAAGATACAAAATATCGAAAATTTTAATTTGACATTTTTTTCAAAAGATGAATTAAAAATTATCGAAAAAGTAGAAAAATATTTTCAAAATTTTAATTCAAAACAGATAGTAGATTTTTCTCATAAAGAGAAAGCTTTCTTAGAAACGGAAATGTTTAAATCTATTGATTATAGTTATGCTTTTGACATAGATAGGGTATAATATAAATACTTTACAGTAAACTTGATTGAATTGTTCAAAAAAAATTGCATTTTTAACATATAATGCTAAAATATTAACTTGAAGTTTAATGAAAAGAAGTGGTGAAAATATGAAAAGTAAATTTAATATAATAAGAATACCTTTAATACTTATAAATCTAATTATATCTATATACATGATAATAAGTATTAACAAGTTAAATGTAATACCAATGAAATATTTTATTATAGGAATAGGAATACTAGCTGTTATAAATATCTTGTTGATAATTTTATTACTATTAAAGAATATAATATTTAAAATTATAGGAGTAATATTATCTATTATTTTAATAGCAGCCTCATTATTTGGATTGCCTTATATAAATAATACCAATGATTTCTTAGATAAATCATTTAATAATATTCAAAAAGAAATCTCTACTTATAATTTAATAGTTCTAAATAGTAGTAATTATACATCAAAAGAAGAATTAGAGAATAAAAAAATAGGATATTTAACAGAAACTAATGATGCATTAGCAAAATTAAATGAAGCTATTAAAACAGAAAATGAAGAATACGAAGATATATTCGAATTATATGATGCCTTATTAGACAAAAAGGTTGAAGCTATATTAATGGATGAGTCAATTATTGATGTAATTGCAGATGAAAAAAGAGATATAGAAAAAAATATTAAAGTATTATATAGTTTTGATTTAGAAACTATAATTGAAAAAGAAAAGAAAGAAGAGGAAAAAGTTCTTCGTCCAATTAACATTTATATCTCTGGTAGTGATTCTCGTAGTAACAACATTCAAAACAAATCAAGAAGTGACGTGAATATGGTTGTAACTATTAACCCAAACACTAACGAAATATTATTAACAAGTATTCCTAGAGATTACTATGTTCTAGTACATGGTCAAACAGGATTAAAAGATAAATTAACTCATAGTGGTATATATGGATTAGATGTATCAGCAGCTACTATTGAGGATTTATTTGATATTAAAATTGACTATAGTATTAAATTAGGATTCAATGCTGTAGAAGAAGTTGTAGATTTAGTAGGTGGTATAGATGTTGAAAGTGATATAACATTTAACTCTTATCATATAAAAGGCTGGGTAGTTAAAAAAGGTATAAATCATTTTGACGGGAAACAAGCTTTAGCATATGCTAGAGAGAGATATGCTTACGCATCAGGAGACAGACATCGTATTCAAAATCAACAACAAGTACTAGAAGCTACAATGAAAAAAGTATTATCTAATAAATCACTATTGTTAAAATATGATAGTTTATTAAATTCATTAGGAAATCTTTATAGAACAGACATTCCAAGAGAAGTAATAACTGAATATGTAAAAAAACAATTAAATGATGGTAAATCATGGACATTTACATCTCAATGGGTAGATGGAAAAGGTGCATCTTTAAATACTCATACAGCTCCTCAATATAAAAGATATGTTATGATTCCATACGAAGAAGATGTAGAAGAAGCAAGTGCTAAAATAAAAGAACTTATTGAAAAGAAATAGGTAACTAGATACAAAAGTATCTAGTTTTTATAACGGTAAAAAAAGTATCGCGTGATACTTAAAATACTTGACATTATACTTATAGCATAGTACACTTAATTTAATTAGGGAATAAAAAGGTAGAAAGGAAGTAAAATGTACTTAAATAAAACTACTGAAGAATTATGTGATTATTTAACTTCTATGAAACGTATATTACAAAGTAAAAAAGGAAGACTCGTTATAATAAGTAAAGAGAAAAATGATATATTTAGATATCTATATCAATTAACTGAAAAAGATATAAGACATCAACTTATTAGCATTAAGCCAAGCGAGTTTGAAGAGATAAGAGAAAGTACTCATCCAGACCATATAGGAGAGTTGCTATATATATGGTCTCCAACTAGAATATTAACAGCCCAAGATGGTACAAAAGTAGAAGAAAAATTATACGTAAAGACATATATCGATGAAAAGAAAGAACTTTTGATAGTAATATCTTTTCACCGATATGGTGACTTCAGTTGTGAAGGAGAATATATATGAGAAAATTTTGTGAACATTGTTTAAAAGAAGTAAATTGTACGTATGGCGAAAGGCAAAAAGAATTAGAGTATCTGAATCAAAAAGTTAAATTTTTAGAAAAATATTATATATGCAATAATTGTGAAAATGAATTTTATGATGACTTATATGACTATAATATAAAAGCTGGAAATAATGAATTAAGAAAATTATCTGGAACAATAACAATTGATGAAATTAAAGAAATAACACAAAAGTATAATATTGGAAAGAAACCTTTATCACTAGTATTGGGTTTAGGAGAAATAACCATAACTAGGTATTTAGATGGACAAAATCCAACTAAAGAAAATTCTGAATTATTAAAAAATATATTAAATAATCCATTATTATATGAAATATATTTAGAAGCAAATAAATACAAAATAACAAAAATAGCATATAAAAAATCTTTAGGTAAAACAAAGCAAATAGAGATGAATGAAGATAAGTCAAAAATATATAACATTGCGTTATATTTAATAAATAAAGCAAAAGAAATTGATTCACTATCATTACAAAAAATATTATATTTTTCACTTGGCTTTTTTTCTATTTTTTATAAAAGAAAATTAGCAAATGTAGAAGCTGAATCTTGGAAATATGGACCTGTCTACAAAGATGTATATGAATGTTTTTCATACTACGAATATAAAAAAATAGATTACAATGAATTATTAACAAATAAAGAATTATATTTAACAAAAGAAGAAAAAAGTTATTTAGATACTATGCTTGAATTTTTTGGATGTTATAGTGGTTCTATTTTAAGAGAAATGACACACTTAACTGACCCTTGGCTTAACACAAGAACTGGATTGAAGGAAGATGAATCTTCTAATAGAATAATAACTATAAAAGATATGGATACTTATTTTGAAAAAATATATAAAGAATATAATATGAAAAGTATAAAAGATATAAAAAAATATAGTGATGATTTATTTAAAGAGGCTCAAAGAAATTTATTTAATCGTAAAAATAAATAAAATTTTAAAATATATAATTCTTTTCGAAAAAATTATTTTGAAAGTAGTAGCTAAAAATGGTACTTTTGCACAACTTTTTAAATATTATAAATATATCCAAAATATAGAATAAATTAAGAAGAGGATTTTTGAATATGGAAAACATAAAAATTAAAGAATTTTATAACAAACTAATAAAAAAGGCAAGAGAGCAATCGAGGAATAAATATTGTCTTTGTTGTAACAAAGAAACTAGTTATATTAATTCTCATTCAATTCCTAGAATGATATTAAAAAAAATATCAGATAAGGGAATGGTTCTAACTTCAGAATCGTTTTATAACACTGGAGCATTACCAGAATCAAAAGGTTTGAATAATAGTGGCACATTTAAAAGAATATGCAAAAAATGTGATTCAACTTTATTTAGAGATTATGAAAAGGAAGAAAATTTATTAAAAGAGCCATCAAATAAAATATTAATGGAAATTGAATTAAAAAACATTCTAAAACTAATAGATCATAGACTTACTTTTATTGAGTTTTATAAACAATTATGGATAAAAGCTTATGGCATTGATAAAATCGAAATGCAAAATAATATTAGAGTAAATAAAATTGATTATGATGAATTTAAAGAACAATTTATCTATATTAAGAAAAAATTAGATGAAGATGAATTGATTGAATATGACATTATATTTTGGAAAAAATTGAATTATGTTGTACCAGTAGCATTTCAAGGACAATTAAAATTACATGGAGATTTAAAAGGAAATACAATTAATGATATTTATAATTTTGATTCTTCATATAAAATAGAATACTTAAACTTATGTATATTTCCTCTGGAAAAAGAAAGTATTATTTTATTATATCAACGAAAAGAAAATATTAGATATGACAAATTTATTAATCAATTTAAGGAGTTAGGTGAAGAAGAAAAGTTACAACTTATTACATTTATTATAATAATGTATTGTGAAGATTATTTTATTAATCCCAATTTAGAAGAAGAAATTAAAAAAAATAAAACAATAAAAGAATGTTCAAATTATTTAGAGGAGATTCCTATAGATTTTGAAAACCAGTTTATGAAAGACTTTGAAATAAAAAGACAACTGAATTTACTGAAAAATTATGTAAATATTCCTAATATATTATCAGAAAAGTACTCCGTGAAAAAATAAAAGAACTTATTAATAAACAATAAATATAATTTTAACCAGACAAAAATAATGTCTGGTTTTATTATGTAATCATAAAAGAAAATGTTATAATGTTCATATAGATTAATAAGGGTAGCATAACATATTTATATAAGAAAGTAGGAAATAAAAATGTATAAAATAAAAGACTTATATGATTTAAATCATACTCTAGCTAATAATTATCTAAGTACTTTTGAATATCCGTGGGAAGCATTAAAAGGAATTAAAGATTTTATAATAGAATTAGGTAAAACTTTAGATGATGATTATGAAGAAATAAAAGAAAATGTCTGGGTACATAAGACAGCTTTAGTATTCGATTCAGCTTACTTAGGATCTCCATGTATAATAGGACCTAACACTGAAGTAAGACATTGTGCTTTTATTAGAGGAAATGCCTTAGTAGGAGAAAACTGTGTTGTAGGTAATTCAGTAGAATTAAAAAATGTAATTCTATTCGATAATGTTCAAGTACCACATTATAACTATATTGGAGACTCTATCTTAGGATATAAATCTCATATGGGAGCAGGCTCTATTACAAGTAATGTAAAAAGTGATAAAACTTTAGTTAAGATTAATGATAGAAAAAATAATGAAGTAATAGAAACTAATCTAAAAAAAGTAGGAGCTATGTTAGGTGACTATGTTGAAGTAGGATGCAATAGTGTCTTAAATCCTGGTACAGTAATCGGACGTAATACTAATATCTATCCTACATCATGTGTAAGAGGAGTAGTACTTGAAAACTCAATATATAAAAATATGAATAACATCATAGAAAAGGAGAATATTTAATATGGGAAAATATTTTGGAACAGATGGTTTCAGAGGAGAAGCCAATGTTAATTTAACTGTAGAACATGCCTATAAAGTAGGAAGATACCTTGGTTGGTACTTTGGCCAAAACAAAGACCATGCAAGAATAGTAATAGGAAAAGATACAAGAAGAAGTTCATATATGTTGGAGTACTCTTTAGTAGCTGGATTAACTGCTAGTGGAGCTAATGCCTATTTAATGCATGTAACTACAACACCAAGTGTTGCTTATATAACAAGAACAGATGACTTTGATTGCGGAATAATGATTTCAGCTTCTCATAATCCATACTATGATAACGGTATTAAGATTATCGATAACAAAGGCCATAAGATGTCTTCAGAAGTCGAAGATTTAATTGAAAAATATATTGATGGTGAAATAGAAGAATTACCATTCGCTAAAAAAGATGAAATAGGGTGTGCAACAGACTATTCAGTAGGAAGAAACAGATATATTGGTTACTTAATGTCAGTACCTACAAGAGCATTTAAAAATATTAAAGTAGGTTTGGATTGTGCAAATGGAGCAAGTTCAAACATTGCCAAAGCAGTCTTCGATGCCCTAGGAGCTAAAACATATGTTATTAATAATGACCCAGATGGTTTAAATATAAATACGAATTGCGGCTCAACTCATATTGAAGGATTACAAGCGTTAGTTAAAGAAAAAGAGCTTGATATTGCTTTTGCTTTTGATGGAGATGCTGATAGATGTTTAGCTGTTGATGAAAAAGGGAATGTTGTTGACGGAGACTTAATACTTTATATATGTGGAAAATACTTAAAAGATCATAAAGAATTAGCTAATGATACTATCGTTACAACAGTAATGTCAAACCTAGGTTTATATAAAGCTTGTGATAAAATAGGCATTAAATACGAAAAAACTGCTGTAGGAGATAAATATGTTAATGAAAATATGGTGACGAATGGTCATGTTTTAGGTGGTGAACAATCAGGACACATTATATTCTCTAAACATGCTACTACAGGTGATGGGATTCTAACTTCTTTAAAAATAATGGAAGCTGTAATAGAAAGTAAAAGTACTCTTAGTACATTAGCATCACCAATAGTTATTTATCCACAATTATTAAAAAATGTTAAAGTAAAAAGTAAACCTGCCGTTAAAGAAGATGAAGTAGTCCAAAATAAAATAAAAGAAGTAGAAAGCATTCTTGGTAGTGAAGGAAGAGTCCTAGTAAGAGAATCAGGAACAGAACCAGTAATAAGAGTAATGGTTGAAGCTTCTACAAATGAACTATGTACTAAATATGTCGATGAAATAATTGAAGTAATAAAAGAACAAGGACATTTAGTATAATGAATTTATAAATAGCCAAGGTAAAACTGAGCTATTTTTTTATCTATTAGGAAAATTTTTAAAATATGGAAAATTATGGTAATATAACTCCAACAGGAGGTATGACTATGAAAAATAACAATCTTATTTCATTGGCTCCATCATACGAAGCAGAAGATGTAAAAATTTATAAACCATATCTAGATAAAGCAATATTAGAAAAAGAATATGAAAATAGCCATAAATATAAAAATAAAAACATAGCTATTTCTGGTGGATTCGGTGCTGGTAAAAGTAGTGTTATTAAATCCTATATAAAAAATTCACAATATAAAAACAAAACTCTATATGTATCACTCGGTTCATACATAGAACAAAATAAACCAAAATTAGAATCAGGCGAAATAAAAGACATAGAAATCAGCATATTACAACAAATAATATATTCTGTACGACCTGATAAGATTCCATTTTCAAGAATTGCCAGAATAGATAAAGACAAAAATGTGATTATAATATGGTCTCTATTAACTTCAATAATTGCAAACCCTATTATTTGCTTCATTTTTAATATAATATGTAATAAAAAAATTTTAGAGTTAGAAAATGGAACAACAATAATGTATACCTTATGCACAATCACATTTTTTGCCATTTGGTTTATGTTTTATTATATACTTAGTAGATTTAATTTTAACAGTATAAATTTAAGCATATCAGATATAAAAGCAAGTGCTAATAACACTGAAGAATTGTCTATTCTTAATAAATACATAGATGAGCTAGTATACTTTTTTCTAAATACAGACTATGAAATAATTGTATTTGAAGATATTGATAGACTAAATGAGTGCCAGAAAATTTTTTCGAAACTAAAAGAAATAAATGCAATCATCAACATAGCAATTAACAATAAAACAATTAGATTTATATATGCGGTAGGAGATACTATTTTTGATAGTGGAGAAAAACGTACCAAATTTTTTGACATTATAATACCAATAATTCCATATGCTGGTGATCAAAGTACAAAAGATATTTTTAAAAAAGAATTAGAAGAAGAATTAAAGTGTGGATTAGATCTAACTGACTTTAGAATCGTTGGTTCATTTACTGATAATGCAAGAAAAGCATATGAAATTATAAATGAATATCGAATTTTTAAGCAAAATATAAATGATGAAAACAAATTGATTGTTAAACAATTATTTTATATGTCAGCATATAAGGTTTTATATCCTCAGGAATTTGAACTATTATATTACAACAAAGGACTTATTTCATTCTTCATAACCAAAGAATTTAGAAAAGATTGCGTATATTATATTAAAGAAAAAAGAATTAAAGCAACCAAAAATAGATTAGATAAACTAAAAGAATTAGAAAAAGATATTATAGAAAAATATATAAAAGAGTTTCTTCTTTTCTTGAAAAATAAATATACTCTAAATGAAAATGATATATTATCTTTTTATGATAAAAATGATGCTATTTTAACTACTACAAAAGAAATAGAAGATAATCCAGAGAGGTTCTATAAAATATTAGATAATGAAATATATTCCCAATACGAAGGAAATATATTAGATGAAGAAGAACTTTTTAGTTTTATGGAAAAAAACAAGATTAAAGAATTAATTGAAAGCCAAGGTAAAAAAGAGCAACAATTGCAAATAGAATATGAGATTTCGAGTATAGAAAATGAAAATATTAACTATAACACACTAGAAAGTTTTGAAATAAAAGAATATTTATACTACCTTTCTGAGAGTAGGGAAGACAAATTAAATGAGTTTGAAAAAGTTCTTATAGAGTATGACTTAGTAAATCAAAATACTAAAAAAATAATTATGAAACAGCACAAGATAGTGCTTAATGATACTGATGAAGAGGTCTTAGAAAGAATCATAATTGGAGAAATAATTTCTTGGAATAGTGAAATAGTAAACCCATCAGCAATGATAGATGAAATTGGTACAGAGAATTTTATACTTGATTCTATGTGTCAGAAAAAACTATATGAAGAAATATTAAAAAGGGAAAATAGTAAAGAATTTATAAATTCGATTTTTGAAAATATTACTCCTTATAAAATCTTAACAATAGCAAATATAGAAGAAAGTGGAGTAAAATTCATAAGTAACATAGGAAAAAATATTAATAAAATATGGAATGTTATTTCGAAAAGTTATTTGGCAGATGATAAAAATTTAGTACATTATTATGTATATAAAACAATTAAAGAAATCTCTCCTAGTCTATTAGAAAAGAATTCACCATTTTATAATTATGTTACTAGTGAGGAAGGAATTCTAGATATTTTAGAACAACATTATAATGAGATTGAATATAAATTATTGGATTTTGATATAACATTTAAATCAAGCGTAATATTTAGCAAGAAAAATCCAAATATGTTGAACTTAATTTATGAAAACAATATGTTTGAAAAAAACTTTAATCAAATTCAGGAATTATGTGAACATTTAGGAATAGATTATGATATCAATAAAATCTTAGAATCAATTTTATCAAATAAATCTGATAATAATGTAAAAAAAATGATAAGTTATAATATTGAAGATACAATAAATATTATATTAAAAAGAGCTATCACTCAAAAAGATAGTGATGAATTTCTAGTTGGTTTTATTGCAAAGAATAATTTAGATGAAGATACATTTGAAAAATTAATCAAAATTGAAGAAACTAAGTTTTCAGATATATCATCAATAGACAAAAAATACTATGAATTATTAAAAGAGCACAATAAGATTATTGGTAATTGGCACAATATTTATAATATTTTTGTTTATAATGAACAAGAAATTGATGATTATTTGTTAGAATTTATTGAAGAAAATAAATTTGATTTATCAACTGATGAGTTTGACCATGATAAGTATTTGAATCTATGCGGAAAGATTGTGAAAAATAATGCCATAGATAATGAAACTTATAAGATTATAAACAAGTCAGTAATGAACAATAGAATATATACTACTATTGATGGTATACCAATTGAAAAACTAAAAATTCAAATAGAAGATAAAAAAATTGTAATAAAAGATATTGAAAAATATAATGTAATAATAAATAATGAAGAGTTGTCAGATATTGAAAAAGCAAGCATTCTTATAAATTCTTTTGATTATTTAGAAAATAAAAAAATTGATAATATGAACAATATCATCCTAAATGAAATTTTAGAATCTGATTTGTTAGATCAAAAGAAAATAGATTTTATTTTAAGACATAAAGAAACATTTAATGAAGAATTTAATGAAAAAGTTGTTAACTTTATTATAAATAATGAATTAAAAATAAATAATAATGATATTTATTCGCTATTGAGTAATTTAAAAAATGAAAATAAAAAAATTAAGTTTATCATAAAAAATAAAAAAATATTAGAAGAATATGATATCGATGATATATTAAATATTATTGGTGGAAATTGCATAAAAATACTAAACAGAGAATATCCAGTATATTTTGATAACAATGAATATTGTCGTGATTTTCTAGATATTCTAGCATCAGATGACTACAAAAAAATAGATCATTATGATATAACAAAGAATTTCCTTCAAGTAGCTTATAATAAGAAGAAAAATAAAAAGAACAGTTAACTGAAGTAAAGTATTGCTAGTATAAAGGAGGATTTCTATGAAATGTATATTAATGCACAAAAATACAGAAGTATTAGTTGCAGAATACAATAATGTTTCAAAATTTTTTGATGAAATTATCGAAATAAAAAATATAGAATATTCTCCTTTATCATTAAGTAATTTATATAATAACTATGATGAAACTCAATTCAAAATCGCCTTATCAGATTGGTTTAAGGGAAGAGGAATTCCTTCTTGGCGTGATAAATTAGATATTCTTTTAGTTAGATTAAATATAAAAACTCCAGAAGAACTACTTGATAAAGCTTTCGGCTTATCTTTATCCGACCAATATTGGATAAAACCATTAGATGCAAATATAACATATGATGATATAAATTTCTTTGATCATGACTTTGAATATTCTGAGTTTATGACAGCTTCTTTATCCAACAATGAGATAAATATAACATCAACGAATTCCTTAAAGACTCCAAACAATACTACAGATGGAATGCTAAAAAAAGCATGGATAATAAAGGATAGTAAGAGATGCTTATTAAAAAGTGGCTACAAAAATGAAATATTACAACCATTCAATGAAGTACTAGCTAGTATGATATGTAATAGATTAAATTTTGAACATGTCCCATATACATTAGAAGTAATAAATAATAAAGTAGTATCAAGTTGTGAATGTTTTATAAACAAAGACACAGAATTTATTCCAGCTTCTCAAATACTAAATGGCATCACAAAAAACAAATCGAAAAAAGACTATTTTAATTACATAAAAATATTAGAAGATCATGGAATTACAAATGCCAAGGAAAAATTAGAGAATATGTATATTTTAGACTTTTTAATTATGAATGAGGACAGACATTTAAATAATTTTGGTATTATAAGAGATGTTAATAATTTAAAATGGTTAGATGTAGCTCCGATATTTGACAATGGCCAATCCTTAAATGTTATAGCGTATGATAGTGATGAACTTGCCATTAGTGGTGAAGGTCGTTTCTTTTATAATATTGAAACATTCGACAACATAATAAAGATTGTAGATAACATAAAAAGAATAGATGTTAATAAGTTAGATGGAATAGTGGAAGAATTCGATGAACTTCTTACTAAATATAAAAATATTACAGGGATAAGTGACGATAGAATTCATAAATTATGCATCCTATTAAATAGACAAATAAATAAACTTAAAAATATTATAAATGTTCAAGACTGACATGAAGCAGACAATGTCAGTTTTATGTTACAATAAATATACACAAAGAAAGGAAGTCCAACATGAATGAAATAAAATGCCCAAAATGCGGAACAGTATTCCAAATAGATGAATCAGATTACGATTCAATAGTAAAACAAATTCGAGATAAAGAATTTAATAAAGAAATAAATATAAGAGAAGAGCAATATCAAAAAGATAAAGAAAATGCTATAAAATTAGTAGAAGCGGATATTACAAGTAAACTAAAAGAAGAATTAAATAAAAAAGACATTGAATTAACAAATCTTCGCAACGAGTTAAAGACAAAAGAAGAACAAGTTGAAAATAAACTAGAAAAAGAATACACAGATAAACTTAATAAAAAAGAACTAGAACTATCTAATTTAAAAAATGAACTTAAACTAAAAGAAACGGAGACAGAGCTTGCTATTAAAAATACGATTGCTGAAAAAGATAAAGAGCTAAGTAATTTGAATAGTGAACTTAATTTAAGTAAAAGCGAATATCTATTAAAAGAAAAGAACTTAAAAGAAAGTTACGAAGAAAAACTAAAAAATAAAGAAGAGCAATTAGCTTACTACAAAGACTTTAAAGCGAGACAATCTACTAAAATGATTGGTGAATCCCTAGAAGTTCATTGTAGTAATGAATTCAATTCCTTAAGGCCATTATTTAAAAATGCTTATTTCGAAAAAGATAATGATATAAAAACAGGTTCAAAAGGAGACTTTATCTTTAGAGATTATGATGATGAAGGAACGGAAATAGTTTCTATTATGTTTGAAATGAAAAATGAAGCTGACCAAACTTCAACAAAGCATAAAAATGAAGATTTCTTGCGTGAATTAGACAAAGACCGTAAAGAGAAAAAATGTGAATATGCTGTTTTAGTATCATTACTTGAAATAGATAATGAATACTATAATAATGGAATAGTAGATATGTCTCATAAATATGAAAAGATGTATGTAATCCGTCCTCAATTCTTTATACCTTTAATAACTCTTATAAGAGGAATAGCTCTAAACTCATTAAGTTATAAAAAAGAACTAGCTACTATCAGAAATCAAAATATCGATATATCAAACTTTGAAGAAAAAATGGAATCCTTTAAAGAAGGATTTGGACGTAATTATCGTCTAGCTAGTGAAAAATTTAAAAAAGCTATTGATGAAATAGACAAAACAATTGATCATTTACAAAAAACTAAAGAAGCTTTACTATCTAGTGAAAATAATTTAAGACTTGCTAACAATAAAGCTGAAGAACTAACCATAAAGAAATTAACAAATGGTAATGAAACTATGTCTAAAATGTTTGAAGAACTAAATAAAGAAGATAGTGAGATTGTCGATAATTAACAAAATATAAAGGAATATTTAACAAAAGTATTTCTTTTTTATTTTAAAATGTTAAAATTATCTTGGTAACAGAAAGGAACATAACTATGTCTATAATAAAAAACAAAATATATAATATTTTCAAATGGAACACCGAAGAACTGGTTAAAGCCTTAATTGGTATTATAATTTTTTCAATAGCTATCAATATCTTTATCGTTCCAAACAGCCTTTATAATGGAGGAGTTCTAGGAATATCCCAGTTAATAAGAAGCTTCTTATCCACAATGTTTCATATTGAATTTACCTTTGATATATCAGGACTTATTTATTTTATAATTAATATTCCATTATTTATCCTAGCATATAAAAAAGTTAGTAAACCATTCTTTTGGCGTACCATTCTATGCGTAGTAATACAAACTATCTTCTTATCTATAATTCCCGTGCCAGAGCAACCAATCGTTGATAGTATGTTAACCTCAGTTCTAATTGGTGGAATATTAGCTGGAATAGGTTGTGGCATGTCTTTATCAGCAGGCTCAAGTGGTGGTGGAACCGAAATAGTAGGTATTATTATCAGTATGAAAAATCGTAATCTATCAGTTGGCAAATTAGATTTAGTAATAAATATAATCATCTATATTATATGTGGAGTTCTATATGGTCTAGAAACAATGATTTACTCAATAATATATAGTGTCTTTTTAACTTTGATGTTAGACAATACACATGAACAAAATATCTGCTCAACAGCAATAGTCTTTACAAAAAATAAACCAGATAAAATTTTAGACTTTGTAAAAAATACGATTGATCGAGACGCAACATATTGGGAAGCAACTGGAGGATATAATCATTCTAAAACCTATATAACTTATATTGTTCTATCTAAATATGAGTTACAAAGACTAGAAAGACAATTAAAAGATCTTGACCCTAATGCTTTTTTAGTTAAAGCAAATGGTGTTGAAATAAATGGTAACTTTCAAAAAGTCTTTACAGATTAAAAAATAAATATCGTTTACTTAAACCTTTACAATCATTATAATATTATTGTAGAGGTTTTTTATTATAAAAACTAATAATATTTTTAATTACAATTATATAAAATATAAAAAGAAATCCAAAAGAAAGGATAGTTAATATGGAAGATTATAAAATAACTTATGAAATATTAGATTATGATAAATATAATAAAAGATTATCTAATATAATAAATAATCCTCTAAATAAATTTCCAGTAACAGTTCATAAACCAATTGGTCAATCAGAATGTGGGTTTGATATTGAACACTATTCTATAGGCAATGGCCCAATGCACATTGTTTATATGGCAGGAGCTCATGGTAACGAAATAATAGGTGTCGATTATATAACTCAGTTAATGGAAAATATTGCCTTAGCTAATGGAGTATATAAAGATTTCGACCCAGAACAATTCACGTTAGATTTTATCCCATGTCAAAATCCCGAAGGTTTCTTTACAACAACATACGCTCTTAATTATATAATGAAGGATATGACAGTCGAAGAAATAGAACAATTCAGCAAGAAGTATTGGGCTTCATATCGTGAAGATGATATTAATGTTACAGGAGTCAATGCCATAATAAACTTTTTCTGTGAAAAATTTGCCATTACTCAATCCCGAAGTGAATTAACTAAACTTTTTTGGCATCTAAGTATTGATAGAGAAATAACTCCACAATATATAACTTCCTTCTTATCTAGTTCCACTAATATTGATATAAAAGCCATAGAAAATCTTGTTAACGAAAAATGGACAGAAAAGCTAAAAGAAAAGAAGTCTATTTCACCACAAAAATTACATCATAAAATATTTGAAGGTTTAAGTCTTGAGTGTATTCCTGAAACAGATGAAAAACATTGTAAACTAAAAGAAACTTTAAGAAAAATATATAGTACAAATAAATTTCCGATTGAAACTTTAGCCAACTTTTTTGCTAATAGTAGTGGAGTTAACTTAAATGACAATAACATCTATTTCTACAACGAAATAAAAGAAAGAACATCAAGTGAAGGATTAATATATGCTAATTTAAGAGATAATAATCTTTTAAAAAATGTTCCAGGACCAGTAGGAATGCCCAGTCGAAGTCTTGACGAGCCTTTTGAATACACTCCAGAAAATAAAGCTTTATTAGATTTTCTTGAACAACAAGACAAGAAAAATGAAAATTATGCATTCTTTAATATTCATGGAACAGGTGGTCTAATCTATTTGTATCCAGTTGCCGAAGACGATATGGAAAAAGCTCATACAGAAGTTGTCACTAGAAATTTCTCCTTTCTAATAAATAATCGTTTAGCTACAGAATATGCAAGAGAAACAGGAACTGAATATCAAGAAAAAACAGGTACATATAATCCATATAAAACTATGGGCTATCCAGATAAAATTTCTGGAGTAGGAGATTTACTAAGAAAAAAATATATTTCATCATTTATATTGGAATTATCTAAAATGGGTGGTAATCCAATTGCTCCGTATGGAGACCGTATAGGCAATTACAATATTACTATGACATCAAATATGCGTGCCAATATGAAAATGCTTAAAACAATATTAGCAATAAGTCATCTATATGAAACATCTTATACCATGAAGTATGACGAAACAGGGAGGGTTCATTATGGAGAAACAGCCAGAAGAAAATAAACTAATAATAGTTGATTATAGTAAAAATACAATTGAGTTATATGAAAATAAAAATTTAATAAAAACACTATATGGGGTATATATAGGAGAGAATGGTTTAACTAACAATAAAAAAGAAGGGGATAGATGTACTCCAATTGGCTTATATAAATTAGGATTTGCCTTTGGAACTTTAGAAAATACTTTTGAATATCCATATTACAAAATAAATAATAACCATTACTGGGTAGATGATGCAACATCACAATACTATAATGAATGGGTTGAGGTTACAGAGTCTAATAAAAGTTTCAACTATCCTTACATGAATACAGTTAAAGAAATAAATTGGAATAGCGCAGAACACTTGAGTGACTACCCCAAACAATATGAATTAGCCTTTGTGATTGAATATAACATTAATCCTAAAGAAATAAATCATGGATCAGCTATATTCTTCCATGTAAAAAATAAAGAAACAACTGCCGGATGTGTTGCAACAACTATCGAAAACTTAAAATACATTATCGACTGGCTTAAACAAGATAAAGCAGAAATACTAATAAAAGATTAAAATAGAAGTTTTTCCTATTAAAAGCTTCTTTTTTTTGTAATTATTTTTTCATAAATACATATAATAAATATAGGTATAATTAGCCTTTATATAAGCATAAAGAATAATTATTTAAAAATAAGCAATAAAAATTTGACAGTAGCTGTTTTTGTGTTATAATGAAGTTGCTTTTGAAGAAAAAAGCCCTGAAAATATACCAAAAAATAATTTTTTTAAAAAAAGTTAAAATAAAAGTTGACAATGAAAAAAACTAGTGGTATATTATTCAACGTTGCTGATGAAAAGCTCCTAAAAGAGCTAAAAAAAAGCAAAGAAATATGCCAAAAACAAAAGAAAAAAAGTTTTAAAAAAATGTCGAAAAAAGTTGACATAAATAAAACAATTTGGTATATTAGATAAGCAACCAAGAAAAGAGCTTGGAAGCAGAAAATGATCTTTGAAAACTAAGTAAAAAAGTCAATTTGAGTAGCTTTGTGATCAAA